>NZ_OU343031.1 GCF_910593725.1 Candidatus Vallotiella hemipterorum
TTATACCCATGAATATAAGTATTATGTATCTCTTAAATAATTATATTATTTAAATATGGTAGTATATATTCAAGGAATACCTATCCTAATAATAATATTAATTATCTTAATTGAAATAGCTACTTACTAAAGTGAGAAGTCTACATAAAAATGTATGGTGCGCATTGCATATGTCTAACATGTTTTTAACGTAAGCTCGCAGTCAGAAATTATTCTGTGTCACACGGCGGTAATTTATACTTTTATCTACGGTATACATCAGGGAAAACACAAGGGGTAACTAAACTAATTGAATTCATCAGCTAGGCTTCCGATCCAGTTTCTAGGGCTTACTTAGATTCCTACTAGAGAGAAATTGATTAGCCATCATCACCATCGAAAATTTCGATGCACTATCAGCAATCAGCTTATAAGCCTCCCTGAACCTTTCGGTTAGAGCTGCCTCTAATCGGCATAGACTTCCACAATCTCACTATATCTCTTCTATACCCCGTGCTCCGGTCGATTGAGGCGCGTCATGCGCTTCAGCGGAGAAGAATTCTTATCGCTTTAGTATACTGCTTGTTTAAGTTCGTGTTCCTTATGTTTATTGTAGCTAGCATTAATCATTAGTTGATCTTTAATTAATACCTAAAGAAAAATAGCGAGCCCCATAAAGGTATTGGCAGTTTGTGTCAAATATTTCTAATACCCGTTAGCTCTCTCGATACATAAAAAGTTCACACTTAGTAGCCACAATATTACGTAATTATCGGGATAAAAACGTCTATTAATACCGAAATTTTCGCTTGATCTAATGCCCTGCGTTTTATGGTGGAAAGATTACACGTTCATAGCGCAGCATTACCCATTACATGAAGTGGCCGACGTAATTTTATGATCAGTATATAAAGCTAGTTGCTGTATCTCGCAGATTACAGTGCAAGCTAGTGAGAGCTACAAGGGTATCCTTGATTATACCCGGTTAAGTGATAAGTGGTAAATGTAATGTCAACTTTAGTTACCTTTAAGCATCGGCTATAAAACAGTAGGTGTCTATAGACTATAATTAGTATATGAAGTAAAGCTACTAAGATAGAGCTATTAGCACTAGTGGATTAGACTGTATACGCCTAGGCGTTATTGCAGATAAGCGTTTTTTACTAAAGGCCAGACGATAGCTATCCAGCGTAGAATACATGTGGCTTGCGTATTAGTCTAGGACGCAAGCCACATCCAGAATGATTACAAATATGGCTTGTATTGCTAGTTGTCGATAGATAGGAATTCGTCATAACTAGTCGATGTTTCTGTTGCGCTTTTATGGATCTTGCGAAATAGTAAAAGCATAGCGTATGGAGCTCTCATGCAAAACAAACCGCTAATTATCGAGATCTAAAAGTAGTGGGGCCATACTATCTACTTCTTAGTACATACCACATTCAGCATATGAAAGATCGGATAAATTGTCCTAAACCCATTTTTATAAAGTATTTGCCATAGTTTTTTATGGAAAGTGCCATTCTTATACACATAAGAAGTGTACTAGCCACAATTGGGAAGTAGCAGTGCTAATACCAAATCGACGAGATAATTCTAGGAATGCTTTAGTCACAGTTATAGGACTTGACGCGGGGGGGGGCTAGTGCGCGCACGTATAATCGGCGCGTTTATAGCGCTCATAATTAACTGACTTTAAAGGATACGTATGAACAAACAGGAACTGATCGACACAGTCTCTTTACAGGCTAGTGCCAGCAAGCTGCAAACTAGCGAGATACTCGATACGCTGTTCGATGTTATTAAGAACGCTGTTTCCAAGGGAGACAGTATCCAGTTAATTGGCTTCGGCAGTTTCAGCTCTGGCACTCGCGCTGAGCGGATTGGTCGTAACCCAAAGACGGGTGAGACGATTAAGATTCCCGCTGTAAAAACGATCAAGTTCACTGCTGGAAAGGCATTTAAAGACGCCGTTAATAGGCGTTGAGTATTGACGGCGTCAGCCGTTCTACCCCGAATAAGTATAATTTTCTTACGCCACATCCGCTGCATGTTCGGGATGTGGCGTAAAGCGTATAGCGAGCACCTATTCCGCATAAATTGACAACGTCGCTAATGCAAACATATAATTAGGTAATATCTAGGAGCCTTAGAATTTAAATATTATTAATATAAGCGGATACTTATCTCTCCTAGATTTAGGGATTAGTAGATAGCGCATATTAATTATCAGGCCAGATAATATCTGGCCTAGAAAACCCACCCATCGTTGACAACAAATAATGTCAGGGCTTTTGTGATTATAGCGACCCTATGGTGTAGTGTAATTCAACCGAAATTTCACTAAATCAATTTTTTCGGCAAGCTGATTCAGCTTATATGGATAATCGTCTACGCGATGTCTTATTCCCGCTTCGTATTACTCTACGTACCAGTTAGCTATCTATATTTTACCGATTCGACATCATTTATAATGACAGCCGCACCTCCACTAGTATGGATTGCTAGGATATGATTGAACGGTCCGGTCTTATCTACATCCAAACAACTATAGAGTATGGTGTGAAAAAATTTAACGCTGCGAGCACACTATGTGACTATAGAGACTGTTTAGTCTAGTCACCTCGTATTAACTATATAGCTAATAATGTGAATATCACTTCCGACTTTAGTGTTAAATACTACTCTCCTACAGGGGCAATTCTAGGGGTCAAAGAGCTGTTTTCGCCAGCAGGATAAAGCGCTGATTATTGAATCATGTATGCCTGTCCTTAAAGATTAGGCAGGATACAGATATTTATCTACGATAAAATATATCCGCTTTTCACTTCCTTATAGAATAAGGCGTGATAGAGTAATCTACTGGAAAGAATGATACGTGGTACACCAATCTTGATTATTAATCTTGTAGTCACATGCACATCTCTCTACAGAGCCTACTGTTATGACAGACCGGCTCATTCAGTAGAATGGCGGTAATAATTAAATTGGAGCTATAGGGAATGCGCTTCAATATACTTTCACCACTTAATAAGCATAATTATATATGCATAATAGTCACTATACTTGACATCTTGTGCTAGACACGTTGTATAAAAAAGTTATACATAAAACAAGGAATTTTTAGTGATTAAGCTTCGAGATACGCGGCTTTTCGAGCCTAATCGTCTTTCGACGTACTAGTTGACGCCCAGTAGAAACGATACAAACTAGAGTTGTACATAAAAATTTAAATCAAGCGAGTGAGATAAGCCTGATGCGTTAGCGACGCATTAATTACTTAATATAGCTAATAAGTGGTAAGTGCTTCATAG
The DNA here is from genome assembly GCF_910593725.1 of Candidatus Vallotiella hemipterorum. GTDB lineage: Bacteria > Pseudomonadota > Gammaproteobacteria > Burkholderiales > Burkholderiaceae > Mycetohabitans > Mycetohabitans hemipterorum. The sequence goes on from NZ_OU343031.1 coordinate 3,294, forward strand.
CTTTATAAGGAATGCGCAATGCTTTATCTGTGTGATAATCCTGATAAAAGCTTCAAATACTTTGTGGCATTTAGCTGGTCAATTAGTGCCTATACGCTAACTCGTCGCGCTATTTTTTAGTTAATTTGCATAACGAGGTGGAAAATGAGGTATGCAAAACAAACGATTCAGCACCCAGTCAACACACCAACAACACGCCAGGGTGGTTTTACTCTAATCAAAATTATGGTCATAATCGCTGTTGTAGGAATTCTAGCTGCTCTGCTAGTATCTAAAATTAGGAGTCATTATCCAGACCAGGAGCGCTACGCTAAAGCTACCCAAGACATGCACGAGAACAGATTGCGAGCACCACAAGCTACACTTGCCGTACTAGCCAGCGCCTAACGTAAGAGCGGGTTACATATGTGCTTTTAGACGGATACTTTGAAGTTTAAAAATGGCAGAAGCGAACATATTATAAAAAGACCTTTAATAATCCTTAGGATTATCTGCATTAGTGCTGGAATGCAGGTGTATAGTATGATATACCTGGCTATACTCTTAGATAGTCGACTAAGTAATAGGAATCTAGCTTTGGAGATATAACCAGGTTAGATTACACCTAAGTTAAAAGATATTAGTATTTTGTATGTACATTATACTGTATTAAAGACAACCGTATAGGTTGGTATTAGAAAAAACAAATTCCTTAAGGTTCATAAAATATGACATAGGGTTCGGCATCTATAGTTCCATAGATTATTAATCCCTAATAGTGTTAATAAAATTATTGCAATAATGCCTTTACCTTGTATCCAGTGGTGATGCTAGCTCCTAATAAGATAACCCAGATAAGTGCGTATGCCCAATTAGGGCCTGACGAACGAATGGGCTGAGTTATAAAAGTCGTAGTACGATGCCAGCTCGCGTATATCCCTTACTTAAGGGTATTCTCATAAGCATCCTTATCACTACACCTAGCCACTAGGGGTAGATTCAGAATTTAGAGGATAGAATACACTTATTCTGTGTACCGACGTTATTTCCAAAGGTCCGAACTAACTTTCGCCATTCTGATTATGGCTGCTATTATTCTAATTGGGTAGTCAATCGCGTAGCTAGGCGCCGATTAACATCCCTGGGGAGCCCAGAAATACGCTGCCAGATAAAGTTATGGGTATATTAATGGGGTTGTTGCTCGGTTATTCATTCTACAAATCAAGGGGGAACACTGTTGAGATTAATTAAACTGGGGATAGAACGCTGATATGGGGTGCGTTTGACCGAGTGTTTTGAGTTGCTAGTGTCCTGTGTGCATAGCTAATATTATTTACTTCTAGATACGCTGATTTTTTTATCATAGCTTATCGGCTTTAGTCAAAGCTTCAAGCTGTGTGTGGTCAGCATAAAACGAATATTGGGTATGTTATTACTAGCTTCCTAGAAGATTTCTATATAGAGATACTATTAGAAATGCATAATTAAGCATTACCGTTGAGGCTCTTTAATGCGGATAACACAAAGCAGGCGACGCTAAGATTAAAAAATGTAAATTTTAATGTACAGATTTAGATTGTACGCCTAATGTAGATTACTAATAGCGGCATCGTCTATGTCGATGCGCATGGGTTCGAGAGTAAAAATAAAACTTAAAACGCTCTACACGTTACTACGCGTAAAATTATTAGAATCTAAGTCATTGAACCGGATATGCAATGGCGGAGTATTTATCAAATAGAGGGCAGATCGAGTTATTGAGGCAGGACGGTTTTGTCGTCATACCCGGACTATTGCCAGCCGAGCTTTGCAAAGCAATTAAGAATACGGCTCGTACCGAGCTAGCACGGCTAGAAGGGGCTATTGAATTTGAGTCAGACTTGCGCTATTCAGGCGCACCAAAATCACGTGCCGCGCCGGGTGGCAATACTGTGCGCCGTTTGCTAAATGCTTATGCACGAAGTAAAATTTATCGCAAGTTAGCACAATCAATAGAAATTCTCAACCGGATAGAGCTATACTTTAACGAGCGCGTCGCACTCTCGCTTGTACATCACAATTGCTTGATGACTAAGCACCCGACATACGGAAGCCTAACAGGCTGGCACCGAGATGTCCGGTACTGGGCATTTATGAAAGATAACCTCATATCAGTATGGCTCGCGCTTGGTATAGAGAGTAAAGAAAATGGCGCACTACGGTTTGTTCCTGGATCGCATATATTAGATTTATCTGCTACACGTTTCGATAAATCTAAGTTTTTCCGAGTTGATATGCCAGAGAATATAGAATTGATTAGCACAGCTATTTCCCCAAGTTTAAATTTGGGCGATGTAGTGTTCTTTCACTGTAATACATTACATTCAGCGGGTCTAAACCTATCGGATGATATTAAGTTTTCGCTTGTTTTTACCTATTATGGCATTAGCAATATGCCAGTTCTGGGCACGCGCTCAGCAGCTAAGTCGGGGGTTTTTCTATAAGCGCTATGGAGCGGTTTTGAACTAGTATCTATACGGCTTATACAACCTCAGTTTCTATACGTTGCCTCTTTCGTACTTTACGCCGCTAACTTAACATTAGTTTAATAAGCGCATAACTACGTTATCGGGCCAGTAGAAAACAGCCCTGATTATACTATTGGTTGGTACTCCGCTAAATACGTAATACGCCTGTATTAAGGTAACTTGTGAGATCCAGGATCTATGGCCATATAAAGACTTATTTTACGAATCAAGCTATACGATGCTAGATCATATCGTTAGTAGTACACCGCCTTATACATCTTAAGTAGTTAGAATATGACTGCCATGGTCCATATAAAATGATATAGGAGAGGCAGTAAGGCTGAAGCACTTAATATTTTAAATTGAGTAAGATAGGCATACCTAATTCAAACCACGTACTATATACCTATTCACACCTGTTGCATGTGCCTTAGGAATAAGTATAGCCAATCGCACTGTTGAAAAGCGCTATAAACAGTGCGATTGGCGAGCAAGCGCGACGAAAGCATCGAGATAGTCAGTGTTAATATCTGCTTCACGCATACCGACAAAAATCTGCTTAGCAATACCATCACGTCCCAGTCTTACTGACTCGATAGGCATTTTATCTGAGTATTCCCGAACCAACCAGAAAGGTAATGTGGCAACACCACGGCCGCTAGCAACCATTTGTACCATAATGTCAGTAGTTTCGATAGTTTTATGACACTTGGGCCGAACACCAGCCGGCACTAGAAATTGCATATATACATCGAGCCGATCGATATCAACTGGATAGGTAATTAAAACCTCGTCTCTTAACTGCGCCGGCTCGACATGTGTACTACGTGTTAATGCGTGTCCGCGCTGAACTACTAGTACTTGTTCGTAGTTAAATACGGGCTCGAAGCAAATACCCGATCGGCATAACGGATCGGGTGTAACCAAGATGTCGATGTCATAGACAAACAATGCGCCAATGCCGCCGAACTGAAACTTTTGCTTCACATCCACATCAACGTCCGGCCATTGTGCTAAATAAGGTGATACCACTTTAAGCAACCATTGGTAGCATGGATGGCATTCCATCCCGATACGCAGCGTGCCACGTGCTCCCTGCGCATACTGAGACAGGTGTACCTGAGCATACTCTAGCTGAGGTAATACACGATTAGCAACTGATAATAGATATTCTCCGGCCTGAGTAAGCCGAAGATTTCGGCCTTTTCGACGCCAGACTGCGGTAGCCAGCATCTGTTCCATCTTTTTAACTGTATGGCTTAACGCTGACTGGGTCAAGCACAGCACCTCGGCTGCGGCAGTCAATGAACCTTTCCGGTCAACCTCGCGCACAATCTCGAGGTGAATACGTTCGAGCATATTAAACCATGATAATAATTAATGCATGTATGAAATATTATCACTTTTTCTCATGTATCTGCACCCATATAGTTAATTTACTTTAACATCCCTATTTAGGAATTATGGCTATCACGCACAATTTAGGCTTTCCGCGTATCGGCGCGAAGCGAGAACTAAAATTCGCGCTTGAGTCCTACTGGAAAGGACAATCATCTCTGGATGCATTAAAGGCAGCGGGCGCTGAATTACGCCAGCAACATTGGACTGACCAGTCGCAATTAGACTGGTCACCAGTAGGTGATTTTGCATTTTATGATCAGGTACTTGATATGAGTTTTACTCTCGGCAACCTGCCGGAACGAGTGCGCGGTCTATCTGGCGATTCACTAGATAATTATTTTCGGATTGCTCGAGGGCGTTCGGCAGCGGATGAAACATGTGGCGGTGTTCAGGCCAGCGAGATGACTAAGTGGTTTGATACTAACTATCACTATATTGTACCAGAGTTAAGCAAATCTACCGTATTTTCACTTGACGCCTCTCGACTGATCGATGAGTTTAGACAGGCACGTCGCCTTAATGTAAAAGCCAAACCAGTAATTATCGGGCCGCTGACATATCTCTGGCTTGGAAAAACTAAGGATAACTCAGATAAACTCGCACTCTTACCGAGACTATTACCAATCTATGTGCAATTGTTAGCTGAGCTAGCCATATGCGGTGCTGAATGGGTGCAGATTGACGAGCCAATCCTTGTTACTGAGCTTGAGCCAATATGGCAGCAGGCTTTTGTAAGTACCTACAGTACGCTGAATACCAATCATGTTAAGCTACTGTTAGCCACCTACTTTGGGCAATTAAGAGAGAATCTAGCACTTGCATGCCGCTTGCCAGTTCAAGGTTTGCACGTGGACGCATTTAATGCTCGCGATGAGATCCTTGATGTGATTAGGAAGTTACCAGTAGATTGTGTTCTGTCACTTGGTGTTGTTAATGGTCGTAATATTTGGAGAGCTAATCTTGCTGCAACACTCGACTGGCTTGAGCCAATCCATGAAAAACTTGGGAATCGTCTTTGGCTGGCTCCGTCGTGCTCACTGCTGCATGTTCCGGTAGATATAACGAGCGAGTATAAGCTCGATACAGAACTTCGCTCATGGCTTTCATTTGCACTTCAAAAACTGAATGAACTAAGTACTCTGTCTGCCGCTCTAAATAATGGCAGGCACTTCGTAGAGAGAGAACTTCGAGATAATCAGATGGCTATTTCAGCGCGTAAAATATCAACGCGCGTACACAATCCAGCCGTCAAGGAAGCGCTTGCGCGTATCAACGCTAATATGGAGCGCCGCACTAGCCCTTATTCGGAGCGTACACATAAGCAACGAGAGCAGTTGCAACTACCACCGTATCCGACAACAACAATCGGATCATTTCCACAAACAGAAGAAATACGGCGGGCACGTAGTCTTTTCAAACAAGGTGAATTAAGCGAGTCGAGTTACAACACCGCTATGCGAGAGCAGATCGCGCATAGCGTGCGCGAACAGGAATCGCTGGGACTCGACGTGCTAGTGCATGGTGAGGCAGAGCGAAATGATATGGTTGAGTATTTTGGCGAGCAACTTGAAGGCTATGCATTTAGCCAGTTTGGTTGGGTTCAGTCGTATGGCTCGCGTTGCGTAAAACCGCCGATTATGTTCGGTGATATTCTTCGGCCTAAGCCGATGACGGTCAAATGGATTCAATATGCGCAGTCGCTTACTCACAGACCGATGAAGGGTATGTTGACCGGACCCGTCACAATCCTGAATTGGTCGTTTGTACGTGATGACCAGCCACGTACTGTATCGTGTCAGCAACTTGCGTTAGCTATCCGAGAAGAAGTGTTGGACCTAGAGAGCGCTGGCATACGTGTGATTCAAATTGATGAAGCAGCTTTACGCGAGGGTTTACCGCTACGTAAAGCCCAATGGCATGAGTACTTGCAGTGGGCGATCGGTGCGTTTCGAATTGCAGCTAACGGTGTGCGAGATAATACACAAATCCACACGCATATGTGCTATTCTGAGTTTAACGACATCATTGCATCTATTGCAGATATGGATGCAGACGTCATCACAATCGAAACATCGCGCTCAGATATGGAATTGCTTGATGCATTCGATCACTTTAACTATCCAAACGAGATAGGACCAGGTGTATACGATATTCATTCACCCAATATTCCAACCCAAGAGCATATTATTCACTTAATGCAAAAAGCAGCTAAGCGTATACCAGCCCAGCGCTTATGGGTCAATCCAGATTGCGGCTTAAAAACGCGCACATGGTCAGAAGTTATTCCGGCGCTACGCAATATGGTAGCTGCTGCTCATACATTGCGCAGTACTATGTAATGCTACAACATAGATTAGATCTAAGAGCTAAACATTACTTTGCTTTGTGGTGCATCACGGGCTAATTGAACATGCACCGAATTCGGGAAGCTGCCGTTTTTGGTGCAGTTGCAGGCATACTTTAGGAGTATGTTAACATCATGCCTAGATAGGCCACATAGAAGATGCCGTTAAACAGCAAGGCCCAAATCGGTAGGCCGCGGTCTCGTAATAGTACTTGGCACCAAGCTACTGCAGTTAGTGTGATTGCGATACTAGTTAGCGCCTCAAGACATGGTTGCCATGGGGTAAGAATAATACCAAGAGCTGGGAGAATTGTTCCTTGAAACACCATTGCGCCGGTTAGGTTTGAAAATGCGAGAGTATCTTTGCCGCACCGCACCCATAAAATGGTATTAATCTTTTCTGGTAACTCCGTAGCGATTGGGATCATTATCAGCGACAACAAAAGCGGCGATACTCCCAGATACTGGGAGTACTGATCTATATAATGCATGAATCCTTTTGCACTACTAACCAGTAAAACTAACGCAATACCTAACTGCAATAAAATCGTTATAAGGCGTGTTTGGATGCCAATATGGGAGAGATACATAAGGTCTAGTACTGTCGTACTGTGCCCGCTATCCACTAACGCTTGTGATGCTTGTAACGTCATATACACGTAGTGTAGATACACACATATGAGAGCAATGCTCAATCCCGCCCGTACTACTATATGCGTATGCGGCACATACATCGCAACAGCTGATAAAAAAAATCCATATAAAAAATAGTTTAGATCGCGTTTGATACCGCTGGCTTCTGGATATATACGTCCAAAGAGACCGCGCTGGCCCAGTACGGAGACGGTCATTAGACACGTAGATAGCGTTGCTAGCATCAACGGCGCACCCAGAATAGCTCCTATACTAATTTCCTCGTTGAGGAGCTCTCCGTGTCCGGAGAGAATAGCAATTAACGGAATTGACGTCTCGGGTAGAGCAGTGCCGACCGCGGCTAATAATGAGCCCGTCACACCATCAGATAGCTGCATCCGTTTTCCTAAGTGTTCTAGCGCGTTCGTAAATAATGCAGAAGCAATTAAAATTGCTGCAAGCATTAGTATTAGTTGAAGCACGATCCTAGTCATGCGCACGCTCCCAGCAGAATGGGCGGTATAGAAAACGAGTGTTCAGGTCGAGAAAATACGGGTGTTACACAATCTATCTCTGCAGTCAGACATCAAAAATATCAAGCATAGCGCAAAGGTCTGACCAAGTACAAAGAGCCGCGCTATCAATGGGAAAACTTAAGCAGGCAAGCGTATCAGGGCATGATAATTTAGAAAGTGTTAACATAATTCCGTTATGTACTCGCTTTAGTCTCACATAGTGCAGTAACTTAGGTAAACCATTTCCACTAAACCTTATACATGCTAACTTACTCACTAGTAGCTAGCTCTATACCTTAAATATGACAAAGCGTAGCATACCTATAGACCTGATTTAAGAGATGATACATATGACTTGCCTGTACTAGGAGCGGCCTACAATCGCAATGTGTTTATGGTGTGCATGAAGTTGCATAAACCAGAGTTTCTCTGTACTTAGCGAAGTAGATTTATTATGATAAGTCTTGTAAGAATATCTTATTGGAAATAAGTAAAGTTTAAAACTTTCGCGCCCGTAAGTCTATTTAACCCCGTCTGTAGGTGGTGATTACGGTTTACTGTCTTGCGAAGTTAGATGCTTACATTAACATTTAATCTTGCTGTGTAATAGCAGTTGTTTTACAAGGATAAAGCTTATTATTTATAATACAATGTTTCAACATAATATTTCTGGCGTTTCGTGCATAACGCTCATTATAAATCCGTGAAGAATAACTCTTTTCTTCATTTAATGTACTTTATAGCTTTATAAAGCCTTAGTTTTATATAACTAAACTATACCAGTTCCTATTTAAACATCTTGAACGCATGACATACATAAGCCTTATTTGGCATAAGGCAATATGCTAATTGCATAATCGGTGAGCTAAATAAGCATAAAATCTATTATTCCAGTTGTTTACGCTACTAAGTACTGGAATGGTAATCTTAAATAAGATAAATTTCTTTTTAACACACCTTATTCTTTATGGTGCTAGTTATTTAGCTACTGTATAAATACAGTGACATCCAAGAGTGTTTTATAATCTAGATTATAAAACACTAGATATCGGATAGCAGGATTTATGCTCAGCTTATGTTTTATCAGGTTAAGGGTTGTAATATAGCGCCTTAATCGTTGACGGGGATAATATATTGTAGTGGCAATTATGGCGTATACTACAAGTAGTGGCTAGATATCTTAATTTAAAATCGTATATATGCCTTTACACACCAGTCATATCCCGGACTGTGGTCACTAAATAACTGCCTTAAATATTTAAGCCCGCTCGAAACTATCATCTGCTTATCTACAGGCAATCGCTGCATAGTTTACTAGTAAATGTCACCCTATTTGAATAGGGTTATCTATATCATATAAACGATTTAATTTCTCTGTTTAAGAACTTTACTTGATAGAAGTATTAATAAATTGGCGAAAACAGTATATAAATTTGTTTATACGAATCTATCTATCTGGATAAGCCACACTACATGTAATCTTAACTTAAGTATATATATGCGGTACATATAATGAATGAGAGATTAACAGTGTGTTTTATACCCACTTCCGCCGGTTCCATAATAAACGGTATTATCATACTCATTCTGTTGTTCCTCAGCAAAAGGCTCTCTAACATAGCATCAGAGATGCTGCATAATACGTGTTAAAGTGCCTGATACTCGTGAATACATCTCTCGTAGCAGATGATTTACTACTAGTTTACTATACGAATAATGTTCAAGAACACGCTTGCCTTTCAGACGACAGATACGTACGCTCGACGCCTAGCTTTGTTGCTGCAGCCCGCACACCGACCGTTGCTATCTCAAGGCTTGCAAGGCATTGAGAAAGAAGGCCTGCGGGTGAGGCGTGACGGCAGGCTGGAGGCCACGCCTCACCCGGCTTCATTAGGCTCAGCTCTGATGAATAATCAGCTGACGACTGATTATTCCGAAGCGTTGCTTGAGATTATCACGCCAGCTGAGCACGCCACCGATGTCATGCTTGAGCAGCTTGATATATTGCATCGCTACGTCTATGAGTCGATTGGAGACGAGTTATTGTGGAACACATCCATGCCTTGCATTCTGCCTCCTGAGGAACAGATTCCGATCGCGCAATACGGCACATCAAATATTGGACGGCTTAAGCATGTTTACCGGCGAGGACTGGCTCTGCGCTATGGAAAATCCATGCAGTGTATCGCTGGCATTCATTATAACTTTTCTTTGCACGAAGATATTTTTCTCTTACTACAACAGCAGGATCGGGTCAATATATCTCCGCGACAATACCAGTCGGATACATATCTTGCTCTAATTCGAAATTTCTATCGTAGCAGCTGGCTACTCATGTTACTGTTTGGAGCCTCGCCTGCTCTCTCACGAAATTTTATACGTGGACGACCCCATAGGTTAGATACGTTTGACGAGGACACATTATTTCTTCCCTATGCAACTAGCCTTCGAATGAGCGATTTAGTGGGTTACCAGAATACATCCGGGCAGTCAGTAGTTCGAGCAGATTTCAATAATCTAGAAGGTTATCTACGCACCTTAGCAAACGCAGTTAGCCAACCTTATCCTCCGTATGAGCAATTTGGCACGAAGCACAATGGCGAGTGGTTGCAAATCAATACTAACGTGTTGCAGATCGAAAACGAGCTTTATTCGATGATCCGACCGAAGCGCGTCACGCAAGCAGGTGAAAGACCCCTTCACGCGCTAGCATCGCGTGGTGTGCAGTACATTGAGGTTCGATTGCTTGACATTGATCCATTCGAAGCTATCGGAATTTCGTCTAATACTACGCGTTTTCTTGAGGCGTATTTATTATATTGCGCGCTCGATGAAAGTCCATTATTTTATGAAGCAGAGCATGCGGAAGCAAGCAATAACTTCGCTCTCGTAGTAACACAGGCACGACGCCCAGGACTTGAGTTATCTCGTAATGGTCGCCCAGTTTTCTTACAAGACTGGGCCGTTGAGTTGCTTGAAAAAATTGAGCTAGCTGCGGCATTGCTTGATGTACAGGAAGGTGGCGATCGATATTGTGCTGCACTGGCAGTGCAACGTGCAAAAATTCAGGATTTTTCGCTGACCCCTTCAGCACGAATATTAGAAAATATGCATACGACCGGGTATTCATTTATCCGCTTCTCACTCGAGCAGAGCAAACAGCACGCCTCAGCGATGCGTGCCAGACCGCTACCACGGGAGCTGCATACTTATTATTCTGAGCTTGCAGTGCGTTCATTACAGCAACAAGCTGAAATTGAGAGAGCTGAAATAGTAGATAACTTTGATGAGTTCGTTAGGGCCTACCATGCGTATACGCCCGACTAAGTAATACGACGCAAGCTGTGAAATCTATCTATAGCTTGTCATCGCTGAAAGCTATAAGTTAAAAAATAGTAATTTGGATACTATTATTGTGGGTTATATATTAATAAGATTTTTAATACCCATCAATTTACTTGCAAAATTTATATACGCATTAGTAGTGCCAATAAAGTCTCTATATTTTCTATGCCGCTTGATACCGATCTTCTGCCAACTCTTCTACAAACCGTCATTAGTGTATTACGGTTTGTCAAAAATTCTAAAGCGTACTAATTAGATGTCTTAGCTTTATTTTAAGCTAAATTTAAAACTCATCATCGCCCTCGTAATAAAGAAGCGCAGTGCTGCAGTTGTGTATGGGAGCGAGATACGGGGAACTCAAGATTTTTCTAGTAAAGAATTTAGGTGTATAAAATCAGTATACTAGTTTGTATATCTTCCCGTAGAACTACTAAGATATTCCTGTATTCCTGTACTGATAGCTAATGTACCTAATTTAGAGACCGGAAAGTCGTTAACAAACAAAGCATATAAAAACGCTTTAACCTGTTAATTCGTAAAAAAGTCGGCATAGATGCCGTCACAGCATAATTTACAGTATAGATTTATTTTTTATTTTTTGATAGCGAATAAAAAAAGAAAGACCTAAATTTTTTAGTGATAAAAACTTTTTAGGGGATATATATTTATGCGTTATATGCCTTAAGCGTCAATATTCCCCGCTCGTAGCGCATTGCTCTCGATAAACTCGCGTCTTGGCTCTACGTTATCACCCATGAGCGTTGTAAAGATTCTATCGGCGGCGATCGCATCTTCGATCTGAACCCGTAGTAAACGACGCTCAGCTGGGTTCATTGTAGTTTCCCACAGCTGCTCTGGGTTCATTTCGCCAAGCCCCTTGTAGCGCTGCTTCGATACGTTACGCTCTGCATCCGCAATTAGCCATTTTATTGCGCTTTTAAAGTCTCTGATAGCTATCATCCTATCGCCACGCTTGATCATTGCACTAGCTCCTATAAGCCCTTTAAATATATGGGCAGTATTCGTCAGCCGCTGGAAGTCTGATGTTAGTAGGAGCTTTTTATCAATAATTGATGTTTTAGAATTACCGTGATGTTGTCGATCGATGCGTATCGAATGCAACTCACCTACAGAGTCATATTGTGGTGAAATCGATACGTCTACCTTGAGCGCACTATCATGTAGCTTATCCTGTAGCGCTCTTGCGGTTTGACACGTCGTATCGGCAGATGTTAGGTCGATAGTCACGCCGTCTATGACCGCCTCAAGAAAAGCTTTATCATAGAATCTGCTCAGCCGATCCACCACTGCTTGAGCAAGTAAATACGAGCACGCAAGCTCACCTAATTCAGTACCGGCAATCGGTACCACGCCTTTTGATGGCACTAGCTCCGCGCCACGTAATGCTAGCTTAAGCATATAGTTATTTAATTCATTCTGATCTTTCAGGTAATGCTCATCTTTTCCAGACTTTAGCTTAAATAGGGGCGGTTGTGCGATATAGACGTATCCTCGCTCGATTATCGAGGGCATTTGCCGATAGAAAAACGTTAGAAGTAACGTGCGGATATGTGCGCCATCTACATCTGCATCAGTCATAATAATGATTCGGTGATAGCGCAATTTATCAAGGTTATAATCATCCTTGCCGATCCCACAACCTAGGGCGGTAATAAGTGTAACAATCTGTTCGGACGAGAGTAGTTTATCATATCGTGCTTTTTCAACGTTTAGTACTTTTCCGCGAAGTGGTAGAATAGCCTGAAATTTACGATCACGGCCCTGCTTTGCAGAACCTCCTGCCGAATCACCTTCCACAATATGAATTTCAGATTTTGTCGGGTCTTTTTCCTGGCAATCAGCTAGCTTTCCAGGTAAACCGATACCATCTAGCACGCCTTTACGGCGCGTCATCTCTCGAGCCTTACGTGCAGCGTCTCGTGCTCTCGCGGCATCGATAATCTTTCCGCAAATGATCCTCGCATCGCTAGGTGTCTCAAGCAAGTATTCTTCAAGAGCTTTTGCTACGATTTCCTCGACTGGAGCACGCACTTCTGAGGACACTAGCTTGTCCTTCGTCTGCGAACTAAATTTCGGCTCCGGAGCTTTAACACTAAGTACACATGACAGCCCTTCTCGGATATCGTCGCCAGTTATTTCTATTTTTGCTTTTTTTGCGATATCAGTATCGGTAATATACTTGTTAATTACACGTGTTAATGCTGACCGAAGCCCTGTCAGATGAGTTCCGCCATCCCGCTGTGGGATGTTATTCGTAAAGCATAAGACAGTTTCATTGAAGCTATCGTTCCACTGCATTGCGATCTCGATGCCGACACCGTCTTTTTCGCCGATGACATGGAATATGTTATGATGCAATATCTGCTTGGTCTTGTTAATGTATTCTACAAAACCTTTGACGCCGCCAGAAAGCGCGAAGTTATCTGATTTTCCACTACGGTGGTCCGTTAACTGAATTCTTACGCCATGATTTAGGAATGATAACTCACGTATGCGCTTGGCGAGGATGTCATAGTGATACGCAATAGTTCCAAATATTTCTTCGTCTGCCAAAAAGTGCACTTCAGTACCACGGTTTTTAGTATCCCCAACGAGAATCATTGGCGAGACTACTTCATTATTACGTCTCTCGAATACGCGATCTCGTACAACGCCTCGATAAAATTCGAGTAAATGCTCCTTACCGTTTCGGAGCACAGTGAGCCGTAGCCATTTGGATAGCGCATTAACACATGATACACCGACGCCGTGCAGACCGCCTGACACCTTATAACTGTTCTGGTCAAACTTGCCTCCAGCGTGCAACTCAATCATTACGATTTCGGCCGCACTGCGCTTTGGTCTATGCTTGTCATCGCGCTTAATGTCAGTCGGGATTCCTCTGCCATTATCAGTTACAGAGATTGAGTTATCTGTATGGATAACGATATGGATATCATTGCAGTGTCCGGCAAGTGCTTCATCAATCGAGTTGTCGAGTACCTCAAATACGAGATGATGTAGACCGGTACCATCTGAGGTATCTCCGATATACATGCCCGGACGCTTTCGTACAGCCTCAAGACCTTCTAGAATCTGGATCGAGGACTCATCATAGCCATTATCCGCATTTGGTTTTTCTTGCGGATTTTGCTGTTCAGTCATAAATTTTCTGATTCCCTCATACTACTTAAATATTAAATAAATATTAACTTGACTAGCCTGGATTTTGTAGACTTCCTAAGTCATTTCTATGATGCCAATCATATGCGCATTGGCATTACTACGTACTTAAAGTGTTTATTCTCGGGGATTGTAATTAACGCGCTTGATGTTGCATCATTACCTAATGCAATCTCGATTATACGGGTCTTTAAGTTCGCTAGCACGTCTAACAGGTATATAACGTTGAAGCCTACATCCAGCGTATCGCCATGGTATGCTATTTCTAGCTCTTCCTGCGCCTCTTCCTGATCAGTATTAGTGGATAAAATTTTGAGCTGGCCAGGTGCGGCAATACATCGTACACCTTTAAATTTTTCTGACATTAGAATTGCCACCCGCTGCAAGGAGTGCTGCAATTCATCGCGATCTACTATAAAAATATTTTTATAGCCTTTCGGAATCAAGCGCTGGAATTCCGGGAATTTACCCTCGATCAGTTTAGACACAAGTTCTACTTGACCGAATATAAATTTCACTTGCATAGGTGCGATATTAATTGTTAGCGGGTCATCGCTATCTTCCAGCAGCCTCTGCACCTCAAGAATCGTTTTTCGGGGGATGATAATTTCCTGGCGAGTAAATGCCCTATCCGTCTTCATTGATGCGAACGCAAGGCGGTGACCATCGGTCGCTACGGCCATGAGCCTATTACCATCGACTACTAAAAGCATCCCGTTTAAATAATAACGAATGTCTTGCTGTGCCATCGCAAAATAGACCATCCCGAGCAATTGCTTAAATGTTTTCTGTGATACAGATAAGCTGGCGCCGAAGTTTTTTATCTGCGCTAACATCGGAAATTCATCGGCCGATAGCGTCTGCAGTACGAACCGACTTTTTCCAAACTGGACGATAAGCCGTTTTGCAGATAGTGTGAGAGTGACGTCACCGATTGGCATCGCACGCAGAATATCGACAAGTTTACGTGCGGCCACTGTTGTAGCTACCCTCTCATCTCCGATTCCAAAGGCGGCTCGTGTAGTAATTTGCAATTCAAGATCAGTAGATAGGAATGACACGTCTGGACCATTCTTGGATATAAGCAAATTTGCAAGGATAGGCAGTGAGTGTCGGCGTTCGACAATGCCACTGACCGTCTGTAACGGACGCAGCAAAGTATCCCGTTCGGTCTTTACCAATTCCATAGAATTCCTTCTTGATATAATAGTTTATCTACTCCGCATTGCCACGTGTAGCGACTAAGTTTTAGCTTGTCGCCCATAAGATTTTCTATGGTGCCTAAAAAACGTTTAAGTCTACTTGACGAACATAAACACCTAGTTTTCTAGGAAAACTCTGAATAAAAAGTAATAATAACTAGGCACTACATGCTGTCACATGTAGTTTATCCTTTAAGCGTTTGCTAGAGTACATGTAACTCGTAATTCAGCTGCGTATCTCTGCCGCGCTTATTGGAAATTTTGCGCACAGCGTGTAACACCGCTGTATGGTCGCGACCACCAAATAATTCTCCGATCCCAGGTAAGCCCTTTTGTGTTAGCACTTTAGCCAAGTGCATAGCGATCTGATGCGGTCGAGCAATATTAGTTGGACGTTTTTTAGAGTACATCTCAGCGACCTTAATGTTATAGAAATCGGCGATGATCTTTTGAATATTTTCAACTGAGATTTGGCGGTGTTGCACTGTTAGAAGATCTTGTAGCGCCGATTTAGCTAGATCGATTGTGATTTCACATCCATGGAATTTTGAGTATGTAAGAATCTTCCATAATGCCCTCTCAAGATCCCGTACATTTAACCGTAGGTGTTGCGCGACAAAAACGCGACATTATCGTTTACTGAAACTCCTTCAGAATGCGCCTTGCGCATTAAAACAGCAATCCGCATCTCTAGCTCGGGCGGCTCGATTGCCACTGTTAGACCGGAGTCAAAGCGTGAAATTAATCGGTCATCTATGCCCTGTATTTTTTTCGGATACATATCGCCAGTAATTATTACTTGTGCCTTATTTTCGGCTAGTGTCTCGAATGTATAAAAGAATTCTTCCTGCGTATCTGATTTGCCAGAGAAGAACTGAATATCGTCGATTAGGAGTAAGTTAAGCGAATAGAGTAGTATCGCTTGAACTTGTCGAATGTCTTTCTCTAATACTCCTTTACCACATCACAGACATACTGCTCCGCATGGATGTATCGAATCCGAGCGCTAGCTTGGTTACTCATAAGTTTGTTGCCGATAGCATGAATCAAGTGTATCTTTCCAAGACCAACACCGCCGTATAGGAACATAGGATTATACGAGACGCCTAGATTATCAGTAACCTAGATCGCCGAAGCGCGAGCTAGCTGGTTCGTACCGGTAACAAAATTTTCTAACGTGAGTACTGAATTAAGCTTAGGGCGCTTGTATGTCAAATCTGTATCAAGCAACTGCATAGGCATTCCGAGGCGGGAATTAAGCGATACTGCTGTAGTTTTTTTTACATCCGGGTTAAGAAAATCGAGGTTCGCATTATTATTTACGATCGAAGCTCTAGATGTGCTGAGAGCATGCTCTATTGTCAAGTAAAGAGTAGAGACACTAGCTAGTACGGCAGCCCGCTTTCTCGGGGCCGCCGCAATGACTACGTCTATAGCACTGGCAAGTGTTCCGCTGCTTACGATCCTTTAGACAGATTCCCTTGGTTTATCTTTAGGATCTAGGATGAACTTTACTGTCACTGGATGCTTCCAAAAGTCCTGCGCTAAATCGGCTATACGCCCCAAGAACTGGCTTTTCGCCCAGTTGAGCTTAAAGCGGTTTGGCGCAGCGATGCGCACTATATTTGCCTCAACATCGAAGTCAACGAGCGCGAGCGGCTTGGCTTAATCCACGTTACGTACTGCTGAGGCGTTAGCTTACGCGATAGTAGGGTTAAGCAATGTTGTCAGAAATCGTTCATGTGGTCTGTTATGGTGCGCGACGTTGTACCGGCTGCAACACTCGACGCGAATAGAACGATTTTCGTCAAAGTTTCTTCATAGAGTTGCATGCAAAGCTATGAGTCTAGTCTAGCCGTAGATGCATAAAGCATTTCGGCGACTGAGGTAGTATGCTAGTTTATTAGGATAACCTGAGATTCTACCGCTAAATGTGGCAAGCTATATTAGCACGTCGTTGTTCACAAGCTAATTGTGCTCCATTGTTCGGGGTACTGGAGACAATACACTACAACAGTAAGCGCAAGACATTGACTCCGTAAAGAAAAGAGGTTCAAATGGAAGATCATGAAAAAATCAAATTTAAAGTCTAATATGTAGTATTCCTATTGCGCTAACTTTATAGATTTTTTCAAAACACGCTTCGGCTTATCCTCTAACGAATGAGAGCAACATGAAACGTACCTATCAACCGTCCGTGACCTCTAGAAAACGCACCCACGGCTTCCGCATTCGCATGAAGACCGCTGGCGGCCGTAGAGTTATTAACGCGCGCCGCGCGAAAGGTCGTAAAAGGCTAACCGTCTAAGTAATCGATAGTTGTCAGAGAGCTAGCTGGGTTTTTGTATCAATGTCGAGCTATATACGGTATGTATTAATGATGCACGGGCAGCGCATCTGAGAAGGCTTTCTAGAGTAGAAGACTCCAAAATGGGGATAACACTCGTCAGTTTCCCGAAGACCGCAAGGTTGCGAAAAACGGATGAATTCTCATCCGTTTTTCGTTTACGCCCATGTGCGCGTTCAGCGCACTTTATGCTATATCGCCGTCCTACCCAGCAAGCTGCGCGGCTTGGTGTAGTGGTTGGAAAAAAACAGGCACCCCGCGCGGTCACGCGAAACCTAGTGAAGCGACTAGTACGCGAAGCGTTCAGACTGCGGCGCTTAGAGTTGACTGGCTGGGACGTGCTGATCCGGCTATCACATAAGATTGATCATGAGCACTTTTTAAGTGCTGGATCTGTGGCGCTTACACAGATGCTGCAAGAGCAGATTGAATATTTAGTCGCCCATGCGGTCGCTTGTTGAACTAGCTGTCGTACAGCTATTCGGGTAAATATAGCGTCGACGAGTGCGCGACACTGCGGACTAGCGGGCGCATTTATCTTAATCAGATGGTCATGATATGCAAACAGTGTTAATCACGCTTCTGCACTTTTATCAGCTTGCTGTAAGTCCTTGTCTTGGGGGGCGATGCCGTTTCTACCCTTCATGTTCTAACTACGCTTTCGAAGCAATCCAGTATCATGGCATCAGATATGGAATCTATCTAGCAGTAAAGCGGTTATGCCGCTGCCATCTGTTTTCGGCGGGCGGTGTCGATTCTGTACCCCCAGTCCGTTCCAGTAGGCGCTAGTTGCTCAGTTAATTCATCACGAGACAACGCATGGATATAAAACGCACTGTTCTATGGGCTATCCTCTTCATGTCAAGCGTTATGCTCTACGATAACTTTCGGAAAGACCATGGACGTCCGTCGATATTCTTCTTGAACACTCCACCTACTCAGACGGCTCCTTTAGTGGCTCTAAACCCGACTATAATTGGGTCGAAGCCAGTAGATCTGCCTCAAACCGATAGGGTAATTAGTGATCGTAGCAACCCGAATGCTGCTCAGCCTTCTTTTCAGCAAAGGCGGATCCACTTTAAGACAGACGTATACGACGGCGATATCAGTACTGTAGGCGGAACATTGTCGCGATTATCGCTTATTAAGGGCAGTGGAAGGCAGCCCGACCTATACATTACGCTGTTTGATCAGACGGCTAATCATACATACCTAGCTCGCACTGGCCTGATTGGCGGTGATTTCCCAAACCATAACGATATATTTGATGTCGTGCCGGGTGTAACGTCGCTTTTAGATGGTGCTAATACGATGTCAGTCAGCTTCAAATCACCGAGCAAAGGCGGTGTAAAAGTTATAAAAACTTATACATTCACTCGAGGAAGCTATGTAATTAAGGTCGATACGAAGATAGAGAATGTTAGCAATATCCCAGTGCAACCGACCATCTACATGGAGTTAGTGCGCGATAATACTTTAGTTGAGACACCGCGGTTCTCTAATACATTCATCGGCCCAGCTGTCTACACTAGGCAGCATAAATTCCAAAAAATGAGCTTTTCGGATTTAAGTCAGGGAAAACAAAACTATGCGTCTTCGGCTTATAACGGCTGGGTTGCAATGGTGCAGCACTATTTCGCTTCTGCGTGGATTCCAAGAGAAGGTACGCTACATCAGTTTTACGCAGATAACTTTAGTCGTAATCTGTATCGAGTTGGCATTAAGGAGCCAGTAAAAAGCATCGCCCCTAACGAGAGCATACATGTAGTTGCTCGTCTATTCGCCGGCCCGCAGGAAGAGCGTAAGCTACAGCAGATTGCACCGGGCCTCGAATTGCTCAAGGATTACGGTTGGGTGACGATTATTGCGAAACCACTGTTCTATTTGCTCGAGAAGATCCATAGTTTTATTAGTAACTGGGGTTGGTCAATTGTGTTGCTTACGCTATTAATTAAGGCGATTTTTTTCCCGCTTTCAGCGGCTAGCTATAAATCCATGGCTCGAATGAAAGAAATTACACCGCGTATGAGACAGCTTCGTGAACGTTTTAAGAGCGATCCACATAAAATGAACGAGGCCCTAATGAGGCTATATAAATCTGAAAAGGTGAACCCGTTTGGGGGCTGCTTACCGGTTGTGATTCAGATCCCTGTATTCATCTCTCTATACTGGGTCCTTCTCTCATCAGTCGAGATGCGTGGAGCACCGTGGGTGCTGTGGATCCATGATCTATCCCAGAAAGATCCATACTGTATCTTACCTGTGTTGATGGCGCTATCAATGTTAGTTCAGACTAAGCTCAACCCAACGCCGCCTGATCCAGTACAAGCAAAGATAATGATGTTCATGCCGATTGCGTTTTCTGTAATGTTCTTTTTCTTCCCGGCTGGACTAGTGCTGTATTACGTCGTGAATAATGTGTTATCGATCGCCCAGCAGTACTACATTACCCGAATGATAGGCGGCGTCAAGAAAGCTTAAGCATATAGATAATAAACTAGCCTAATGCGCCATGCTCTATGTGCCACTTTGAACTAGCTAAGCTACCTCTCAGAGAGAGTCTATAGAGACTATTATCTTGTCTTAGCAAATTCGTATAGCGCGGTGGAATCCGTATCCCAATTTATTTTAATAATGTATACCGATTCTGATCCAATTATTGCAATTGCTACGGCACCTGGTCGCAGTGGCATAGGTATAGTGCGTGTCTCGTTCGGCTCCGCTGGGGCTGAGGGCGCTGCACAGTTAATGAACGCGTTATTTCATGATCAGCTTAAACCTCGCTATGCCGTCTATGTGCCATTTTTTGATGCAACTGGCGTGCCGCTAGATCGCGGTATTGGTCTATATTTTCCAGCACCTCATTCGTACACGGGCGAGCACGTCATTGAGCTACAGGGGCATGGTGGGCCAGTCGTATTGCAGCTTATTCTGCGTCGATGCTTGGATACAAGCCACGCTATCGGTATGCGGCTAGCGCAACCAGGCGAATTTACAAGACGCGCGTTCCTAAACGATAAGCTCGATCTCGCTCAAGCTGAAGCCGTAGCAGATCTGATTGAAGCTAGTACGGAGGCGGCAGCGCGCTCAGCCGGTTATTCGTTAGAGGGGGCATTCTCTCGTGATGTCCATCAGCTAGTCGACGCAGTTGTAGACCTGCGGATGCTGGTCGAGGCGACCCTTGATTTTCCCGATGAGGAAGTCGATTTCTGGGAGGCGGCCGATGCGCCTGGTAAACTCGCGCATATTTGTGATGCCTTGTCGACTGTTCAGCGCGATGCAAAACAAGGTGCGCTACTGCGGGAGGGGCTGTTAGTTGTACTTGCTGGACAACCAAATGTTGGTAAGTCTTCTTTGCTTAATGCCCTAGCGGGTGCCGAACTAGCGATTGTGACGCCGATTGCTGGTACAACACGGGATAAAGTTATGCAAACAATCCAGATTGAAGGCGTCCCGTTGCACGTAATTGATACCGCCGGCCTACGCAATACACAAGACGAAGTAGAGCAGCTTGGTATTGCGCAATCATGGAATGAGATTAAGCGATCTGAGATCGTGTTACATCTACTAGATGCTTGTAATAGTATTAGCGAGGAAGACCGCGCAATCGCTAAGCGGTTTCCTGTCGGTGTTCCAGTAGTACGTATTTTTAATAAGATTGATTTAGCCGGCATCCAGCCAAATGTACGCGATTCTAAGGATGGTGCCGCGTGTGAGATTAGTTTATCAGCAAAGACGGCGATGGGTATCGAGCTGCTGCGCGCAGAATTGCTGCGCATTGCAGGATGGCGAGTGTGCCAGGAAAGTGTCTACCTAGCACGGGAGCGTCATTTACGTGCACTGCATGCAGCTAGTGCACATTTGACAGCTGCCACAGAGCACGCAGTGTGCAATTTACACGCACTTGATTTATTTGCCGAGGAATTAAGACTAGCACAGGTACAATTAAACACTATCACAGGCGAGTTTACATCGAATGATCTGCTGGGAGCAATATTTAACCGATTTTGTATCGGAAAGTAATATGGTATGGAGCCCGTAAATATCTATTTACTTCTTAATACCTCTTAAGGCTTAGACAACATACGGACTTATACAGACAGCGCATAGTATGCTGTTATATTGAAAGGCGACACAAAACGATTACTAGTAATACGCATAATCTATATCTACTCAAATTAGTACATCGACAAGAATAACGCGTAGTGATCCGGAGCGATACTGGTAGTCTATATTGGTGTTGATTTATGTTTATGTATCAGCGATCGGTGAGTTGAGAGCGGTAGTGTATAACACGTATGGAAGAGATACGAGTAAAAAAGAGGAGCCATGATATATAGCTGTTTTACAGAAAATTCAACGACTGGTTTAAAACCATACGCCATAAGCCGTAAACCGGATAAATTTGCTGTTATTTAAATTCTTTAACAACAATGTCTATGCTTTCTCTACTTCAGACTCCAGACCGAGAGTCTATTAGAGATAGTTCTACTTTATATCGAAAAATTTATAGATCACTTATAGTCGCCTAGATAAGGCGCTTTAAGCGAGCGACCTAAATTAATTAATTAAAATTATTTACTTATATAGAATCTGGTTCTAATTTACTTTGCTTATATGTGACTAATGTCAGTGGGGCGTGAGTGACTCGAACACTCGACCTACGGATTAAGAGTCCGCTGCTCTACCAGCTGAGCTAACGCCCCCGAAGGGTTGTATTGTAGCAGGCTTTTATAACGTGTATATATTTTGCACTAGATGTTGTGTGCTATTGACACCCGTATAATGGCTGATAATGCGCCTTCCTATAACTCCAAATAAAACTCTGAAGCCTATAAAGTTATTCTCCTATTTTTGCTCTATTATTTTTACGTAGGACGCACATCGATAATCCGTTGGTCTACATCGTCTAATCTAACTTACCTAAACCCAAAAAATAGCCCCTTAATAGGGCTAACAGTAATAGCCAGAGTAGTCGATGATCTATTTATCTAGGCTAACGTACTGCAATTAAAAGCCGAAGAAGCGCCGAGCAAGGATGCAGTTATGCAGGTAGCGTTATTCAATTGAGTTACTATAGAGGTGGGTGTCAGCGGCGAATCTGTGCTGTCAGTGATTCGGGATTAACGACATTTTGTATATCGCCGCCTAGATAGGCAAGAATACTATTAAACGCCGCTCGGAAATACAATTCATAGCTCTCGCGCTCTACACAACCAATATGAGGAGTACAAATAGCATTTTCCATACGCAGTAATGGATATCCCTGCAAAAGAGGTTCGCTTTCGAATACATCTACAGCGACCATACCAGGTCGCCCTTTATAAAGAGCTGATACGAGGGCATTACCCTCAAGTAGTTCGGCATGGCTCGTGTTGACGAATAATGCTGTCGGTTTCATTTTCGTTAAATCGTGGACAGTTATAATTCCTCGAGTCTCCTCATGTAACCGAAGATGTAGGCTTAGTACATCGCTCTCGGCAAAAAGTTGTTCACGTGTCTTAACCACTTCAAAACCATTTTCTTTAGCCGCTTGTAGCGAATGTTCTCGTCCATAAATCAATACAGTCATGCGAAATGCGCGCCCGTAGTTAGCGACAATCTGGCCTATTTCCCCGTAACCCCAAATTCCTAGCGTCTGCCCACGTAATATTTGTCCGAGCCCAAAGTTTGGTGGTAGCGCGGTTGTTCGCAAACCTGATTGTTGCCAGGCACCCTGCTTCAGGTTTGAAACATACTGAGGAATGCGACGCTGCGCTGCCATAATCAGCGCCCATGTCAATTCGGCAGGAGCAAAGGGTGAGCTTATACCCCCGAGTACCGGGATGCCTCGCTCATTACACGCATTTAAGTCTAGGTGGCTAGAGACGCAGCCTATCTGGCTAATGACTTTCAACCGAGGTAGTTTATCTAGTAATTTCGGCGTAATTCCCGTGTGCTCACGGAGCAATACAAGCGCTTCGACCTCCGCAAGTCGACTAACTAATTGTCCAAGACCGCGCACCGTGTTGTTAAATACTTTAACCTCATGCTCAGCGAGTAGTTGAAAGCAGTCAAGTTTACGGATAGCGTCTTGATAGTCATCGAGAATGGCAATCTTCATGGGGGGGGCTTTAAAACGGTGCGGTATTGTAGGGTGCATCACATGCACTATGGATGGATTACTATGGAGATATAGGAGATCCGTTTTTATACATACCAGTGATAATACGTAGTATTAAGAACTCAGTGGCTTTCAATTTTTACGGCCCGTATAGGATCGATGCGAGTCACATATTAAAATAATATAAGCTAGAAAATTGCAGCGCCTAACATTTGTTATAAATCTGCCTGTCTAGGCGTGATTCGTATGGTTAGTATTGCAGAGCTCGTGCTATTTATTACTTATAAGAATGGAAATAATTTTATAAATCAACTTAACTAAAAAACGCTGATATTATAATATTGACATTTATTAAACACCACAAGCCGTGAAATACAGTTCAATATTAATATTAGCTGGGTGCTCAACCCGTGTAGATCTGATACGCTTGTCATTCAATAATACAAATACGCTCTTCACCGCCCTAACCCCGAAGGAAGAGGTATAGGACTAGAAACAGTAGCTTTAGATGATTTTAAGATAGTTCTGTAAAAAGTGTTTTGGATAGGCAGCCTATTAGAGATTCCGCCAACTTTAAATCTATAACTAAAGATATGCAACTACTCCTCGCATTTCGGAAATATCAGCGCTGAGCTGTTAGTATAAAAGCGACACATTGCTAAAAATCGGTTGCGTGTACTGTATGTCCATAGGAGCACAGTGCAATAAATTCCTAGGTGTATTAATAGGGCATACACACGGTGTAGTGCATGTTGTAGTTTCACAAGAGCTATAAGGGTAATAAATGTACAAACCTGGAATTTTTATATCATCTGTTTGGAGGTATGTTCCTTGGGAGATCCCTCTGTATAGCAAAGGAAGTGGCCGTTTCACAGGAAAACTCTCTAATCAAGAGTCTTGTGCTTTCCTAGGACGCTAAACTAAATTAAAGTATCAACCAGGCAATAATTCGCAGCCTAGTTTACCTGGATCAAGGTAGTGATATTAATATTGAAGTCCATGACTACATTTCCTAAATTAGGAAGGTACTAAAAAATAAAAAAGTTTTATATTGTGTATATATACCAATGCTATTTGGTTTTAGCCCAGTAGAGGTTTATTTAGAACACTGAATCAGTCGGTATACGTTTTCATACGGATCTTATAAACCTTAAAAACTTTGCTAGGTCGCCAGTATTTGCGACTTAATAATTTAGAATTCGCCTAGATTTCTGTGAAAGTTGACCACAAAATGACTTTTATAGAAGAGCAGAAGTTTCGCGTTGGTATCACTATTTCATGGTATGCGTAGTTCTGGTATCGTGATACGATAGCTAATTTATTATTCTTATAATCACATTTTAGAGCTCGCGCGTCTCTCTCAGCAATTATCGATTATTATCGGTCCTCTATTGTGTAGATAAAAGCGCCTCTGCAGGCGATTTTAATAAGAGTATTGTGAATAATCACGGGATATTATGGTAATGCGTATTACGCTGCAATAGCGTTACTTTATTACCAGGCCTGCTAAGTGGATGGGGGCATAGTTGGTATAAAGCCAGGGTAAAAATTTTTATGGGATCACCCAATCGTGAACTTCAGTTAAATTAAATTTTATATTTCTTGAATACTAGCCTAAGTTACTTAGGTAATATCATGTTGCTGTGGCAGTAGCATGATATTGCTGCTCAGCTCTAGACCAGCACACATAAGGAGGGGTTGGTATATCGCGCGAAGTATCGATTGTCCGGTTATTTTAGGCTACTCGCGAATTCTTAGCTCTACTTTTTCCGGGCTAATCACCCTAGTAATCATCCTATAGTGGATTTTAGGGGGTAGTTTTCGTGTTAGCGCCCGTTTTTACCGCAGTAGTCTGAATGACTCGTTTGGTTCCTGGCTTAAGACGCATTTTAGATATGATATCCTTAGTTTTACTCTTTACCTTCTTGCTATGTGTCAAGGACTTTTCTATAGGCTTTCTCAGCGCTTCTTTCTTATCGAATTCGAAGCCAATTGAACCATCTTTTTGTTTAATAAGGAATGCTTTAAAATTACGACCAGTACGTAAAGACTTAAAATTAGTTAATAGATCGGTACGTCCGTTATGGAGCAACTTTGCCATTTGCTCCCGCGTGATTTCCTGCTGCAGTATTACCTTTCTAGATCGGAAGTTACAGGTTTTAGGACGAGCAACTTGATTTTCGCAAACATAGCTTATACCGTGCCAGAATACGCGGTTGTAACACTTTGGGCATTGACCTATAGACTCCTGTAAGGAGAAATCAGGTATTTCAGTATCGTCTCCCGCTATATCCTGCTCAAAGTTAAACTCTAATTTATAGCTATGTACTGTTTCATTGAAAGCAAGCTTTAGGATAGCTGAAAATGGTCGCCCTATTTTTGAGCGGAAGCCTGACAGCGGACCAATCGATTTTTCCAACAGCAGCTGTTCGACCTCTTTAATCTCGAATTGCCGCCCACCTGGAATCTTTGAGATCGAAAAATCGCATTTTATGCACGTAAAGCGACGGTAGTTTTCTCTAACCTTGTCACCACAGTTTGGGCAGGGTGCCTTTAATATCGCATAATCACCAGGTATTGTGTCCGAATTATATTCCTTTGCGCGTTTAACAATTGTCTGAGTTATGCACACGATTTCACGCATAAATTCTTCGCGTTCCAGATAGCCTCTCTCTATTTGAGAGAGCTTATATTCCCACTCACCAGTTAGTTCAGGGGAAGTTAACTCTTTAACTCCTAGGCCATGGAGCAGGGTCATAAGCTGGAATGCTTTAGTGGTAGGAATTAAATCGCGTCCTTCGCGGAGCATGTACTTTTCACTAAGCAGTCCCTCGATTATTGCAGCCCGAGTAGCGGGCGTTCCTAGGCCTTTAGTTGCCATTGCCTCGCGTAATTCATCATCCTCCACTAGCTTACCGGCCCCTTCCATGGCCGAGAGCAGCGTAGCTTCGTTGTACCGGACCGGTGGCTTAGTAGTCCATGGTTGAGCGATTATCCTGTCTGTTTTAACAGACTCCTCTTTTATAATCGGTGTAAGGTTAGCATCTTCGCGCAATGTTTTGCGGCCGTACACTTCTAGCCAGCCTGGCTTTACCAATATTTTGCCTTCGGTCTTAAAATGATGCCCCACTACTTTTGTAATTCGAGTCGTTACTTTGTATTCAGCCGCCGGAAAAAATACGGATATAAAGCGCTTAACTACTAAGTCATATAGCTTTTGCTCCGATTCAGATAAGTTCTTAGGTGCTTGTAATGTCGGAATAATCGCAAAGTGATCACTAATTTTTGAATTATCAAATATGCGCTTGTTCGAACAGACCCAGTTTTTGTCAAGTATCTGCTTGGCATATAAAAAGTAAGTACAACTTTCCTTAAGTACTTCTAGAGTATTTCGGACTGTAGTTATATAGTCTTCAGGTAGCGCACGTGCATCTGTGCGTGGATAAGTTAACACCTTATGCCGCTCATAAAGCGCTTGGGCTAGTGTAAGCGTATGCTTAGCAGAAAAACCAAAGCGTCCGTTTGCTTCACGTTGTAAGCTTGTCAAATCAAATAGTAGTGGTGAAAGCTGTGTTGAGGGTTTTAATTCTTCACTGACTATGCCTTTTTGCCCACGGCATGCTAAGACAATACTTTCAGCTGCGATGGCAAGCCAAAGTCGAGAGTCACGCTGTTCAGGGTCAAGCGCGTTTTTATTGAATGTCGGCTCAAACCAGCGCCCTTCATAGAAGCCCGTCTCACACAGAAATTTAGCTTTTACCTCCCAGTAGTTGCGCGGTAAGAAGCGACGAATTTTTTCTTCCCGGTCCACAACAATCGACAGAGTTGGTGTCTGGACTCGGCCAACTGTAGTCAGGAAGAAGCCGCCATCTTTGCTATTGAACGCCGTCATCGCTCGCGTGCCATTGATTCCTACAAGCCAATCAGCCTCAGCGCGACAGCGAGCTGCGTCGGCGAGCGGTTGCATTTCTTGACCACTGCGTAATTTTGCAAAGCCGTCTCGGATTTCGGTTGGTGTCATCGACTGGAGCCATAAACGCTGTAAAGATCGCTTAGCTTTTACATACTGCACGATTAGCTGGAAGATTAACTCGCCCTCTCGCCCCGCATCACATGCGTTAATTAGCCGGTCGACATCCTTGCGTTTAATCAGCCAGCTCAGTAAATTCAAGCGAGCTTCGCTCTTAGCGATCGGATGAAGGTCGAAATAAGGGGGGATAACCGGCAGATGCGCGAAGTTCCACTTTCCGCGCTTAACTGTATACGCTTGTGGCGCCGAGATCTCTACTAAGTGGCCAATAGCTGATGACAGTATATAGTTATCGCTCTCGTAGTACTCGTCATGCTTTGTGAAGCCGCCTAGCGCGCGTGCGATATCATTTGCGACAGACGGCTTTTCGGCGATGATCAGGGCTTTTAACATGACTATTGGAAGAGACAAATGCACGGAATAAAATTCTGTATAGCAAGATGCAATAAAGCATTGGGGCGCTAGTCGCAGAAAGCGACTAGCGACAATAGCGAGGCCGCGTCTGATAAATTATGTCGCGTTGCTCACGCCGTTGACGAGCACTGGACGCAGTTTCGGCGCGTGTGTAATGCTGGGCAGTTGAGATAGGTCGACAAGCATCCTCGCAATAATTGGGGGATAGGGTAGTACAGTACCAAAAAAACGTGTAGCAATAGAATTCTCGATTAAGATGGTTGGAAAATTTTCCACATCGAAGTCATCTAGCCAGTCAGCATGCGTCTCGATATCGATCCAAACAAAACATACCTCTGGATGCGCATCTGCGAGCCCATCAAATCCTGTCCGATATTCGCGGCACGATCCACACCATTCCGCACATAAGCAGGCTACGAACAACGTATCAGCAGATGACAAGCGCATAGTAATTAGTTCAGCGTCATTATCAATGTTAAGGGCAGGCATAATCTAGAAATCTTAGCAATATATCGTGGCGCTACAACGCTGATGAGTCAAATCTAGTGACTGTAGCGTGTAGCTATATGGGCAGTATGCGGTCGTGCACTGGTGCTACTAGCTTTTCTAGGATTAATCTAGCTGCATATTTCCGGTAGTACTGCTGCTTAAGCGGCTTTAAAGTGTGCATCAATGCGCGAGTTATCCTAGCTTTAAAACACCTAGATTGTATTGATCACTTCTAGCTCCGCTTAAGTTACATCCGTAACTGATGAGTCTCATAGGCATGATTTAGTAACTGACAATTGACATATCGTAATATTGATTCATAGAACCCAGAAAGAGTAGGTGTTTTATAGCTACTATTATTAGCTAGCCTAGCGCTGATCAATAAACCTGAATATATGTCGAGTTTTATAATAAACACACTCTCATTATTATTCACGATTAGTCCGTCGTATTACGGGAATTTCCTATTGTAGCTGCGTGTTACACCACGTTATGCCTGTAGGCATAGGTTTCTATAATCGATGATTATAGCGAGGCTTAGGCTAGCTAGGTCAGGCTACGCCTCGGGTGCAGTTTATCTGCGCTTGGAGAGTCGTAATTTACACTTATTGTTATAATACTACGGCTCAGAAAGCCGTAGTATGCAGTATACATAAAGCAATAATGGTGTAATCGTATGATATCAGTAGTACCGGTAGATACGATGGTAGTTAAATCACAATCAGCGGAATGCATGTATTCTTATATGCAACCTCCGCTTCAATACGAGATTTATACAATCAAGGCTGCTTTCGGCCACGACTTCGGAAAGGGCACTCTACCTATACGATCTAGTGCTGATAGCCTGGGACAACTTGGATGCCGCTCGTACCATATTGTACGCAGTACTAGCCCCAACAAGGTAAAGATCGCCACCTATTAGCATCAGTAGACGCATCGTAGTATTTATCGCGTGATAAAATATCTATAAGCTAACTATATTCTGGTGTTTTATGGGCATGCGCCCAGGGACACTCCGCCGCGCTACGCGTCCGCTAGTGTAAGAGGCACTAAGTCTCCTATGTGCGAGTCTATAGCAGTAGCCAGCTGGGTACAGCAGCACCTTAACTAAATTCGCATTAAAGATAAAAAGTAATTGATCCGCCTTATGCGCATGAGGCGAAGCGCAAATGCAAAGATGATTCGAGTTTGCAAGGACTAACTAACCATGGCTGTTCTAAGAATACTGCATTATCCAGATAAACGCTTACATAGAGTCGCCAAGCTGGTTAGGCATATTGATAGGCGCATCCGTAAACTGGTGGCTGATATGGCTGAGACCATGTATCTAGCCTCTGGTGTCGGCCTAGCAGCTACACAGGTGAATATCCACGAGCGAGTTATAGTTGTTGATGTGTCAAATACCCATAATGCATTGCGCGTGTTTATTAACCCAGATATTATCTGGTTAAGCAAAGCGCGTACAGTTAATGAAGAAGGGTGCCTGTCATTGCCTGGCATTTATGAGGGTGTCGAACGTGCTAATCAAATCTGCGTTCAAGCATTAAACGAACATGGAGAAAAGTTCAAGCTAGAGTGCGAGGGATTTCTGGCGATTTGCATACAACATGAGATAGATCACCTGTTCGGCAAAGTATTTATTGAGCACCTATCTCTACTTAAGCAGATGCAGCTTAAGACAAAAATGAAAAAATCCGATTGAATAATGTAATGGCTTCGATAAGGTCCCCCCTTCGGGTAATTTTTGCTGGTACAACATGCTTTGCAGCAACCGCGCTGCAGGCAATTCACGACGCAGGTTTTACTATTCCAGTAGTATTAACAAGGCCTGATTGTGCAGCAGGTCGCGGCATGAAGTTTTCATCAAGTCCCGTTAAACAGCTTGCTATAGCTCGAAAATTGATGCTTGCTCAGCCACTCTCGTTCAAGTGCGACAGCCAGTACACAAGTAAAGCGGTAGACGCTTTAGTTTTGTTGCGCAGTACGCCACACGACGTAATAGTAGTGGCCGCATACGGGTTGCTATTACCGCATACGGTACTTGATATCGCACCGTATGGCTGTATTAATATTCATGCGTCGCTGTTGCCGCGTTGGCGTGGCGCAGCACCTATCCATCGAGCAATCGAAGCTGGAGACAAAGTTACTGGTGTCACGTTGATGCAGATGGACGCAGGACTGGATATGGGTCCGATGCTTATGCGCGAAAAGGTGGTCATCGAGCCCACAGATACTGCAGGAACTTTGCATGACAAACTAGCTGCTGCCGGCGCACGGCTTATCGTTTCTGGACTTCTAAAATTAGAGCGCACTGGTTCGTTGCCAGTAACTCCGCAGCTAAGCGAGGGTATCACGTACGCACATAAGCTATCCAAACAGGAGGCGGCGTTAGATTGGCGCTTGCCAGCTTCAGTTCTGTCATGTAAAGTGAGGGCTTTTAATCCGTATCCTGCTGCGTATGGGATACTAGATGGTACACCACTAAAAATCTTAGCCGCTGAATCGGTATGTGCTATAGAAACCCACGTGACTCCCGGCACTATTGTAGCCGTGGATAGCACTGGTATTACGATTGCATGTGGCGAGCAGGCGCTGCGCGCTACACAGCTCCAAAAACCAGGAGGTAGAAAGCTTATGGCTCGAGAATTTTCCGCAGGATTTTCTCTATATAAAGGTCAGTGCTTTAAGACCTAATTAATCGCTTAAGCTAAGTTACTGAGGTTACTGAGAGGGGGTGTTAGAAAAGATGCTGTATCATACAAATGAACAGCCGCCTACACCCTTAATATGTATCAGCGCTCGTACGCCAATACCGCTAAAGCTATTATAGCTACGTATATTTTTATATCCCGCACTTAAATACGAGTAAGCCATAATAAAGCGCATGCATATGGTCCAGTGAGTATATTATGTATACCCGGAGAAAGCACTTAGTAAGTCCGGACTACATAAAATTTATTAGTGCGATTAATGCGAGTAAAGTATGCATTATTTCTCGAAACTTTTACTATAATAATGCCAGAGTCGATCTAGACAGCTACTAACGTACGTAATGTCTGCAAGCAGTACTCCTTATTGCTATACTGCCCTAGATGCGTGCGGGGAATGTTCCAGAATTTAAAGTACTGACTTAATAATCTGCAAAAAGTTTGCTATCTAATCCAGAGCCACATCAATAACAGGCGAAATCAATATCTCTAAGAGTACTCACTAGCACTACCTGTATGGTAGGGCCCCGTACTCTCCGGCTTGACTTATGTGCCTCAGGTGGGTCCTGGTTTTAGGTCTATCTAGGGGATGGCACAACAGGCTATAGAAGAAGTTTATTGATAAATACACCAGCATTATATATAAACTTGTAGTTTAGTAGGCTAATTACTAAAGTATTAACTTAATCTAAGATTAGAAATACATATCCAGGAATTATTCCTGGATATGTTAGAAACAAAGAATTGCTTCTGCCAAAAATTTATAGCAGGTGCCGGAGTCCTAAGAGGAGTTAAGCTAGATCTAGCAACGCATGATATGTAGATGCTTAATGCTGATAGCATGATATTTTGCAAAGAATAAGTAGCGTAAAGATTATTAACGACGCTGGTTAATATAACCTTACGGTATAAGATTACTAACACTACAGTCAAGGCCGTCAATATTAGTGCGCTAAATTTTCCTGAGGAGCTAATTACGCCTTGAAAGCTCTCAGGCGCTTTCGAAGAAGAACTATAGCGCAAAGCGCCGCTAGTGAATTAAGGCTACCTATTAATAAAATAGCCGATAGCAGAAACTTTAACTACAACTAAGTCGTTAGTATATAATTACGCAATGTAAGCCATTTTTAGGCGCGCATGCTGTGAGTATTATCTTATTTTAGCTATTCTAACAGATCATACATCCCGAAAAACGGGGGCTTGATCAATACCTGCTTATACAAGAAGCTCAGTCAGCTTGGCGTCGAATGAGGTAAAAGTAATGTAAATAATAGTCCGTTTACTTCTTATATTTATAGAAACTTGAGGCCTTCGACTAACCTTGATATACTCAATGTTCAGCGTGGCCTGGTAGCTCAGTTGGTAGAGCAGCGGACTGAAAATCCGCGTGTCGGTGGTTCAATTCCACCCTAGGCCACCACTAATTCGTAAAATCTTAAAAAGTAAAAAACTTTAAAGTTTAGTTTCTAGTGCTAACCTCTGCTTCCTTAATAGGAATGAGGAGTTTATATAGTACGCATCATGTTGTTCTCTAGATAGCTGTTTAGATATTCTGCCTCCCTGACTAAGCTTAGAAAACGCTCTTAACTGGATTGTATCGAGGTGAGCCCCCTTCCATCGGTAATCTCACTTACAACTCGTTTATATAGTGACATATAATTTTATCTACGAATTGCTATCTTAACAGCATATTACCTGTGCAAGTAATGTTCTATTAAGATAGCTAATATAGCCAAGTCTATGAAACCTATATAATAGAAGTTATAGTTTTATACTATCTTCCGGATATGCAAAGTGGCATCTAAAAATAATTTAGGTAAATCGGCCGTATAAGCGGCCAGCTTACCCCTTCTAATTGAGGGGCTATAAAGCGCATCAGATATAAGCATAGCCGATATACACTTCACTTACATTGTTTTATCTAGTAAGACCCGCTGCTTGTTCTATATAGACGTTTTTTATTTTTAGCACGCTTAAACAGTCAAGTGCAACATATGCTAATGACACTGCTTGTATCAGGCTCAACTATAAATCAATAGTTCTATAATGTACATATCCTCTTTTAAATAGAAGTAATGGCTCATTAAGGACTATTATTTTAATCTTGTGGGTGCTTACTTGATAAGTAATGCGTAATAATGTTCTTAATCAGATTAATATATAGTTAATTTTATAGGTTACAGGAAAGGTGGTAAGGTCTAATCGACTAGTAGTATTTTCAATTTTTCAAACTATAATCCGCAGTGTTAGTTACGCATAGGATTATATAGATAAATCCTCATGTTTTTATAGTACTAATTCATCGAAAAAAATAGCCGAATAGCAGGAAATATTATGATGCCAAACGATTATCCCAAAAGGAGAGGCCCTATTATAATTTTAGAGTAATCAGAAATTAATAAGATATAAGCGTATAAATTATAAAAACTTTCTTATGCAATCGATAGATCACTAAATAGGCGAATTAAATACTCGGCTAGTTATAGGCTAATCTTTAATATCATTAATACCGCCTATTATTCAGACGTATAAGTGCTTTTTTAAAAAGTAGAACACCCAAACAAGAATTTGAGGTGAAGCATCTATCTACTAGTATAGAAATTTATACGGATATTAATATGTATTAAAATTTTTTAAGGTAAGATGATTAGTATAAAGAGAAATCCGGATAGATCATAGTAATAAACTTTTATGAGGCTCAAAGTCTGGTATAAAGAGTTTAATACACTTGCAAGATCCCATGCTAATTGACGATTAGTAACTAGTCTATTTCTCTCCATATGCTTTATAAGCATAAAATAGTCGTGAGATGCACTCAAAATACCGACAAAAGGCTCATAGACAAGGTGTTTAGACCTTCTCTCGCGTCTATAGTGTACATATAGATATAGTATTAATCTATATAGTTTGTACTAAGTAGTATTGTTACTTCAGTAGTGTTCACGCATCAAAGGATTTTAGCTATTAAGGCATTTTTACAAAGAATTTTCTGAACCATACCCTATTATAATCAAAAAGTACTTTTATTAACTTTGTATTAGGCGCTTTTGCCGTGCAACGCTCATAATCATTCCGGTTGCAATACCGAGTGTAATAAGTGCAGTGCCGCCATAGCTTATAAATGGTAGTGGTACGCCTACGACAGGTAAAATACCACTGACCATGCTGATATTGACAAATGCATACATAAAAAAGGAAAGCGCTAGCGCCCCAGCTAGTAATCGGCTAAATAGAGTAGAACCATTGGCTCCAATATACAGGCCACGCACGACGAGAAAAAGATATAAGAATAAAAGCACAAGCCCGCCAGCTAAACCGAACTCTTCAGAGAGGACAGCAAAGATAAAATCTGTATGTTTTTCTGGAATAAACTCTAGGTGCGCTTGAGTTCCCTTAAGCCAGCCTTTGCCGAAGGCTCCACCAGATCCGATCGCGATAATTGCCTGGATTGTGTGGAATCCCTTCCCCAGCGGGTCTAAACTTGGATCGAGCAGTGCGCAAATACGCTGCTTCTGGTAGTCATGTAGCAAAACCCATTGGATGTCTGGCTGACAAATATGCTTCTCAGTTACAACCAATGAGGTAATGCCGATTACTAATGCTAGCATTAAAGGAGCGATAAGTTTGAAGCTTAATCCTGCAAAGTAGATGACAAATAATCCCGTGGATAGCACCAATATTGCAGTGCCTAGATCAGGTTGCTTAGCGATTAGCCCAACTGGCACTGCCAGGATAATAAAGCCGATAAGGTAATCATACCACCGTATCATGCCCTCTCGTCTCTGGTAGTACCATGCTAGCATTAGCGGCATAGCAATTTTTAGGATTTCAGATGGTTGAATCACGACGCCTACATTAAGCCATCGTTTAGCACCTTTTTTGGTTAAGCCAAATAGTGATACCGCGATAAGCAGCGCCACTCCAAAAGTGTAAGCAGGCACGGCAAAACGTATCAGTGTCTGTGGGGGTATGTTAGCAACTATCCACATCAGCACAAACGTAAGTAAAATATTACGCACCTGGTCTTCAACACGTCCAGGTGCGTTCATACTAGCACTATATAGCGCTAGTATGCCTAAGCATAGCAACGATAAGACAATTAGCATAAATGGTTTATCAAAGCCGGTGAACATCCATTTTGCACGTCTAATTATCGCGCGGGGCTCGATAGGCATGGCGATTCCTAGTATACGACTGAATGGGTGACGCTTTTCGCGCTCCTGAATCGATCTGACATAGCGGGTAGTGTGTTCTCTAAAGGTTGATATAAAGGAGGTGTCTGTTGTGTGGCGGGAAGCATATTATTGCTACTAGCGTACGGGACCATTGTTCCAATGTTCGAAAGATCTGATACTGATACACTAACAGTGCTGGAGTTGCTTTGAAGCGGCTTACTGCTAATACTTTTATATGCCGAGTTTGCAAGTACCGACTTAGCCATTACTACCTCTGCTTTGGCTAAGTTCGATATGTCCTGTATTGGGGTTTGAGCACTACGGAGGTCGATTGTCGAAGTTTTCATCGCGATGGAGGTAGTGGCTTTGGAATCGAGCTTCACGCGGTCAATAAAGTAATAATCAAGTACGGTTCGGGCAATAGGGCTAGCCGCCTGCCCTCCCCAGCCGCCATTCTCGACTATTAATGCTATAGCTATTTTCGGTTGCTCAACCGGCGCAAACGCAATAAATAATGCGTGATCACGTAAGTGCTCAGATAATGCATGTGCGCGGTATTTTTGTCCTTGTAGCGAAAATACCTGCACCGTACCAGTCTTGCCAGCCGACGTATAGGGCGCGTTACTAAAGATTTTATGCGCAGTTCCAGCAGGGCTGTCCATTACGCTTTTCATCGCATACTTGATAACGTTTATATCTGTTTGCGTAATACCCTGGATTCGTCCGCTGGGTTTAGATGATGTCAGCCGACACTCTCGTGTGATCGGCTTTTCGATATCTTTAACCAGATGAGGTTTCATAATCACACCATTATTTGCTAGCGTTGCGACGGCGTGAGCGAGTTGAAGTATCGTATACGAATTATAGCCCTGTCCAATGCCGAGACTAATTGTTTCACCTTCATACCAGCGCTGCTGCTCAATTCTATGATAGGCCCTCTTCTTCCAATCAGTAGACGGTAGCACACCGCGTGCTTCACCTTCAACATCGATACCAGTCCTCTGGCCGAACCCCCACTGCTTCATAAAATTTGCAATTGTGTTAACGCCTAGATCATGCGCCAGCATATAGTAATACGTGTCGTTAGATACAACGATTGAACGGTGCATATCGACCCATCCCTGCCCCTGTAATACGTCGTTATGGAATACGTGTCCACCGAACTTATAAGAGCCCTGATCCTGGAAACCCCACGTTGGCGTGCGCTTATGTTCAGCGAGTGCAGCGAGCGCCATAAATGGTTTATATGTCGAACCGGGTGCATAAGTACCACATAATGGCCTGTTTAGCAGAGGGTGGTCAGGCGATGTATTCAGCCTATTCCAGGCTAGCTGATCAATGCCATCTACAAACATGTTTGGATCAAAGCTGGGTGACGACACGAATACGAGAACGTCTCCCGTCGCAGGTTCGATTGCTACCAGGGCGCCACGCTTACCTAAAAATGCCTGTTCCGCGATTTTTTGCAAGCCGATATCAAGCGAGAGTCGAAGATTATTTCCGGGTGCAGCTTGGGTGCGTGATAAAGTTCGTACCGGTCGGCCTCCGGCGGTTACCTCAACCTCTTCAAAGCCTGTTATGCCGTGTAACTCGGTCTCGTAGCTTTGCTCTACACCAATTTTTCCGATATAGTCGGTCCCATTGTAGTTGTTCCTATCAAGACGAGGATTATAGTGTGCTGGATTACTGTCGTTTTTTGCACTGACCGTATCGATACGTTCTTTGTCGCGTTGTGATATGCGTCCGATGTAACCGATCACGTGCGCTGCACTAGTACCAAGTGGATATTGTCTAAATAGTCTTGCGCGTACCTCTACACCCGGAAATCGATAGCGCTGCCCAGTAAAACGGGCTACTTCCTCGTCGCTGAGTTGTGTACGAATCGGTACGCTCTCAAAGTTTTTGGAGTCTTCCTGTAACTTCTTAAATCGGCGACGATCGCGAACGTCGATAGTCACTACACTCGATAACTGTTCAATTAGATTATCCAGTGAGCCATTAATTTTTGATGGCGTAATTTCTAACGTGTAGGCTGAGTAGTTTTTGGCGAGCACTATACCATTTCGGTCGAAAATCATGCCACGATTTGGCGTGATCGGCACGATCGAGATGCGATTTTCGTCTGCCTGCAGAGAATATTTATCGTGTTTCCAAACTTGTAAATATAGAAAGCGACAGCCAAGTAGTATAAAGCATGCAAGCACAAATATGCCTGAAGCGATGATGCGCAGCCTGAAACAGGCTAGCATCTGCCCGGGATTATTAAATTCCGTCATCTTCGAGCGGTTCAGGTTAAATCGGTCGTGTATTGTCTGGGTTGGCCGCACGTTTTTGTGGTAACAATAGTAGTATGCTTATAACCGGCCAGAGCAGCGCTCCGATCACACTATTTAGAAAGTGGCTACATCCCGGGAATTCGCCACTAGACACTAGCTGGATTATAAAGGGTACAATCTGCGCAATTATTAATAGTGGCATGACAACGAAGATCTGCGCGCTTAGCGATAGCCATAACAAACGCCGGTGCATCATGATTGCCCCGTACGATAGTAGTGTATAGGCCAGCGCATGTTCACCGAATAAGCTTGCGTTGTGTACGTCCATTAGCAGCCCTAGTATAAAGGCGGTACCCATGCTAACTTTATGCGGCTGATGAACATTCCAGAACAACAGCACAATCACGATAAAATCGGGAACACCGATCCACTTACCCCACGGCAAAAGATTAAAAAAAAACGCGACGGCTAGACTAAATGCAATAAAGTACAGATTAACCGGCAAAAGAATATAATAGGGGCGATTCATTTCTATGTTCCGCATACTCCTCCGGTTAACATAGCTCGAATAGGTATAGCCGCTAATGTCACGGTATTATTACCGGCTATCGTCTGAGAAAATTTCTTAGCTCTTACCTGTCTTATAATCTTATTAGCCGTATCTATAGCTATATCCGTGGGATGTGCTAGCTTATATACGTCATAGCGTAGCACTAATAACTGGCAAGCGCTCCTGACCGGCGCAAGCGGATTACACACTACTTTGGCAAATGTAGTATCAGTTTTTTTATCAACGCGAATAACTTTAGCTACTGGCAGTCCTGGCGGGTAGATGCCATCCAACCCATTTGTGACTAATTCATCACCAATCTTCACATCAGTGCTAGTCGGAACGAACCTTAGATCGAGCATATCTCCCTTAGGGGAGCCATAAATGACACTACGTACACCTGTGCGTAGTATCTGCACCGGTACCGCCTGGTTTTTATCGGTCAGTAGCGTAACTTCAGATTGCAATAGAAAGACGCGTGTGACCTGCCCGATAACACCTTTTTCGTTTACTACTGGTGCGCCTATCTGTACATTCTGCTGCCTGCCAGCAGAGATAATAACTTTGTGTGTGAATGGATCTCGCGTATCGTAGCGAACTTCAGCAGGTGTTGTCTGTATCGTTAAATTCTGCTGTAACCGCAGTAGCTCACGGAGATGTTTATTCTCGGCTAGCAGTTGAGCCGTTTGAGACATACGCACCGATAATTGTAGGTTTTTATCGAGTAGTATTTTATTCGCGCTACGCAATTCATGGATTGTAACGAATAAATTCGTGCTGCTAATAATTAGATCTCGCGGTGCTAGCGCTGCACATTGTATAGGATAAAGCCCCATTCCGATCACTTTTCGCACAACTTCGAATGCCTGAAAACGCGCATCAGCCACTAACAGCGCAATCGAGAGACCGAGAAATATAAGCAGGCGCGAGTGCGCCGAGGGCCCTTGCCTAAACAAAGTCGGCGGACTGTATTCCATGATTAACGCCCGAACATGCGTTGACTTTAACTAAATTATTCGTATGAAAAAATGCTGCCGAGCTTATCTATTCGCTCAAGAGCCATTCCAGAACCTCGCACTACGCAGGTAAGCGGATCTTCAGCCACCAGAACCGGTAGACCTGTTTCTTCCGCAAGAAGCCGATCTAAATCTCGCAGCAGTGCGCCGCCTCCGGTTAGTAACATGCCGCGCTCAGCGATATCGGCGCCTAGCTCCGGCGGAGTCTGCTCCAGTGCAATCTTGACAGATGAGACAATCTGATTCAATGGGTCTGTTAGCGCCTCCAGGATCTCGTTGCTTGAGATTGTAAAGCTACGCGGGATCCCTTCAGATAGGTTACGACCCTTAACTTCCATTTCCTTGACTTCTGAGCCTGGGAATGCCGATCCAATCTCTTTCTTTATTACCTCAGCGGTTTGCTCACCAATTAACATGCCATAATTTCGGCGGATATAGTTAACAATTGCTTCATCGAACTTATCGCCCCCGACCCGTACTGAGCCTTTATATACAATGCCACCAAGCGAAATAACACCAACTTCAGTAGTGCCACCACCGATATCTACTACTAATGAGCCGGTCGCTTCTGACACTGGTAAACCGGCACCAATAGCCGCAGCCATTGGCTCCTCAATGAGGTAAACTTGCGATGCGCCCGCACCCAGCGCAGCTTCGCGGATCGCTCGGCGCTCAACCTGAGTTGATCCGCATGGTACACATATAATAATCCGAGGCGATGGCGAAAACATCCTAGATTCGTGTGCGGTCTTGATAAACTGTTTAATCATCTGCTCTGTGACGCGAAAATCCGCAATCACGCCATCCTTCATTGGTCGGATCGCCTCGATGTTGCCTGGCACCTTTCCAAGCATTTGCTTGGCTTCTCTGCCTACGGCCTGGATCATCTTTTTTCCGTTTGGCCCACTTTCTTGATGGATTGCAACAACCGATGGTTCGTTAAGTACGATACCTTTTCCACGCATATATATTAGTGTATTAGCGGTACCTAGGTCGATCGCCAGATCGTTGGAGAAATAGCTGTGGAGAAAACCGAACATTAAAAATCCTGTCTCGCGGATGCCGGTCGCGGAAAATATTTGTATGCGCCGGCGGCGGGTAAAACAATAACTTCGGCAGAGGTCCCGAAAGGCGGCCGCCGCGCAGTCACGAAGCTGCGGAAAAACTTATCGGCATAGGCGGTGCGCGTATACAGGCAGCGCGAATGCTACAGCCGCCGTGATACGCGCATGCGGAAGACATTGTAGAAATGGCAGTAAGAAGTCGGGCGGCGTTTGGGGAGAATTTCTAATGATACCTTATAATTCTACTGTATTCGAAGAAAAGTAAGGGTGTTTCGCTCATTTCTTAATCTTTAGTGACACCATGGCCATAACCCTCACTGATGTAAACCGTATTGCGCACTTAGCTCATATAGAGCTGAGTCAATACGAGGCAGAGTATATGTTAGAGCAACTGAACCAGTTCTTCAGTTTGGTCGAGCAGATGCAAGCTGTAGATACAACTAAAATCGAGCCGCTTTCATATCCGACTCAGCAGATAGAGAAGGTTAAGCTAAGACTGCAAGAAGATATTGTGACAGAGCATATTCATCGGGACGAGAACCAGCGATGCGCACCTGCAGTCCAGGACGGTTTGTATTTAGTCCCGAAAGTAATCGAATAATATAAAGCAACGGAAAACTATACGATGCATCAAAAAAGCCTCACTGAATTGCGAGTTGCGCTTGATACAAAGCAGGTATCTGTGCTTGAGCTTACACAGTATTTCCTGAGGCGTATTGAAGCCGAACGGGAGCTAAATGCATTTATCGATGTGAATCCACAGCTAACGCTGGATTCAGCTTATGCAGCTGAGCAGCGGCTTATGCGTGGAGACCGCACACCGCTGCTCGGTCTGCCGATTGCACATAAGGACGTGTTTGTGACGCGTGGATGGAAGTCCAGCGCTGGATCCCGAATGCTAGCTAACTATATAAGTCCGTTTGACGCAACGGTTGTGGAGCGGTTGGCCGCGAAAGGCATGGTCACGCTAGGTAAGACTAACATGGATGAGTTTGCAATGGGCTCATCCAATGAGAATTCTTTTTTTGGTCCAGTACGCAACCCCTGGGATCGTAATGCAGTTCCTGGCGGTTCCTCTGGGGGCTCAGCTACAGCAGTAGCTGCTGCACTGGCACCTATAGCCACCGGCACCGACACCGGTGGCTCAATTCGCCAGCCAGCGTCGATGACTGGAATCACTGGTATTAAGCCGACTTATGGCTGCGTATCCCGCTATGGGATAATCGCGTTTGCATCATCCCTCGACCAAGGAGGGCTCATGGCGCGTTCAGCAGAAGATTGCGCACTAGTGCTAAACGCGATCAGTGGTTTTGATTCGAGAGACTCGACAAGCGCGCAACGAGACGTGGAAGACTATACATATAGCCTGGGTAAGGCATGGCAAACCGATACACTTTCTGATTATCCACTCTCTGGGCTACGCATTGGATTACCACGAGAATACTTCGGCGCTGGGTTGTCAAGCGACGTGCGCACTGCGATTAATACAGCCTTACAGCAATACGAAACACTCGGTGCGATTTTGATAGAAGTATCTCTGCCTAAGACGGAACTAGCGATTCCAGTCTACTATGTGATCGCCTCAGCAGAGGCTTCGTCGAATATGTCGCGTTTTGATGGGGTACGTTATGGATATCGAGCCCCTCAGTATCGAGACTTGCTCGAAATGTATAAGAAAACACGCTCCGATGGATTTGGAGCTGAAGTAAAGCGACGAATCCTAGTTGGTACATACGTATTATCACACGGCTACTATGACGAGTATTATCTACAAGCTCAGAAGATTCGGCATATTATCGCTCAGGACTTCCAGAATGTTTTTAGGCAGTGCGACATGATTATGGGGCCGGTATCGCCGGTTGTCGCGTGGAATCTTGGTGAGAAGGTTAACGATCCTTTGCAGATGTATCTAGCGGATATCTATACACTCTCTACGAGTTTAGCTGGATTGCCGGGTATGAGCATTCCATGTGGCTTTAGCACTGGTGTTTATGCATCACGGCCAGTAGGCTTACAGATTATCGGAAATTATTTTAATGAAGCTAAGATGTTACAAGTTGCCGATGCGTTCCAGCGCGTTACTACCTGGCATCGAAAAACGCCTGGGGGAGTTTAACTATGGATTGGGAAGTAGTAATTGGACTAGAGACGCACGCGCAGCTGTCAACTAAGTCAAAAATTTTTTCTGGGGCCTCAACGCAGTTTAGTGCCGCACCAAACATGCAGGCTTGCGCAGTCGATCTAGCTTTACCGGGAGCGCTGCCTGTTACGAATCGAGTCGCTGTTGAGCGAGCAATACTCTTCGGACTTGCTATTAATGCAACAATCGCCCCGAGAAGCGTGTTTTCCCGTAAGCATTACTTTTATCCAGATTCACCTAAAGGCTATCAAATCAGCCAGTACGAGTTGCCAGTTATACGTGGTGGCTTGATTATAATCCGGGTAGAAGTGAACGAGAAATCTCGCCCTAATGTGTATAAGAAATCTATTAAATTAATTCGCGCACATCTTGAAGAGGACGCTGGAAAATCTTTGCACAAGGATTTTACTGGAATGACCGGTATCGATCTGAACCGAGCTGGAATACCGCTTCTAGAGATCGTAACTGAGCCAGATATGCGCAGTGCTGCTGAAGCAGTAGCTTATGCTAAGACATTACATTCATTGGTTGTCTGGTTAAATATTTGCGATGGAAATATGCAGGAAGGCTCTTTTCGCTTCGACGCAAATGTATCGGTACGCCGACTTGGCGATCAAGCATTCGGTACACGCACCGAGATTAAGAATCTAAATTCATTTCGCTTTCTAGAGGAAGCCATTCAATATGAGGTATGTCGCCAGATTAGATTGATTCAGAATGGTGGCATTGTCGTGCAAGAAACTCGGCTATATGATTCGAACCGTGGCGAAACGCAGGCGATGCGTCACAAGGAAGACGCACATGACTACCGTTATCTCCCCGACCCCGACCTAATACCTCTTATAATCAATAAAGATTGGGTCGATAAGGTACGCCGATTCCTGCCAGAGTTACCAGACGCAATGAGGTGTCGTTTTACTAAGCAATATAGTTTACTTAGGCATGAAGCAGACGCTCTTACGACATCACAAGCCTTTGCTGAGTATTATGAGCAAGTAGTATCTAAAGT
Organism: Candidatus Vallotiella hemipterorum; assembly: GCF_910593725.1. GTDB lineage: Bacteria > Pseudomonadota > Gammaproteobacteria > Burkholderiales > Burkholderiaceae > Mycetohabitans > Mycetohabitans hemipterorum. The sequence goes on from NZ_OU343031.1 coordinate 46,724, forward strand.
AGGTATTACAAATGCGAAGATGGTAGCAAACTGGATGATAGGGGGACTTGCATCACACCTGAACCGAGATAGACTGAGTATCGGCGAGACAAGGGTATCAGCCGAACAATTAGCGTTAATTATTCTGAGAATCGTCGATGGTACAATTTCAAATAAAATAGGCAAAGAAATTTTTGGAATTATCTGGGATGAAAATGCTTCTGATAATACAGCGGCAGACCGCATTATCAATTCAAAGAGATTTAAGCAAATCTCCGATATCAGCTCGCTCGAGGCTATTCTAGATACAGTGATTGCTACTAATCCAAAATGTGTTAATGAATATCTTTCAGGCAAGAATCATGCATTTAATGCGCTTGTCGGTCAGATGATGAAAGCTACACAAGGTCAAGCAAATCCACAGCAGGTTAACGAACTACTAAAGAACAAGCTTTCTAAGCATTCAAAGTAGATTCTTTGTCACTCTCTCCGAGTCTTATAAACACTTAAACAACTACGAATATACTGGCACGAATTATTTTCGAAACCTAGTATTTACTGATTTAGTACTATAGATTCTATTATTAAATATACTATATATTATAAATAATGCATTATTTAATACATCTTTATCAGGTGATGTATGGAGTCTGATGAGTAATATTAACCATCAAAATCGCTTTGTTTATGGGAAAAAATTAAACCATGCTTCGAATTATAACGGTTAATCTTAACGGTATACGTTCTGCTGCAAAGAAAGGCTTTTTTGACTGGTTTCCCGAACAGAATGCGGATATTATCTGCATGCAAGAAATTAGGTGCTCTCAAAATGATATGACGCCTAAATTCCTTATGCCTTACGACTTTATTGGCTACTTCCAGCATGCAGAGAAGAAGGGCTATAGTGGTACGGGCCTCTATGCAAAACATAAACCGGACGAATTCATCGCTGGTTTTGGCAATAAAGCATTTGATTATGAGGGGCGCTATGTCGAGTTACGCTATGGAGACCTATCGCTAATATCAGTTTATATACCGTCTGGTTCGAGTAGTACAGAGCGGCAGTCTATAAAATACCGATTTATGGATAATCTCTATGTACACCTAGATAAGCTTCGCCGCGAGCGTGAAGTAATTTGCTGCGGCGATATAAACATCGTGCATAAGGAAATCGATATCAAGAATTGGAAGGGCAATCAGAAGAACTCCGGATGCCTACCCGAAGAGCGAGCATGGCTAACTAGAATATTCGACGAGCTCGGCTATATAGATGTCTTTCGTATGCTAGATCCTCGGCCTGAACAGTACACATGGTGGAGTAATCGCGGTCAAGCCTATATAAAAAATATAGGATGGCGGATCGATTACCAGATCGCAACAGCTAGCATTGCTTCCACCGCTAGGCGCACGTCTATTTTTCGTAATATTAAGTTTAGTGATCATGCGCCGCTGACGATTGACTATGAATATACACTCTCCTGATGTACGTCTTTTCATAAGGTTTAGACATATCATTCAAATACCTATAGAGATCTTAGGCATTCTAGCTTTATAGGGTATTACACTAGCGATTTTAAATAGCGCTGACTGTGGCGACTAGATGTTAGCCGATATAAAATCGGTATACGCTAAGATTAGCAATCTTAAAGTTTGGAACTCTGCCGAACTACTATAGGGTATCATCCTAAATGAGGAGATATAATCCACATATTACCTTGACGGCCCTGTCCGCTACGTAGACAGGGCCGTCAATAATGAGAAAAGTACGCGACAGAACAAAAAACTCACTAGCTATTTAGCTAGTGCTAAGACCCCCCGTGCACGGGGACAGGTAATAGCTTGCAATAATAGTGCCTAGGATAGTGCAAACCGCGATACATGATCGCTATATTATCGCGGTTTCCATGGTGCGATCCTTGGAAGAAGCATCATGCCTGGAATCGCTAGAACGGCGCACAGTAAGAAAAAATCAAACCAGCCTATCTGAGAGACGATATAACCAGCGCCGGCATTAGCAAAAGTTCGAGGCACTGATGCAAGGCTAGTGAATAATGCAAACTGCGTTGCAGTATATCGCGGGTCAGTCGTACCTGCAATATACGTAGTAAAAGCGGCCGTACCTAGGCCTGTAGCGAATGCCTCGAGGCTGATGACCGTCGCTAGTCCAGGTAGCGTATGACCCGTTCTGGCAAGTACCGCGAATCCGAGTACTGCAACTATTTGTGCGATACCGAAAGTCCATAAGCCACGAGCTGTGCCAATTCGCATTAGCCACATACCCCCAAAGATACCGCCGGCAATACTTGCCCAGAAGCTGCTAGTCTTAGATACTAATCCAATTTCTGTTTTCGTAAAGCCAATATCAAGATAGAAGGACGTAGCTAGCGAGGTCGCCATATTGTCACCGAGCTTATACAGAAAAACGAACGCTAGTAAAATCAGAGCTTGCTTTGCTCCATCACGTGCGACGAATTCCCGAAATGGCATTAATACAGCCTCTTCTAGCGTATGTGGCAGCGTACTCTGCACCTGAGGCTCGCTCACTAATAGGGCTGTCGCTACACCTGGCAGCATGAACGCTGCCGTGACAGCAAAAACCGTTGACCAAGCGCAGTGGTCGGCCAAGATTAATGACAGAGAACCAGGCACAAGAGCAGCTAATTTATATGCGTTGACATGAATTGCCGTACCTAGACCTTGCTCGGTGTCTTTTAGTAGCTCGCGCCTGTATGCATCAAGCATAATATCTAGGCTTGCACTTGCGAATGCAAGAGCAGCGGCAAGCACGGCCACTGTACGGATTGAGTTGGTCGGTGACACAAATCCCATTGTAGCGACTAGCGTGAGAACGCCAAGCTGGGTTAATAATATCCAGCCACGTCGGCGCCCAGGGCGCCATCGGCCAAATCTAGGCACAAAACGATCCATTAATGGCGCCCATACAAATTTCCATGTATATGGAAATTGCAATAAGGCGAAGAGGCCAATGGTTTTTATATCGACACCTCCATTTCTCAGCCACGCTTGCACTAGGTTTAGCAGCGTGAAAAGTGGTAGGCCCGACGTAAATCCAAGAAACACGCAGATTAACATGCGTGTATTGAAGTAGACTCGCCAACCCGAATTTGGATCGTGTGCGGCCAGTGTACGCGCTTCGTAAGGCGGAGTAGACATGAGTTTGCGGTAAACGAACAAGACCGGTCAAATTTTAGGACGTAATATTCTACAAGACTACTACGCTAGTATACTAATTGCGTACTATCCTCCGATGCAATACATCCCTCTAGAGACAGGATACCGCACCTACGAGGGATATATCGAGTTAATATTATGTTATATACCTATTTGGGTATTCTAAATGAAGTCGAATATGCTATTTTATTTAGTGCTCTTATACATATCTTGATAAAGCTTCTAATTATACGAGAAACGGCATAAGTAGCGTAAGTACATAGAGTCTAAAAACTTTCTAGTTTATTTTCGGATTTCCATAGTGATGGATTTCGCGTAATAGGTGCGTATAAGATTGCAAGAGCATCCGTCATCGAATAAAAAATGCATTTTAATAACCATAAAATTCATTAATTGTTCCATAAAGTAATGTTGTAATTGTATTTGGATCGCCTTTCTTAGCCAATCTCGAGGAAGTGAGCTAGAAACAAATACTAATAAAGATGTCTTAAAATAAAGCGGCCTGTATCTTTATGTTCATCGCTGTCACATGTTACTAATGCATGATTTTATCAGTAGACTTATACTAGTACCAAAATGGTTAGTAAATTCGATGCTGCTAATATCAGCAGATAGAAATTAACTGAAAATTTATTATTAAAATTAGAGTGATATATTTTATGCGTGATCTATACTATTCTAGCATTTTAAAAAACTTCGCCCCTTATTAGAAGTAACCCATTATATGATATATTCGATAATGTGCGTAGCTCCAGGGCTAAAACGCGGCCTGTTATGGGTGGCTATAGTGTTTTTTATTACAGCAATACAAGTCTAATAAGGGCATTTAACTAATAGTTCTATAGCACTCTATATTTTTTTCTGACGGACTAAGCTTTAAAGCGATAACCACTTAATATACAACACATTATAGATATAGGACGTTCCAGGCGAATATCTGCATATTATTGGGAATGCTATTTATTACCACCTTGAAACGCTTGATCATAGGCATACCTATATATCATAGAGCTAGCTTGTAGCAAGATAAATACTTATAAATTTATTAAATACGAAGAGCAAGCTATGATTATTAACGCTCATCATACAGCAGTGTGATATATTCAAAATAGCCTGTATATCTATTATATTACCTAAAAAACTTAATTTTTTAAGCCCGTGTTTATATGTTTATACATTGTGGCTCAGTGGCGTGAAATTCTTAGAGCGTGATAGAAGAGTATTATTTTAGCTAACAGGATGCTAAGCTCGCTAAAGATTGTAATCATCAAGCTCCAGCCCGGTTAAGGAATAAGCCACTTTGGCTATAATAATATAGTGAAATGGGAATTTATGGATTGATAATATCAATCGAGCTGATACCTTTACTTGTGTTTTATCTACCTCCTAAGGCACCCGAGGAGTGGGTCTAATAAGGATCAAAGCAATATGTGCTAAGAATATAAACTATCAACGATTACTTATGAGCAATACCGAGTACTTAATGCGTCATATTAATGATATGATGGGGTGCATGCTACTTCCAGCTATATGCAGTAATAATAAAATTATTGTCCTCAATATACCTATAATCGTACTACCGGTAGGTAGTACGTCGATATTATGCGCTGATAAAGAATTTCGTAGTATTTTCTTTTTGTATATCACGCCTAGTATATTTGCGATATCAATCAACTTTCTATCTTTATCACGACCGCTGATATAGCTGAAACCATGTCTGCGGTAAGTTAATATTATATGTGAGACAGTCTTTACCGAACAGATGCGTTAATATAGCCAGAATAAATATATTGTTCTAGCATCTATACAACTATAGTGTTGATGTATTGGATCTTACTTAGTTGGCTAATATCTATATATTTCACCAGTTTTTTATTTTAATGTGCTTCGCTTCACCTTCTAACAAGCGATAGAAAAAAACGCATAGATTAAGAGCTTTGTTATTAATCATGCTTAGAATTCAAATAAACGCTCTTAACACCTAGAATATTATCTACAAGGTGTACCTGTCGTCTATTTATAGAGTAAGAGGTAATATTTAGTATTATGACTTAAATCCGAGAAGTCTAATAAAGTTAGAAACTCAAATAAAAAATTAGACAGCCACTAATTAGTCTTATTCTGTATTGATTTTTCTATACAGTGGCCTTGATAACAGGTTTATTACTACTCTAACGATTTAACCTAGCAAGGTTATCTACGGTCTTGAGGGGATTAACTATATCGGTCATAGACCTCGGATTACTCAATACTAACTGCTCGTCTTTAGCTCCGTACTACAAAAGATAGACTGACTAACGACCTATTCGATCCCTAAAGCAACTAGAGTGCAGGTAAATGCTTAGCCGGCGTTAAACTTATTGTACAGTATATTTTGTGTATGTCGTTTGTGCTGTAGAGACAAGTCTCAGTCCTGGGCTAGAAAGCCTCTAATCAAGCATAAAATCAGCGCCTTACTGCTAATAGCTCGGGTTTTAGTGAAAGAGTAGTGCACTTGTTTTATGATAACTAGACGTTTTCGCTACACTATCAGACTAGAATAGTCTTTCTAGAGCATTAGTTGTTTTATTGTATATAGATATATTCCTTGTATAGGAATATATTTTTTCCTGTCAGTGCTATTCTCAGAATATAACTTGAAACGAATTTATCGTGTATTAGCGCTTTTTATCACCGTATATACATTACCTATGGGTAGGAGGCGCGCTAACGTATTAGTTCCTAGATACTTATAGTGGTCAGACAGATCTTAACTACTTTTATTCGTGACCGTGCTTTAAGGAATGCGGGGACGAACGATACAGCGTGAGTTTATATTTCTCGTGTATGCTAACAGCGAGGCTAGAAGTTACTTAATTTCTAAAGTTATCTAACACTAATAATGATGTGACTTATGTGACGATAGAGCTTGCTAACTATCTAATATATCTTAACAAAGAAGTTGAGTGAGAAGCTTTCTAGTGTTTAACGATAGGTGGTATTTGATGCTATCTGCGCTTACATCTTTATCCTGTTGGGGACTCTACTCTTTTATTAGATAGCTTGATCGCGAGTAGCCGGCTTAGTTTTTATACACATTATGGTTATGTAGAATAGCAAGCGGAAGTACTGAGTACTTTAAGTAAGATATTGATGACTACCTGTCCAGAAAACCAGCTAATATATAGACAGTTCTTTTAATGTCGGGCACACGGGAAAGCATCCGAGAATTCTATAGCGCTTTTAGCGTCATGAATTTAATTAGGAATTTAGCAACCTGGCGTTTGATGTTGCAGTAGTATTTAAGCGACTGCGCCGCTGGTGCCCCCTAATTAAGGGCTGTAATGCAAGCTAATAAACATATATTAAATAATAGTAGCGCGTACTCATCTACAAGTTGATTTATAGCACATAGCGTGATAAGTCTTCGTTTTTTGACACGTCATTCAGAGCGGTGTTAACGTACTTAGCATTAATCTTGACTGATTGTCTAGAATTATTGCCAGCCGAAAACGAAATTTCTTCAAGAAGCTTTTCAATAACTGTGTATAGGCGCCGAGCTCCTATATTCTCAGTTTTTTCGTTAACTGAAAAAGCGATTTCAGCGAGGCGTTTAATGCCATCCTCAGTAAATTCAAGGTGTACATCCTCGGTTGCAAGAAGTGCTTGGTATTGCTTAACTAGGCTTGCATCAGTGCGTACTAAAATAGATTCAAAATCACCAACTGATAGCGAATCTAATTCAACGCGAATAGGAAATCGCCCCTGAAGTTCAGGAATTAGATCACTCGGTTTAGCAAGGTGAAATGCACCGCTAGCAATAAATAGAATATGATCAGTCCTCAGCATGCCATACTTAGTATTGATTGTTGTACCTTCAACAAGAGGCAGTAGGTCACGCTGCACACCCTGGCGCGATATTTCACTTCCAGTATTCTCCTGGCGCGATGTAATCTTATCAATCTCATCGAGAAATACGATGCCGTTCTGTTCAGCATTTTGCACCGCTCGAGTTTTAATATCTTCTTCGTTAATCATCTTGGCAGATTCTTCATCTGTTAAGAGCTTTAAGGCTTCTTTTATTTTTGCCTTGCGATGCTGCTTCTTACCTCCGCTGAGGTTAGCAAACATCGAGCGGATTTGCTCCGTCATTTCCTCCATACCAGGAGGACCCATAATATCCATACTGGTCTGTGGCGTTTCGATATCTAGCTCGATTTCTTTGTCGTCTAGCTGACCTTCTCGTAGCCGCTTTCGGAATGTCTGGCGCGTTACGCTTTCACTCTCATCGCTAGTCGCACTAAAGCCGGCGGGACGTACTTCTGGTAGAAGGATATCTAATATCCGGCTCTCAGCAAGTTCCTGCGCTTTCCTGAAAACTTTTCGAATTTCTGATTCACGTATCTGTTTAACCGAGATATCGATTAGGTCGCGTACGATACTATCGACATCGCGTCCGACGTACCCAACTTCCGTAAACTTTGTGGCCTCAATCTTAATAAATGGCGCATCGGCAAGCTTGGCTAGACGTCGCGCAATTTCTGTTTTTCCTACGCCAGTCGGTCCGATCATTAAAATGTTTTTCGGGGTGATTTCTTGGCGTAACGGATCTAGCACTTGCTGACGCCGCCAGCGGTTGCGTAGTGCGACTGCAACCGCGCGCTTAGCGCGGTTCTGTCCAATAATATTCTTATTTAATTCAGAGACGATTTCAGCGGGAGTCATAGTAGTCATGTTCGACATTTTTAAGGTAGCGCCAAGCCCGAATTAGCTCTTAGGCTGCGATACGCAGGCATAATAGTCCTGCAAGGTCGATTAGGGCGGTTCGGATTATTCAATGATTTCGATAATGCGGTTGTTATTTGTATAGATACACATGTTACCGGCAATTTCGAGCGACTTCTCGACAATATCGCGTGCACCAAGATCAGTATTCTCCGCAAGTGCGCGTGCTGCAGCTTGCGCATATGCACCACCCGAGCCAATAGCACATATACCGTTTTCCGGATCAAGCACATCTCCGTTTCCGGTAATCACTAGTGTTGTTTCAATATTAGCTGCAATCAGCATCGCTTCCAGACGACGAAGCATGCGATCGGTGCGCCAGTCTTTAGCAAGCTCGACAGCGGCGCGGGTCAGGTTACCTTGGTGCTTTTCTAGCTTTCCCTCAAAGCGATCCAGTAGTGCAAATGCGTCAGCAGTACCACCAGCAAAACCTACCAAAACCCTGCCGCCGTAGATGCGCCGCACCTTCTTGGCGCTACTTTTCATGACGATATTGCCTAATGTCACCTGCCCATCTCCGCCTAATGCAGTGCTATTGCTGCGCCGTACTGAGACTATGGTTGTGCCGTGATATTGCTCCATATGGAATTCCTTTAATCGAAGTCCTCGCGAGCGGCCGCAGGGTGGGCTGGGGCCGTACATCCCTATCTCTATTTTAGGGCGGCTCGAATAATATCAAGGCGGTTTTACGTGGAGTGATGCTAATGTAACCGCAAACTCTCCTGCATAACACGCCTGTGATCAACTTACTATAAATAAAAAGACACGCTTATGGCGTGCTTTCCAATCAATATTTGTCTTGATTGCATCATCGAACTATATGTTGCTGGATATTAATCGCCGAACAACTTTTGGCGTAGTTCGCGGCGTTTCTGTGCCTCGAGAGATAATGTTGCAGTCGGTCGAGCAAGAAGACGCGGAATTCCAATAGGTTCACCCGTTTCTTCACACCAGCCATACTCGCCGGATTCTATTCTTGCAAGAGATTGCTGCACTTTTTTTAGAAGCTTGCGTTCACGGTCGCGTGTGCGAAGCTCAAGTGCATGCTCTTCTTCGATTGTCGCGCGATCTGCCGGATCGGGTACCACTACAGTCTCCCGGAGATTTTCCGTCGTCTGCCCAGCATTGCGCAGGATTTCCGCCTGTAACTGTTCAAGCCTGTGCTTGAAGAAGGCAAGCTGACTCTCCTTCATATAATCCTTATCGTTCATCTTCAGGATTTCGGCTTCGGTTAAAAGTCGTGTCGTTGTCATCTGTCTAGCTGTCTTTATTGTAAGTCGCGGGATCAAGCATTACCCGTATCTACCATAGCTTGAAATTATAAAAGTCATGCCGAATTTATTCGGGCAAAATATGTTAGTCGTTATGGGGCTAACTCCTTTAGAGGCTATATCATTATTATTTTCTAGCGGGCACTTATTGTAACTGAACTACATCATCTTCTGATGTATGCAAGATTTCAGAGGTCTAGCACGGTGTAAACCTGCATAGACGCTACATTCGAGTGACTGAGCAATTCCTGAACCATAGTAGATTACCGCCTAATTACAGGAGATACGACTCGAACGAGTGCCGAAGACATATGGATGGTACATAAGATGGGGCCGCCTGCAATAGTCTATTTCGGTTATATGCTAAGAGCTTATAACGCATCAATTACTTTAATACTGATCGACACACCGCTTACCCTACTTTTTTACCTAGTATAGTTATATCGGCTATATCTAGATTAATCTAGCTAGCCGAGTGGTACTTGAAAATAAAAGCGATATCTAAGCGGACAAGCTCAATTAATCAAGGCCCGCAAGAATAAAGTAGATAAGAATTTATAGATCACTTAAATACATTGGGTAATTAAATGCACAAGGCTTCTATCAACGTAATAGTAGTATCGTTGCTAGATAACTTTGGAAAGAGTTCTGACCCGATTTAACATGGTAGGTTAGCGGTTAGTAGACACATAGCGTAGAGTGGTAGTACCTGTAAGCCAATTGATATGCTATGCTCGAATTTCGACTTTATAATATCCGGAATATGTAAAGTTGATCGTATTAAGTTAAAAATCTGGTACATTACTCTTTAATAGAACATTGCAGCTAGGCTATAGTTCTTGTATCCATAAAGCAAAATTCTTATTTGTTGCTTTTTCTCGATGCTGTAAAGCTATGCCACGTAAATTTGGCGGCTATAATGCGATATATGCAGCTCTGCGGGGGGGCAGCCGAAGAACTGCAAGTTGGTCGCCGGCTAATTGATAACTCCCTTAACAATTTATTAAATTTAGTAATCGCTCAATAAGGTTCTTTGCAGCGCATAGGCGCGCCAGGACAGCCTGTCTAAGAATGCAACAGAGTAGGTGCCTTTACTACCCACTCCTAAGTAGGTAGTTACGCTCACACAAGGAAATCCTCTGGAATGTCTATTTCGCCTGTGAACACAGTGCGTGCTGGGCCGGTCATCATAACTGAGGCGCTACTATCATGCCGACCACTCCATGAGATAGTCAGTGTGCCCCCGTGCACATGCACGAGCACGGGGGAGTCTAGTACTCTCCGTCGGATGCCGGTTACTACCGCTGCACAAGCGCCAGAGCCGCATGCGAGCGTTTCACCCACGCCGCGCTCATAGACACGTAGTTTTATTGCGTGCCGCGAGACGATTTGCATAAATCCTGCGTTTACCTGGCTTGGGAAATGCGCGTGTGATTCTATAAATGGTCCATCTATGAGTACCGGTGCGGTGTTAATATCATCGATGATTTGCACTGCATGGGGATTGCCCATCGAAACCACAGAGATCCATTGTGTCGTGCCATGCACGTCGAGTGGCCACAATAAATCATCAGCATCGTGGACTGGTGTCAACCCAAGCGAGTCGAATGGCACTTGTGTCGGCGCTAGTCCTGGGGCGCCCATGTCAACAAGTACGTCACCGTTATCCTGTAGACTCAACATACTTACACCGCGCTGAACCTGTACTCGAATTGCACGCGCATTGCTGAGGCCAGTTTCATGCACGAACTTTACAAAACAGCGAGCACCATTACCACAGTGTTCCACTTCACGGCCGTCACAGTTAAATATCCGGTACTTAAAATCTACGCCATTAACAGTAGGTCGCTCGACTAGCAGTAGCTGATCTGCGCCAACTCCAAAATGGCGATCAGATAGGTAACGCACTAATGTGGGCGTAGGTGAGATCATGTTACGTATGCCGTCAAGGATTATAAAGTCATTGCCGGTACCATGCATCTTTGCAAATTTAAGCTTCATATAATTAAATTATAGTCGAGCGATAGTCAAGCCCTCTTCGCTGGATGGAAGTATTTGAGAACGTTTATGTCTTAGAGATGTGCAGAATTTCTTCTCTAGCCATGTATCTATGCGGCTCGTCCACAATAAGGCTAGTGCCATTTAGAGAGTGTTCAGAGGGTAAAGATATTGATTTAATAACTCTTATAATACGGTAGTACATTGCAGAGAAACAATACTAATTATATATACCTTGTTTTCACAAGCTGGATGCACCCTAAAAACGGTACGAAGAATGAATTACATATCCCAAATCGATCTCCATCCGAACGTTACTGGCTAGCGCTCACATAGCCAACGCATCTAGAATAATCAGAATTATCGATTCGATTAATTAACAAAGAGTTAGAGAAGAGCGGTACAGTGCAGCGAACTGCTGACTCGCCTTATAAATGGCGGTTATGCTACTAATTAGGCTAGGCCTAATTCTTTCACTTATATCCTAAGCTATACTGCTTTGTATTGTGTGTTAGAAATGCGGATTCATGATCCGCTCACATGACGTTTTACTCCATTGCGGGAATTAGAACACTAGGTTAGTGTTACATACACCACAACATTTCTTCTGAATTCGGTATATTAAAATGTTCCGCTCTTCTGCAAAGAAAGCGATTTATAGCTCTATACGGCAGAAACAAAAAAGCTCTAGAGGCTCTAGATGAGATAGCTAGTTCTAATAGCTAGCTAATAGCGTGCAATATGTGCTATTGACCGCTCTTATTTTCAAGATAACAAGAAAACAAAAATTCAGCTTCTGTAAGTGCTTATATATAAATCGCTATAATACAGGCAAGCTCTACGTTAATGAGGCAGCTCTCGGGGTGATAGCATGCTCGGCATTTCATTTCTAGAATCGTCGCCCAAAACGTAATCCGACAAAGCATCGCCGCTTCGACCCGAAGTCGGCAATAATGTTCAAATATAACCGACTTCATTACTGGAGCCAACGAAGTGGCGAACAGCTATCTTTTTACCTCAGAATCTGTATCTGAGGGTCATCCGGACAAGGTGGCTGACCAAATTTCAGATGGAATCCTCGATGCAATCCTTGCGCAGGACTGCTATTCAAGAGTGGCAGTCGAAACTTTATGCAACACTGGTTTAGTAGTTCTAGCTGGCGAAATTACAACGCACGCAAATGTCGATTATATTCAAGTTGCGCGCGATACAATTAAGCGCATTGGTTATGACAACACCGATTTTGGTATTGATTACCGCGGTTGTGCAGTGTTAATGGCTTACGATAAACAGTCTCCGGATATTGCGCAAGGCGTGAACAATGCGCATGACGATGATTTAGATCAGGGTGCGGGCGATCAAGGTTTAATGTTTGGCTATGCGTGCAACGAAACGCCTGAACTAATGCCGCTACCAATCCATTTATCACACCGCCTTGTCGAGAGGCAGGCTGACCTGCGGCGCGACGGTCGTCTGCCGTGGCTGCGGCCGGATGCAAAGTCTCAGGTGACGGTGCGCTATGTTGATGGGCGTCCTGACGCAATTGATACGGTCGTACTCTCTACGCAGCATGCGCCAGATATTAATCTATCCACATTACGAGAAGCGGTAATCGAAGAAGTTATTAAGCCGGTATTGCCAAGCGAGCTAGTCAAGAAAAATTTAAAATTTCTCGTTAATCCGACTGGCCGATTTGTAATTGGCGGCCCCCAGGGAGATTGTGGGCTTACTGGACGTAAAATAATCGTTGATACATATGGAGGAGCTGCGCCACATGGCGGCGGAGCGTTTTCGGGTAAGGATCCATCTAAGGTAGATCGCTCCGCTGCATATGCTGGTCGCTACGTTGCAAAAAATATCGTTGCAGCAGGCCTTGCCTCCCGCTGTCTCATCCAAGTTTCGTACGCGATCGGGGTAGCACACCCCACATCAGTGATGGTTAACACATTTGAGACTGGTCGGGTGCCGGATTTAATGATTACTAAGCTTGTTCAGCAGTATTTCGATCTACGCCCGAGGGGTGTTATTCAAATGCTGAACTTGCTACGTCCGATTTACGAAAAAACCGCCGCCTATGGTCATTTTGGTCGCGAGGAGCCTGATTTTTCATGGGAAGCTACTGACAAGGCAATGATGCTGTCTACAGCAGCCGGCATCGATCCGGCGTTTCCCTAGCCTAATAATGATAGAACGATACAAAAGCCTCTTAGCTAAGCTAAAAAAATATTGAGTATTTTTACCGGTTCTCTTTTTAAGCGGTTAGCGTGTGAAAACATATCTTTATTTCTCTCCTGGAGAAAGAGTAATGCATGACTATTACCAATAGAGGCTGCGTTACCCAGCTCTACTAACACCATCAGGAGATATATAGCCCTAGATGCTGCAATGTAGTCTTGATTAGTTAAAAAACTAGCTTAGAAGCGTATGTAAAAGCTTATGCTCAATCGAGCGGCACAATGCACATTAACATATATACACACTAGACTGGATTTACCTGGCCTATACTAAACGCAGGTGTAATAGTAGGGGCATTTTCCATAGTAGTACCACCCTATTGGGTGGTACTACTATGGAAAGCAGCATACTGTTATCTTTTTGTAAGGAGAGCTGTTTCTAGAGCTGTTCTGTATATCTTGGATGCGGCTGATATCTATAACTGAGAGGTCAGCCGCATATATACGCAAGGGAATTATATGGACACTATTGCTGTGTATATGCACATACTATTCATGTGCTGGACTTAAAGCAATCTTTGCATGCTGCCGTGAGTAGCTAAAGTATACGATTAGCCCTAGTGCCAGCCATATTACGAATGCGACCCATGTCATTGCTTGTAAATTAGCCATCAGAAATACACAGGATGCGACCGCAAAAATTGGTACAAGAGGCACACCTGGACATCGAAATGCACGAGGCAGTGCTGGATGTGTGTGGCGTAAAATCAGTACCGCGATGGAAACCATCGAAAAAGCTGCGAGGGTGCCTATATTAATTAACTCTGCTAAGACATCGAGCGGCATTAGCGCACCTATTAATGCGAAAAAGATACCTACTATCCAGGTAGTAATAAGTGGCGTCTGGAATCTTGGGTGGATTCGGGAGAGTGCAGCAGGCAGCAAGCCATCTCGTGACATTGCGAAGATGATACGTGTTTGGCAGTACATCATTACGAGGATTACCGTTAACATACCGAGGACAGCACCCAGATCGACAAATCCAGCAACCCAGTCAGCACCGATCATCTGAAGCACGTAGGATACCGGATGCGACACATGTGCAAACTCACTATACGGTACAACTCCAGTAACAACTGCAGCGACCGCCATATAGAGTGTTGCGCAGATAGCAAGCGACCCAATAATACCAATTGGTAGATCTCTTTTTGGGTTTTTGACTTCTTCTGCTGCAGATGATACTGAGTCAAATCCAATAAAAGCGAAAAACATTACCGCTGCGGCTCCGAATACACCAGACCAGCCCATGGGCATAAATGGATGCCAGTTTGCTGGTTGGACATGGAGGGCACCAACCGCAATGACTAGTAATACAACGCCTAGTTTAATTACGACCATCACGTTGTTAATACGAGTAGATTCGCGTATGCCGGTTGACAACAGAAGTGTGACGGCTATGATAACGAGAAACGCTGGCAAATTAAACCATGTTATGTGATCTGGTACAGTGCCGGGTGCTGCAGTTAATATTTCTGGTAGCGTAATACCAAAGCCAGATAATAACGATTGCAGGTAGCCTGACCACCCAACTGATACCGCTGATGTTGCAAGTCCATATTCAAGCATTAAATCCCAACCGATGATCCAAGCAGCAAGCTCGCCAAGCGTCGCATACGAATAAGTATAAATCGAACCAGCTACAGGAATCGTCGACGAGAATTCAGCATAGGCAAGCGCTGCGAAGCAGCACGCTATTGCCGCAATGAAAAAAGATAGCATTAGGGCTGGACCAGCTATCACTGCGCCTGTTCCTGTCAGAACGAAGATGCCGGTACCGATGATAGCTCCGATTCCAAGAAGCGTGAGATCTAATGGGCCTAGAGTTCTGGACAAGCTGTTATCTGCATTGCGGCTAGCCAGCATATGATCAATATTTTTTTTCCGAAACAGTGACATAGGGCGGTACTCGGCAGCCGGAGAGCGGCGCAGCCGACCTCAGTAAAAATGTCTATTCTAACTTACTAGCAGTTGATTCGGTGCTATTCTCTGTAATTCTCGGTAAGAATTACTATTGGTGGCAGTTGTAGTTAGCCAGTGCTATGTATTCACATGGCTAGTGGCTCTGATAGCCCAGGCTATCAGCATCTGACTCGCTAGAGTTTAGCGCTATCCAATAGGCCGAATGAGCAGCTTAAGTTAGCGTGATCAGAATCCAGTAGATCATACTACACCCATCTATCTGTCTCAGCTGTCTGGCTTAATTGAGCGATATCCTTTGATTTGATACAATCTCGGCTTATTTCGAGGGGCGTTGCGACAGCTTATAGCCAACAGGCTCGAAATTCTTCGATCGGCAGTTTCGTTGCACTTATTTAACGCCTGCGGTCGTGGCTATAACGGCGCTCACGTCCTTTTATTGCTTTTGATGGAAAAGGAGGCGTGATGAACGCCGTGGTCTACGAAAAAGGCTTCTCTAGGGGTTGTATTGTTGCTAACAAAACACTCGCCGCATGGGGCCGAAAAGAGTTAAACATCGCTGAGACCGAAATGCCAGGCCTCATTCAGCTGCGTAATGAGTATCGGGCTGATCAGCCGCTAAAGGGCGCCCGCATAGCTGGGTCGCTACACATGACAATCCAGACTGGCGTACTAATTGAGACATTAAAGGCTCTAGGCGCAGATGTGCGCTGGACCTCGTGCAACATCTTTTCCACACAGGATCACGCTGCGGCAGCAATTGCCGAAACTGGAACGCCAGTATTTGCATACAAAGGCGAGTCGCTTGATGAATACTGGGAATTTACACACCGGATCTTTGAATGGCCGGTCGGCCAGTTTGCTAATATGATTCTCGATGATGGTGGTGACGCCACGCGGCTACTAATAATTGGGGATCAGGCTAGCCAAGATCGCTCTGTGATCGCAAAACCTTCGAACGAAGAAGAGGTTGCATTGTACAATGCCATCGCTCGCCATCTTAACTCAGATCCACACTGGTACTCCACGCGACTAGAACATATTCGAGGGGCAACCGAAGAAACGACAACTGGTGTTCATAGATTGTACGAGATGGAGCGCGAGGCTCGCTTACCATTCCCCGTTATCAATGTAAATGATTCAGTAACGAAATCTAAGTTTGATAACCTGTACGGTTGCCGAGAATCATTAGTAGACGGTATTAAGAGGGCAACTAATATAATGATTGCTGGCAAAATCGCAGTAGTAGCCGGCTACGGTGATGTTGGCAAAGGCTGCGCACACTCTCTGCGAGGGCTTGGAGCCAGAGTATGGGTAACCGAGATTGATCCAATCTGCGCATTGCAGGCCGCTATGGAAGGTTATCGTGTCGTCACCGTAGACTACGCAGCAGATAAGGCCGATATTTTTGTGACAGCTACCGGTAACTTTCATGTGATCAACCACAACCACATGAAAGCGATGCGTCACAACGCAATCGTTTGCAATATTGGTCACTTCGATTTAGAAATAGATGTGGCATCTACGCGCCAGTATCAATGGGAAAATATTAAGCCGCAGGTAGATCACATTATTTTTCCAGATGGTAAGCGAATCATTTTGTTAGCTGAGGGACGTCTTGTAAACCTTGGATGCGCTACTGGCCACCCATCGTTTGTGATGTCCAATTCATTCACGAATCAGACGCTCGCGCAGATCGAGTTATTCACGCATGGCACCCAGTATCAAAATAAGGTCTACCTACTGCCTAAGCATTTAGATGAAAAAGTCGCTCGTTTGCATCTCTCTCACATCGGAGCGACACTAACTGAGCTTAGCGCTGCGCAGGCAAAATATATTAGAGTAAACAAACATGGCCCGTTCAAACTAGATCACTATCGTTACTAACCGCATCTAGCCGCAGTGCGCTGTGGTGAAGTTAGCGAAATACCAGCCCGTCCACGTGTCCGAAGCCTCTTATCACAAGGAGCCATAAATGACAGTATTGCTGACCTGGTTGATCAATGCGCTTGCGCTGCTGATTATCAGATATATCGCGCCTTCGATTCAAATTAAGGGTTTCGGCACTGCATTAATCGTCGCGATTGTGCTAGGGTTAATTAATTCGATTATTCGGCCAGTTCTGATTCTGTTTACGCTGCCGCTGACGGTTCTTACCCTAGGGTTATTTATCCTAGTAATCAATGCGCTTTGCTTTTGGTTGTGTGCGATACTGCTCAAGGGGTTCGAAGTCTCCGGATTTTGGTCAGCATTCTGTGGATCATTCCTATACAGCGCCATAGCATATTTGTTGAGAGCGTTAATCTTTAGTCATCGCTTTGCTATTAACCGATGGTACTAGTACACGCTGGCATAACACTCCTCTTTTCAATAGCTCTATCTTTTCCTTAAATCCCCATGTCTTCTCCACAAATCTCGTTCGAGTTTTTTCCGCCGAAGACTGCGGAAGGAGCTGAGAAATTATATATAACGCGAGCTCGGCTAGCGTTGCTTAAGCCGAAGTTTATGTCAGTGACATTTGGTGCCGGTGGTTCGACGCAGAAAGGTACATTTGACACTGTACTCGAAATAGCAGGTGAAGGTTTTGACGCTGTGCCGCATCTGTCGTGCATTGGTGCATCTAAGCAGAGCTTGCGTGGAATTTTGACGCAGTACCGTATACATGGAATTCGGCATATCGTCGCGTTACGAGGCGACCTGCCCTCCGGCATGAAAGAAGTGGGCGAGCTGCGCTATGCCTGTGAACTAGTTAAATTCGTGAGAGCGGAGCACGGAGACTGGTTTCATATTGAAGTTGCTGCATATCCGGAATATCATCCCCAAGCAAGGTCGGCGCGAGCGGATATAGAGAATTTCGCTCATAAAGTAAAAGCTGGCGCAAATTCAGCAATTACACAGTATTTCTATAATGCGGACGCTTACTTTCGATTTGTTGATGATGTGTGTAAGCTCGGCGTTGATGTACCGATCATGCCAGGCATCATGCCAATTACGAACTATATGCAACTGATGCGGTTTTCCGAAATGTGCGGTGCAGAAGTCCCGAAGTGGATTGCCAGGCGACTAGAGGGCTTCGGTGATGACCGTGATGCTATTAAGGCATTTGGACTTGATATTGTGACCGCTATGTGCGAGAGACTGGTAATGAATGGCGCACCAGGATTGCATTTCTATACGCTAAATAACGCAGCGGACTGCAAATCGATATGCGAGCGGTTGCACCTCTAAGCGCGGCACAAAGAACTTTGCACGTATCGATTCCTATTACAGGCTTATCGAGCGTGTATTTGTGTCTACCTTATTAATTTTGTAAGATCTAGTTCTTTTACGCAGGCTTACCTCAGCTTTTTATGAGAAATACCTAAGCCCATCCCAGCTGTATGTCTACATAAAAATCAGCTAATCTATTATTTTAATAACGCCTTTATAAGCGCTGATTAAGCAGAAGCTTGCTATTGATACTTATTTTATATGCCAATTTTTTATTTAGTTTACGGACGGGGTTCGGTAGTGGCTGAATGTAATGGAATATAATTACTAAATCGTTACTAACATATCTTAAATTTTAAAGAGTAATACGGGGTATCTTGCTGTAAAGCTTTAGCCAAATAATATCTTTAAGGTAGCGCTCATTTTAATTCCTGCGGTGCGCTTATTAATATTAGTCTTGTATATTCGATCTAATCTGCTTTTTTATAAAAACCTAAAATTTTTAATTTTTAAAGTATTGCTATATGCCACTAACCTGGCATTAAATACTCTAAGCTAATATAGCTTCATATAGTGCATGGCTTGCTC
Source organism: Candidatus Vallotiella hemipterorum (assembly GCF_910593725.1). Lineage (GTDB taxonomy): Bacteria > Pseudomonadota > Gammaproteobacteria > Burkholderiales > Burkholderiaceae > Mycetohabitans > Mycetohabitans hemipterorum. The sequence goes on from NZ_OU343031.1 coordinate 65,877, forward strand.
TAGAGCAGGTTGAAGGCAGGGACCGCACTAAAGCTTTTATTTTTTTAGAGAAGTACAAAGATTTATTGATTTAATAGTGCTCTATTGAGCCAGCAATATAGCTTACCAGAATCTGGATAAATTAATCTTAGCAAAGCTATTGTTTCGCTTATTATTAAGATAGATAGAGTACTATCTATATATGCTATCTATTTCCATCGTCGAACTGATGCTAGCACTGCGCATTGCTTGTGCTAGCGAGATGAGCTTGAGAATAATGCTATATATCTAGAGATGTCGGCTATAGATGAATAAGAAATCGGACTAGAAGCTGTTTTAACAATCCTGGCTAAGTCAGGGTCAAATATTAAAGAGGTAACGAGCGTAGTTTCCGCTCGCTGCATTTAGCCGTGTGACACGCTCACAAGCACTAGTCTACCGCTCTGAAAGTTTATCATACAGGGGTTAATAACAGATTGAATCTGTAGCAATAATGTCCAGGGGCAAGTCGTGCGCTTGGTGTGGAAGCGAGCTTATCCTTAAACATTCATATGCGATTCCAACTGTGACTGGCGAGCCCGCGTAATTCGGCCAAGCGGCTAGCGTCCGGTCAAAATAGCCACCTCCGTAGCCAAGTCGGTATCGTGATACGTCGTAGCCGATACATGGCACCATTAGAAGGTCTGGAACGATACTGTCTTCATGTGCTGGAACTGGAATCTGATGGCGTCCTTCTTTCATTGGTGAACTAGGTGTCCATGCATGGTAGACCATCGGCGCATGCTGCGCAACAATCACCGGCAATGCCGCACGGCGTGTGGCATTGCCTCTCAGCCAGCGAGAAACCACTGCGCGTACGTCGAACTCCGCGAAAACCGGCCAGAATAGACCAACGCAGCACGGCGAGTACCACCACAGTATATTAGCCAATCGCGCTGCAAGTTCAATATCAGCCCATGTACGCTGTGGAGTACGTGAGAAGTGCATGCGTTTGACCAGTAACCTAGTGCGCAACTCTTTCTTCTCTGAAGAGGGCGTTGTGTTCTCTTGACTAGGCAGTTTAGACCCATGTATTATGCTTTTAAGCATTAACCGGATCTCTATTTAAACATAAGGAAGCTTCCGATTCCCTATTCATGAAGTACATGGCATAGTTAAAAGCGAGCTGATACCGGGAATTTTTATGTTCGCCAGCATTTTACGCTGTCGCTAACAATTTTTGGTGCGTCATATTTAATATATTACTATGTATAATAAACTGTGTATCGGTGCACATAAAATATTAGTACTCAATTTATGTTGCGCTGACATGGTTAGTGAATTACGGAGCAGATGTGCTTAAATTACTATTTGACACTCACTGTAACTAACAAAACTATGTAATCTAATGTGTGAGAGTTTACACTCGGCGAGTACAAGCAGTGTTAATACTATATGTAGAATTTAAGGTAGCACGGCTCTAAAAAGAGTTGGACATGTCTTATGCTCTATCATAACAGCCGTTAATACTATAGCAACGCTGAAATTAACTAGATATCCGTCTTATCGGAGCATGTCTCATGCTACGATCATCAGCCATAGAGCCGAGTTCTCTCGGTATTAGGTACTAGTATTTTAATATTAGATCCACCTAATTTAGAATTGTATAACCTAGTATTGGTAGGTAGCGCGGGAAAAGGCTATGCGCTAATACGCCTTATAACTGTCAAGCTATTTTTCCTACTATTGTCCGAGTGGTAGAAAGTGTAATGTATTAGTCGTCACGACTGTGCTTATAATACCAGGCAAATGGTACTAATCTTACTGCTGCAGGGTCCTGCGGGTCCCCCTTTATGCCTGCGTTCTAACTCGAGCTAATCATTAGGGGTATGCTATGGCTGTAATAAACCACACCTTTCCACAAGATGATATAGTCTACTGTGCACAGTATTTCACAGATGCTAACGTTTATGTAATGAATAGGGTATTCTCAACCTTATACAAAGCACTTATCTTTGTTTATTAGACAATGTAGGGAGCCATCTAAAATACTATAGAGTAGACATTAAATAATGTATACATATATTAATATGCTCTTTAAAGCTAGTATAGCTATTACTAGCTACCGTATAAATAATAGTAAAAAACTAGAATTTGTATGGTGTAGCGTGCGTAGACAAATAGCATCGATACAAACCTTTTACTCAGTATGAATTGCCCTTTTTATTTACCATATAGTTTCTATACCTAGACTATACTAATACTAGCTATCTGTAGCACTAGCTGTAGTTAGTAGAAAAATATTTCACCGATTGAGGGGGCGCTATCTTTTATAGAAACCATTCTATCGTTGGAGATAGGGTTCTATTTGCTACTCTAAGCACGACCTACTATGTGACACACTATCTAATATAACAAGTATGTTCGAGCGCATGCGTCACCTGTCTCGGTTTACCGCGTTATATTTTAGAGGTGTACGGCTTATAGAACATTGCGTCACAATTGACGTACTAAAATCGTTTATAAGCATGCTCAGAATCTGTATAATAATAGCAAAAGGATATGGGTAGTAATGAAGGTATATGCAGTAGGTGGTGCCATTCGAGATGAATTGCTAGGCAAGCCAGCCCAAGATCGTGATTACGTAGTAGTCGGGGCAACACCCGAACAGATGATAGCGCAAGGCTTTCGCCCTGTTGGCAAGAATTTTCCGGTATTCCTACACCCTCGTACTCAAGAGGAATATGCCTTAGCACGAACAGAGCACAAGATAGAAGCTGGTTATCACGGTTTCCAGTTTTTCTATGCGCCGGATGTGACGCTTGAGGAGGATTTAGCTAGGCGCGATCTAACTATTAATGCGATGGCACAAGCAGTATCATGCGATGGGGTGATACATGGTCCTATAATCGATCCGTTTAGTGGCCAGACAGATCTTCGGTCTCGTGTTTTTCGCCATGTTAGTGATGCATTTACCGAGGACCCGGTGCGTATTCTGCGCGTGGCTCGCTTTGCTTCGCGATTTACTAATTTTATCATCGCGCCGCAGACACTGTCATTGATGCGGCAAATGGTTATAGCAAAAGAAGTAGATTCTCTAGTGCCTGAACGTATATGGCAGGAGTTCGCACGCGGCTTAATGGAACAAAAGCCCTCTCGGATGTTTAATGTGCTGCGCCAATGCGGTGCTCTAGAGCGCATACTACCTGAAGTAGCAAGACTATTTAGTGTGTCTAAGGGTATCGATTATCAGCCGAAAACCAGTACCGGCACACATGCGATGACAGTCATCGACTATGCGGCGGCGCGGCATTATGAACTACCGGTGCGCTTTGCCGTATTTGCGTATAACCTAGTCGAGACCGATATTCTGCCCCATGTACTTTCACGCTATGCTGGATATAAGGCATGTGGCGTCGAGCATATCCTCCAGCTTTGCAAGCGCCTGAAGGTTCCTAGCGATTGCCGCGACTTAGCAGTGTTAGTAGCGCATGAAGATAGTAACGTCCATCGTGTGATGGAGATGAGCGCTACTGCGTTGCTACACATACTAGAGCGCAGCGATGCGTTACGTAGACCTGCTCGGTTTATGCAGGCTCTGCAAGCCTGTGAGGCAAATTTTCATGGACGTCTAAACTTCGAGTGTCATCCTTATCCTCAGGCTAAACGATTACTCGGCGCGCTGATAGCTGCTCGAGGTATTAATGCCACTGCCATTTCTAGTCGTACGCCTGACAGGCCCTCTTGTATTAAGAGAGCTGTGCATGCAGTACGTGTGCAAGCTATCGAGTATGCGATACGCGAAGGCGTATGTAAGCAACGAATGCCCCCTGCTCCTCACTTAAAGCAGTAAACAGGCTTACTATATTGCGCTACGAATTTAATAAAAAGGTATTAGTACCACTAACGTTTAGCACAGATTATCTGGCGAGCGTATCCACTTAACTATACTGCCGAGTACCTATAATCTTATATATAAAAATCAGCAGGGACTTTAGTAATAACGTTGTAAAAAAATTTACTAATAAGTTGACTAGTCGTAGTCACGATTATCTCAGCTCAAGCATTATAGTTACATTAATGTGATAATCGTGCTTAGGTATTATAATACCTAAAAAATACTTTTTATCTGCTACTACTATAGTAGTAGCATCATATATATTTTGCCAAATTCTTTAAATGTACTATATCTTATTTAAGTATAATAGGTAAAAAGCGACCTATAAGGGATGCACCTATATAGTCATACTATAAGTATGTAGCTTTCTGCCTTATATTATCTAACCACTATAAGTATATATAATTAGTTATCCGGCAAGATGTCCTAAATTAACATTCTCCCGAACCCTTTGCTTCCTGTAAAAAGTAATTATATGAACAGAATGTGCTATTATAAGTAGGCTAATACCATATCATCTTAAATACAATTTAATTAATTCAAGAATTTTTAATAAACATTATAGAAAGATGTAATTCTATGTAGCACTATTCTAATTTCTATGAATACTTCGCCAGTATGCTTCGTCGGTGACGATAAGTAATATGTGATCGACTACTAGATTTGAACGGATGCCTAACCTTTTATTAAAAGAAGGCATGTTTTTCTTATAGAGAGTATTTTTTATTTTGTTTAAAAAAATCTATTTACATCTTATTTTGTATTAGCTATAAATATATAAGCTATTAAAATTAATAACTCACGTATTTCTTATAAATTGAAATATTTATTAGCAGAATGCATGTTACTTATATATTATTAGGTAGGCAAAAATATTCCATATCAATTCTTACTCAGAATTTAGTATAAAATATTCATAGCTCTGAATAATGTAATCACAAAGAAATAAAGAAAATATTATGTCTATATAAACTATCTCTACCGAGGCATTCTCGATAGAGATAGTTTATATAAAATGTTATTTTTGAATGTTGACTACTACTTGTATTGCCTTCTTGATGCAAGAAAGTGCAATCGGTGTTTAAAAGCTAGTTATCAAAAATAGATTCCTAGTTGCAATTAATGCCCCCCCACAAGTATAAGCCCCCCCTTTTTTTCTAGTACTAGAACAGCTTTCTACGGTAAAACACGAACTGCTGAAAACAGCTGATAAGCAGTTAATTGCAAACGAGGTTATATAGGTGTATTTACGCGCATGTATTTAGGTATAATACTATTATAGATCTCCTAGAGAGAAGAATAAACTATAGTGTAAATTTCTCTAGAAACAATTGATTTCGTAGTGCTTAAATAGAATTCATGGTAATATGCGGTGTACTTCATTAAAAACTATAAATTCAAGCCAAAAAATTGAGAGATTAGGTATTTAGAAATTACTATCTATTTGATAAGCTAACCTGGTAGGTTTAGAAAAAAAATTATAGATGAATTTGAATTTATCTATAAAAAACCTGCTATTACATAGCATAGTTTATTTACTATACAATATAAACTGACTTATAGCTTCAAATAAAGCTGTGTGAGAATATAATTCTATATAAAAAAATTAGTTAGTAAGAGTAAGGCCTATCTAAGGGATTTTTATATTTGATAGTCTTGCTTCTATATGCTAGAAAGCACTCTTCTACCTCATTGTCTAGCCACACGTATATATATTTTCCTAGGTTTTCTTATCTGTAACTCATTAGCCGGGCTATCAAATACTCTATTAATTAGAAGTATTAGATAGTTAGAATTTAACTGCTAATAAATAGCTATGCTAATATATGCATATTTTCATTATCACCCTAAGGATTAATAATACTAGCGCTTATGGGCTTCGTGTTTTATATGCCTATAAATCTTAGACATATCTTCTACATTAATAAATATTATATAAATTGGATTAGCTAGAAATATAATAATAAAACTTCTTACTGGCTCTGTCGAGAAGTAATCGTAATATAATTATATCTTGAATAATGCAGCAATATGCGCTTTTCGCTTGCTTAGCTCCTTTTATATAAATAAGGGCTCATAAAGCCATTAGTTACGAGTATATTCGGCTAACTAATTCTTCAAACAATTTAGAATATTAAGATAGGCGCTTTCTATCAAATGAATTTCGTTTATTTAGCTCGCTTTCTTAGCATTAACTCTTTCGAGAGACTAAATTATTTTATAGCCTAAATAGGCGCATACTCTTCTAATTAAAAGTTAAACTCCCGGCAAACTAATCACTCTTGCCTTGCGTTATTAGCTATAAATACTATCGCCTATAAGGCTTCTAAAAAATAAGAATAATTAATATAAATATTACACACTTTATAAGTGTTATCTAAATAGAACGTAGACACTTATGACTATAAACTAGTAATAATCGTCTACTAGTGATGTCAACTGTAATAGATAGTAGATCTAGCATTGCATTTTAATGCAATGTCAAATATGAAATATAAATATTTTTTTATTTAAATCAGTCAAATTCTGTGTTAAATTTAACAAAATTTCATTTTTATATGATTCTTATTGTATTAATTGAATGCATATAAAACTGGGTCAGTTTACTACCTAAGGACCGCTATGTCATCGTACCAAGATCTTCTTGCTCAGCGTGAAGAGCTCGAAAAGCAAATAGAAGAGGCGAAAGCTAAAGAGCTGGTTAGAATTATAAACGATATTAAACAAAAAATGTCTGATTATGGGCTTACCATCGCTGATCTCGGCTGTGGCAGAAGTAAAATAGTAAAACCAGGCCGACCTCGTTCAGGTGTAGCGCCGAAGTATCGAGATCCCGTCAGCGGCAGCACATGGTCTGGTCGTGGAAAACCGCCTAAGTGGATTGCGGGAAGGGATCGAGATAAGTATTTGATTCAGCAATGAGAGTATACTGGCTATAGTGGAAAAAGTATAGTAAACCCCTACGAGGCAATCGCTAAGAAAAGGTTATGCACTCAATAAAGTCTACTATTTTTACTGCTATTCTCTCAAACTAGCGCCTTCAAAAATAAGCTGTGCTTTAAATATTTTAGATTTATACCGGTGCTATACCCTGACAAATACCGCGGAATTGTACATGCGCGCTCTGAGATACGTTGAAGACGTAAAATGTATTGCGCCGGCATGAAATCAGAATCCTTTTTTGGGAAAGCTTGTAAGAGCAGTTCGAGCAAAGTTAGATAATATTATTTTCCTTCTAATCTCTACTCTAATCTATTGTATAGCCCCTCCATTTCTAAAATGCTAAATTGTTGCTTAGAGATATGTATTTCTAAGAAGAATCTCGATACAGTGCCAATGTTATTGCCGATTAATATCGGCATGCTTGTATCTTATTAAGCCTTAATTAGAGGTATATTTGTTTAACAGCCTGGCATCTGAGACTTGGTTATGCTAATTGCTAATAGACATAGCATGGCTTATCCAGATGCCAAGTACAACTCTATACAGCCGCTATCAAAAAGAGTTGGTTTGCTATTTTGATGATTTACTAATCATTTTTAGGAATAACTAAAATATGGCGTAGTGTACGGTACAGTGCTCGATAAAAACTAGCCTGTACATGTTATCTAAGCTTGTTATCACAATAGCGGCGCTCTTTCGTTTATGTTACGCAGGAGTGGCAGATGCATTCTATTTGACCAATAGCTAATGTATAGTTATGCATTAGTTAATATAATATCTACTCTTGTAGTTATAGTTAGTATCGCTGGCAGCTTAACTAGTTAGCCTGGTTAGAAATAGCTGGAATGCGGTTGGGGAATAAATATCTACCAGACTAAAAATTCAATAGGTAAATGAGGACTTTATTCAATACCTTAGTACGTCATTAAACATAGGTTATGTCAGTGCTAACCGGTCTCCCCACGTTTATGATCCTCCCGCACGCCTCGACGAGCCCCTGCTCAAGAGAGAGCGATGGCTAACCGCTTGCTATAATTAAAGTAATCTGGTATCGGTGGGTAGTGTAGTCAATGATAAAACCAGATTATAATAGATTATTGTATGCATCCTAGGGATGTTGTTGACCTAGCGCACAAACTTCAACATATTATTTAATAAAGCCTGAGGCGCGCATGGCTATGTTTAATGGTTCTATGACGCATAGATACACTATAGAGCTCTATCTAGATAGTAATATATTAGACTAGATTGAGATCTTTTCCATACTATCAACACGATAGCTAATCAATTTCATGAGTCAATAACCACCCCTTATTATTCCAGTTTTGTTTCGGATTTTGAGAGGCTTTCCGCTGAGGAGAAAAGTGTTTTTTGGTGAATACGTAACTCGGCAAGCATATTACAAAACAACGCCCCTTGTTCTATGGCATCGTCAAGCGCAATATGCGTGTGCAGATCTGAATCGAACCAGTATTTAGGCAACCTCGGCTTGATCGATTTGCGATAAGGCAGCCCAGTCATTGCAAATGCTAACGTCTTAATATCTAGTGCAGACCAGGAAAATGGGCAGCGACCAGCAAAACGAATCATATACCAAAACATGAATGTAAAATCGAATCCGGCTGGATAGGCTACGAAAACAGGCTTGCCGGGTAAAGCCTCAACCCAGTCAACATAGGTAGGCAGTGCTTCTTTAGGCGAACGTGTATCTTTACGGCACGCCACCCAGGCGTCGGGTTGTGTTTTCCACCACGCGTCTTGAAATGGATGCGGGGATGCGCCAGGTAGTGTTTCTAAGTTCGCAGCGAATGTAGCAGTCAGTTGTTTTCCCGCCGTATAAGCCGCAGACGCGAAGCTTAGCATTGAATGTGGGCCCGGAATTGGGCCATCAGCTTCAACATCGGTGCTGACATAGATTTCATCCATTAAATATCCAGTTAACTAGCAATAACGCGGTCAGTCACATATGGATTAGTACGTCGCTCTTCTCCAAAAGTCGACATTGGACCATGTCCGGGGACGAAGCGCACATCGTCTCCGAGAGGCCACAGCTTCTTTTGAATCGAAGAGATAAGAACTATATGATTACTACATGGGAAATCTGTTCTCCCAATCGATCCAGCCAACAACACGTCGCCGACTAGCGCAAGTTGACTATCTCGATTAAGAAAGACTACATGTCCAGGCGTATGTCCGGGGCAGTGTATAACCTCAAGTGTCTCATTGCCAAACCGTATAATATCTCCATCATATAACCAGCGATCTGGTACGCATATTTGAGCCTCTGGTAATCCTAAAAGCCTGCTTTGTTGCGGAAGCAAGGATAGCCAGAATTTCTCATCCGGATGCGGCCCCTCAATCGGTACACCATAATGCAATGCCAATGCGCTTGCACCTGCACAATAATCAACATGTCCGTGCGTTAATAATACTTTTTCTACTCTCGCGTCATGCTTTTTTACCTGCTTCTGGATTAACTCTAGATCTTCTCCTGGATCGACAATAGCAGCGCGCATAGTGTGCTCACACACAAGTAGCGAACAGTTTTGCATAAAAGTGGTAACTGGAATTAACTTTATTTGCATTATATAAAGGGAACTAACTAGGTGACTAAATGAGCGCAAGTAATCTTTTGGTTGGTGTATGCCGATCTGTGTATCCACATAACTTACGATAGAGTACTTTAACAAAAATAATTATATAAGTTAAATATAATAACAGAGTGCCTCTACTAGTATAGGACTATAACGGAGGTATTTTCTTTCTATACAAAATAATAGAAAGATGCTGTTTAGCAAAAATGCTACATTTAAAATAAAGTCGTACCCAGAAATAAAGTGAATCTGATATATCTATCTGATAAAGCGTAGAACGTCTTATATCTAGCGTAGCTTAACACTAGCAGGAATTTTTTGCTGCTAGTGTTAAGCTATAATTTAAAAAATTAAATTGTCTTCTGTTTCTTAAACGTTGCTTACTATAATTCGCAGATCACTTATCTAGTAGTGGTTCTCACATACTTTTATTTCGAGTGATGTCTATTTATGGCGGAGCATAATAGTAATAACCCACCCATAAAATATAATCGCCTGGGCACTAGAGGGGGCTACACCTCCCTGCTGAAGAGCATTATTGAGTAACAGACGTTGATCTTAAAGAGTCACTAAATAATACAAGTCTTTAGAGAGGCCGTAAGAGATCTTTGAATAAATCGATTGACACAGTGAAACATAAAATTTCTTACTTATTAAGTCTCAGCTATTGGTTCATAGATACGTTTGATATAGTAGACTTTAACTAGGAGGATCGTGTATTTTAGTATACTGATTTTTCTAAAGATAGCTTTCTATATACATAGCAAGGGCTTCGATAAAAATACTTAATTATTTGAAATTCTCATACATTTTTATATTCTTAAAAGAAATCAGTTCTAGTACCAATTAATAATCATTATCTATATCACAGAGGACAGCTTATTTCAGTAGATGTTCTGAGGTAGTAGAATTTTAGAATTAGACAAGCCTAGCTAAAAGAGCTTATCAAGCAGAAAAATAATTATAGCGATACCCAATTAATAAATATTAGCTCGATTAGCTAGACTGCCAATGCCTCTTGAGGAATGCTATAGTTCAGCTAGGTCTTCTGTTTTCTTGATCCATCTTTTTTCAATTCTAATGCTCGCGCATAGATCACACGGCGTGATATGCCTGTTAGTGCAACTGATAGTCTCACCGCAGTGCTCAGTGACACTTCATCTAGGCATGTCATGAGTATTAAATCATGCTGATGTGTAATATGTTGTATGTATTCGGCGGCACCTTCAACTACAAGTATAAACTCTCCACGTAGCCGATTCGGATCCATAGTAAGCCATGATTTCCCTTCCGAGAGCATGCACTGATGTATGCTCTCGTGTCGCTTAGTCATTTCTCGAGCGATTAATATTCGACGCGATGGGCCAAGCGTTTCAGCTAACGCGCACACAGTTTCAAGCATACGGTGCGGTGCCTCATAAAAAATAAGCGCCTCCTCTCGTAAGGCTAATGCTTGAAGCCGAGCGGTTCTCTGCTTCGGCTTAGTCGGCAAAAAACCGGCGAAGGTAAACGTACCAGCCCAATCGCCGGTTACACTCAGCGCAGCGGTGATGGCACTAACGCCCGGTATTGGCATCAAGTCTAGCCCTGCATTGCGTACCGCATTAACTAGTCTCCCCCCCGGATCTGAGATACCAGGCGTCCCTGCGTCGGATACATAGGCAATACGCTCGCCTGTGCGTAAGAAGTTAACGATACGCTGCGCAGCTTCACATTCGTTGTGTTTATGAAGCGCCAGTAATGGGCGTGTAATCTTATAGCGCGCGAGCAGTTGTGCAGTGTGGCGCGTATCCTCAGCCGCAATGCGATCCATTAGCTTTAGCACGTGCAAGGCGCGAAGCGTAATATCAGAGAAGTTGCCGATCGGCGTCGCCGTCACATAAAGTGCTGATGCCGGATAGTTCTGATTCTCAGTAAGCGCAAGGGTTTTAATCAATACATGTCTCAGAAAAAGCGATAAGTAGCGTAATATTTATTATTGACACGACATAGTATCAGGGGGGGGCTGGCACTCACTGTCAGGTAGCACTGCTGGCATAGTGAGCAACTATTGGCTGTTTAGTATTCAGAAGAGTGTAATTATGTCTTTGAGTCGAATATGCTAATTGTACTATTTGAGTTACTACCGGTTAAATATTATTGACGCATTACATGCATTTTGTCAGCTCGTGGATATTAGGCTTGTTATAAAAGGCCCAATCTCAATATAAAAATATGTTTGCTCAGCTCCACTATTGCAGTCAAGTGTATATTAGTGTCGAGATATCTATACATCCTAAGCTTAGCCGATCGCTTAATAAGCGTAAGTACCTGATGCTTCCGTTCTCCTTTATACTAGTTTAGTGTTTTTATGACTCACTTGAGCCGATATTAGGCCACTGCCCCTCATTAACTAATATTAATATCTAATTATATGTCCTAATAGCGGTAGGTTCGAGTTTATGTATTTCAGGTACTAGCAACCTACTACTATTAGACTGAGATTAATATAATGTTATTTTCGGAAGAAAACTAATTAAATTAGATGGGCCTGTCAATAAGCTCTAATCTTCTCTATAAAACGCTTATGCTGACGGGGGGGGTAGTCGTAACTGTGGCCTATCGCTTTATAGCTGCTGCGGGCTCTACTTTTCTAAGGGGCCACTTGCTAGCGGCACGCCAATAGCCGTTAATCAGAGCACATTTGAAGCCCAGACAGAAGACCGCGAGATTCATATCAAGTTATTAAATCGGAGATAGTAAGGCACTTATATATAAGTAGAGACTGACTGAGTCAATTTAACGGTCTATAATCGTCGCTCGCTCTTAACTGGAGGGTGCTAGATGAAGCCACGAAGCTAGGGAGCTAAGTCGACCGAACGCGTAGTACTAGCAACGTACACGGGATCTGTAATAAAATTGAGTCAAGCCGGTAAGCTTTTTTCTGCACGTGCCAGAGATATATATGTTGGTAGCAACGTACAGATTTCTCTATTCAGTAGCAAGAATATTTTATTCTTCCACTATAGTGTATAGCATTGTTTATTTTATTTATGATAGGTTGAGTGATGGTTTGTGCAGGCAATCTGGACTCGGATGTTGTTAGTCGGATGATTAGTATCAAAGCGGTTATTAAACTTATTCAATATCTGAGGTTCAAGAATGTATAGTCTCTAGTAGCAGCACCAGCATCCAACATCATCATACCTTCCAGATAAATAATAAAGAAATTGACAAGATTAACAGTAGGCGAAGTTCTATTAATACAGATGACTGCGCTATCACTTGTCAAAATCTAGGCGCATATTTAAAACTTAGTAATTAAGACTGAATGAAAGGTAATGGGTTGCCTCCGCAGGCTATATTACTGCTATAATTAACAGACTGCTTTGGGGCGGTAGCTCAGTTGGGAGAGCGTCGCGTTCGCAATGCGAAGGTCGAGAGTTCAATCCTCTTCCGCTCCACCAAAGAAGTATATAACAGTTAATGGTATTTATTATATTTTATTTATTGTGCCTGTAAATTGTTAATTTAGGAATCGAGTACCAATCACACTGATTGAAAAAAGTTAATTTAGATCACAGTAAAGACTGGCTACTAATTAATCAGGGTATAAAGTAAGCCGCTTAATCGAAAAATACCCCAAGCCCGCGCGTCATTACGGATAAAAACTGAAGCATCAAGCTAACGTTGTATTGTACTTAACACCGGTGGGGGTACCATGTCGCGCTTGTTTATCTTATGCACTTATTAGGTTGTACTGACTATAGAGTTCTCTCTGCTCTATATAAACAAGAATATTTACATTTAAATTATAAAAATAATTTTTACTTTAAGTTCTAGATTAGACAAGATAGCAAGTCTTAGGTACAGCGTATATATTTTATAATATCAAATAAAACTTTATATTTTATAAATACTTGTTTCTGGAAGCAGCTTACATTCTTCTATAATAGGCGTAACTAATCTCAGTAAAAAGATGCACCACTAAAAATAGTATTATTATAATTTTGACTACTAAGACAAGTAACTTGCTATCGGATATGCGTTAGGCAAAAATTTTAGAGTAATGCGGTAGGTATCGCATATACATGCCGTATTTAACTACAATAGTTATTGTATTTTATCCACTATATTGTCGGTACGTTTTTACTGACGATTTATCTATAATTATTTTTATACTATACTTTACAGTAACCGACTTTCATTTTTTTATAAAGTATAGAGGAGGATTATTGAATCTATATAAGAAGAGCTTACTTGCTGATATACTGATCGTCTTACTCGACCTTATTTACTTGAGACTAGAATCTCCTCGGAATTTGAGCTTAGCGTTCGCAGCAAACAGCAGCTACCCTCAAACTATCTAAAAGTACTAAAAACATATCTTAAATATTCTAGAATAGAATACACATATATTTATTACATATGGAAAATATATTATAGATATATTTGTAATAATTTAGCTAGCTAGTAGGATTGTTAACTAGCATTATAGTAAGCCATGAAGTATCTAATTTGCTATTAATCGCTTTAAAGGTATCTCAAAGATTACAACTATGTTTATATATAGTACTACTACTATATAGTAAAAATAATATTAATTTAATTTATTTACTACCAATATTAAAAATACGCACTCAATAAATATAAAAGTACAAAAAATAGTCATATGATGTATATATAGAATATATATTCTATATATACGTTACTATTTATATGTCGTTAGTATAATAGTTACGCGATGTCCGGCCTAATATTGGGCGAGTAGTGTATAGTTTTGATTAATTATAGGTATATACTATTAATAGTATCTATAGTAATCTGGTTAGTTAGTAACCTAAGCCCACTACTTATTAAACAGACCTATTATGGAGCGTAAGAATAAAGATCAAGTGCTTTAATGCTAATAATTTTTTAAACTTTATGCTTTTCTTAAACTGTACGAGAGGCGCTTATACTCAATGCAGTACAACACGAACCCTACCGCCTAGATATAAAGATTCATATGTAATTAATACATATAAGCTACTTTACTTATAGAGTATATTCTAGGTAGTTTTATAGAGAACAAACAAGTTCACTAACGGGATGTGGTTTGTCGAAAAGGCGCGAATTGATATATATACATGACAATATTAAAGGCGCTTAAGTAATGCATCAATATTAATATACGATACCGCCGATTTATCGGAGTACTGTCCGTCGAGATGTGGAATTATACCAAGTAGTGGTGCGCCGTACTGTCGATCTAGGCGGCATTTAATAGCCTCAATGTTCTCAGTAGGGAATGCCATATCTGGGTCGACTGTGTTAGCGATCCATCCAGATAGCACAAGGCCGCGTGCTGCAATTGCCTCAGCACTGAGAAGTGCATGGTTAATGCAACCTAGTTTCAACCCAACAACCAATAAAATTGGTAACTTGAGCACAGTTGCTAGGTCCGATGTATCCAGGATCTCATCCAGTGGTACGCAAACACCCCCTACGCCTTCGACGATAACCACATCAGCGAGTTGTACGACCTCATAATAGCATGCTTGAATATAAGAAATGTCCAGAGGGACACCTTGATGTGCGGCCCCAATATTTGGGGCGACTGACTCGCGCAGCAAATAAGGTGTAGCTAAGTGCGGCTGCAGTGCAACATTAGACGCTTCTAGTAAAAGATCCGTATCTTCGTTATGCCAAACCCCATTGCGCAGTACCGCACCAGCGGCAATCGGCTTAAAAGCTGCAACGCGATGGTACCGTGCACAAAATCCGTATAATAATGCACATGATACGAACGTCTTGCCGATTCCCGTATCAGTTCCGGTAACAAATAGCGAAAGCACTTTCATTTCAGTAGCCCCTAAATCTCGTTCCGCAACATACTAACCTAAAACTAACTACACCTTACGCAGTATCCTAGTTTACATATTACCCTTTAATTATGGATATTCCTGCGCGTGCTCTCTAACTCGGCAAGAACTGTCAGGAGTGTTTCGCGTAATCGTGTAGTGAGCAGAACCTGTTCGTCCTCCTTGAGGATATAGGGCGGAACTAGGTAGACGGTAGTACCGATCGGGCGTAGCAGTAGCTCGTTCTCGAGTGCGCACTCGAAGAAACGACACGAGAAACGATGTGCCAGTTCAGCTGGTATCGATACGTCGAACGCGAATAACGTTCCACATCGTCTTAAGTGTTGTACGGATGGATGGTCACGAAGCGGCTCAAGCAACGCGCTGAGTGCGTTTGACATGACACGGTTGTGCGCTAGCACATCGTGTGTATCGAATAATTCAAGTGTAGCCAGACCTGCACGGCAGGCTAGTGGATTTCCTGTATACGAATGCGAGTGCAGGAAACTACGTGTAATTTCATCGTCGTAGAATGCTGCATATATCGCGTCGCGTGTAAGTACAATAGACAATGGCAAGTATCCGCCGCTAATACCTTTAGAAAGACATAAAAAGTCTGGCCATACATACGCTTGCTCACAGGCAAAAAATGTTCCAGTTCGACCACAACCAACTGCAATCTCGTCAGCAATCCAATGTACGTGATATTCGTCGCATAGTGCTCGCAATCCAGTGAGGTAGGAGGGATCATGCATCGCGAAGCCAGTGGCGCACTGCACTAGTGGCTCAACAATTAAAGCGGCGATTTGTTCAGAACGCTTAGTAAACAGCCGTTTGACGTCATCTAGTGCCCTAACGACTACGTCTGCTGCTTGTTCGCCGATGCGCACTTGGCGCATGTCTGGTGAGGCAACTACGTGCGCGGTCCGGATTATTGGATCATATGCGTCTTTGAATAGCGCAACGTTCGTAACACCTAGTGCACCAATTGTCTCTCCGTGGTAACCGTTAGCGACACAAACGAACTCGCATTTCCGGCTGAAGCCGCTGTTGCGCCAGAAGTGAAAGCTCATTTTTAGTGCAATCTCTACAGCTGATGCCCCATCGGACGCGAAGAATGCATGGCCGAGCACTTGACCAGTCAAGTCTGATAAACGTTCGGCCAACTCAACTGCTGGCTCATGCGTGCAGCCGACAAGCATCGCATGTTCCAGTGTATCTAGTTGAGCCTTTAGTTGAGCGTTGATATGAGTGTTAGCATGACCAAATAGGTTGACCCACCACGAACTAATTGCGTCGAGGTAACGTTTTTCATCGAGATCGTAGAGCCATGCTCCAGCGCCCCGTGCAATAGCAATTAATGGCAGCTGCTCATGATCTTTTATTTGCGTACAAGGATGCCACACTGCGTTCAAACTGCGGGCAATCAGCTTAGATGAACTATTCTCAGAAGAAGACATACATACTTTTATAGGCGCTAATTATTAGTCAAAAGGGTGATCAAGCAATATCTACTCTAGATATTTAGTATAGATTGTAGCTATCTTTCTAAGAATAGCTAAGAGACCGATATTGGGGTTATCGGCTCTTACAATTTATGCCTATGCATGACTCGCCTGATAAAGCAAGGCTTAGATACTATTTCTGGAATATTGAATATCCTTATAGTTTCTGCTCTTTAAAGGGATAGATACCAATCGTATTGCTATGTTTATAGTTGGTCAACTACAAAATTGTGGTAATGAGAATAGGTTATTCTTATTATAAAACCATAGTGGCAATAGACAAATACACGCAGTACTATTATATACAGCAGATGCGTACGTTAAAAACGTAGCTCGTTTTTATCTAATATTCTACACGGTGCAATTCAAAATATTATAAAGTACGGTGTACTTTCTTGGCTTTAGGTAATTTTCTAATGAGTTTTAAGTACCCTAGACTTCAATCAATCGATCTATAGATGTTCAAAGTCCAGGTATTTGGATTGCACTGATCACTAGCACGGTACTAACCAGAGATTTTCTAGCCCTGCGATCAAGCCTGTGTAGGAGAAGTAGAGGCGATGCTTAGACCGTACTTTCCACTCTCGCATGTTGGTTGCGTTCTTTATTGCCTTATCATGAAGTTGCAAAGGGAAATCAATAAATTCACATAGTAGCTAGTATAGAGTTTGCTAAATATTAATCCTGATCTCAGCCTACAACACGCAATATATATTGCAATACGATTTCTACTCAAAATTAATGCACTTATCAGATAAAAAACAGCTTGGATGCGTCGCACTAAAGTTATCGGTTAATTTTTTCCAAATTAATACTTTGAGTACAGTATTTAATACTCTACTTTATTAGATGGTGTGTGTTATTTGAGATACAAGTTTATTAGGATTGTTGACAGATTAGCGAAAAATTAGTAAACAAATAATACTACACTACACTATATAGTTTAGTTACAGCAGTATTTTATTAAAATACATAATAGTGAGTACCCATATAATTCCTTAATTATCCCCCCCAGGGTAATAGTGATTGTACATTTTCTAAATACCTAATCTTTAACAGGCTGCATCCTTTTTTGCAACTGCTTGTCTAACTAAATATTCGAGTACTTTAACAATGCTTGCTAAGCTGTTATACGCCTTGCAGTTTGATGGTGATAAGAAATGCATGGTAGGCGCGTCAAGATACTTTTTCTTATCTACGCCTTTCTTTGCCAGGAAATCTGCTTGTTCACCTATATTTAGCAATCGGTTGCGTCTAAGGTGGATCTCCTCAAAAATCGCTGGTGTGAGTTTAGAACTCAAGCCAAGCATATCAAGCGCGAGCAACATTTTTGACTGTGGAATAAACTGATCGCTAAACGCAACTGGCACGCGTCGGAACACGATGGTTTTACCTTGCTTGCCTTTCCACTGCTTAAGATTCGACTCGAACTTACCGAAATGCAGGCAGCTATACCATATAAATTCTATTACCTCTACTTTACTAGCCGGAACCTGCACCGGTTAAGCTTATAAAAGCACCGTATAGTCCTTCCTAACAACTGTCGTGAAAGGTGAAGCTTGGATAAATAGAGGGCTATGCAGATAGCGATAGGGACCATAAGCAGGGTGATACCAAAAATTTTGATATAGCGCACGGTAGCAAAAGCCGTAAAAAACGGGCGTGCAATATTTAACCAGTATAAATAGGATCGATTTGAGAGAATATGGCGCGCTGATGTAGCATCTGGATATATATTTATTGTTTCATAACGCGGATTACAGTAGTACTAACACCAGCATTGGACATCTGATGCTGAGCATTTTCTATATCCTCGAAGCCTAAGAATGGGCCAATTCGCACACGGTAATATACGACCTCCCCGGCGCTTCGCTGAGTGACCTTAGGCTCGAATCCTTGCAGCGCTAGCTCTGCACGTCGCCGTTCCGCATCCTGTTCTGTATGGTACGCACCAACCTGTAAGAAATAGACGGTGTTGACGTTACTTACGTTGCCTAGATTTTGTGAGGCAGCAGAGGACCTGGCCAATGTAACAAAGTTAGGTGTTTTGCCGATGCATCCAGACGAAACTAGAGTGTCTTCTGGTTTTAAAGGTTTCTCGGGCTTTAGTTGTGCTGCTGTATCGCTAGTCGTGGATGGAATCTCGATAATCTGGGGTTCTTCTAGAAGAGCACTCATTAGATGAGATTGTGGCACCATCTCACCTAGCGCTGTACCTAATGGAAGCTGGATAACCGAGGGAGTTGCTGATTTGCCAGATAATGCTCGATTCGGATCAAACGGAACATTATTATTTGATGTACTGCAAGTTGATTCGGGTAAGTTAACTTTAGAGAGGAAAGGTGTTGGAGCTTCTCTAAGGTATATTGCTACTATGATCGCTATCGATAGGCCGACGATCAATCCTAATGCGATTCCAGGAAGGATACCGCTACGCCTCTTCGGATTCTGCGAGGAAGATCGTCGTGATTTTTCCATCGTATTAATTAACCGTGTGTGCATCAAACCGTGCCTGTCTGCTGCTGTCGCAGCAGAGATGGTTGACTAGAGGAGCTTGATGCTGTCATTCTCGAGCTGTATTTATGCTACTCCCTACATCTTTGTCGGTGCTGACACTCCGATTGTCGCTAGCCCGTTAGCCAACACTTGGCGCGTCGCAGACAATAGTGCAGCCCTAGCCATACGCTCGCATGCATCGTCTACAAGTACCCGCTCAGTCCGAGCGTTGTAAAACGCATGAAATTCGCCTGCTAAATCACGCAGATAGAATGCAACCATATGAGGGGCTAGTTCATTTGTTGCATATTCCAGCATCTGAGGATATTCCGAGAGTTTCTGAAGAAGCGCTTTAGATCGCTGAGTACTTAGCGGTGTTAAAGAAACCTGCGACCAATCTTCGGGATCGCCTGTATAGCGTGAACGCAATTCTGTTAAGATCGAGCAGATCCGCGCATGGGCATATTGTATATAGTACACTGGATTCTCCTCGTTCTGTTGCATTGCGAGGTTAATATCGAATGTGAATTCAGTATCGGCCTTACGCGAAATAAGAAAAAAGCGCACCGCGTCTCGACCTCTGCGCAGTAAGTTGCCATCTAGCTGATTTGCACTTAGCGCGGAAGAAAACTGGTTTGGATTACTACCGCTAGACCATGCAATGAGATCCCGTATAGTAACGTAACCACCTGCTCGCTTAGAGAGTCTAATCTCGTGGCCGTTTCGCATCACAGTGACCATTTTGTGCAGTATATATTCTGGATAGCCGCTTGGAATGCCGATATCTAGCGCTTGCAGACCGGCTCGAACGCGCGAGATTGTTCCATGATGATCTGAACCCTGTACGTTGATGGCTTTTGTGAATCCGCGCTCCCACTTTGTGACATGATAGACGATGTCTGGTACGAAGTACGTATAGGTACCATCTTTCTTACGCATCACTCGGTTTTTATCGTCACCATAGTCCATAGTACGCAGCCATAGCGCGCCATCATCTTCATAAGTTTTTCCGGCAGTGACTAGTGCCTGAATTGCGCGCTTGACTCGGCCTTCGTCGTACAGTGACGACTCTAGATAGTACTGGTCAAACTCGATACCAAATGCTTTTAAATCGATGTCTTGCTCGTGCCGCAAGTAAGTCACAGCAAAGCGCTGGATTTCACCAAGATTTCCAACATCGCCGGCCCCACTTACAGGCGAGCCATCGCTGGCCAACACCGTTTTGCGGGCGATATAATCTCGTGCAATATCGGCAATGTAGTCGCCATTGTAGGCCGCTTCTGGCCATTGCGTATCGCCCGGTTTGTACCCGCGAGCTCGTGCTTGCACTGAGACAGCAAGCGCGTTGATCTGAGCACCTGCATCGTTATAGTAGAACTCTCGGTGCACGATCCAGCCCTGTGTCTGCATTAGGCGGCCTATCGCATCGCCTAATGCCGCTTGGCGGCCATGGCCTACGTGCAGCGGCCCAGTCGGATTAGCTGACACGAACTCGATTAGTACCCGTTGACCATGGCCGCGGCAGCGGGGCGGGGCAAATCCAAAGCGCTCGCGTTTTTCCAGCACCGCATGCACGGTCTTTTGTTTTGCAGCGTCAGTTAGGCGCAGGTTTAAAAAACCTGCGCCAGCCACTTCCGCACTAGAAATAAATCCTGGAGCGAGTGAATGTGTGAGAGTAGCTTTGGCTAGTTGTTGCGCTAGTACAAGCGGATTCGTACCCAGGGATTTCGCCAACTGCATCGCTAAGTTTGACGCGATATCGCCATGTGCGCTGATCTTAGGCCGTTTCAGCGAGATGAGCGGCGGAATAAAGGCCGTATTGCCGGCTATTGGAAATGCCTTGGCGACTTCAGCAACAGCATCTGCCAAGATTAATTCGATAAGATATTTCTGTGCGGGTAGCATGGAATAGCGGCAGTAGTTGAAATAGGCGAAAGCGAGTAACTAATTAGCTGGCTCTATTTACGAAACATGCTGTAAAACAAAGTTGACATATTATAACAGGCGTTAAACTTCTGAATTCCGATAGGGTATTCAGCCGATGCGGTGAGGGTACAATGCCATATTTCTTCTTTACTATCGATAAAACAAATAAGGAGTTACCATCTCAATAATGTTCATTATGTTTCACTCTGTCGCAATTAAAGGTGTATCGGTTAAAAACTATTCATAATAAATATGACAGTTATGGTGAGTAGTCACACATCATGTAAGATGAGTAATGTAGTATCTAATGTATTACTTATCATAAACAGGTTGTATTAACTTAGATACTCCGAACGCTTTTAGATATCAAGACGAGTGCTAACTGCTAGCACATTATGTGGCGCAAGTTTTAAACAGTTAGTTCTTGCCCCACTTGATATCGTCATATTGAAGTCTCTATGACGCTAATCTCAACTACTTCTACCGCATATTAGCTATTAATACCGTAGTCACCATAAACTCGTATATATACGATGATTGCTGATCCTATAGGTGTACATAATTGAATTAGCTCAACGGCAGTAAGTCTGTATTTTTATATCTGTTAGAAATTTCATGGAAATTGCGCCGCCATTTCTAATAACCTCTAGTATTGGCAATGTCCTATAGGGTTCTAACTTAAAATTTTAAAAAAACGCACGTGTTCGAGTTCTGCCAACAGCAGGCTGATATGATTGCTTGAAAGTCGTAGATATCTAAGCTCTACGCGATTATCGACAATAGTCTGGAAGTAAACAACCGAGATCAATAGCAATGTATTTAGATCAGGAAGTAAGGAACTATAACGTAATACAGTGCTTGCTAGAAATCCCGCGCAGAATGCTCTAAAGACAATATCAAGCGCAAAAATATAGTTTTCGCATTTAGTGCATTAAAATCGTTTTTACTAAAAGCGCAGATACATGTTGAGATAACTCTACACTCTTGTATATAGAGGGCTGTTTTAGTACCTAGATTTTTGCGTTAACACAATAAATTGGGCTAGAAACGTAGGCTATATAATATTGAATACTGGGTGCATGCGGCACGTATTAACATTAAGCGTGATACTAAGGCTTAGTGTAAAAATTATATGCCAGAATATAAAGCTTTAGGTATCTGGTACTACCGAATCAGAAAGCGTACTACTATATCTAGTAGTAGAAAATACTAGGTAACGTAGTAGAGCGGGCAGATCTCATTTTGTATAGAATAAATACACTGATTGTGTGCTAGTCATGACACTTATATTATAAGGATTAGATCCGGTGCCTACGCAGAATCCGCCAGCAATCAAAAATTAGTGAAGCACAACAGGCTGGTTCATTAGGCTGTTGAATTGCCCAAGGAATGCATCGACCTCTTCCAGCGAAGGTTGCTTTTGGATTAACCGCTGCACGTGCTCACGGAAGCGAGCCGCCATCGAGCCATCGATGAATATCTCGCGTTGAGTATTTTTATCAACGATCTCAAATCCGCCAGATAGCATAGTGCAGTGCTCGGCTTGTGCAGCGAATTCAACTACGCAGTAGTTAGGGCTGTTGTAGATCATTTGCATGGCGACACTCCTCAATGCTGTTGCTCTGCAACGGTTGGCGCTGTAGATGGAGAGACTTAGTTAGAAATTCAAGAGGCTGACCGGGAAAGGATATTGCTCGAACTGCATGACCTTGTATTATTTTCGTAAACTAATGCCCTTATATAAACGCTATTCTAGCGGCGGTTTAAAGAATAACTCGACGAAAGCTGTTATTAGTACGAGTCGCGTCACGATTCTTTCAGAATTTTCTGTGGAGATAATTCGGTATAGTCTATGTTTATATAGATAAATTATGCATCGGTGATCTATGGGTGCCGGCTACTTACTTAGCCGGCAGTTTTTTATGATCCAGAGATTAATTTGTATACTATTTAGCTCCTTTAAATAGACTGGCCCTATAGATAAGTATGTACAGGGCTTATGGGCCCAATACACTAATAGTTGTTGTTACAGCGACGTAGCAGGCGCATTAATGCCTTACTAATAAGCGCCAAAACCAATATTCCACTAAATATCTCGATTGATTTTTTGCTAGCGCTGGAATCGGTTATATGGAAACTAGCATGTGAGAGTCCAGTATATAGATAGATTTGTTACTGTATATAAGGTCGAGTAATTTCCTCTCCATACTTAGTCAGCTTTATATACCTTTAGATAGAGCGGCGTAATTTGAAGCGAGCGTGCGAACGCCCTATCTTCTAGCTTGCGCCTGTCGTATTCGAAGAGCATAAGGTATCAGTCTCGGTACCTGCATTATTTAATACTAGAGTTACTAAGAGTAGCTCTAGGTATATGCTTATTGCAGATCAAGATCTATGTGTGTCTACACAGCACCTTTATTTAGCCGACTACCTACTAATAAACACTATCGGCTGTTTATAAAAAGTGTTATATCAGATATCTAGACTCGAGCTGGCTACGCTCACATAAAATCTAGAGTTTTAATGTCCATGACGAGTATGCAACGCAGTTTATGCTTTTAGGTTAATAGAGTGGCACTATAAACACCTGCTCTATCTGGAACTCTATCGCTCGCTTGAGGCGGTTCGCTGGGATATGGAAAAGAATATCCCATGGAATAAGTTTTCTGTGTCGATGTTAACGGAGGCATAGGCACATACGATTAAGATTAACGCGATTATCGAATGGTTGGCATTACCAGCAACGGAAATGTTCCTGCGCGGTAACTATAACGACAGTGATTTCTGCTAATTTATAAGCATCTGGTTCTTTGAGGAAAAAAGCATACTCTAGTGTTAATGGAATATTTACGGTGCTTCCGCCCAGAGCTCGAACTAACCGAGCAAGAGACACACGCAGTACGCCTCCTATCTGATCCAGCGCTACTGCTGGAAACAGTGATTCTGTATTTCTATGGCGAGATTCGCTTGAACTACCACTGGTACCGGCGCGCCGGCGTTTGGCATACAGAGCCTACTATTAAGTATATCTACAAGACAATTTTTGAGATGAGGCGCGGCATGGTGGCAGCGCCTACCTTCGATATATGAAGAAAGCCCTGACTACGGCCGGCGACTCCGCTTATGCCGCATTCTCGAAGATCGGCGTACTAATAGTGTCAGCCCGACGTACAGAGAAACTACTGCATCCCATAAACCTACATGTAAATCAACAATTATTTCCTCAGGATACTGTTCAATCACGGCTTCCAGATCTCAAATGGCTGGAACATTGGCCAGATAAACAGATACAATGTCGACGACATGTGGGAGAAAAAGTCATTGATTTAATCTTCTACAATCTCTCCCTTTTATTCAGGCGAACATTTCTAATAGCACTGGAATTGAACCATTATCGCAAGGAGTTAGCAAAGCGACTATGGAGCGATACTGATGTAATTGGAACAGTCAAGCGGGTGTAAGTTTATGCCGGCTTCGTTCGAGCGCAAGATCGTCGAGTGGAAAACCTTGCTAGCTCGCCGAGCTTTACTTGCTGCGCCACTCTTATTTACTAATGGTGTATTCGATATCCTGCATCGTGGGCATGTAACGTATTTGGACAATGCCCGAGCATTAGGTGCCTCTCTAGTAGTAGGCGTTAATAGCGACGCTTCGGCAAGGCGGCTTGGCAAGGGCTACGATCGCCCGATCAACTTAGAGGCAGATCGCATGGCATTGCTTGCCGCCCTGGAGAGCGTTGATTATGTGGTAATGTTTAATGATTTAACTCCAATCAAGTTGATTCGGCTATTACGTCCAGATATTCTAGTCAAGGGCGGCGACTACGACATGGATAAGCTACCAGAATCGTCATTAGTACGAAGTTGGGGCGGTCGCACACTAGCGATTCCTTTTGAGCATGACCACTCGACAACAAAACTACTATGGCGCATACGACCCACGGATCACTGTGGCTTAAAAAAGCAGGCGACAAAATTATAGACTTCCAGACTAACCTGCTAATAAAGGAACTGCAGCTTATACCGGGTCAAAAGCCGCATAGGCAGAGAATCCTTAATAAACTCAGCACTAAGTATTTCAAAGTACGTCTATTCTAGAAATTTAAGTCATTAACGAATAATATTATCTATTTTTGTTTTTCTTCCCTATAGGGGTTGTATTAGACTCTATGTTTGTGCGCCATTACCTCATCTTGAGCAATCAGAGCAAGCCCAGATAATATTAAATGATCGTGCCGCGTATATGGCAAAGTTAATGTCGCCGCCATTATATCGCCGCCCCCGCCGCCAAGAATCATGCGTACCGGCGCCCCACCCAATTCAGAGCGCCATGTCAGGTAAGCATGTTCTATTAAGTTAGCTTGCGCAAGCGCACATCCAGTAGATAGCGACGTTGGCGTATCCGTACCAAATAGAAGATTCGGCCTGCTAGCTAAAACCGATCGTGCGCCTGCCGGTGTCAGCATCGGTAACTGTGCTGTATGCTCTCCGAGAGAGCGCATCATTAATGACCATCCTGGTGCAATTAGGCCACCGACAAAAATTCCGTCGGCACGCAGTGCCTCGATCGTCGTTGCAGTGCCAAGCGTGACGATTAGTAAATGCTCATGCGGATACGCTGCCCTTGCGCCGATCATACCAGCCCAACGATCTGTGCCGAGTTGTGTTGGTTCGCTATATCCATTCCTCACCCCACACTGTGACGAGCGAGATACAATAGTCGTACGCGTAATGCCCGGCCATCTCACGTCAAGCATTTCAGATAAGCGCGCCGCGACGTTCTGCCCAGCAGCGTTAGAAATCCAAATATCGGCTGGCGCTAAAAAATCGACCTCCCGTAGTCCTCCTATGCGCGACGGGAGATCGCCCTGCGCGTTCTCATGCGAGAATACGCCAAGTGTCTGCAGACCGCCATCGGCATGGACCAGAGCCCATTTAGTGCGGCTATTGCCAGCATCGATTACTAGGCGGTAATTAGTCGTGCCTGCAAGGTCATGGTCGATCATTAGTGGATTAGGCGTCGTCGTTGTATAGCTGTTGTTTATGCGCGCATCCAGTAGCTGGCTGCGCGCTGGAACTTGCAAGCGTGGTAACGGATAAGTGAGACACAGGCGCGGCGCCAGTAGTTAATCTAGATGAGTACTGTCCTATAATAGATGTATTGGCTGCTGGCAATTCATTTATGTATGCCTCGTAAGTAAATACACCGGATGCTTGCTGTGCTGATATATTGACATTTTCAGAAAGCCGTAGAGACACGTCGCCCGCGGCAATTGCTAGGATTTCTTGTGGTGTACGTATTAATAGTCGTCCTTGTTCATCAACACTGTATACGATACCCCGCGCTATTTCCTCTCCCTGCCCCGAGATAACTACTTCCTGGCCCATATAGGCATGAACAGCGATCCAGGCATCACGGAACGGCCCGAAGCCATACTGTCCAAATCGCTCTAGCCCGACTGCTAACGCATTGAGTACAGCGCCAAGTACAGGAGTCGGAGAAGCGTTCGGCCACGCACTAGATAGTGCGCTAGGCATAAGCGGAAAAGTAGGGAGAAAAGTTTCGAACGAAGATGCGATTTGCTTCGCTAAACCGTCAACGCTATTAATGTTTAGGCCCACTCCAACTATCAGTGCGGTGGAGTCGCGTGTGCTCCACGCGGTTTCTACAAGCACTCCCGCTAACTTCGCTCCATCTAACAGGATGTCATTTGGCCACTTGATTAATAGTCGTCGACTGTCATCTAGAGGTAAAGTACGCAGCCCCTCTACGATTGTTGCGCCGAGTGCTAAACTTAACCCAGCAAGCCGGTCTGGAGTACGTGGCATTAAGTGAGCAAGAGAGAATAGCAGCGCATTTCCTGGGGAATCTAACCACGGACGGCTACGCCGTCCTCGTCCCGCTGTCTGCGAATAAGCGACGCGTACACGCGGATTAAACGGTATCCAGCGTGCTGCCTTTAGCTGCGCAGCAAGATCTGCATTAGTCGAGCCGGTTTTATAGACTACTTCGAGCGCCCACCGTGAGGGCTGTGGATCAAGTAGCTCAAGAAGCCTCTTGCGTTCGATGCCTCCGTCTACTGCGGCTAATATCGATCCGTGACTAGCAACGCTAGTCTCACTTAGGATGCTAGGCAAATTTTTTGGGGGGGAATAATCAAACATTTTACTATTGTAGCGAGGCAGTGCTGTGCATTTCGATACAATGATACAAAAATTAGGGTTTTGTTATACCTGATTTAGAGTTTCGAGCACCGTTATTAACTCCCTATAAATGTCTCAAAATCGCAACGTTTCTATGCAACCAAATACGTAATGATTTTCTATAGAAACTAATAGAACACCTTCTCTAGCGCCGGATTACTGGGATAGCTGAGTTGTAATCAATCTAGGCACGATGCAAAAATATCGGAATGTCTCTGCGACTATTCTCTGAGGCACGCGCTGTCAATGTGGCCTGGGAAGACCAGTATAGAGATACCCGCCTACTACTTAACCTAAGAGTAACTAGTATGTGGCGGGGATCTTCGCTCAGATTATGTGGTTCTAGGCAGAGTACTACTTAAAGTAACGCTCGAATACACTAACAAACATCGGCAATTATGCTAATTGTTTAGCTTGTCATATTCTCATATCCCGGAGCTTATAGTGCCGAATTGTGTCGCCTAGCGGCCTTGTAGTAGGAATAAGGGTTCTTATTACCAAGTTCAGGACTTGTAAAAGCGACACCCCTGCGTCTTTAAGCCTCTACGGGGAAGGCTTCATCTATAAGATATATATCACCGTGTGGCACAGTGTGATAAGTATCTCTAGCGAATTCTAACTAATTTTTCTGAGAGAAATCGAACTGACCAGCGGAATGCTAACTGGGCTAGTAGAGTTTAATATCCACGATTAAGCTTTTGATCCCTTGATAGCTAAACGTTGCGCTAGCAGCTGATAGTATATTTAAATATAATAAAGCATAATTTATATGCTTATGGAACGAGCGACTTACATATATAAATATTGTTGCTAATGTCTATGCGTGTAATAAAACCTACACTAATCAAAGCTAATCTTCGTCGAAGAGACCGATTAAAAAGGTTGCTAACGTTGACCTCTGATTCGTAGCACCCTGGATCATCTTAAATGAGAGAATTGTATTTATTCTAATATTCTCTAATTTTTTAGACGAGTTACAATAACGCAACTATACTTACATTGTATCGAAAAGTAGCAGTGTACAATACTGCTACTTTTTCCTGAACATAGCAAAGTTTAATTAACTTGCAAGTGCAATTAATTAACGATCAGCCTTCGTAGTAGTCGGCTGCCAGAACTCTCTATATTTAACGTTTATTCGATTACCATGTGTTTGATTTTTGTCCGGCGCGTCGCCGATTACGGCGCGAGGCTTGCTATTCTCTCTGCCGTACTTTTTTCCTCCGCTCTCATTATTCACACAGATGCGCTCGCGCAAATTCCACCGCCGTTAGTTCATGCGCGCTCCTGGGTGCTTGTCGATGTGAACAGCATGCAGACTCTCGCGTCGGCCAACGCTGACGAGCGGGTTGAGCCCGCTTCATTAACTAAACTAATGACGGCGTACTTAGTTTTCGATATGTTGAAGAGTAAAAAAATTTCGATGGAGCAAATTGTAGTACCAAGCAAGTCAATCCGTCGCATGCATACAGACGAATCTCGCATGTTTATCGAGGCGAAAAAGCCAGTGACTGTGCACGACTTAGTATATGGAATGATCGTACAGTCTGGAAATGACGCCGCCATCGCGCTAGCCGAGTGTATTGGCGGGAGCGAGGTACATTTCGTTCAGATGATGAACGAAGCGGTACAAAAGCTCGGTATGAAGAATACGCATTACGTCGACGTAAGTGGTATGCCCAATTCTCTGCACTACACAAGCGCAGCTGACCTGGCTGTGCTGTCAGCGCATCTAATGCTAGACTATCCCGAGTATTATTCGATATTTTCGGTGAAAAATTTCACATATAATAAAATTAAACAGCTAAACCGTAACCGGTTGCTATGGGTTGATCCGTCTGTAGATGGACTTAAAACGGGCTATACTAAGGCGGCAGGTTACTGCCTAATCGCCAGCTCCAAACGGCCCATGCTAGGGGTGTCAAACGCATCTCGCCGGTTGGTAAGTGTGATGATGGGAGAGCCAAAAGAGTATTATCGCACGCAAGACAGCTTGAATATGCTCAACTACGGCTACGCTGCGTATGACACAATGCAATTATATAAAGCTAACCAGATTATTGATTTGCCTCGCGTGTACAAAGGCCAGACGCGTACGGTTCCCGTAGGGGTTAAGAGCGATCGGTACATAACAGTTCCTCATGGTATGGGCGACAGAATTATGCCAATGTTAGAGCGCCATGGCCCTCTTATTGGGCCGATTCCTGATGGGCAAGTAGTAGGAACAGTCAAAGTCATCGTCGACAATAAAGTGCTAGCGCACTTCCCAGCTGTGGCTCTACAGACTGTTCCAGAGGCCGGTATCTTTGGGCGTTTGTGGGATGCGGCGCTACTAATATTTTCCAAGAAGACGTAAAAACATAAGTATAATAAGCAGCTACTAAAAGCACTAAAAAAGTGTATGCCTCATAAACTAAGGAATTAAATAGCCTAGATTTATAAACTTCTAATATATATAAAACATAGGAGTGTCCAGTCGTTTCTGGATGATATCTATATCTTTCCTTAAATGTCTCTAGCAAAGTTTTGAGATAGACAAACTGTACCTTACGGGGCTTTAGGAATCTATCTTGTACAACCCGATACATACATTCTATGCCTATACCAGTCGAGACTGCTGTTCCACTGCTATATTGACTGGTATACTAAAGGTGTGTTTTAAGTTTTATTTAAGTAGTCGCCAGCAGACAAGATAAGCTTATCAATAAACCAATAGAATTATGTCTGTGCCATCAATTAACCTAATTACAAAGCTGGTTATCTTATAGAAGATGTTTAACAACATCATTGTGCGTTGGCGTGGTGTCGAATCTTATGAGATAAGCTTTAAGGCAATGCGTGCGTTTACCGCTAAACGCACGCCGTTTACTCTGGATGAAATTTGGTTAGTTGAACACCTTCCAGTCTACACACTGGGACAGGCGGGCAATCCCGCTCACTTGCTGGCCTTGCACAACAATATAATGCTTGTTCAGGTCGATCGGGGCGGTCAGATTACTTACCATGGTCCAGGCCAGGTTGTTGCTTATATCCTAGCTAATCTACGTCGACGGCAGCTATGGGTTCGTGATTTAGTGATGCGCATTGAGCAGGCGGTAATTGATACTCTGGCGACATATAATCTAGTTGGTAAGCGACAAGCGGGCGCGCCCGGTATCTATGTAGTACATAAGTCTTCGAATCAAAATAATCTTTCAAAGATCGCAGCTATTGGATTAAAAATCCGAAATGGTTGTTCATATCATGGCACAAGTCTTAACCTCCGAATGGATCTTAAACCATTCTACGATATTAACCCATGTGGCTACGTCGGTCTCGAAACGGTCGATATGGCTTCGCTTGGCGTATCAGCAGATTGGAATGATGTAGCACAGACACTTGCTGAGCGACTGACGATAAACCTACCTCCGATCGTCGTTGCTTCATCGCCTAATGAAACGTGTGAAAACGCTAACTTTGTAGACGGCTGAGACGGATGTAGTCATCCATACCATACTAAATTCAATTTCAATATGACGACTACCCCTCCTCATCTGTTTATTCCTCTTACTGTATCGGGAGAGAATACCTTTTACTCTAAGCCTAATCAGGGCATAAAACAAAAATCTTGGGCTAAGACCTCGAGGATCCCTATTAAGATAGTGCCGGCTGAGAAGTTAAAGAAACCAGATTGGATTCGAGTAAAAGCTGCAACTAGTCACTCCCGCTTCTATGAGATTAAACACATCCTACGTAAGTATAGCCTGCATACAGTCTGTGAAGAAGGTAGTTGCCCAAACATCGGCGAATGCTTTGGTAAAGGGACGGCAACGTTTATGATTATGGGTGATATATGTACGCGTCGCTGCCCGTTTTGTGACGTTGGGCATGGACGACCAAATCCCCTAGATGTAGATGAGCCAGTGAAATTAGCGCATGTCATTTCTATTCTGCAGCTGCGTTACATCGTAATTACTAGTGTAGACCGAGACGATTTACGCGACGGCGGTGCTGGACATTTTGTGGAATGTATTCGGCAGATTCGAAAGCTGTCACCAAAAACCCAGATTGAGATATTGACCCCAGACTTTCGGGGACGGTTGGAGCGCGCCCTAACCATTCTAAATACGGCGCCTCCAGACGTAATGAATCATAATCTTGAAACTGTACCGAGACTCTATAAAGAAGTGCGTCCGGGCTCAGACTACTCCCACTCCTTAAAGCTATTGAAAAATTTTAAGGCACTGCATCCAGATGTCATGACGAAGTCTGGATTAATGGTTGGGCTGGGCGAAACTGAAGAGGAAATCTTACAGGTTATGCGAGATTTACGGGCACATAATGTTGATATGCTAACGATAGGTCAGTATCTTCAACCCTCAGAGTATCATTTACCGGTTCGAACCTATGTACATCCAGACAGCTTTAAGATATATGAACAAGAAGCGTATACAATGGGTTTCTCATATGCAGCTATCGGTGCAATGGTGCGCTCCAGCTATCACGCAGACATACAGGCATTAGGAGCGGGTGCCGTTGTAAACTAAGAGGCGAAGGGAGGTATAGACCATAAAACAGATATAGGCGGATAGACTTTATTATTGCTATTAACTATGCTCTTGCGAGCAGCATAAACACTCTTAGATTGTTTATATTTTAAAAACATATACGTTTCTAAATTAAGGTAGACTAGACTGATCTTTAGATTTTCTTGCCGATTATAATCATGGTTATATCAATCACATATTGATTAGCTTATAGTAATAAGTTAAATATTTTTGATTTAATCCATTGCCTGTTTGAATTATGCAAGTAATCCTTTGCAAGGAGATCAAGGTACACTATAACCCTATAGGTCTACTACAATTTTAGTTAGTCTTTTTAATCAACTAGATAGCAGTATATTGTTTACGCCGCGTTCCGTGCTTAATATGTGCTAATAAGTAGTTTTTATCTAAAATATGTACCACGTGCAGTGCTAGTTGCTTTATAGCAGAACCCATATTTAGACGTGAAACGTATCTCTAGGTACTATATGTGCGACCCGATGCATCTCGTTGAGATTTTTGGTGCAAAGTAGAGGTAGAGGAAAACGTGCGTCTTAAAGGATAGGGTATACGCTGGACTAAAATCCATCTTACACCCAAAACTATAGTAGTTAAACGCCCCCCCCCTTTAGACCAAGCTAAAGAATCTATAAATTACTATTTAGTCGGTATTTTACCGTATCTCATACGGGTCATACCCTAGATAATAATCTGAATATACTAGATATGTATGCGTGCTGTTAATTTTCCTCTATATGACACCAGTAGATGTACGTATTAATCCAGTGAATGCTATGCTCAAATAGTCTCTACATTAGGCATGTATTACCCGTGCTACGCGATAATGCATTCTAGATAGCTACTCGGCCGTAAAAACAACCTATGGATATCTTATTTATTACTGACTCACTATCACAATTTAAGATTTATAAAGATACAACATACGCGATAATGGCCGAGGTCGCACGTCGTAGCTACGTACTTTATACGTGCGAGCCTCGGCACCTCGCATATACAGGGGGTAGTGTCGAAGCTAGGGTGCAGCGTTTTTCGATCGTCGGTGATTATACAAACCTTGGCCAATGGTACAACTTAGAGCATTCGGAAAATCGCTCCCTAAGTACATTCAGTGCAGTTTTAATGAGAAAAGACCCTCCATTCGATATGGAGTATATAACATCAACCTGGCTTTTAGAGATCGCTGAGCGGCAGGGTGCACGAGTTTTTAATAAGCCTCGAGCGATTCGAGATCATTCGGAAAAGATAGCGATTAGCGAGTTCGCACAGTTCGCTGCACCCACACTAGTTACGTGCGATACAGCACGTCTGAGAGCATTCCATAGCGAATACCGCGATGTGATCTTTAAGCCATTAGATGGTATGGGTGGCAGAGGTATATTCCGAATACGTGAAGATTACATGAATCTGGGTTCAACGATTGAGATGCTTAGCTCGAATGGCTCGCGAAACGTGATGGCTCAGCAGTATATTCCAGAAATTAAGGATGGTGATAAGCGGATCCTACTAATCGGCGGAAAACCAGTACCCTACTCACTTGCACGGATTCCGCAGGGCACTGAGATCCGAGGCAACATAGCCGCTGGTGGGGTTGGTTATGGACAGTTACTGGGGTTGCGAGATTTAGAGATTGCTGCCGCGCTTGGCCCTGTTCTAGCCGACCGCGGCCTCCTCTTAGTTGGTCTAGACGTAATTGGCTATTGGCTAACAGAGATTAATGTAACAAGTCCAACATGTTTTCGAGAGATCACTAAACAAACAGGGTTTGATATAGCGGCTATATTTGTCAACGCCCTGGAACACGAGATTAGCTAAGACCGAGGTCGGGAAAATCTATGTCATCCCAGTAAACTTTTGTTAAATCCATAGAGATTTTGATAAAAATATAGCCCACTTATTGCTCATACAGCATTAGCATAGGCATTGTAAAATTGCATGATCTATTTTTATAACTATCTGCCGCCGAGCATCATGGAGCTATATGTAATACAAAACTGCGACCCAGATAGCGGCACTGGTAATTTATGAGCACAAATGCAATAAGTGACCGACTACAGTTCCACCAGTATTACCTAGTATGCTTGGTGCAGTACTAACCTCCAACGTTAGGAGTATTGTCTTATATTTAGGTCATGTCAGGCGTGAGCATAAAGATACTAGCACATGCTGTGTGCTTCTTTATGAGATTTTACCTATTAATAGGATAGCGAAGAACTTGAAGGTAGTTTAAAGTGATTAAAAGATATGCATCTTATTCTGATATAAGTGTATTAGGCATACTAATATAGATTTCCCATCCTGTACCGCAATAATTTTATTCCATTATGGTATTGGGTTAAC
The DNA here is from genome assembly GCF_910593725.1 of Candidatus Vallotiella hemipterorum. Classification (GTDB taxonomy): domain Bacteria; phylum Pseudomonadota; class Gammaproteobacteria; order Burkholderiales; family Burkholderiaceae; genus Mycetohabitans; species Mycetohabitans hemipterorum. The sequence goes on from NZ_OU343031.1 coordinate 100,106, forward strand.
GCTTCACGGTACTTATCTTTTAGTCGATTACGAAACGGAAGAGGCACCAAACCTTTTTCGCCCAATGTAAACTCTTTATTATCTTAATCTTAATTGAAATATGCTTCAAAAAGAAGTAACAATTATTAATAAATTAGGTCTTCATGCACGGGCGTCTGCTAAGCTAACGGAATTAGCTAGAAACTTTCGTTGTGCAATCTGGATATCGCGTCATGAACAACGGATTAACGCAAAAAGCATTATAGGAGTCATGCTGTTAGCAGCAGGCATTAATAGCTCGATTACCATTGAGACTGAGGGTCCTGATGAGAAATTAGCCATGAATGCAATCCTTGCGCTAATCGCAGATAAGTTCGGCGAGTCTTAATAATATGAGATTTAATTAGCGATAGCGGTTAAGTTCTGTAGAAACATATAATAATTCCTGGCTTCGAAACTGCAGGTTTCAGAAAAATATAGAACAAACTCATCATAGTTATATCTAGCCAAGACTGTATTAGATGCCTATTAAATACGGGTTAGCCGCATCTGGTGCGGGTTAGCTTCTAAGCAATTCGATATCTCTTAAGTGCCCCATACAAACTAGAGGAGGTGCGTGTGCCCTTCACGCTGCATGGAATTCCTGTATCTCAAGGCATCGCTATCGGCCGAGCATACTTGATTCAGAGTGCTGTGCTGGATATTAATCGTTACCTAGTCGAGCCTAAATATGTTGAGACCGAGATAGCTCGCTTCGTCGCTGCGCAGCAGGCTATTTATAACGAACTAGTTATGTTGCGCTCTGAATTGCAGGCGGATACGCTAAGCGAGATAGGCGCATTTCTTGATGTTCAGATCCTAATTTTAGGCGATGAGATGCTAGTCGAAGCGGTAATTAAATGCATTCGGGTACGGAAGCTTAATGCTGAATGGGCACTTACTGAGCAACTAAAGATCCTAGATAAGCATTTTGATGGCATCAATGACGGGTATCTACGCGAGCGCAAGGCAGACCTAGCGCAAGTTGTTGATCGAGTACTTAAAGAGTTAACTGGATTATCAACAGTCTCTGTAATAGCCGATGGCATGCGGTGCGATACCGATGAGATGATTATAGTCGCACACGATATCGCACCAGCAGACATGCTGAAATTCAAGATGCAGAGGTCTCTTGGGTTTGTTACAGACCTTGGCGGGTGTACCTCGCATACTGCTATCGTCGCGCGCAGCTTAGGCATTCCAGCCGCAGTAGGCATGCAGCAGGCAAGCGTACTAATTCAGCAGAACGATATGATTATCGTTGATGGAGACCGTGGAGTGGTTATCGTTGATCCAACTCCGCTTATTCTAGAAGAATATACATCCCGACAAAGCAAAAAATGGTTTACGCAATATCAGTTGCAGAGCTTAAAATTGTTGCCGACACTAACTGTATGCGGCACAAAAATTGATCTTCTAGCAAATATCGAGATGCCAGATGATGCGCGAGCTGCGTTAGATGCTGGTGCAGTCGGAATTGGGCTGTTCCGTACCGAATTCCTATTTATGAACCCACGAGGCGAGTTTCCTCAAGAGGAACAGCAATTTAACTCGTATCGCCGCGTTGTGCAGACGATGAATGGTTGGCCAGTGACAATTCGTACAATCGACGTTGGTGCTGATAAGCTTATCGGTTCGACTGATAGGCGGACAATAGAACCCGACTCGGCACTTGGATTGCGCGCAATTCGCTGGAGCCTGTCTAAGCCACAAATATTTCTCTCCCAGTTACGGCCCATTCTGCGTGCCTCAGCCTTTGGACCTGTAAGGATTCTCGTCCCGATGCTTTCTCATGCGTTTGAGATTGATCAAACACTAGATTTGATTGAGAAAGCTAAGAAACAACTAGACGATGCAGGCCTAGCATTCGATCCGAATATACAAGTCGGCGCAATGATTGAAATCCCAGCTGCTGTAATCGCGCTACCTATGTTTTTGGAGCGACTTGACTTTTTATCAATCGGAACGAATGACTTGATTCAATACACCCTAGCAATTGATCGAACGGACAACTCAGTTGCGCATTTGTATGACCCACTGCATCCTGCGGTATTGCGGCTAATCAGTATGACACTACGCGAAACTCAGCGTGCTGGCGTACCGATATCAGTATGCGGGGAAATGGCTGGCGATCCAGCGCTGACACGGCTACTCCTAGGGATGGGACTAACCGAGTTTTCAATGCATCCGAGCCAGTTACTACTGGTTAAGCAAGAGGTACTGCGTGTTCAGTTGGAGAGTTTAAAAAATCCGGTTGAGGAGGCGCTGGCGTCATACGAGCCGGAAAAAATCCAGGCGGCGATCGACCGCTTGCTGAAGGCATGACGCATGGCACCGAACTACAAACGAGGCAATCAGCTTGACGCGCAATACGTATTGTCTGCCAGTGCATGGTCATCGCGTTAAGCATCATTAGTCTTCCAACTAGTGTACATCCAACTCCTGCGATTATACGCAACGCTTCGGCCGCCTGCATAGCGCCGATAATGCCCACTAATGGGGAGAAAACGCCCATCGTCGAACATGCGACTTCATTGAATAGTGGGTCTGGCGGAAAGATGCATGCATAGCATGGTGAATCTAAGTCGCGCGTATCAAATGTACTAATTTGTCCGTCAAAGCGCAACGCTGCGCCGGATACTAGTGGTATACGATTCCGTACACACACGCGATTTACCATATGACGGGTAGTAAAATTATCGGTGCAATCAAGAATGATGTGGGCGTGGAGCGCCCACTTCTGCAGAAGAGCATCATCAGCTTGCGAGTGAATTGCATTAACACACACGTCTGGATTGAGACGTGCAATCGTCGTGCGTGCTGATATAACCTTAGTTTGTCCAATGCTATTACTGGAATGTAGGATCTGTCGTTGCAAGTTAGTTAGTTCAACAGTATCAGCGTCGACTAAAGTTAACGTCCCGATGCCTGCTGAGGCCAAGTATATCGCTGCTGGCGAGCCTAGCCCACCAACTCCTATAATCAATACATGTGCATTTAGAAAGCGCTTCTGTGCCTCAATACCAATTTCGTCAAGTAGGATGTGGCGAGAATAGCGCAGCAGTTGAGCATCATTCATTGCAGTATATATCGTAGTCAGTCATAGTACGTTTGAGCAGCAGCAAAACACACGCGGAATGGCCTAACTATAATGTGCACTAGGAGACCTTGTGTAGCGTGGATATACTAGATGATAAGCGGGCCTTACCACGATGACTTTAGATGCGGAGTGACCAGTGATTTATTTTCTGACATTGTTTTGATCGATCTACGAATAAGATACTTTTACTGGTTCGTTTTTAAGCTGGTGCATTGCCTGTTGCAGCATAAAGTCATCTTTTTCTCCGAATGTGATTGATAAATTGTTGAGTTTTTTTTCATACTGCTCGCGAGTTTTCTTCAAATCAAGCTGACGCAATTGATATAGCTGATTCTGCTTGTACTTTTTTTGCTCAGTTATCTCGCTTGAATCCTGCTTATTAGATAAGTGATTCGCATAATCGATCTCACGCATGACTAAAGTATCATTCAGATCACCACCCTTGAATTGGTCAACCAGGATATCAGGAGAGATGCCTTTATTTTGTATAGAACGGCCGCTCGGCGTATAGTAATAGGCAGTCGTCAGGCACAGTGCAGTGCCGACGGTCATCGGACATACAGTCTGCACTGATCCTTTGCCGAATGTAGTTTTACCCATAATTAGCGCACGATGATGGTCTTGCAGTGCACCGGAGACAATTTCAGAGGCTGATGCTGAATACGCATTAACTAGCACTACTATCGGAACCGTCTTGTATATAGAAGGTATATTTTTTAGCGGGTCATAGATACAGGTCGATAATCGATAGTTCTCGAACGTATTATAATAGATTCGCTTAGAATCGGACATTTGGCCACTAGTTGATACGATTACCGAATTTGGCATTAAAAAAGCGCTAGCTACGCCAATCGCGCTTCGCAGTAGACCACCGCTATTATTACGCAAATCAAGAATTAGACCATTAAGCCGCGGCTTGTGATGCGCAATTTCTATGAGTTTAGCTGCCAAATCTACTGCTGTGCGCTCTTGGAAGCTTGTGATCCGAACCCATACATAGCCAGGCTGAATGGTTTTAGCTTTCACACTTTGCGCTTTAATTATTGCTCGGGCAAGAGTAATCGGGAAAGTTCGCGCGTCACTCTTACGATAGAATGTCAGCGTAACCTTACTATTTGGCTGACCACGCATATACTTTACTACGCGATCAAGTGTCATACCGAATATTGACTTATTATTAACCTGTGTAATTAAATCGCCAGGACGAATGCCCGCTCGAAAAGCTGGTGTATCCTCGATCGTGGAGATAACCTTTACTAGGCCATCTTCCTGGGAGATTTGAATACCTAACCCTATAAATAGACCTTTAGTCTGCTCCTGAAGCTCTTGATAGTCGCTTTTATCTAGGTACGATGAATGTGGATCTAAGCTGGATACCATACCTTTCATCGCCGCAGTACATAGCTTTTCATCGTTGACTGCTTCGACGTACTCATTTTTAATATGCTTGAATACCGAAGTGAGCAGCCGAAACTGATCCGGCGGTAACAGCGCAGTCGTTCCGATCTCTGCAGACACCGAGATTTGGAGCATAATAAACATGCCGGTTGCGAGGCCAGCAGCAATTAGCCCTGCGTTTTTCAGAGTCTTACACATAAGTGAGCAACAGTTACAGTAGCGTGTTATAGCGCATAGCTAGTGAGCGAAGCATTAAAAATGTAGGTGTTCTTAGCTAGCGCTAATATGGTTATAAACATATGGGGGGCTTTATTTTAGTGCGCCGATTCAGCAGTTAGATAGTAGTATGTAATAGGTTTTAGTGATTCGTCTAGCTTGTAAATAAGTGGCACGCCATTGGGGATATTTAGTCCGACAATATCGGTATCTGATACCTCGTTTAGGTATTTGACGAGCGCTCGGATAGAGTTTCCATGCGCAGTGATTAAAACGCTTCGACCTGCCTGGATCGCTGGGGCAATAGATTTGTTCCAAATAGGTAGTGCGCGCCCGACTGCATCTTTAAGGCTTTCCGTGAGTGGAATCAGTTCTCGTGGAACGTCAGCGTAGCGTGCGTCGTAGTACGACGTTCGCGGATCAGATGGATTAAGTGCTGGTGGTGGTGTATCGTAGCTTCGACGCCATATTAACACCTGTTCGTTACCATACTTGGCTGCTGTTTCAGCCTTATTTAGTCCGGAAAGCGCGCCATAGTGCCGTTCATTCAGGCGCCATGAGTGCACGACAGGGATATACATCAGATCCATTTTATCCTGCACATGCCAAAGCGTGCGAATAGCTCGCTTGAGAACGGAGGTATATGCGACATCAAAAGTATAGCCAGCCTGCTTAAGCAGCATACCAGCTTGCTGGGCTTCGGCTATGCCTTTATGAGTGAGGTCAACGTCGATCCAGCCGGTAAAGCGGTTTTCGTTGTTCCATGTCGATTGGCCATGTCGGATGAGAACGAGTTGATACATATAAATATATAGATAGTAGGGAGGGCGGTGAACTGCTGTCGTACGCCAGATAATTTATTTTATAATAACTAGATCATCTTCTTTAAATAAATTTAATCTGTGAAATTTTTCACCGAACCAGCCAATATTATATTGATCGCTACTGTTTTAATCTCCGGGGTCTTATTAGTATGGCCCGTGTGGTTATCACTTAACGAGACCAACGTCTATACACCTCAGGAGGCTATACAACTTATTAACCGTCGCAATGCAGTCATCCTCGACCTGCGCTATGATGATGAATTTATGCGAGGCCACCTACCACAGGCGCGTCATCTGCTGTTCAATGAGTTAAATAGTAAAGTTTCACAAGCAGTTAAGAATAAAAAAATACCGGTACTGCTAGTCTGTCAAAATGGAAGGTATTCTGCTAGGGCGCGGAACATGCTGAAAAAAGCTGGCTATTTAGAAGTGTTTACTTTACAAGGCGGTATCGAGGCCTGGCAGAGATCTGACCTACCAGTCGTCAAGTAAGGAGTCATGAAGTGAGAAAAGTGGTAATGTATAGTACGCAAGTCTGTCCGTACTGCCAGATGGCCGTGCGCTTATTGCAGTCATACGGTGTTGAACACATTGAGAAGGTGCTCATCGATCTAGATCCTAAAAGTCGGATAGAAATGATAAAGCGTACTGGCAGGTGTACAGTACCTCAGATCTTTATAGGTCAAACTTATGTCGGCGGCTATGCTGATTTGTCCGTACGTGCCCGTACCGGTGAATTAAGACCACTGCTTGAGGCGGTCTGCACCCCTCCTTCTTAGACTTGATAACCCCCGCTAATTCCTACATAGCGTTCGTTCGGGTAATGTACATCTGAGATGTCTAACCCTTACCGAGTATACCATTTGCATAGCGAGCAGTAGTAGCTCAATATTAGGCACAGTCGCCTATTTCACCTAAGAAAAGCTCATGTCTGTTCAAGAGAATAAGCAACCATGCTTTCATATCCAGTGCATTTACTTAAAAGATCTATCGCTCGAACAGCCAAATTCGCCGGCCATCTTCCTGGATCAGGAGATACCTGGTATTGAAATCGAGGTTGATGTAGATGTACAGCAGCTTGCTGACAGCATATTTGAGATAGTCTTAACAAGCACAGTAACAGCCAGGATTTCTAATAGGATTGCTTTCCTTGTTGAGGCTAAGCAGGCCGGCATCTTTGATATAAGCAACGTTCCAAACGAGCAAATGGATACGCTGATAGGTGTAGCATGTCCAACGATTATTTTTCCATATTTACGGGCAAACATAGCTGATATAATTACTCGCGCCGGTTTTCCACCAATTCATTTAGTTGAAATAAACTTTCAGGCACTATACGAGCAACGCTTATCGCAAGTTAATAAGCAGCAAAGAAATAGTATAGCTAATGATGGCTCTAAAATAACGCACTGAATGTAGTGCAGAGCACTGACGGATAGCGGTAAAAAGATTTATTCTATTCGCTTTATATAGGTGTTTAATATTTTCTCATGCGAGTAACGCGCTAATCAAGGCTCTAATTTTCCCGGGTTTGAGTGATTTTTATTTTAACCTGAGACTGACCATTTCTCTCTCGTCGACCGCTAGTAAGCAATTAAAAGACGGACATATTCTAAGCAAGATTCAGACTCTATGACTAGCAGTATTAGAGATTGCACGTTAGAGCAAGATCGAAATACTCTGCTCAGCAGAAGTCTAGGCGTTTATGTGACCAGTGTGCACGATATAGAATGATATTACTAAATCGGTATAAAACCGCTAATCGACAGTTTCTAGGGGGTCGTTATACAGCAATTTACTGGTGTGGTTATCCTGCTCATCGTTTAAGTGTATTTTCTCTTTTCAACGGCTTCCCACTGTCGAATTTTATCGATGCCTTACTTTGTTTAGCTTGATAGGCAGTATAGTAGACTAGGTTGCGTGCTGATGTCTGCCACTGCATTCTTCCATTAGAGAATAGCCCCCTTGATCGCAGCATTGTATTTGAGTTAATCGGTAAAAAGATTAGAAACTTTTAATTATTTCAGACATAAACTGGATCATATTATCCATGCTTTACATGCGGCAATGTAATATTTAAGCATAGGCATTAGCGTAATTTAGAATTTTTGTATGAGTAGAATATATGCCGATCAGTAGTAAAGTCTTGATGCTGTATAGATCTGATAGTTCGGCAGTAAATATTGCCTAATTAGTGCAAAACTAGTGCTTCGATATAGTCTAAACTACACGTGATAGTGTAAATGTATACATATCTCGTGTATGTTTTTAACAATTAAGAGTCGCGCACATATTTCAAGCTTTTGAAATCTAGCATCACTAACTTGGCGAGCATTGCTAAATCATTAATCCGATATATTATAGCGGGCTGGGGTAATCCACGAAGTGGTCTGCTGCATTAGAAATAAAAAATGAAAGGATACTAGATTGTAGTGTATACAATATGTATACTACGGCCCTTCCCGAAGGCCTATTTTCATGTCAATTAATCACGACTATACGGTAGAGAAAAACACAGATTTACATGTGGAGCGGACTCGGAAATTACGCCAGCTTAGGCAGGTTTTTGACCGTCATGCAGCACAATGCCAGGATGTAGCATTTCTGCCGAGAGAAATAGCACGGCGTATGCATGAACGCTTACGATACATTAAACCACAACCAGCGTATGTGCTCGATGCGGGGTGTGGTGCTGGCGAAGATATTAATATACTACGAACACTCTACTCTAAGGCAACTATTTATGGTGTGGATCTATCGCACGCCATGCTTCATGCAAGACATTCGTTAGGTCGATGTAGTCTCTCTAGCTGGCGACGCTTTCTGCCAGCTGTATTACATAATCTTGCACTAGGTCGCATCCAACAACGCAACTGCATACAAGCTGACTTTAGCTCTCTGCCATTTAAATCGGAGTACTTTAATTTACTATGGTCAAATCTAGCACTTCAGTGGCATGAGTGTCCGGACCTAGTATTTCTAGAGTGGCAGCGAGTACTAAAAACTGGTGGAATGCTAATATTCTCTACACTTGGTCCTGATACACTACGCGAGTTGCGTAGTGCAAGAGCGGCTGCAGATAGTGGTAATTCCCCGACGAATGTACATAAATTTATTGACATGCATGACTATGGCGATATGCTAGCTGCTAGCGGCTTTGAGATCCCAGTAATAGACATGGATATACTTACAATTACATACTCGTCTCCGCATATGCTTCTAGCAGATGTGCGACTATGGGGGACAATACCACAGCAGCATATTCGACGCGGCCATGTATTACACAGTTCGATTTCACGAAGCATATATCATCGCCTAATCGATGCACTAGAAGTACAACGCCGGCCTGATGGTATGATACCGCTTACTTTTGAGGTACTCTATGGTTATGCCCGGAAGGCGGTAGGCCATATAACACCAGAAGGTTATAACATCATTCGCGTTGATGATATCGGCCATAAGTTGCACGATATACCCATAAAACCTTCCTAATATATTTATGTTCCGTGACATATAGTTAGAACGAATACTTAGTTATGGCAAAAAATGCCGATAATATGACATATAAAAACTAAGGTAGATAAATCAGAGACTTATTAAGCAATAAGTTTGGGATAGTTTGAAATTAGCTAGTCGCTATAAATCATAGCATTGTATAGCTATATAGTATGGTTAGCCCAGCCAAGGCTAACACAACTAACACTCATTTATTACCTAAGGGGTAATATAAAAAAGATAAGTAATGTCTTATAAGAAGTAGTAATAAAAAATTTTATAATCGGTCTGGTATTGCAAAATTATCGCTATTTTCTGATATCGCTATTTCTAGCGGTATAGGCAGCGTATCAGGTCTGACATTAATATCTACCGAATATATTTACATTCTCACAGCGCACCAGGAAGCTTTTGGCCGAGTTTCGTGAATACTAAAGTAGTTCCTGTCTTTTTCTAAAACTGGGATAAATAGAAAATCTATAAGCAAAATAATCATTTAGTTTATAGCAGACGATTACAAAATTTGTAGGGTCCTTATTGAGTAAGCTATCTGATAAAGTGCCCAGTAAGTCTCAGGAAATATGCAGGGGTTAATAATATAACGAATTAATTAAGTCTCTATTTAATAGAATATCTAGGTGGTTTATGGTTATTAAATTGTATTAAGACGATAAATTAGATGTCATATAAATAATCTAGCACTGATCGGTTGTCTAGTCATCAATGTGCTTGCTCTAAAGCGCGTACAGAAGATATACTATTAACATTTACTTAACATCTAATATGAGTACGCAATCGGCGAGCACATACAAAAACACATAGAAATCTATATATTTAGATATATTGCGGATATTAAGGAGGGTACAAACTTACTGAGATGAATGTAGCTCGTCAGTATTAAGAAACACCTCCTTTTCTGCTTTAGACTTTCGTATATTTTCTGCGTCGTAATACAATTCAAGCCACATCCCATTAATAACAGCGAATGCAAGTGCGACACCAATACCCAATATCCAGCTAAAATACCACATTTTTATTAAGTTGATTAGTTAAGTAAACGCTATTTAATACATTGAGTGTATATTATTTTTTACCTCTTGTTCTGTTACCTTGCCACGCATTACACGATATACCCAGCCAGTGTATAGAACGATAAGTGGAATAAATATAATAACTACAAATAGCATAATGCTCAATGTTTGATAACTTGATGTTGAATCCCATAATGTTAAGCTACTGGCTGGATTTATTGAGGATGGCATAATAAACGGGAACATTGAGATGCCCGCGGTTAGAATTATACCAATTACTAGAAGTCCGGTCACAATGAAATTCCATATGGTAAATCGTGATAAAGCAAGCATTGGCGCAAGCATACCAGCTATAATGCCAAGCGCAGGTGCAAGCATCGTCCACGGGTACGCAGTATAGTTAGACATCCATAGACCGGGTGATGTAAATACGCGCTTGAGCAGCGGGTTAGCCGCTGCATCCAGTGGCGCGGCCTGAGTAATCTTAAAGCCGGTGATTCGAGTAGCCACGAGAATGCCTGCTATAATAAATAATACGGCTGCGATCAGTGCTGCGATGAACAATATGCGCGTTGCCCGGTGCGCTATTACTCCATCAGTTTTTATTCGTAAAAACGCGGCTCCGTGTGCAATCAGCATGCTGCTGCTGATTGCACCACATAGTAATGCGAACGGATTTAGTAGTTCGAAAAAATTTCCTTGATAACTTATTCGCATCTCTTCATCTAGGTAGAATGGCACGCCTTGTAGAAGGTTGCCAAACGCGATTCCAAATACTAGTACTGGAATTGCACTACCAGCGAACAAGGCCCAGTCCCAACTTGCTCGCCACCGTGGATCGTCACGTTTAGCACGGTACTCAAAGCCGACTGGTCGCATAAATAGCGCGAATAATACTAATAGCATGGCGAAATAGAAGCTGGAAAAAGAAGCCGCATAGACTATCGGCCACGCAGCGAACATTGCACCGCCAGCCGTAATTAGCCATACCTGATTACCCTCCCAGGTTGGACCAATTGCATTAATAATCACACGACGTTCAGTATCAGTTTTACCAATAAACGGTAGAAGTGTGCCAACACCCATATCAAATCCATCAGTGAGAGCAAAGCCAAGCAGCAAGAATCCGATTAGCGCCCACCAAATAACTTTTAAGGTTGGATAGTCAATCATAGTGATTTTTTTAGTAACATTGACTTCGATGTATAACAGCGCACAGCTTATATTTTTTATGTGAGATAACTATTAGTTTTTGTAAGCTACTGCGACATCATACTAATGTAGTTGCTCATGGTAATATCTTCCAGTATGGAGCGACGACGGTCCAAGCTTTGCATACTTAAACATAAGTTTTATCTCGATAACAAATAATGCCGTATAAAATATAACGAATCCGCTAATACTTAGGTATAGGTCCGAAGGTGCGAGGCTAGAGGCTGATGAGAAAGTAGGCAGCACACCAGTGATTGTCCACGGCTGACGGCCCATTTCTGCGACAATCCATCCACACTCAGAAGCGAGCCACGGTAATGGGATTGCCCAAGCGCACCAGCGTAAGAACCACCGCCTGCGCTGGTGCGCTAGGCTCCGTGTAGCGCAGAACCAAAAGGCGAGCAGAAATGTTATAAAGAATAAGATCCCTAGCCCGACCATCAGCCGGAATGACCAAAATACTGGCGTTACGGGGGGGATAGAGTGCTTGGCTGTCTCAGCAATTTGCGCATTAGTTACGTTTAATACATCCGGTGCATAGCGCCTGACAAGCAGCCCATAACCGAGATTCTTTTTATGGGCATCAAACACTGCGTGCGTCTCATCGGATATATCACCTTGCTTCATCTTTTGTAGGGCCCGGTATGCCACGATACCATCATGAATACGTTGTTCATTACGAGAGATTAAATCGCGTAGCCCAATAACAGGTTCATCGATTGATCGTGTAGCGATTAGACCCAGAGCGTAAGGTATGCGTAATGCATAATCCGTGCGTTGTTTATCTTGGTTTGGCAATCCAAATATAGTGAATGTGGCCGGGGGCGGCTCGGTAGTCCATTCAGATTCAATTGCAGCAAGCTTTTCTTTCTGGACTTTGCCAATTGTGAAACCCGACTCATCGCCGAGTACAATCACACCCAAAGTTGAAGCTAAGCCAAAGGCGGCTGCGATAGCAAAAGAACGCCATGCAAAAGTAATATCACGCTTCTTCAACAGGTACCATGAAGATACCCCAAGCACAAACATTGCTGCCGTGACATAACCAGCAGAAACAGTATGAACAAACTTAAGCTGAGCTACTGGATTTAACATAACCTCAGACAGGTTAGTGAGCTCCATTCGCATAGTTTTATAATTAAACGCAGCGCCAACTGGATGATTCATCCAGCCGTTAGCGATAAGAATCCACAATGCCGATAGGTTTGAGCCAAGTGCGACAAGGAAAGTAACTATCAAATGACCGATACGCGATAGCCGATTCCAGCCAAAAAACATTAGCCCAACGAAAGTAGACTCCAGGAAAAATGCCATCAGACCCTCTACTGCAAGAGGCACTCCGAAAATGTCTCCGACATAGTGTGAGTAGTAAGACCAATTTGTACCAAACTGAAACTCAAGCGTAATACCCGTTACTACGCCCATCGCAAAGTTAATACCAAACAGCTTAGCCCAGAACCGGGACATATCCTTATAGACTTGTTTGTGGGTCATCACATAAAGAGATTCCATGATGACTAATAACCAGGATAAGCCCAGCGTTAACGGGACAAAAAGAAAGTGGTACAGTGCAGTAATGGCAAACTGCAGCCGTGAAAGGTCAACGACTTCGCTACTTATCATAATGATTACCTGAAGCTGACGGATTTAAGGCTGAGATAGACAATAGCGCTTGCGCGACCTGGGCTGGCGGCAGTTCCATGTAAAGTGTCTGAGGTTGACTAAACAACGTATACTTAAGGACGAGTAGAAAAATAAATTTTGCTATTATTACTGCCGTTAAATCTCGAGCCAATTTCGAGCGTCGAGCCAATTTCGAGCGTTTTGGTGTCCGTGTTAGTATACCCGGTCGCTGCGAAAGGGCGGTGTGATTAGTATCGGTACTATGACAACCGTCATAACTGAGCATAATATTTCGTATGCTGCCTTAAAAAAATAGACCTTAAAGAAACTTTTTTGTAAACTAAGTGCGTAAGAGGCGATAAGCATAACTCGCCGAACTTCTGCAGATTCACTACATTGTGTTGGTCGCTCGCATATTATTGTTGATCGATTTATTAAAATGCAAGAAAATTCCAGCCCGTTTCTAATTCTAACAGGTAGCGTGGAAAAATATCATGCGTAATTCTGCAGTGCACCGCGCATTTTTTTCATCGCACTCACCTCAATTTGGCGGATTCGCTCAGCGGAGACGTTGAACTCGGCTGCTAGCTCATGCAGCGTCGAGCCGCCTGAGCCGTCGTCCTGCACATGTAGCCAGCGCGCTTCTATGATGCGACGACTACGCGTATCAAGGGATTTCAAGGCATCAGCTAGACCTTCTGTCTGCATTAAATCGCTCTGGCGTGAGGCAAGCACCGCAGTCGGCTCAGTACGCGAGTCGGCCAGGTAGGCAATCGGTGCAAATGATTCCTCTCCGTTTTCGAACTGCGATTCGAGCGCGATATCGCCACCAGCTAGCCGCCTTTCCATCTCGGTTACTTCTTCACGTTTGACATTTAAGTCTTTCGCAAGTCCCGAAATCTCGTCCGGTGTAAATGGTTGAATTCCTCGCTTGTGACTGCGAAGGTTAAAGAACAGTTTACGTTGTGCTTTCGTCGTCGCAACCTTTACCATTCTCCAGTTACGAAGGATGTATTCGTGGATCTCAGCTTTAATCCAATGAATAGCATAAGACACCAGCCGTACGTTTTGGCGCGGATCGAAGCGCTTAACAGCTTTCATCAAACCAATATTTCCTTCTTGGATTAGATCCGCATGAGGTAACCCATAACCCATATAGTTTCGAGCGACTGATACAACTAGACGCAGATGCGATAGCACAAGCTTTCGCGCGGCATCTAGATTGTTTTGTTCACGATATTCAGTCGCAAGACGCGTTTCATCAGCCTGCGACAATAGCGATATACGATTGACGGCCTGAATATAGGAGTCTAGGTTGCCCAACGCACCTGGAAGTATTGGCTTCGCAGAAAGCGACTGCCCCCCTCCCGCTGACACTAGGCCTGCAGAGGTCTCTAGAGGGGTTATTTTATTGCTCACTCGTATCTCCTTATATAGACAAATTATGTACTGCTATGAAAACGGGGCTTTCAGGCATTTTAGCATCCAATACTACCTGGGATGCCTTAACTATTAAGTTAATTGGGGCGCGGCAGATTTTATTAACTACGAGTAGATATTCTATCTGGTTGTTGGTATTTAACTGTGGGATGCAGGCAGGAGTTTCTTGAAGAGTGTAGCCTGATATCTGGAATATAGCTAATAGGTGCTGTTTATTATTACATATTGCTTAATATTCTAGGGTTGATGCTAGCCGTGCTAAGGCGCGTCATTCAGCCAATACATAGTGCTTATTCGCTTATATCTATCAAATCTACTATTAGCCACTAGCCTCGCTATATAGCACCTAGTTTAGGTGTAAGTATGTAGCGCCTCCTCGGAATCCGAAGGAACTATGAAAATGATAATGTATTGTAAAATAACGAGTACTGTTACTACCAGTATCAGGCGGGTTTTAACGAATTATGCAGATAGCTAGAAGTCGCCTACATAAGAAATTAGTGATTAGCTATACACACCGATTCTTGTCTAATTATGCGGCGTGCAGCACGGTTGTAATACACAGAACTGCAACACTAACTAAGCCGAAACCCCATGTCTTTTTGACAACACATTTTAACTAAACTGATTATACTACGCTGCATTCATAAGGCATTAGTTATACGCCGAATAAGCATCTATATTACAAATACTAACCCAAAAGTTTACATTGTACTATGCGTTTACCCGAGCAACGCATCAGCAAATTCAGTAGCAATAAAAGGCTGCAAATCTTCAAGTTTCTCGCCAATACCGATGAAATATACTGGTACTGGGTGTTGGCGGGCAATTGCAGCTAAAATTCCTCCCTTAGCAGTACCATCTAGCTTAGTGATAATGAGTCCGGTTAACCCAAGTGACTCGTCAAACGCTTTTACTTGGGCCAGTGAGTTCTGACCAGTATTTGCATCAAGTACTAGTAGTATTTCATGAGGAGCACCCTCCATCGCTTTTCCGATTACTCTCTTGACCTTACAAAGCTCCTGCATTAGATGGATCTGAGTTGGCAAACGTCCAGCGGTATCTGCTATTAGCACGTCTATACCGCGCGAGCGAGAAGCATAGATTGCGTCAAAGATTACTGCAGCAGGGTCAGCGCTTTCCTGATGGATCACTGCGACATTATTACGCTGGCCCCAGATTATTAACTGCTCACGCGCAGCAGCGCGGAACGTGTCGCCAGACGCTAGCATTACCGACTGATTAAATAACTGTAGGTACTTGGTGAGTTTGCCAATACTCGTAGTCTTACCAGCCCCGTTGACACCGGCAATCATTATGACTAGCGGTTGCGCACGACCAAGAACTATAGATAGTTCAAGCGGCATAAGTAATTCGATTAACAACCCGCGTAATGCTTGCTTAACCTGTTGTGCATCAGTGATATGTCCGCTGCGGACCTTTTGTCGCAGGGCATTAAGTAGATAAGTAGTAGCATCTAGGCCGGTATCAGCCATCAATAATACGGTTTCGAGCTCTTCAAATAGAGCTTCATTACACTTCAGACTACTAAAAATTCCTCTTAAGCCTAAGCTGGTTTTGTGCAGACCCGATTTCAACCGTCTCAGCCATGAGCGCTTTGTATCTGGCTCGACAGCAGAGGGCGGCATAATTTTAATACTTTCTTTGCTCATACTATTGTTAATAAGCTACACCGTATCAGTTTTGACGTACACGCCTTGTGATGCTGAGCTGAATGAGGGTCGGATTGAGACTGCCGAAAAAGGCGCCGAGACTAAATGCTTTGCGGCGCTGAGAGAAGTGCACCCCATCGCACCTTCCACGACCGAACGAACTAATAGCGATATAGCGGCTACTATACGCGAAGTAGCGGCTAGAGTTTGTAATGCTGCAGATTCCGATAATATCTCGGACTCTAATAAGATAATCGGGTTCGCTAACTTAATAAAAGAGGATAGTGGTTCTAGTGTGCTAGGTGTTTGGGGGATCAGAGCGTAGTTTGATATGGGTACGTCTTGCTGTTGGTTGAGTATAGCACCATTCTTAAATCGCTTTATAAAACTAAACATAGTTTACTATAGGACGTATTCGGACATACCTATACTACTAGTAAGGGAGCATAAATAGAGCACTAATTATAGTGCTGCCTATTCTAGCAAAGCGCTACATATGTTTCCGAGGTTTACCATTTTTATAGTAAAGTTGCGATCTTTTCGTCTATAGCGCGGGAAGATAGTGGATAGTTTGCGATGAAATCTCAACCGTTCCCGTACTATAACAGTTTAATTGGATAAAAGCGATGAGCTATATATTCAACGAGCGCAGACGTGTGCCTTTTGCTAAATCTACTATCCCGAATAAGCGCATTGCGGATTCTCGAGGATCGCGGCATATTAATGTGCGGCGTCATGCACCGCAGCAGGTCCGACTTATTGGCGGTATCTGGAAGCGTACGCTATTACCGGTTCTCGATCTGGTATCGTTGAGGCCAACGCTAGATATTGTGCGCGAAACCTTATTTAACTGGCTGGGTCAGAAACTAGATGGTCTTGTATGCCTAGATCTATTTGCTGGCACTGGGGCACTAGGTTTTGAAGCCGCCTCGCGCGGCGCGCAACGTGTAGTAATGGTTGAGCACGATGCGCGTATAATTTTTCAGATAAGCAAGATCCAAAAAAAATTGAATGCGCAATCAATTAAAATAGTACAGGCTGATGCCTTACAATTACTAACCAATCTAGCCTCTGCAGAGTTTGATATTGCATTTCTTGATCCGCCATTCGATAGCGACCTACTTAGACGTACGTTGCCGTTCGTGTTACCACTAATGGTACCTAGTGGAACGATCTATATCGAATCTAATACATCATTAGCTGGGATATGGAACACTCAAACGTCACCTGGCTGTTACTCCGCACTTGACTGGTCGTTCATGCAAGAGTGGTATATCGTACGCTACGGCCGAACCGGAGCAGTGCATTATCATTTGATACGCCGCAAGAGTAGTAAATAATTCATATCCTCTAAATAAGCTATCTATATTTACTGGTGATATAGTTTTGACTACATTATATTATGTTACCGCTGACTATCAGGCGTTATCGTTAAGTGTCAGCATAACTATGCATACAGTACCGCCATGCCCTTAGAGGGGAAATATTAATGATAGTCGCTGTCTACCCAGGTACTTTCGATCCTCTTACTCGTGGTCACGAAGATCTTGTCCGACGGGCCTCCCGTATTTTCGATACGCTAGTAGTTGGGGTGGCTAATAACCCAAACAAAAAGCCATTTTTCTTATTGCAGGAGCGCCTAGCAATCGCTCAAGAGGCACTAAGTCACCATACGAATATAAAAGTGATGAGTTTCTCTGGATTGCTTAAGGACTTTGTTCGTGCTAACAATGCGCGAGTGATCGTGCGAGGCTTGCGTGCAGTATCAGACTTCGAATATGAATTTCAGATGGCGGGAATGAATCGCTACCTGCTACCAGACGTTGAAATGATGTTTATGACACCATCCGATCAATACCAATTTATTTCGGGCACTATAGTACGAGAAATCGCCCAATTAGGCGGGGATGTTAGTAAGTTCGTATTTCCCTCGGTTGAGAAGTGGCTTAGGAATAAATTTGCTCAAGCTTCTCACGCTGATACTATCAACCTAAGCCTATTATCGCCTACTAATACTACGGCGACGAGGATTATAGAAGTATCGGAATATACAACATCTAGCTCGGCGAGCATTTAAGAAAATCTATCTACTCGAATAGTAGATAGATTTGTATCTTACGCAGCTGAAAAGCTAATACTTAAAATTTATTTTTACTCACAGGGTTATAGCTGTATGGCTTTAATGATTACGGACGAGTGCATTAATTGTGATGTCTGTGAATTAGAATGCCCAAATAATGCAATTTCGATGGGGCCAGAAATCTATTTGATTAATCCATATAAGTGTACTGAGTGTATTGGCCATTTTGATGAACCACAGTGTGTGCAAGTATGTCCCGTCGGATGTATTGTAGTAAGCCACTAGTGGTTTAAAACCCATGATAAGCCCATGGAAAAAGTATCGTAAATTGATTGTAGCCCCAGCGAGCTAGCTACTCACAAGCCTTGAGCTGGCTTTTTAATTTTTTATATAGCCCCATCCCCTGCTCTATATTTTTTATATCCCTCTATACGTGTTGTAGTTATTTCATCATTGCACGAGCACGATCTAACTCTCCTCTAATGATTAATGGAATTAGAGCGAGACTTTTATTAATAGCGGTATCGATAATTTTTTTTTCTTCTAAGCTCGGTTTTTTTAAAACAAAATTGATTACATCAAGTTTAGAATGCGTGAGTTTGCTTTTCTGGATTATGTCTCGTGGATGGCCAATACCGATACGCAGACGCCAATATTGCCAAGTCGATAAATATTCGGCAATGTTTTTCAGGCCATTATGGCCCCCACTGCTTCCGCCTAACTTTAGTTTAGTAATACCTGGCATTAAATCCAACTCGTCATGAACAACAAGAATAGATTGAGGTAAAATCTCAAAAAATTGTGCTAACGCTGTCACAGATAACCCAGACTGGTTCATGAATGTGTTGGGTTTCAGCAAGTAAACTTCTTTACCGTCTAGGCTGGCTTTTATATAGGCGCCGTGGAAACGACGATTGTCATGTAGCTTAACATTTACTTCTTTCGCAAGCTGATCGATAAACCAAAATCCTGCATTATGCCGTGTAGCCACATACTTGGAGCCTGGATTTCCAATTCCGGTAATTAATTTAATCATGAAGGTCTTGCTGTTCATGAATTTATTCAAAAGCTTGCTACCTAGCATAGGTCTAGCAGAGCTGCTTTATCATTCCAATGACTTCATCATATTTTATTCGTAAATCGAAGGATGAGTCTTATTGTTTGATAGATGTTGATATTGCGCCTTGTATATGGGTCATAAATATGGGTCATAATATCATGTGACCGGCGCTCCACCTTCTAAAAACTCATCCGCGTTATCTAGCACCATACTAGCAGGTAGGGTTGTAGAAACAATTACCGGGTTTTCCTGAGCAAAGTGAAGTGTTAGATCGACACCGGACGGTAACTTAACATCTTGTGCATGTAATGATTGGTTTAATTCAAGGTTGCCTAAATCTACCTCGATAAACTCAGGTAAATTGCTTGGTAAGCACGATGCTTCAATTTCGTTTAACACATGCATAATCACGCCTCCACTGAGCTTTACTGCAGGTGATACCTCTTGGCTCATATAGTGTAACGGGATCTTTACTGTAATTTTTTTCTTTTCATCAACACGTTGAAAGTCTACATGGAGCACAAGCCGACGGAACGGATGATACTGAACATCTCGCAGTAGTACTTTTTCAGTCACACCGGCAATTTCGAGATCTAGAATTGATGAATGAAATGCTTCTTTGTTTATTGCGTGATACAGCGCATTATGATCTAACTCAATCAACTTCGGTGCAGTACTAGCGCCATATATAATACCCGGCATTTTTCCAGAATTGCGCAGGCGGCGGCTTGCGCCTGTTCCCTGCTGGCTACGCGCGAAAGCGACTACTTTCATATTATCTCTCTAATAACTGCCTGCGACCATACGGTGGGTCCAGACAAAGTGCTTAAGTTATTAAACAGGGCTATCTAATTCAAAACGAATCGAGCCAGCCCTGAAATACGCGGCGCGTATTTTTGATTGCACAGCGTGGCCCCTCGGTAGTCGGCATTTAATGGTAGAATTTCTAAAATGGGGCTACTATTCTTAATGCTCGGCAAATAGTGATATTACCGATTCACCGCGGCGAATTCTCGAGAAAGTTTCAGCAAGTAAGGCAGCGCATGATAGTGTTCGAATCCGTGGGCATTGAAATGCATGCCTGCTTAGCGGAATCGTATCTGTAACGACTAACTCATCCAGTTCTGATTCTGCAATGCGCTGGATCGCGTTACCAGAGAGTACCGGGTGAGTTGCATACGCAAATACTTTTTTCGTGCCACGCTCTTTTAGTACTTTTGCGGCTTTGCACAGCGTGCCGGCAGTATCAACCATATCATCCATGATTACGCATGTGCGGCCCTCAACTTCACCAATAATATTCATCACCTTGGAAATATTTGCCTTTGGGCGGCGTTTATCAATAATTGCCAGATCTGTGTCGAGCTGCTTTGCTAGAGCGCGAGCGCGTACTACGCCACCGACGTCTGGTGATACAACTAGAAGATCGTTGTAGGCTTGCTTGCGCAGATCCCCGAGTAGCATCGGCGTTGCATAAATATTATCAACGGGAATATCGAAAAAACCTTGAATCTGATCAGCATGCAGATCCATAGTGATGATACGTTCAACACCGGCAATTTCTAGCATATTAGCAATAACTTTCGCGGAAATTGCAACGCGTGCTGAGCGCGGTCGACGATCCTGTCGGGCATAACCAAAATATGGAATAGCTGCCGTGATCCGTCCAGCCGATGCGCGCTTGAGTGCATCGACCATAATCATTAACTCCATTAGGTTATCGTTCGTCGGCGCACAAGTGGACTGTAAAACAAATACATCTTTACCTCGGACGTTTTCTTGTATCTCGACTTGAATTTCTCCATCCGAGAAGCGGCTAACCATTGCCTTGCCAAGAAGAATGCCTAAAATTTTGACAACTTCTTGCGCAAGTGATGGATTCGCGTTTCCAGTAAATACCATAAGGCCGTCACTGTTCATCGTATATCTTCTACCCGGTGGGCATTGCATTGAATCGAGTGTATAACACTAAGGTATAAGCCACGCTTACGATATAGATAATTGGCAGGGGAGGAAGGATTCGAACCTTCGAATGCCGGAATCAAAATCCGGTGCCTTAACCAACTTGGCGACTCCCCTACATAAATCATTTTCTCAACCGAGACTCTGGCACTTGACGTGACGAAAGTTTTATGAACGATTATGAGGCGAAAGTATATAGCGGATGATAGTCTAAACTTGACACTACTATACTCTCCCAGCCAGAAAGAAGCTTTGCTTGTATTGCTTCTGACCTGCTAGAAAATGCCGCAAACACGGCAGAACCCGACCCAGTTATACGCGCTGGCCTGATTGCTGACAACCAATCTAATACTCTTGCTACTTCTACATATTTTTTAACAACAACTTCCTGCATGTCGTTTTGGCCAAAATTATCTGGCCAACTTCCTGTAAGTGTTGCATTGGAATTAGCAATATTCTGCTGTGCAAGAAAGTCCATAATTTTTATGCGTTTGGTGTCTCTTGTCAACGTCTCAGAGCTGAAAATTTCTGAGGTTAAAATATGCACCGCTGGTTTAACCACTAGGAATGTACGTGCCGGCAGATGAACTGGCTGCAGTTGCTCGCCTATGCCTTGAGCAAATGCATTTCGCCCAAATATAAAGAACGGAACATCAGCGCCAAGTTTTAGTGCTAGAGCCTGTAGTATCGTACGCGGTAAATACAGCCGCCATAACCGGTTTAGTGCGAGCAGTGTGGTTGCCGCATCCGAACTGCCTCCGCCAATTCCCGCTCCTATCGGCAGGCGCTTGTCGATGTATATCTCTACACCATAATGGCAGCCGCTATGATGTTGTAACAGCTTTGCCGCTTGAACACTAAGCTCAGTCCGTTCTGGAATGCCGTCTAGCGGCTGTAAATAGCGCACTTCTCCATCGTCTCGGCGTCGGAAATGCAGTACATCACCCCAGTCCAGCAACTGAAATACTGTCTGCAGTTCGTGGTACCTATCGTCTCGGCGGCTAATCACATGCAAGAAAAGATTAAGTTTCGCTGGGGCTAAACAGTCAAACAGCGTTTCCTCAGTTTCAATCATGTAGGTCTTGCTCAATATTCATCTATATTCGGTTTATTAGTTCAGTATTAGTTAGATTGATAATTGTGATACCTGCCGCGTCAGGCACCATTACTTGACCCAGCTTTCTGTAACAGTTAGTGTAGTAGCTCAGATATTTAATTTTTAGCCATCCTGCCTGATGCATCTAAAGTGATTAGCATCGTTGGTTGATGTCAGTGTGAGAAAATATAGGAATACCGATGCTCAAAACTAATACCGAAGTTCTATCTCTAGCAGTAAGAAGCCCAGCGTACTTATCATATTAGCCCCCTCCCGATATGCTTGACGCCATTTGTTATTTTTTTTAAACAACTAGAGAGGGTCTAATTCCAGTCCGCATACAATTATAGCTAGTGTTTTGCTGAACGGGTTCAACAATTTTAGATTGATAGTATAGCCGGTCTTAGCCAATCAAAATTTCTATAAGCGTTTTGCAATTGCCGACTCTAGGATAGAGATAACCTCGAAGCGTCCATGTTACATGGGCTCTAGATGTAACACTGGTGTTGTCTAAAACTATCTCAGAAGGCTATGCGCGTCGAATAGATAAAAATTAGGATGAGTTCTCTGCACATACACTAAATAAAAGTAACGAAGCCAACATCGCCTAATGCAACTGGTTATCGATACGGCATAGTTTTTTTGTTTTTGAATGGCGTATATTTGATCTTCTCTAAGACCTACCGCACTAACTAAGCTTATTTTAGTCACTTTTTAGTACTTCTTATACGGAAGCGTACTACTAGTTTCTGAATCTGTCTGAAAGTATACGCACAACACGGTGCATTCAACGAATTAAATCTATCGCCATAGTCTATTAATCCTAGAGATACTAATCATCACAAAAGTACTATTGTATAGCTACAATAATAATCTCTTGATGAGTGTACAGCTCCTATAAGCCACTACTTATAGTGCATAAAGAATAACTAAGTGTATTATAAGCTAGCTCGGTGCTAAGTGACAGTTAGATAAAATCAGGAAATTTTAATTTACTCCTTTAATTTAAACATGATTGATGCTAGATATAGATATACCTAACCTAGATTATTTTTTAGCTTCTCACCGCCGAAAAGCGTTGTTATACAGCTGCCACTTAGCGTTTAGCGAGTTTCTTTGATAAGACTAAATTGGCGCGAGTGGTATTTATGCATGTATTAAAGACCCTCGCTGTTAGCGTTAGCTAGTCATTCTAGCTTTTGTGCCGGTTTTTTCTCCAACTGAGAGAGTAGGGAGGGTAAAGGACTTTTTCTGTTGTACAGTTTACAGCGAGTGGCTGATTCGAATAGATAGCAAGCTTGTTTTTCTCGGGGTTTTCCAGACGCACTAACAGTGAGGGTCGGTACTAATAGTGAGTAATCTATTTGTGTGCATACACTATATCAGTGGAGTTGTACAAAAAACGACGAAATTTTTGCGTCTCACTCTATGCTGGGCGGGCTAACAGCTATTAGCTGAACTCGCTAAGAATATAATAGCGGCGCTTAATGGATAAGGCTATTAATCAGTAATAGAAGACTCGTCTTTTGCTTATCTAGCATCGGTATGCTAATCAATTTAAGTAAACGCCTATATAGTTATTATTTCTTCTTCCATGAAGACTAAAACTTTTATAAGTTTCGATAATATGCCACTGAATTAAGCATATATTACTAGATAAGGCACGCAGCACGTCGAGATGCGATTGGATTGGGTACTATTTGATTAGGCAGCAACTAGCGCTAGTTGCTCTAGATTAAGTAGGATACACGGGGTAGAAAAGCGCAGAAAACAGTTGCTATTTAAGCTTGGGAGTAAAGGGTTCCTTATGCACTTATATATGCTTGAACTTCGTAGATTTTGCAAAATTTACCAGTCATTTTCTACCCGTACTGATCAGATGTAGCTCGTTTAAATATAAGTTAGTAGTCAGACCTAGGGTCGAGCCTTCTGGGCGCGGCTATATAGTCCACCATGGTACTAATCAGGAGGACGTTTATAAGCGTTAGTAAATAATATAGTGTCTATGTATAGATGCGGTATTTATACATTCGAGGGTCTATTTCAGGCCTTGGTTAGCAGTATATCGGGAGAAGTTATTTTAGGTGTACATATTTTATTTATAAATAAGCTTTCCTATCTATAACTCACTTGTTTGGCATAGCGCATGAAAAGTATAGCTATCGCTTATTACCGAAGGCCTTGCCAGATCTAAATCAATCTATTCATAGGGGTACAATATAGAATCGGTTAACTTTGCGCTGCATCTAATCGCATGGCAACGTATTCATGGACGGCATCACTTGCCGTGGCAACACAACCGGGATCCATATCGGATATGGTTGTCTGAGATTATGTTGCAGCAAACGCAGGTCTCAACAGTAATTCCTTATTATTCAAGGTTCCTCGCGCGTTTTCCTAATGTTCACACCTTAGCAGATGCTGCATCTGATGATGTGATGGCACTATGGAGTGGACTGGGTTACTACGCTCGCGCGAGAAACTTGCACCAGTGTGCAAAAATTATTGTGCAGCAGCAATATAACGGTGTGTTTCCAAGGACTATTGAGCAACTTAGATCACTACCGGGCATTGGCCGATCAACGGCAGCGGCAATTGCTGTATTTGCATATGGCATACACTCGCCCATTTTGGATAGCAATGTCAAGAGAGTACTCTCCAGGATTTTTGGGATTAACGGCTTCCTAGGTGATAAACGTGTAGAGACCACGATGTGGACGCTAGCTGAATCATTGCTGCCTGCAGTTTATAAGCCCCCCCTAGCAGGAGCTATGAATAATATCGAGCAATGCACCGGCACGCCGGTCGAGCCCATTATCGCCTATACGCAAGGACTGATGGATCTAGGGGCAATGCTATGCCTACACAGCCGCCCAGATTGTAAATGCTGCCCATTCACGCACGTGTGCGTAGCCAATTTAACGAATCGACAGAGCGAGTTACCGACTCCTGCTCTCAGGAAGTTTATACCAACGCGTCGCACAAAAATGCTGATGCTGCGCAGTACTAATCAGGTACTGCTTGAAAAACGACCACCGTTTGGTATCTGGGGCGGGCTCTGGAGTTTACCTGAGGCAGATGATTTATATAAGCTCGCTGAGCGTGCTAAGCAACTTAGTGGAAAAGCCGTCGTACTAACACCTCTTGCGTCGCTGGTACATACATTTACGCATTTTCGCCTAGAAATTGAGGTGCAGTTTGCGCAACTAGCTGCTGACGCACCGAAGCCCGATTCTCAAGCAGATATAGCATGGGTTCGATTCGATATTATTAGCGACTATGGCTTGCCTTCGCCGGTAAGAAAGCTCCTTCATAGGACCTTAGCTAGCCTCAACCTAGGATAAGTCCCACAAAGTCGATAGCTATTCATAGCCGCGGCTGATTAGCTTTAACTCTATCTTGATTTTTTTAAACCTCGAGTCGTCGTATGCTGCACTAAGGGTAGCAAGAAACACGACATGTAGTGTTTCTTGAGGTACTCAGACGCGTGATATATAGGCAGCAAGCTGTAGGTAGTGGCTATACAAAATTAACATGGTAAATAGTATAATAGAGTAGTACATACATCAAAGCAGTAATTTTAGCACTGCTGCTGCACTTCCATCTACAACTAAAGCAGCGCAGTTCAATCACAATTAGCTGCCCAGGCATGTTGCAAAAGAGATCCTTATTGCTTTAACCTTAATGGTAATTAATCGCAGTTCCACCTAGAACTTGACTCCCGTTTGAATAGATTAGCTTTGAGTAGTGAAGCAAATCAGGCCTGGAGGTTATATTATTAGTGGTTTCCGCGAGAAACCAAGGTCCCGGCCTTCATGGCCCGTGTCAGCAAACTAAGCTTTAGTGAAGTGGCGAGTTATCGTCTAATATACTTCGCTCGTTAATGCTAGACGTATATATGGTATTCTTTCTTGTTACCTAGTCCGGTGCTGCTCATTGTCAAATAGACACGTATTAGTTTTAGGCGATTAAGGTTGCCACTAAAATTTAGAGCTTTTTTCCTATACTTAGTATTAATGCTGAAAGGGGTGCTTATGGAAAGTATCCAAGTCGTAATTTAAATATGGTTATATTCGTATAGGTTTAGCTGAAGCACCCAGTGTAGATCGTACTCCCGCAGTGCAGGAAAGATTCCGGTATAAACGCGCTTGCGCGACTAAGATGTTTTAGATTAAATAATCTACCTCTTACAGTTATAAATATAATAAGTTCCTGCCTACATCATTTTGGCTACTACGTGGCATTTTGTATATAGGTAGTTGATACACGGTCAGGATATAACCTCGTATCCTGATATTAATTACCATCTCTTTAGGGGGTATATATAGATTTAGAGTAAGATGTTTCGTTCGAATCAGTGATGACCTTCAGGTATTTGCGCAGGTATACAAGGTTACGCATAGAATACCCTGATTTCAGTTAAAAAATTTGGCTTTAGGCATCTAGGTGCGAGAGTACCTAAACATTCTTTAGATCAAAACGGTTAAAAACCGTGCGCGAGGACTTACGTACTAATCAGTATCTATATCAAATGATAATCACAAATTTAGGGTTTTATTGTGGTCTTCGCTCATATTATTATTGTAATCTCTAATTTAATTAGAGATATTATTGGCGCTAAGAACAATTCAGCACTACTATAATACTGGTATTTAGTATACTAGCTAACTTTTTCTGAAATTTGACTAAATATAGCTTGAGTGGGTGGATTGTCTATTGCAATTTTATTTTATTCAACTGCTATTGCTGAGAACAGGAATGAATGTTGACTTCAACGTCTATTAGTAATCTTTTAGGGCAGGCGGCCCTTGTTTGTATTATTTTTATGAGTTAGTTAAAGCAGCATTTACTGCTAAGATAGTGATGTAAAATCCAGGTTTAGCAATAGGGATTACATATAAAAATGTTCGCCTAAATAAACACGGCGCACACTATCATTATTAATAATTTCCTTAGGTGTACCAGCTGCAAGCACGCTACCATTACTAATTATATACGCGTGATTACAAATGTCTAGTGTCTCGCGCACACTATGATCTGTAATTAATACACCGATGCCTCGCTCTTTTAAAAAGTTTACAATCCTCTGGATCTCTAGAACGGCTATTGGATCTACTCCAGCAAAAGGCTCATCCAGTAAAATAAAAGTTGGATGGGTGGCGAGCGCGCGTGCGATCTCAACACGACGCCGCTCGCCACCAGATAATGAAATTGCAGGATTATCGCTCAAGTGGCTAATTTGTAGCTCTTCGAGTAACGTGTTTGCCTGTATCGATACCGCTTGATTAGAGAGTAATTGGTTATTCTTGTCTAATTGCAACTCCAAAACAGCACAGATGTTATCTTTAACAGATAGATTACGGAATACTGATGCCTCCTGAGGCAGGTAAGACAATCCCATCCGGGCGCGTCTATAGATCGGCAGCTTGCTAATTGACCTATTGTCAAGCATAATTTCACCAGAATCAATTGGCACTAACCCAACAATCATATAGAAAGCAGTAGTCTTACCCGCTCCGTTTGGTCCAAGTAGCCCAACTACTTCGCCACTTTTCACATCAAGCGACACATCTTTAATTACGGTGCGCGCACCGTAATGCTTTCTTAGGTTTCGAACAGACAGTGTGCTAGTATCCGCAGTCTTAGCTGATTCTAATGGAATTAGTGTATGCATATGTCTATATTCTTTTAACGTTTTATATAGCATCAACAGTACATACCTAGAATGGAGGGGCGTGCTGTTTCTCTATTCTAGGTATAAGCATAGCATGCACACGACCACTTGGATTTCCAGGCCCCGCGATATCCTTACCCGATTGAGCGGTATAAAAATTTGTCTGGCAATTATAGGTTATTACACTACCGTGCACTTCATCAAGGACCTGAGACATCCCATGTAAGCGCCTAATAGCGGCGTGCGTGGTTAACGTCGTTAGGTTCTGCTTTCCGTCATAGTGAATGCATACTGCATTGCCTTCAATATATTCATCTATACTGTCACGCTTTTTCCGGAAGTATGATAATCTATTGTCAGTGCTGATACCGGTAGCATATTGATAGCGTTGTGGATCTTGTCTAACATCTATGCGATCGGCCCGAATTAAGATTTCGCCTTTAGTTACAATAACGTGACCAGTAAAAACAGCTAGCTGACTTAGAACGTCATATGTCATCTGATCAGCTTCGATGTTAAGTGTCTGATCATGAGCTATATGCGAAGCGTGCGCAGTAGGTAGCACTAGTGCAAGCAGCAGCAAGCCAATGAGCGATGCGATAATCGATTTATATGCGGAGCTGGCGCGATTCATCGCCTTATATTGCTTCGGATGCAGTATGTGCGTAGGTGTCTGGTGGTTAAGAATTAGGTTGATGAATATCATGCGAGAAAAAAGTATCAGTCATTAACTGACGTGGTTTTCTAGACGCCGGGCTGGATGTAGTAGGAAGCACACCATGTACCTGAGCAAGTAGACGTATTTCCCGGATTACATTATCGTAGATCATACCATTAGCTTTCATTTTTAATGAGCCATGCAGTAATTTAACTGGCTTTTCGGTTTTAATAATCTTGTCATGGATTAACACGCAGAAGTGCTGAGAGTCAGCCTGTATCAGAGGATCTGTTTGACTCGCTTCTCGTACGATGCGTGCATCATTGTATAGATCTAAAATTAAGCCATTATCATTGATGCGAGCACGCTTGCCGGTAGCAGTAACGATTGGCTGACCTGGTGTAAAGGCTCGTATTGCTAATAGCAGCGCATACGTTTCTGGATCGTCCTCATAGTGAATCATTGACGCAGCTGCTATCCGGTACTGTGTTATGCCACTTTTATTTAATATCGAAAGTGAGAAATGGTCAGCAAAATAGTCCGGTATATGTAACTTAGCGTCTGATATTACCTGCATCGGATACGGTAGCGTATTCTGTAGTAGCCAATACGTACCAACGGTGAGCAATCCCATAATCATAAGTGAAAACCAAGCATAGGAACGCATTTTTAGCACTACTGCATTTTTGTATGATACGTCTAGATGGTTGCTATACTAATTTTAAGCGTATAGCAATAAAGTGTTGATGACTTTACACATAGTACGAGTCTTATGTGAGCCTGATTTTATTGACGCAATTAAATACCTAAAGTCTCAGTACTTAAGAACCTTCTTAGCAAAACTTAAGGTATACCTGTCTATCAAATCAGGCTAGTCTTATATGTGCTATTTATCTACAGTATCACTAGTAAATATCCAGGCACCCTATAAAATTAATCTCTTGACTATAAAAGGGTAAGATCACGGTCTTGAAGACAGTCTTTTCGGATGTTTTTTTACTTTCATTAATAAGCGCGCTCTCTACCACCCCCTAAAAATTATAGGCTTGATATACGCAACATGCTTAACTCTACATTCCTATAAGGATTATTCTGGAGCTAAATAACTTTAGCAGAAAAAAGGTCGTGCATATTTAGCGCCCCGATTAACACGCCATTAGTAGAGACGACCGGAATCTGGCTAATCTGGAATTGCTTCATTAGCTTTATAGCCTCTATAGCCAGCTGACCGCCACTGATCGTACGTGGCCTACGTGTCATGACATCAGTAATAAGCAGATTAGAGATATCGCCTGTTTGCGTTAATACACGGCGCAAATCACCATCAGTGAAGATGCCTTCAATGCGAGAATTTTTATCTACGACTACCGTCATACCCAGTCGTTTTTCTGTGATTTCAAATAACGCGTCCCGAACTGTTGCAGACAGAGGTACTCGCGGCACTTGGTCATCAGTACGCATTACCTCGCATACATAAGCTAGCAGGTGCCGACCCAATCTACCACCTGGATGCGAGCGCGCAAAATCACCTCCAGAAAAGCCACGTGCGTCGAGTACTGCTATAGCTAGCGCATCGCTAAGTGCAAGTTTAGCTGTAGTGCTAGCTGTTGGTGCGAGATTTAGGGGACAGGCTTCTTTCTCCACTTGTGCGTTTAAGTGCGCGTCAGCTAACTTGGCCAGACTTGACTCTGGCTGTCCTGTTACCGCGATCAATTTTGCGCCAATTCTCTTAATAAGAGGTAGTATCGCAACTAGTTCCTCTGATTCACCGGAGTTGGATAAACTAATAAATACGTCGTCAGTTGTAACTGCGCCAAGATCACCGTGGCTTGCCTCAGTCGGATGTACAAAGAACGCAGGTGTGCCAGTACTTGCCAGCGTAGCAGCTAGCTTCCTTGCAATATGACCTGACTTACCAATGCCGGAAACCACTACACGCCCCTTGCAAGTCAGTAACATTTCTACGGCAGTAATAAACTCGCAGTTTAGATGTGCACTCAAGTTTCGGATAGCATTTGCTTCGATGTCGAGCACATGCTGCGCTAGCCATAATGCTCGATTACCATCGATTTTTACCATCATATGTGGAGTATTAAATATTCATGTAACACGCAGCAAATCTATCAATAATATATGCAGCAGGCTTATGCAACGTGCAGCATATAAGTTGCGCCTAGAGTACGTTAGAGAGTACTAATTCACGCTTGATATACGCATAGAAGAGCGGCGCAGCGATTACTCCAAACAGCCCAAACGCTGCTTCCATGACCAGCATTGCGGCTAGCAGTTCCCATGTTTTGGCCTCTATTTCGCTACCGATAATATGTGCGCTTACAAAGTATTCTAGCTTGTGGATTATAATAAGGAATATAAGTGAATAAACCGCTATACCAATACCAGAAGTCAAGGAAACTAGAACAATCATAGTATTGGAAATCAGGTTTCCAATAACCGGCAATAATCCGACTATAAATGTGAAAATCACTAATGTTTTAGACAGAGGCAGTCTTGAATGAAATAGTGGTAATGCAACTAGCAAATAAAGCCCGGTAAAAAATGTATTAAGCGCTGAAACCTTAATTTGTGCGAATACAATGCGCCGAAACGCCTCAGTAAAACGCGTTATTCTCATGACTAGCGCTGCGGGCAATGGTGCACGATTTGACTTATCTAGCACGCTAACAGCTATGATCGAACCAAGGACCGTACCGACCAGAATATGTGAGACACTTCGAAGTATGATCTTGCCGCCTTCTTGCAGCTGTGTTGCATGAGAATATAGAAAGATAGAAATATTTGATTTTATTTCGGCAGTATTGATTGGCAAATATTCTAATATCCAGGCCGGAAGTTGCGTGACTTTCTGCTCTAAGTAGCATACTACGTGCTCGAATAGTTCTTGAGTGCTAGTAACGCTATGCTTGAGATGCTGCGCGATTTCCAGTGAGATGCCAGTGAAGCCAAGGACCACGATGCAGGCGATAAGGACGACTGAAAACCACCGTGCACTCTGGCTAGATAGGTAATGCTCCAAGCATGGCGATATTTGCTGAACGATCTGATAGGCAAATAGCCCAGCAAGTAGCGCACTAAGTAGTTTTAGCTTAATAATCAGTAGCATAGCAACTGCCATTAACAGGTAGCTGATAATATCTACTATAGCGAACTTGGGAAATGGATAGCTTACTGAACACTGCCCATTTGCCGAGTCGGCTCGGTCATTGCTTAGACGTGCTATTTTATATTCTGTTGCCATCCCTAACCTATTTGTTTATGTACGAATCGGGCTGCACACCATATGTGTTAGGCCTGTATCTAGTATGTATCAAGCAGCGGTGATATGTATATTTTCTGTATAACTATAACTTATCTTTAATTGTACTAAGTATTCAGGCATTCCTTGCATAATAGCTTGATCCAAGATCTAGCAATGCTCTAATCTAAGGTCTTGATTACGTCGAGATTATGCTTGACAACAAAATTATACTTTCATAGTCATGCGATCGGTAAACGACCCATTATCATGATAATAATAGCTTCGTCATCAGCTGGTCCAGCATATAGAGTTGTGACCAGTATCTTTCTTGTTTAGTTCTAGTGAAGGCTTGATCTATTACGCTGTTCGTTTTTAGACTAGCCTAGCTAAACCTAACTAAGTTTTACATCGAATAGTATTATGCGTTTTCGCAAAAAACTGGTGCCGATCAAAAATTGATATATATATTCGACTGTCGTGTCAAGAATCTTATTGATATCGCTACTTTTGTGCCGTATTTCAGGCGTCTCTTGGTTATACCGCTTGCTGTAGTACATATCGCATAGCATCATTGTACATCCCTAATTTCAGCACGCTTACCCTCTTGGAAGAGGATTCTAAGAAACTGCCTTTAATGTTGAAAAAATCATCCTAGATGATAGCTGAGTTTTTAGTCACACCAGCAAACATTAAGCTTTGAGTGAACAGGCTGATGTAAGTTGCTAAGTTTACACTCGGCGTATGCCTGACTAAGGCTAGTTAATATTAATTACCCCGTCGAAATACTTCGGTTTATCCATGGAATCACACGAGACAGGTTCAGCAGTCGAGCTGCATAGATAGTGCAAGATCGCATAGTACAGAGTATCCTTGATCTAGGGTAGGCCTACCCGAACCAGACACGACGATTATATAGGTAAGTATAAACCCACTGGGGAGTACATATCACAGATTGTTATTATAGGCTTTTCCCGATTTTCAGCCGTCGGTCGTTCCATTATATGAGATATAATCGTACTGCGATCTGCTCTCGATAACAGATATTGCCTGATGATCGAGAAGCGGTCTTATCTTTAATATGATTTGATGTGCCCGTATAATTGCTATTTTCTGCCTCGCTTGCTAGCGCGCAGGTTTATAATTACTACGTAATTAGCTCTCTATATGATGGCATCGATGTACCCCACATCCTCAATATGGACTGAGTTATCTAGATCGCGCAGATTTTTAGTGTCTCCATTAATCGCTTGTTATCAGGTTAATATAGCTGGATTTATGGTTCATCGAGAATATACATTATGCCCCCCAGTTAGCCTCGACCCCAAGAAAAAAAGTATTTGTACTGCGATCTAGCAATCGCTAATAGCGCCTAAAAATTTTGTAGAAATATTAAGCGTGCGTAATATCCTTAATTACTTTTTTATTTATTATGCACTTATCGTTCTTTAGCCGAAGCATTTAGAAAGTAACCGGTTCCTATCCGTACAGCGGCCAGCTACTCACCTCATAGGTTGTCTGTGCGTTTATGTTAGAGCTGATCTTTGCATGGGGTACGCCTCACGCTGTAGTCTGGCATCCCATGTTCGGGGGGGCACACTTGTTGATTCTGGTACTTAGTTATTACTTCTCGCACTATTGCTGCATTAGTTTCCCAGTAGCGGTGTTTTAAACTCTAATAATGCCTTAGAGCATATTCGACCATATCGCAGCGCTGCTAAAGTCCTTTATATATATAAGCATTACATAATCTATTTGTTAGAATTATACGGCACGTATTTTCGTACTGGATTAGGCAGGCCCTCGAAATCTATTTCGATATCAAATTTGTAGAATGTCGCTAAGCTCTGCAACTCCTTAAAATAGAGCTGATTTCGATAACCCTACCCTTTCACTGCGCTGTCGGCTAACTGTAGCTATGGGTACGAAACCACCTGTTTTGAATAAAAGAAGGGGAGGTTTCTGTTCTCAACTATCGCATTACTAGTAGGCACCCATCGGATTATTCAGTGAGAATAAGTGCGGCTCGAGTAATAGAAAAGACCGAGCATGCAAACTTTTCGTTGAACAATGCTGAGTGTTATTGTCTATCTATAGTAAGATTTTAAGACTGCCGGCGAGTAGCCCCCGCGATCTTCAACGACTCCGCGCGACGCCCGATGCATTTCTACACATACTTTGTGCTGATCTATGACGACCTCGATCGTATGTTTGTCATTCTTTTAACCTGAGCAGTATATTGATTTCATAGCTTCACGCCTGCATATGCTCGCATATTTAGGCATACTAGCTCTTTCAGTTAACTTTAATTGACCTAAAAATCATTAACTTTGTGTTTTTTAGGCAGCATCAGCATAGTGTCGACCATGTAAGACAAGATTTATGTCTGCAGGGCAATATAGTAGTTTGGATTGATGCAGCATACACCCTTGCGTGCAATAGCTGTAAGTAATTGGAAATTTTCGTGACTGTGCCAACTATGTAGCGTGGGTTGTGGGACGTCTATTTTCTTAATTGATATAGCTAGAGACAAATCATTAATCAGGTAAAAATTAGGTTTTCCGGCACTAGTATAAACTAACTGGTATACTAGGAAAGACTTTATTCATTGCGTTGTTATCCCCATGTAACTTATAGCGCGGCAGATTAAAGTTAAAACTTTTTAAGTTGTAGGTACGTGCTCTACGGATACGGATTTCTTTTATTGAGTAAGAGCGACAGCTATGCGAGAATCCCACCAAATTCGACCTTATAATAAATGGTAATCGGTTTTATGCTAGCTTCTAAGCGGCCATTTAATTAATTTCTATTCATAGCGCCCACTCCTCCTTCTATAAAGAGGGCATTAAAGTTATGCGTAAACTTCTCACTTACATCAGTTTTTTACCATCAGCATTCTCTATCTATGCTAGGCATGATTATAGGAAGCGATACTGAGTAGTCTATTTCCCATAAGGAGTCTCGTTTGGTATCTGTAGCTTGACTCGGCTCGTCGATATTTTCTGAGGATAGAGGTTTATCTACCTAGATTAAGCACGAGCCGATGATCATCTCTGGATTGGCGATCCTCGAGCCTTGCTGCAAAATACCTGTGCTTTCGGATAATATCCACCGGATTAGAGTCGGAAGTGTACGGTACAGTACCCAGATCTTTCCTTAGCCATGCTTGCGCTAATCAGCGATTTCTACACGCAGTATAATCACACGCTAAGACGATACGGATCGTGGTTGGAGGCAGTATTGGAGCCTGCTTAGGGATGGTTATTATTAGCCTACTGCTATATCTATATGCAGTGGGCCGCATGAGTAGTCTGCTTGCGGCGGTCAGAGTAACATCAATGTTATAAATTTAATTATGCTGCAGATCGTCCTTATCCTGTATTAACGCTTACTCACGTTAAGACGTATTGCTATAGAGTTTTGTATTAGCCGAGCTGATTAAATGCACTCAGTGCATGCGCGTTACATTCGACGCAAGGCGTATTGTTTATTATTATGCTGAAAATTATAGTTAGTATAAATTGCAGATTACATCACGCCAAAGGAGCTTTATTGCCAATTATAGCATCAACATGTATGTTGATGCTGCTAGAATAGTGATCGGGGACAAGAAGTAGGGAGGGTCAGGATAAGAGGATCCATAATACTTTGGAGTATTATGGTGTGGTCACCCTCAATTAAATAACTTGTTCTATCCCAGGTCGGTTACAAGATAATAAGTAGCCGCTACTATAGCTATATAATTATTTGTATTTTACGACCAGAAAGTGTGTTTCGGTTGCCGATCCTATCGGGGCTTACGAATAGATGTATACCAAGGCGCTAAGATGAGCTCCTATAATATAATGCTAGCGCTCTTAGGATAAGCGCACTAGGCTCGTAATTAGCTGCTTAAGCTGTATAGCGGATAAATGGTATTCTTGTTTATTTCAAGCTAATATTTGCATAGCTTATAATCATACACCCAATAAAAGTGCAACTAACAGCTAGTAGCTGCAGTGTGACGCATTAACCTTATATCCGATGCCTCGTGTAACGCGTATCGAATTAAACTGGAAAAGGGCATCATATGGCATCCGTCAATAAAGTTATTCTTCTCGGAAACCTCGGCGCCGACCCGGAAACTCGCTACCTGCCAAGCGGCGATGCGATGACTAATCTACGCCTAGCAACAACAGAGCGGTATAAAGATAAGGCAACAGGTGAATTTAAGGAGCTGACTGAGTGGCATCGTGTAGTTTTCTTTGGCCGATTAGCAGAGATTGCTGCCGAGTATTTAAAGAAAGGTTCATCCGTCTACTGCGAGGGACGTATCCGCACTAGAAAATGGCAGGACCAGAGCGGCCAGGACCGTTACTCTACAGAAATAATTGCAGACAACATGCAGTTGTTAGGTAGCCGTGGGGGGGATAGCCAAAGTAGCACTACCTCGAGTACCCCCCGAAGGGGAGAAAGTGCAACCCCTGCCCCCCCCGGGGGTAGCGCCCGTCAGGGTGCGAGCGGAAGTGTGAATCGTCCCAGCTCACCTATCGGCGGTGGATTCGAGGAGATGGATGATGATATTCCATTCTAAATAGTTAATTTCTATGTACATAAAAGCAATCGGTGAACCCTATATCTCGTTTTTACGGCGCACGATAACCCCCCACGCTTTAATAAAACTAGATGTACTATGCTAAATAATATACACACATTACTACGTGTCTTATCGACAATAAGAGCAAGTATTTTTTAACATCTTTTATATTAAATACTTAAGAAGGATATGTGCTTGTAAACTTAGAAAGTTATATTATTGAAGTCTGCAAGCACACCTTAAAACTCTATCGTTAATATACTACACACTTTATGATATATAAATCACTTCTAATATAAGCACTAATTTTCACTATAACTATCTGAGATTAAGTAGGCAGTAAAATTACTATGTTTCTTAAAATAGTCATTCACTGGATCGCTAGTTTAGGCTAGCCATTCTATAGAAACCCTAATAAGTCTATATAAATAATAAGTTAGTTATCCATAAATAATGAATATGACGTTCTCTCATAAAAATAAAATACTTAGTTGCTATGAGCTAGTGCTGTATTCTAATCATCAGCATTAAGTCAGAATATTCGCTTATGCGTAATTCGCGTTACTGGAATTAGAGGTGGTATAAATTGATATTCTAAAAAGAAGTATTAGTGCTAAAGTAAAATACTTTGTGTCCATATAGTGCGTTAAATTTTAATAGTGCACCGAGATTAAAACAAGCATTAAGAAGATGGAAGATTTCCTAGCACAACGATTTAGTAGGACATTACCCCACTTATCGTGGGTCACGTAGCGGGTTATTGTTTTCTAGTGCGTTTAAGATATAAGGTAATAGTATAGAGATCACTTTCTTTTAGATAAATCGTTAGGTAAATCAGTATCAATTCTTCATTCCTAGTATGGGTTACTGTCGGATAATTGTCTGATGTTTATGCTGCTGATTAGAGCTACTTAATTGAGTATAATAGCTAAAATGTTAAGATATAAGGCTTATATTCGAGCATCTATAAAGTGCCATTAAAGATAGCAGAAAACATAACTAGCTCAATATTTTATACAAAATTATATATGCGAGAAATCCTAAAGATATATCTAAAAAGATTTAGATTTAATATGTTAGACGATTTAAATTATTTAAATATTATACTATAGCTTAGTCTAATAACAATTCACGTGCTGGACTAAACATTTTATTTTAACTAATGCTGATAGCCTACTAGAACAAAGCTCTATAGAGAGTTTCTACCATGATAGTGAATATCATACATCTACCTGTGTTGTACACTGAGCTCGTTCCGTATATCTATTAAAACTAGAGACTCTCTAAAGCTAATTATTAGCTAGAAACAGTACTACTAAACCCACAAAAAAGTCGTATATCTGTCTAGATTCTAGTTATGTGTCCTGACATACCTCTACATATTAGATTCTATTTCATAAAGAGTTGGAAAAGATCAGAAAGCAGTAACTATGTTGTGATGCATCCTAGTTTTGACCTTGACATCGATTGCATTTAATAAAAAATAAAAAGTCTGAATCAATTTCTAGTTATGCTTAATATTGGTAGTCTTATTAAGATAGTCGCTTATCGGCACAGAGATGCTATTCTCTGCTGTATGGTGGATTCATACTTTGCCATATTTTTATATGCTGTTTAGCATCGATATTTTCGGCGCGTGAATATAGCAATCCTAAAATTGACTCAATCAATAGCAGATTCTCTTTCCGATGTGCTGGTGTGCTAGTAAAGATACCGTTATCGTAGTGAACTTTATACTGTACAGTATGCAACTGTTCTGTACAGCTAGTGCCTAGCTATAGGCTACATTTATAGAGTACCTATAGATATGTTTGATATCAATTAATATAGTTATTAGTCGGGCTTAGTTGGTTACTTCTTTTTAAGCCGAAGTTTTTCGAAGAGCATAATTCTGCCGTCTATTTATAGGATTTCTGTATGATCTCTCTCGATCTGCGCAGCATCCTAGTAAGCCTATCTTGCAATAGCAAGCACGAATGGTACCGCCCTAATAAATGAAACTACTCGCGCGCCGTTTATTATCAATAGATTTCTATGTATATTACCGTGATGTATGTCGCGCTTTTTACTTGAGGGGCTATTGCTATGACGAGGACCAATTTTGATTATCAGACTATCAATTAAAGTGAGAAAGCTAGCAAAGTTACTAGAGTGTTTCATACTAGCGCATCACGCTATGACTTAATGAATAACCTAATGTCAGTCGGACTTCATCGTATATAGAAAGCGTTTGTCATTGATAAAGCGGCCGGCATACGTTTAGACTACGTGTGTTAGATTTAGCTAGCGATACAGGCGGCTTAGAGCTATTTTTTAAGCAATTGGGGTCATCTGGACAAGTATAGCAACCGATGTTAATAAATCAATGCTATGCCCAGGACGCAACATCTGCTCGATTAAGGTATCGTTATACCGATGATATGCTACGATGCAGAAAAAGTCCTATTTCCTGACAACTACTTCAATGTAGTAAGTATCGCATCGGTCTGCGTAATATGATCAACAAGGCAGTTACTCTGGCTGAGATGCGCCGAGTATTATATGCCAGGCACCAGCTATTGTACTAAAACTCTCTACAGTGCGGCAACCACTCAAAAGCTTACGATCTGTATTCATTTAAACTACTACCTTGGCTCGGCCAAAAAGTGGCTTATGAGCTAGAAAGCTATCAGTATCTAGCTAAATCGATTCAGCTACATCTGGACTAGAAAGCTCTAAAAACTATGATGGCATAAGCCGGACTAGACAACGTCAGATATTAATCTGACAGGTGGTATTATTGCATTGCACGTCGCCACTAAATACTAGTATCCGCCCAGGAAATTAGGTGTTAGCCTACACCCTATTTTCTAGTAATTTTCTATATTTTCTTACTGCCGTCTCACGGCTATTAAGTGCGCTTATTCACTATCAGTTCAGTGCGATTGCGGAAACTAGCTTACTAGCTTACTAGCTATTGGTTCGTTTGGCGTATGCGATGCTGCAGCAAGGCGTATAGGTAGTAGACGCTTGATCGGTAGGAAGTTGCAGGTTGATTATTTACTGCCTATACAATTCAATGCGCAATCACAAGGTGCAAAAGCGTCCTCACATGCTCGCACACCTCAGTCTTTGGCGGTCGAGCCTAAGTGTAATTAGCTCAGGCCACTTTTGTGGATTAGCGGCCAGTTTTTGGTTGACGGCATTATTGTCACAATTTGGATTTGGTAGTGCCTTAGCTAGTGTACTAAGCAATACAATTCTTATTATCTTAGTGGCCCTTCTTAGTCTATGGCTATTCCGTAAGTCTAGATAGCAATGTGC
Organism: Candidatus Vallotiella hemipterorum; assembly: GCF_910593725.1. Taxonomy (GTDB): domain Bacteria; phylum Pseudomonadota; class Gammaproteobacteria; order Burkholderiales; family Burkholderiaceae; genus Mycetohabitans; species Mycetohabitans hemipterorum. The sequence continues at coordinate 139,798 of NZ_OU343031.1, forward strand.
GATCTCTGCCCATATTTATACGCATAGCTGCTTCGATCCAGTGTCTGGTAGATCGCCAGATTAATATAAAGCTAGTGTAGTTGCCCATGACAAAAAGCACTAGTCGAACGGTCATCGAACCCGATAGCAAATATGCGTCTCCGTAAATTCTAGTATCCTAAATACCTCTGCGATGCTTACTGATTGTAATATCGATGCACTTATATGCGAAGTAAAAGCACAGTTCTTGCGCCTGCAAGCAGCCCGAGACGCCGTAAATTTTAACGACATCCGTGAGTTCACGACACTAGGAATGTTTACCAAGATCAAGCTAGCTCTTGATGCGAGTAATAGCTAAAATCGCACTGATGTGCTACAACTAAACGCTAATCATAGTAATAAGTATGTTACGTCAGTCTAATTCTATGGACTACTGCGTAAAGTAGATGGTAAGGCAGCCGAGCTGGTTACTAAAATATGGAATTTGAGCGAAATCTGCGTAGCAGTAAAGGCTGGGTGCTAGCTAGGAATTCGGCCACTACCCTGACGATGAGGTCATATTCAATCAAGCCGAGAGGTTGGTGACTAGTTGCTATAAGCTGTAATATAACATACCGAGCAGGTTCCCTCGTAAGGTTTTCTTCCTACCCCTTGTCAATGACTATTGTTTCTATATTTTTAGTTACTTTCATCAGCCATTTGTTGATTCGAGAAATATGGGGGCGCCAGTACCTGCTAGCGTACACCGGGAAAACTGTAAGGCTAGCATTAGTTTCAACTATGTTTGAGTTGGTTATTGGAGACGATGGCACAGTAGCTGTGCTACATCGACCGCTCACGCTTGCCAGCTCTACTTCGCTAGGAATAGTCTCGCGTCTACTATATCGCGCGAAGTGCAGGTTGAGGTGCTAAAAGCTACCGTTCCCTTGATAGCTGATGTCACGATTATGGTATCGGCGCCAGTATTATTTGCATTTGCCACTAGCGAGAAAACGACGATTTTTAAGTATGTGCGAATCTATGGTGACCCAGAATTTTCGGCGATAGTTACTAAACTCGCAAAATATTTACGCTGGGACCTAGAAGAGGATCTCGCTCGCCTACTCAGTGACGCGTCTGCTCGCCGTATTATGTTGCTAGAACGACTTTTTTCAGCTTACATACACCGTGCTGTACTAAGCGTACCCAGATCACTAACTAAATACCTACTGGACGACAATCTACAATTAGTTCACCGAACTCGGTTTGATCAATTCAGCAATGAACTTGCGAACATATGCGATATGCTTGCTTGGATAGAAAATAGTATTTCATGTATCATCACGAGATATCCGAGTACAAATTTATCTATAAAAGCATCCTTCTATGCGGCCGACGACCCGCACTCATTCGGTCGCCCATGAGAATTTTACGCCTATTCAAAATATTATTTACCGTCTATCACTTCGGACTCGATGAGATAATACTAAGCTATAGTGTTGACTGGCGTGTAAAGCTGCTAGTGCGCATAATGACATTTGGAAGACCGATGCTGATTCCTCGCACGCGGCGACTGCGATTAGCATTGGAAAGCCTCGGCCCAATTTTTGTGAAGTTCGGCCAAGTCCTGTCGACCCGGCGTGACTTATTACCGATAGATATCACCATCGAACTGTCAAAATTGCAGAATCAGGTCCCGCCATTCGATTCTACAATAGCAATTAAATTGATCGAAAACTCGCTAGGCCAATCAGTTGATGTCCTATTTGACGAATTCGAGCGAATACCAGTAGCAAGCGCTTCAATTGCTCAGGTGCACTTTGCAAGGCTGAAGAGTGGCGCGCACGCAGGGAAGCCTGTAGCAATAAAGGTGTTGCGACCGGGTATGCTGCCGGTAATTGACTCTGATCTTGCTCTTTTGCGTGATATTGCGCGCTGGGCAGAGCGGCTATGGGCCGACGGCAAGCGATTACGGCTTTGTGAGGTAGTGGAAGAGTTTGCTAAATACCTACACGACGAGTTAGATTTGATGCGTGAGGCTGCAAACGCAAGCCAACTGCGCCGAAACTTTTCTACACTAGATCTTCTTTTGGTGCCAGAAATGTACTGGGAGTATTGCACATCGACGGTAATAGTGATGGAGCGGATGATTGGAATGCCAATCAGCCAGGTAGATAAGCTACGCTCAGCTGGTGTTAATATCCAGAAACTTGCGCAGGAAGGTGTTGAGATATTTTTTACACAGGTGTTTAGAGATGGGTTATTCCATGCTGATATGCACCCAGGTAATATCCAGGTGAGCTTAGACTCAGACCATTTCGGTCGCTATATCGCCCTGGACTTCGGGATTATTGGCGCTTTATCAGATTTCGATAAAAACTATCTAGCACAAAACTTTCTTGCTTTCTTTAAACGTGATTATCATCGGGTTGCGACGTTACACTTAGAATCTGGGTGGGTCCCCTCACATACACGAGTTGAAGAACTGGAGAGCGCGATCCGTGCAGTATGTGAGCCCTACTTTGGCCGCGCTTTGAAGGATATTTCTCTTGGCCAAGTGCTAATGAGACTTTTTTCAACATCGCGCCGCTTTAACATTAAAATTCAACCGCAATTAGTACTATTGCAAAAGACGATGCTTAATGTTGAGGGCCTAGGCCGAGTTCTGGATCCAGAACTCGATCTATGGACAACGGCTAAGCCGTATCTAGAACGTTGGATGAATGATCAGATCGGTTGGCGAGGTTGGATAGAGCGACTGAAAATTGAATCCCCTCAATGGAGTAAAACTCTTCCACAAGTGCCTCGCTTAATTCATCATATGTTATCTGATCATCATAATCATCTATCACGTACTACAGAGGATATGATGCTGAAAATACTTGTCGAGCAGCGCCGAACTAACTATTTAATACAAAGGATAGTAGTATTCGGGATAGCCGTCAGCGCTGGCGCGTTGCTTGCTTACTTCGGGCTATATAGTGCCTCTAGGTAGTAAGAACCATATATTAAGGTTTTTTATAAAGTGTTAAGTATATATACCGTGGGATACTAGTCGATAAGAGGATGTGTCGCGTTCTATTGTTAGAGTTCTGATCAACGCGGTTAACGCTGCGAGACTAGCACGAGCCCGTATACTTAAATAAGATTTATACCTCGTGTACTCTGCATTTCGTGTCATAATGGGCATATAAGTATGTTTTCCTGTTTCCTATTTTAGTCTGGGCATCTTAAGTCTCGATAGTAATATAATAGTAGCTCGCTGTATTTCTTAAAATGTTTGTTTATGGAACAGCTTAAAGCTCCATTTGTTGATATAGCATAAGGATACTACTTAGATATACCTCAGCCTATTATTTAAATACGTTAGCCAGCATGCAGTAAGTAAGCTGCCAGCAGAAAACGTCTGATATAAGTTCTAGTCTCTAGGCCAGTGTTGTTCTATTCGAATACCAATTCTGGCCTAGGCTATAATTAATGAGATTTTTAGGCAGACGACACCGATTTATACGCTCGCCCCTAAGCTCCTAAAACTAGGGATTCTATACACCGTATCAGTAATAAAGTGACTGCATCTAGACCTAAGTTAGAGGAGCTCTTTGATGATTTATTGAGTAATTTATATAGCGGTAACTATACATATAACAGAGCGGCGATACGATAAAACATGGTAAAAGTGATGGGAGGTATATCTCACGACTGGCTCAACTATTCTAAAAATCTGTCTAAGCATCTATCTATCAAAATTCAGCCAATTAAAGTGTAAATTGCTCCCCTAGTGCTTCTTTATATAAACACTAAGTCTCCAATGATCGGGTTGTATGCTATAGATAAAGTGAATAATAGTGAGTGCGCATGTGTAAATTCTGCCCAGATATTAGGTTTATTCTCTTATATCTGTATTTGTACTTAATATATTAATTTAGAATCTTATAAAGATAGACCCCCCGTCAATTCCTAGGGAAAACTCTTGGCTTATTAAGCATTAATTCTTTTTATATTCATGTTCAGAAAAGATAGCTAACACACTGACACTATTAATGGGTAATGTTTATACAAAGTACCTTAAACTATCTGATAATAAGAACGCATATTATTAATTTTTTAACTGAGATCCCGATCTGCAGCATCGACAATCATTAATTATGTAGACGTCTATATTATGCGTCAGCCACGCTGTAGTAATAAGACTAAATATAATGACGCTAGCTAAGATGGTACTAACCAGGCTAGTAGCTCTTATATTAATGAGTATAGAATCAGCTAACTACTCCGTAGGGGAGCTAATGCTAGCTAATTAACGGCTAATCTAATTCATATGGGCACATCACGTGCTTATTTTTACAAATAAAAGACAAATATCATGTCAATGAGATCTGAGTATTGCGGTCTAGTGACTGAAAAACTGCTTGGGAAATTAGTATCGCTATGCGGCTGGGTGCATCGCCGCCGCGATCATGGTGGTGTCATCTTTATCGATCTACGCGATCGTGAGGGATTAGTACAAGTAGTGTGTAACCCGGATCGGCCGGATATGTTTAAGATCGCCGAAGGCGTGCGGCATGAGTTCTGTATACGTGTGGTTGGCATGGTGCTGGCTCGCCCTGAAAATGCCCTTAACTCGCATATCACGAATGGACAGATTGAGGTTTTATGCCACGAGCTGACCGTACTAAACGCATCGATTACGCCGCCAATAAAACTAGACGACGAGAACCTATCGGAGAATGCTCGTCTGATGCATCGCGTATTAGACTTACGCCGGCCGCAAATGCAGCATAATCTGCGTTTGCGTTATCATGTAGCAATGGAATCTCGCAAGTATCTTGATAAGCATGGATTTATCGATATTGAGACTCCAATACTCACAAAGAGCACACCAGAAGGCGCGCGGGACTACTTAGTACCATCTCGTGTGAATGCCGGGATGTTCTTTGCGTTACCGCAGTCGCCGCAACTGTTTAAGCAGCTGCTAATGATAGCGAATTTTGACCGATATTATCAAATTACAAGGTGTTTCCGAGATGAGGATCTACGTTCGGATCGGCAACCAGAGTTCACTCAAATTGACTGCGAAACCTCATTTCTAGACGAGCGGGAAATCCGAGATCTTTTCGAGGCGATGATTCGCCATGTGTTTAAAAAAACGATTAACATCATGCTTGTTAATCCATTTCCAGTTATGTCTCATGCAGAAGCGCTACGACGATTTGGTTCCGATAAGCCCGACTTGCGTGTAAGGCTAGAATTTACAGAGTTGACCGATGTAATGAGGGATGTGAATCTTAAAGTATTTAGTATACCGGCGAATATGAAAGATGGCCGCGTAGCCGCGTTATGTGTGCCACGCGGAGCAGAGTTAACGCGCCGAGATATTGATAGTTATACAAATTTTGTAAGTATCTATGGCGCAAAAGGTCTTGCGTGGATCACCGTTAATAAAGTGGCTAAAGGGCGAGATGGCTTGCAAGGCCCGATTGTAAAGAATCTACATGATACGTGTATTAATGCCGTCTTAGAGCGTACTGCCGCGCAGAATGGTGATATTATTTTCTTTAGTGCGGGCCGCTCTAAAGTTGTTAACGACAGCCTTAGCGCTCTGCGATTAAAAATTGGTCACTCAGAGTTTGGGCGCGCCGTTGGGCTATCCGAAGAAGGTTGGAAACCTCTGTGGATCATAGACTTTCCAATGTTTGAGTACGATAACGAGGTAAATCGTTGGGTTTCTGCACATCACCCATTTACTAGTCCAAAGGATGAATATCTCGAATACCTAGAGGTTAATCCAGGTCATTGTCTTGCAAGAGCGTATGATATGGTTCTTAACGGTCAGGAAATTGGCGGCGGCTCAGTGCGGATCCATCGTGAAGATGTACAAAGTCGGGTATTCAGGGCGATGAAGATTAGTGCTGAGGAAGCACGCACAAAATTTGGTTTTTTCTTAGACGCCTTGCAATATGGCGCGCCACCACACGGTGGTATTGCTTTTGGGCTAGATCGAATTGTTACTATCATGGCTGGTGCTGATTCGATTCGAGATGTAATTGCATTCCCTAAAACGCAGCGCGCGCAGTGCCTACTCACTCAAGCACCAAGCCGAGTAGATAAATCTCAGTTGCATAATTTACATATTCGGCATCAAAACGCCGAGCCCGAAAGCGCCTAGCGCAATGCGCATTAAAAATTATTAATGTCTAGGCTATTTAAGATACCGGAGTCGGTGTTAGTAGTAATTCACACCGTTTCGCTTAACGTATTGATTATAAATCGTGCGGATTTCCCCTGTTTTTGGCAATCCGTAACAGGCTCAATTAATACTTATGACGAACCACTTCTACTAGCCGTAGAGCGAGAGGTCTTTGAGGAGACAGGTATTATAGTCAATACGGCACAGATACCGGTTAATGCGCTACTTAATTGGCAGCATTCTGTTAAATATAAGATCTACCCGCAATGGCGCCATCGCTATGCACCTGGTGTCAAGCTAAATATTGAGCACTGGTTTAGCCTCTGCGTGCCAGAAACTATTAATATCACTCTAGCGCCGCAAGAGCACATCTCATACATGTGGCTTCCTTATCGGGATGCAGCCAAACGTTGTTTTTCAGAATCGAATTGTAATGCTATCCTGCAGTTACCAAGGAGACTCGCCTACAACTAAATAGAACACTACAGTAGCTTTATAGTAGCTCATATGCTTCAGGATCTTTGATATACGATAGACAAACTCTGAGCAGGCTATCATATCTTTAGGACCTGGAATAACTGTGATTTTATAGATCTAGAAGTGTGTTTTAATACATCATTATAGGGTTTATAGAGAAGTATTGACACAATCAGCATAAGGCCTTGTTCGGGCTAGGTATTTTTTAAGCCTTGCATATATATACGCTTTTCCGAAAGACATGCGCATGCAGTAATCAATAAAAATTGATACATATATAATTATGACTATACCATTACATAGTAAATCTATGTTTTGTAGTGCTACTTTAGAATTCATTCTAACTCACTATAAGCCGATGAGAATTAACTCCATTATTTTATAGGGTATATAAAATTTTATATAACGAAATACTAGTTTAAGGCCCCCCTTTTTTATTCATTAAATATACCTGTTACTTTACACTGCTAAACTAATACTAGTTTGCTCAGCACTATGCTATTTATGAATATAAAATTATCTAGTGCTTAACCAAAATTTCTTAATTAGCCGCTAGATGCGGCGTAAGTTAATTTGCGCTGCAGGTCATGGTGAGCGAATATTTTTAATAATTAAATATAGAATAAATGTGTTTCGCTTGAGTGCGAGCTAGCATTTTATATATTAGTTATCAAGACGTATAGGTATATTAATATTGTGCTACAAGCGTACTAATTCATAATATGATCGTAGTAATCTATACCGGGCGCGCCACCTTATTATCTAATCTCAAGCTTAATTATAAGATAACAAATACCCAGGATGGGGTTACCTGCACACTATTTTGAGTACGCCTTAAAGCGTTTTGAGGCATTTAATTGGAGCTTTTGCTATTTAAAGTCACCGCATACTAAGCTATATCTAATATTAGTAATACGTGTACAACAGATATTATCTTGTATTCCAACTAATAGATGAGATTCAAAAAAACCTACATAACTTAATGATGAGCTATTTTTCATAGTATTCTAGATAAAAATCTAGATTTTCTATCTTTTTTATCAAAAATATTTGAGATTCTTGATTAATTTAAAAATATTTGTCATTGCTTAATTACGGGCACAGTCTGTGCCATTACTTAGCACTTTAAATGCATGCGATAAATCTCAATACTAGCTGCTTACTAATTGTTAGCACAATATAGTAAAATTATTTTTATAGTGTGTTATTACATAGATTGTATTGCCTACAATTATTTGTAATTATTTTCTTTTCGGTATAATAAAAAATTATTATGTAATAAACAAGTAAATCTATATTTTTATCTTAAGTGCCGTGTGGGAAAGACTAGAGATCTAAAATAGATACATTGATAATCGGACTTCTAGTTAATTTTATTCAGGGCATGCAGATATACGGATAAAAAACAGAGTCATCTCGCATGCCTGCGAGGGCTGGTAAAAGTCTATCCAAGCAGTAAATACTAGAGAATTACTTTGTACGTATTGCCTAGATATGCATAGACACTGTAACAACTGGTATGCGGGATGCTAATAACTAGACTCCAGTTATTCTATGCTCGAATATATAATGTACTATATGTTATAGGTCTATCTGATAGAGGGGTATGTAGCTAATCTTGAGACAACTAAATTTTTAGATATCTACGTATAGCCTGACATAGGCATTATCAAATCTATATGGAATCCAGTTAAATATTACTGTCGCCCTTGTTAGGCGACAGTAGCCTTATTGTCTAGCATCTACTACTCTATGCGTCGTAGTACACGTATCTAGAAAACACATGAATTGATATTAATATTAATTCTAATCTCAGTTACTATCTATATTAGTACCTGAGCTGTATATCGGAGCTTGAGCTAGTATTGTTAATAAGCTGTCATAGCTTGTTAACAGCAGCACTAGCGAAAGTGCCGCTGTTAATCTTTATCTAGACTAGGATTATGGTATTTAATCAAACCTATACTTTAAATAAGTAAAAATTAAAAAATAATAATTATTATATCGTTCTTTTATACCTAGTAACTCTATTCTAACTACATCGTAGTGCGTCTGTGCCTTATACTGATGCATACGTTTATAATCTTTTATTTTTTTAACACCTTCAGGCTTTTACGTTGTTGTTGTTTAATACTTCCTTCTTTGAGAAAATTTAAGATTATATCCTATATATTCCGATAGCGCCTTACTATAGCACAGAGCGCTGCCTAAGCGCTGAAATATAGCTAATCTAATTAAAATAGATATTATACTATGCATAAAGCTGGCTTCTAGCCAGCTTTATGCAAGCAATAACAATATATTTACTTTGCTTCGGTTAAGTGCTTATCAAGATATTTTTGCTCTATTGCAACATTATATTATCCGGTATTAGCGTTAGGCATATTGTCCATATAGTAATAAATAAGATTTGCTCATTAATAAAGTAGATTAGTAGTACTCTTAGGGGCTTTGCCTAGTGTTACTATTTAGATGGTGCGTGCTATGGAACCGATCGCTGACATAAGTCGGCGGAGAAAGCTTTATGATACTTTAATACTTTTGCTAACTCTACGCGTTGCGTATAAATTACCATATCACTGATAATCTAATCATCAGTTAGATTATCAGTGATATGTGCTACTAGCTTAGCGGTCGCCAATGAATATTGGTTATTTAAAGTCAAAATAATTCCCTCAACCGTGACAACGTAACTGTTTGTGCAAACGATATCAGGCCTATACTAGCGAGCTTAATCTGCGCCATAATCTAGTTGGCGGTTTGGATTTATTGTGTAATTCAGGGGAATATGCAATGCTATTAATTTAGTGTCGGGTATTAAATTAGGGAGGTGGTCGAAATCAGTTCGACGTATTCGTATGCTAGTTAAAGAATTTTTTTCTATGACCGCTTATATAAACCAATAAGTTCTGCGCGCTGTTTTTAAAAATGAATATTTATCAACTTTTCTTAAAATTGATTAAGCAAATAATACCTAAACTACCTATTAGTATATATAAAATTATATATGCTTAGCATTTGCTTGTTTTCTGAGAATCAGAACACTAATCTAAGCTAAGTATGTTGATTTCGATGAATGTATCATTGAACCTATTGTATTTATATACAACCACTCGATGTCATTAGACGTTCAGAACAATTATTTATACTAATAGTAGAGCGCTAGATTAAACTTCTGATGATTTATGTGTTATTGCAACCATTAACATTACTGTGTAATAAGGCTGCATATGTTTAATAGCTTTACTATTATTACGGCATATCGTCTATTTATGTATAAGCCCCTGGCGGGGCAGCATAATGCTGCTGAATATTACAATCTATTTTGTTGTGCGCTATTCCGTGACTATAATTAAGAGTATCGTGGAAAGATTGTGTAGGGCCTGGTATAACGACTAATGATTGTTGTCTTATAAGAGTTGCCCGCAGCAAACATTAGCGAGCACAATTAAGTTTTCGTCTTGAGCGCGCCTTATGAACTTTTTTGAGCTAAACCTACGTAGTGTAAGGCGCTTTCACTAGTGGAGGAAGTTATGACTTGATGATAAGCTATCGCTATTATAGCCATCCTATATATTAATAAAATACTTATACCGGGAATAAAGCATAATTAGCCGGTTACTATAACTGCGTATGTTTCATTCCTCTAAACATAAGGAACTTGATTAATTTTATTTAACTAAGTAAGCGTATAAAACCAATCTGGCCGAAAAGGTCAAGGCGACAACTATGACTAGGTTCACCGGCAAATTCCTACTAGATAATATAGCAATGGTTAAGCGGTTATCGATACTTTTTATCGATAACCGCTTAAACCACTTCTATAAGATGCGATAGCTAACTAGTTCACGCTCTCGACAAAGATCTGGTTATATTGCAATAAGCTAGTGCGTTGCATAGAGATTATAAGTGTGCAGCTAGCAGGAGAACGCGCTGTCTTATCGTATCTCTCGCTTGGAATAATATGGCACTATACATTTTTCCAAGAAAAACAGAGCATGATAATTTAGCGTTGGATTTAGTCTTGCCGCTTTTTACAATGACGGCCTTCTTGACTGAAGAGAACCTATTCATGTCCGCGCAGCAAACTGTTTTGAACAATTCATCGATGCCTTCTAAGCACGCTTTGCCTTCCTACTTACATACTGATTCGTTGGGTCCATGGGGCTCTTATTTGCAGCAAATTGATCGTGTAGCGCCCCATCTGGGTTCGCTTTCTCGCTGGCTTGAGACGCTCAAGCGACCCAAGCGCATTCTAATCGTCGACGTGCCAATTGAAATGGACAACGGCACTACAGCCCATTTTGAGGGATACCGAGTTCAGCACAATACATCACGCGGCCCCGGGAAGGGTGGTGTACGATATCACCAGGATGTCACACTATCCGAAGTAATGGCGCTCTCCGCCTGGATGTCGATTAAAAATGCCGCAGTTAACGTACCATATGGTGGTGCGAAAGGTGGCATTCGAGTCGACCCACGAAAGCTCTCACGAAATGAACTCGAGCGAGTTACGCGCCGGTATACAAGTGAAATTGGCATTATCATTGGGCCACATATCGATATTCCAGCAACTGACGTCAATACTGATGAGCAGGTGATGGCATGGATGATGGATACGTACTCAATGAATACTGGTCAAACGGCAACAGGCGTTGTAACAGGTAAACCAGTCTCGCTAGGCGGATCGCTGGGCCGGCGTGAAGCAACAGGGCGTGGGATATTTACTGTCGGTTGCGAGGCGGCACAGCGTATCGGATTAGACATCGCATCAGCTCGAGCTGCGGTTCAAGGATTTGGCAACGTCGGTGGGATTGCCGCACAGCTATTTGTCGAGGCAGGCGTTAAAGTAATTGCAGTTCAGGACCATACTGGAACGATCTATAAACCATCCGGTATCGATGCGCATGCGTTGCTCGAGCATGTTTCTGCTCGAGGCGGCGTAACCGGATTCGCGGGTGCGGAGTCGCTCGTCAACGATAATTTCTGGGATATTGAGAGCGATATACTAATTCCTGCTGCGCTTGAAAGTCAAATCAATGAGCAGAATGCATCTCGGATTCGCACAAAGATCATAATAGAGGGAGCAAATGGTCCAACAACGCCGATCGCCGATGATATCCTGCGCGAGAATAATATACTAGTAATCCCTGACGTAGTCGCTAATGCCGGAGGCGTAACAGTCTCTTACTTTGAATGGGTCCAGGATTTCTCCAGTTTCTTTTGGACTGAGGACGAGATAAATCAGCGGCTAGAGCGCATAATGCGAGAAGCGTTTGCTAGTGTCTGGCAAGTAGCTCAGGAAAATAATGTGTCTATCCGAACCGCAGCCTATATCATCGCGTGTAAACGAATTCTGATGGCGCGTGAGATGCGTGGTTTGTATCCGTAATTAACTTTCTTAGTCCGTAGTAATCATTACTATGATTAAGATCAACTGTGTGGCAGTCAAGTAGATTGTACTCAAGATAAAATGAAGCGACTTGCAGAATAATAAACGTAACAGCTTTTAGCTTAACGTTTTTAATTGTTCTATTTTACTAAAATAACGTAATTTTTTGAGAAGGAAATTATTAATAAATTTGCACTCACCCTGATCGTTATAGCTAAGGCCGATTAGTTATAGGAGACAGGGATATTTAAAAAAGTAATTTAGATATAATTACATTAGCGTACTGCGGGACGCTTTTCTGCTCTCGCACTATACTAATAAGCATTAGATCCAAAATTATTTTCAGGAGTTATCTCATGCAACCTGATGAGTATTAATATATTGTAACTAAAACGGAAAAGATGCTTAGATTTAGCATCTTTTCCGTTTATTTTCGACATTTGCTTATTATCCGACTTTGCGCGTTTCTGCTATACTCATGGTAACTGGCAAGTTAATAAACCCGCCTAGGAGCTAAATTAGAATGGCAGAATGCTATTGCAGTGTCTTGTATACATAAGCGGTTTCAGCTAATCTTCGCATTCTGGTAGGTGTATTATAAACAAGTAGTGCGCCTAAGGTTATATTTTATAACTTAGCACTTTGCTCTAGAAAATTGCGCTATCGTTGAAAACGGTATATGCTTTAGGTAGTTAATGATGCATACACGTCTCTTCTTAGAATTATTTTATATCTTTAAAAATCTATAACAACCTCAGTTTATGCACTATGCAGTGGGGGGCTACTAGTAGTATCAGGCGTTTTATATTGCCGCAGACTTTCTTTGGGTTTTAAAGGCTCTAAAACGATTGGATTTGGCATTAACTATCGATTTTCTGGGTTTATTAGAGACTATAAAGTATTAAAAATAATTGATTGTGATGCGTGCGGATATACCTCACTTATTCTAGTGAAGTTTATTAAAATATTGCACAAACTCGGGTGTCATAGATTGAATCTATCAAATCAAGAAAAAACATGTTTATTTAAAAATATTAGAGAAAATTACACATTACTAAAACTAGTGTAGCATCACCAGCGCGTGGTAGATACTAGCCAATGCGAGTAGTTTACTGCCCCTCTTAATCCTAACCTTATCAGCACTACAACACCGATGTTATAAAAAATCCTAGATGTGTTGTCTACAATTTATTTTGATTGTGCATCATGATACTTATGTTTTGATTATTTGAGGCGGGCTCTGCTTAGAGATTAGCTAAGTTATTATTAGGAATAGCACGAGGCAAAAGTAATACTTGTCTACATTGAGTGGAACACGAATACAACAGAACCTTTGTTACTAAGGTTTACCATTTTATTACACTCTGATCTAGAGATAATTAATGAAATTCTTAATATAATGGGCAAGCTAGCGCATGAAGAGATAACAATGATGTGCGTCATGTATGAGTACGAAATAGGCTTTGCCAAAAAGGTTGCGAATCGAGTAATTTTTATAGATCAAAGGATGATTATTAATGATAATTCTATTAAAAGCTTTTTGCACATCTAAAATTAGACCGCGCTAAAAATTTTTTAGCTAATATTTTAAATTAATTATTATATTTTTATGCATACTCCGAATAAGTTCAGTGATGTGAACACGATAAAATTAATAGGTGATAACTCGTTAAAAAATATCTAGACGCTAGGCAAAATTTTCTTAGGCATCCAATTATCTAATTATACATGCAATACCAGATCATAGATTGCATGCATGGCTTTAATAAGAGTAACTACAATAGCTGTCTGAGCTACTAAAATATTTTTTACTATCTCTAGTAAACATATTTTGTACTAATGTATTTTTCACCGATCTTCTTATCAAGACTACTAAAAAATAAATGAGAATCAAGCAGATTTTCTAAGTAGTGTTAAATATTTTTTGCAGTGCCTAGAGAGAGATAAAGTGAAGCCGCCCCAGAGACCATATAGCGGTACCGCGCGGCGCGTCAATATTATCTATAAAGCGTTTTATCAGTGACATGCAGCATATAATAGACCCTAAGTAGAATCTATAACTTTGTAGTAGTGGTTTTGGGTCGTATCTATTAGTAACTAACTTTTTCTTTTTGCTATTTTTACGCTACTGTAGTTCTACCCTTGTGCAATAGATTCTCAACATTGTTTACCACGTCGTCAGGTACTAGCCACCTTGATACCATACCATAATTAGTCTTTCCAGGAATAGAGTTATATTTTTAGGATAAAGCATTTTTACTTATGATTTTTTGTAAGAAACTGTATCATAATTACTAATGCTTTATCCTAACTTCATATATTACATAGAGTTAATACAGCTTCTGTATTAATCAAAACATAATTATATAAGTTAGTTGCACGTGAAGCACTTTAAGCTATTTAAGATATCTATCCTCCTAACTTAACCTTAAAAAGTTAAAAATGTGGTGTAAAAATAGCTGGCTTAGCAATACACTGAATGTAGAAAAATGGAGTAGGTACTGCATAATAGCGCAGACGCTAATATGTATCGAGTAACTAGTACACACAGTAAAGTTTTAGCGCATATTTTTATATCATCTCTATACCATAGGATCTAAGATCCTAAATCAATGAGTTGAGCTAGATGAATAGCTATCCTCAAACATCAGCTAACCCTGCATAGCCCTAAAAATTTCTATGATTACGTTTTTTTGACTTGTGGAGTATTTCTTTATTATTTAAGAAATCGCTAGTGTCATCTAGTTAATAAAGATAAATGAAGGAATGTTAGTTCTTAAAAAACGCTTCTAACGAAGATGCCAGCATAATTTATCAAGATTATGCTGCGCTCTGCATAAACCGTCAAAGCCTTATAAGGCATAACATAATTTCTTTTTTCTAGGTGAATAGTGAGGGGTAGTGCAAACATATATACTTCACTTATATGCTTAGAGCCCGTATATATAATATATTATTAAAGTATTACACGACTCATCCGTATAAACCTGGACTAAAGCGGAAACGCATATATTGCCTAGTTGCGAGCACGCCTTTACGAACTTACTTTTGATTAACATGAATACCTGCCATCAGCCTACCGAAGCCGGCTTAGACTCGTTTAGAATTGCTAAGATAACTTTCGCTCGTCCTGATGATTGGCATGTGCATGTTCGTGATGGCTCCCTGCTTAAGGCATTGCTGCCACATACTGCACGGCAGTTCGGCCGCGCAATTATCATGCCGAACCTAAAGCCGCCAGTTATCACGACTGCGCAGGCCGAATCTTATCGGCAGAGAATCCTGGATGCGCGTCCTACGCAGGGACCTGGCACTACGTTCGAACCTTTAATGACTTTATATCTAACTGATAATACGTCGTCGGATGAGATTCTGCGAGCCCACAAAAGCGGTTTCGTATATGGTGTAAAGCTCTATCCGGCCGGTACAACGACTAATTCAGATGCCGGTGTTACGGATATACGCCACTGCACGGCTGCGCTAGAAGCAATGCAGCAGACTAATTTGCCACTGCTAGTTCACGGAGAGGTCATGGATCCATTAATCGATGTATTTGATCGAGAAGAGGTATTTATCGATCGGGTACTTGAACCATTGCGGCGAGATTTTCCTGGACTCAGGGTGGTTTTTGAGCATATTACGACACGCAGCGCAATAGCGTATGTGCGTGACGCAGACGCAGCACCGGGCATGCTGGGCGCAACCATCACTGCCCATCACTTACTGCTAAATCGCAACGCAATGCTAGTCGGCGGCATTCAACCGCATTATTATTGCCTTCCCGTCTTTAAGCGAGAAGCACACCGCGTGGCACTCGTCGAGGCGGCTATTTCAGGTCATCCGCGCTTTTTCCTTGGTACTGATAGCGCACCACACCCGAAGAACCTTAAGGAGAACCAGTGCGGTTGCGCGGGTTGCTACACAGCGCTAAATGCGCTGGAGCTATATGCTCAAGTCTTTGAGGAAGCTGGCGCCCTGAACCGATTAGAGGGCTTTGCAAGCTTTTTTGGTCCTGACTTCTATGGATTGCCGCGCTCTACCGACACAGTGACGCTTGAGAGATCGAGTTGGACGTTACCAGAAGACATTGAGGCAAGCGGTGTTAATGTAGTAGTATTTAAAATTAGTAAAGCTCTGAGCTGGAAGCTTTGCTAATGAGCAAATCATTATATCATCGCCGAGCAGGTTCAGTTTATAATATATACTGAGACTATAGTTTGAGTTGTTAAAATTAATATCAGGTATCCTAGATTAAATGCCTAGTACCTATAGGCTTTTATCTACTCTCATAAAATAATTGAGACTAGAGAAGCAGTGCCGCATACTTTTGCCAGTATGGCATATTAAATATAATTTAGTTGTATATCCATTCTCGAAAATCTAGACAATTTTTTAACATATACATAGTGTGCTATGTTTATCTCTCTCACAGTAAGGGTGATATGACTAGTTATGCGATCTCATTAAGACGCAGCGGTAAACTAGAGTAAGGCTGCTATATAGTGCAGTTACTTATTTTTGACAAAATTTATGACTTCTGATATTTCGTTAGCTGGAGTGCTGCTTGCTTTTAAAAGCAAACAGCACTCCATTTTTTATAAGCTCCGTCATTCAGTTAAGGATTTAGCAGTCGTTTGACGTAAATAGCTTGTCAAGTTCGCCCTACAGAACGAAGTTGTACCGCTAACCATCCTAGTATAGGGGGGTCGAGTATACTCATTTACCATTTTAATAGAGCACTATAATATTCCTCAGTCGCTAGTATAGCTTATCTAATGAGGTTATAATAAGAATGCGCAAAGTAGACTAGACAGCCGCGTCTTCCGAAAATTTCGAGAAGACGAGGAAAGTCCGGACTCCACAGGGCAGGGTGATGGCTAACAGCCATCCGTGGCAACACGCGGAACAGGGCAACAGAAAGTAAACCGCCAATGGCCCGTGTAAACTGGGATCAGGTAAGGGTGAAATGGTGCGGTAAAAGCGCACCGCGACTACGGTAACAAGTTCGGCAGTGCAACCTCCACCCGGAGCAATTCCAAGTAAGCAGGCGTGCGCTTGCATCAAGGCGCAAGAGTGGACCCACCCTAGCCTGCGGGTAGGAAGCTTGAGCGCGTCAGTAATGACGCACCTAGAGGAATGGCTGTCACGTGTAGCGGGTAACGTCGCACGCACAGAATCCGGCTTACCGGTCTGCTTTGTGTTTCCTTTTATAAGGAAGCCTACAATATACTCATATACCCATAAAGGTATATATTTCGCTTTCTTAGCAATATCATCGCCGAAAAGCAATCTCCTATAATAGGGTATTAATAGCTCGCTTCATGCTTACTTCCTCAGTTTAGGATACTCAGACTTTATAGTCGATAGAAGCGATAAATTTTCTTTAGGGGAGTTGCATTATCATTTACTATTTACCCCGGTGCCCGGTATCTATCAACCTCCAGGCAGTTATTAGAACATGTTAAAGGAATCCTATTAAAAGTACTAACATCTAGTTATTGCCCGCATTAAAACAGCAGCTATTTATCTTTATCAAGTAGATTATAACGCCCCTATATGCTGTCGTATGTTCCTAAGCTTACTTTGAGTATACTGAGTCAGCTGATTTGCTAACTTACTATAGCGATGTTAAGCAAGCTGCATATTAACCAAGATTTATACATAAATTCTAATTACCAGAAGCTAAGCTGGATAAATATAGTAGTAAAATTTTTACAGTAATTAAAATTCTTAGGAAGATTACTTATTTAAAGTACGCTTTTAGCTAGAAATCATAAAGCTATTATTAATTAAGGGTTTAGTTTTATTTTTAATAAATAATATCTTTGATATGAGGGAGTAACGTAACGTAGTTTTCCTTGCGACTACTTAGTTTAAGCTCTATAATACTCGATGTTAGTCGACTCGATAGCATCCTCTTTTTATATTTAGTACGTCAAATAAAACGTGGAAAAGATTCTACTATAATCATTTAGAGCAAGATTAGACTGAGCTAGTGCTAGTCTAGCATTTCTTCTATAAAAACTTTTTCGAAAAAATGCTCTCGGAAAAAATTTTTGAAAGCCTGCGCTGCGCTTAATACAAATTCATCAGCAGGACTAAAAGCAAAGCATTTTATTGGGATCGATCATGAAGACGTTTTCTGCTAAAGCCCATGAGGTAAGGCATGAATGGTACGTGATTGACGTGACGGATAAGGTACTTGGCCGCGTCGCTAGCGAAGTAGCTCGCCGCCTTCGCGGCAAACATAAGCCCGAGTTCACGCCGCACGTCGACACCGGTGATTTTATCGTCGTTGTTAATGCCAGAAAACTAAAAGTTACTGGCAAAAAAATGACTCATAAAAAGTACTACTCTCACTCAGGCTATCCAGGTGGCATCCACGAAACGGTTTTTGGTAAAATGCAAGAGCGTTTCCCGGGTAGAGCGCTTGAAAAAGCTGTTAAGGGTATGCTGCCAAAAGGTCCGCTTGGATACGCAATGATTAAAAAACTAAAAGTTTATGCAGACTTAATGCACCCGCATACTGCTCAACAGCCGAAGACGCTCGAGATCTAAGGAGTTATAGTTAGAATGATTGGAAATTGGAACTACGGGACTGGCCGTCGAAAAAGCGCGGTAGCTCGCGTATTTATTAAGTCCGGTAAAGGCGATATTATCGTTAATGGCCAGCTTATTGCTGACTATTTCTCACGCGAGACATCGCTAATGATTATATGTCAACCACTAAATCTTGTAAGCCATACAAATACTTTTGATATTAAAGTCAATGTAATTGGTGGTGGCGAAACTGGTCAAGCTGGTGCTGTGCGCCATGGTATTACCCGAGCTCTAATTGATTATGATGAGACATTAAAGCCAGCCTTGTCAAAAGCTGGCTTTGTAACGCGAGACGCCCGTGAGGTTGAGCGTAAAAAAGTAGGCTTGCATAAAGCGCGTCGTCGTAAACAATTCTCTAAGCGTTAAGTACATCTGTATACCGCCCGATAAATCTCATAAAAAGTTTTGATAAGTTTAAATATAGATACACAGACTTAAATGCGTGATATGTAACAGCCTTAGGAATAGTATTAAAATTTTGGCGGGAGCTCGATGAAGGCTATAACTAGTATACCCTCTATGACTAAAACTCCAATCTTACTTATTTTTACAGATGCAGCCGCCAAAAAGGTAAAACAACTAATCGATGAAGAAGATAACCCAAAACTAAATCTCCGGGTATTCGTTCAAGGTGGCGGCTGTTCAGGGTTTCAATATGGTTTTACGTTCGATGAAGAAATCAACGAAGATGATACCGTAATCAATAAGAATAATGTCCGCCTATTAATCGACGCGATGAGCTATCAGTACTTAATAGGTGCTGAAATTGACTATAAAGACGATTTAAATGGCGCTCAATTTATAATTAAAAACCCAAACGCGACTACTACTTGTGGATGTGGCTCATCTTTTTCTATATAAATATTATTGACTACTTAAATAAGTCAACTTGTTTATTTAATAATAATAAATGTGATCTACTAAAATCACAATATTTTGTTATAAACATATATTTTTTATGTAAAACCATAGTAGCAATATTTTATAATTAGTATTATCTACTATATAAACTTGTGCTTGCAGTACTTTTATAAAAATACTATATAAATATCTATAATTTATTTGATATAAAGCTACGCTAGCTTAGCGTAGCTTTATAGTGCCTACTAATACATACTAAAAATTAGCGCACTCCTGTTATAAGCTTACCCAAGGTTCTACATAATTAGTCTATTTTGAGCAAAGTCACCACCCTACACTCGTTAATATTTTCGCTAGACATTAGGTAATATGTGCCTATAACTTTTCAGGTCAGCCATCCCCTAAACTGGGGTTCTATTTATATAAAAACTCCGTAGCATTGTGAACTATATATCTATTAGAAGAATAATGCTCGAGAACGATGCAGCCTATGACGCAGGCAGCATTGCTATCACTAACTATAATGCTATATGTTAGGTAGGCTATTTTCATTAATTAATAAAGTATTTAAGTATCGCTTAAATGCGTGTAGCGTAGTGCCGTGTAACGATGCAGGTTTACCGACTGATATTGAGAGTGGATTTATATGGTGGCCTTGATACCGTACTTCATAGTGTAGATGCGGACCAGTCGCCCGGCCGGTCTTGCCTACGTAGCCAATCACGTCACCGCGCATGATTTTTTTTCCGACTTTTAGTTTTAGTGGGGTTCTCGATAAATGGGCATAGATAGTTTCATATTGTTGATTATGGCGTATGATGACTGTCTTGCCATATCCATGTCTCCACCCTGAAAATGTAATAATTCCAGGCCCGCTTGCCCATACTGGTGTGCCATACGGCGCGGCCCAATCAACGCCACCATGAAACGAATAGTGCCCAGAAATCGGATGTATGCGTTTACCAAAGCGCGACGATAAGCGAGCGCTAATAACAGGACGAGGGTTAAGTGCTTGCTGTAGCGAGTGCCCATTAACGCTATAGAAACCGTCGACGCGTATGAGAGATGGACGATACCAGATAGCTCGGATAGGTTCGGCATTAATTGCCTTCGCTTCTAGAAGAAGGATTCGTTGAGTGTGACATGGTTCACCAGCTGCTGCGCCAACTAGCACGCGGTAGCGCTGTCCTCGTAGAGGTCCAGCTCGTGTGCGCATACCTGGTAGAGCATCAATCGCTTCGTCGATTGAACTACTTAGTACACCAGCTTGCCGCATGATGCTAGCGAACCTGCTATCCAGTACACCTGATAAAATCCGCCTAGATGAGGAGTCTAACTTAGCAGGCATATAATATGAACTCAGTGCTGTTCTATACCAACCTGTAGTACAGACTGTATTGCTGGTAACTTGCGCTTGTATGGCTGTTGAGTAGGATGATGTATATACTACATGCGTAGGTATCAATAGTGTAGATACTGCAGCGAAAGCGTACGGGATCGTTATGCTCAAACTCACGGATACAGAGATATTCGAGTAATTAATTATTTAACAGAGTGCTATGTTCCACAGTGGCGTAGCGCTATAGTGCGGCTGAACACGAGTGTCAAACCCGCCGGAAGTAGTGCCACATAACGTAGCATCTCATTTCTATAATAAAAAATAATTCCTTTAAGGGTTATTGTAGATAAAACTGCAAAACGCAATACGTGATGCGTTGCTGTATATTATTTGTGCAACAGTATCGTGAAAAGTTCCCAACTAATGAGTGCTACATCTAGCGTTCCTGTGCCATACTTTCCTATTACTGATGAAGTCCACGCCATCCTGGCTATAGTGCGGCGTGGCTGCGAAGAGCTTCTAATTGAGGATGAGTTCGTACAGAAACTGGCAAGGAGCGCACAAACTGGCAAGCCATTACGTGTCAAGCTAGGACTTGACCCAACTGCACCAGATATCCACATTGGACATACAGTGGTACTTAATAAGATGCGGCAGTTACAGGATCTGGGGCATACCGTTATTTTTCTAATTGGTGATTTCACCTCGTTAATTGGTGATCCATCTGGGCGAAACCAGACGCGTCCGCCGCTCACTCGTGAGCAAATCGAAGTCAATGCAAAGACTTATTTAGCACAAGCTGCGCTAGTCCTCGACTGTAAAAAAACTGAGATTCGCTATAACAGTGAATGGTTAATGCCGCTAGGCGCTGATGGTGTAATCGGGCTTGCGTCTCGCTATACTGTAGCGCGCATGCTCGAGCGTGAGGACTTTACTAAGAGATTCCAAGGAAGGGTGCCAATCTCGATCCATGAATTCTTATATCCTCTAATACAAGGATATGATTCGGTTGCGCTCCAATCGGATCTTGAGGTGGGCGGCACTGATCAAAAGTTTAATCTATTAATGGGCCGCGAGTTGCAGAGGCAGCATGGCCAGGAGCCTCAGTGCATTCTGACAATGCCGCTGCTCGAAGGGTTAGACGGTGTCGACAAGATGTCTAAATCTAAGAACAACTATATCGGTATTAGTGATAAGCCATCTGAGATATTTGGGAAGCTTATGAGCATCTCAGATACACTAATGTGGCGTTACATTAAATTACTTTCGTTTCGAAGTCTTGATGAGATTACAGACTGCCAGCGGCAGGTTCAAGCCGGTTATAACCCGCGCACGCTAAAAGCGCTATTCGCGCAGGAAATTGTTGCTCGTTTTCATTCCCAGGCTGATGCGCGGCGCGCTTTAGAGGATTTTAATCTGCGCGCGAGAGGCGGGGTTCCTGAATATATTACAGAAATTGAGTTAGGTGGCGCACCGCTTCCTATTAAGCAATTGTTGAAACAGGCTGGTCTAGTTCCATCTACCAGCGAAGCATTGAGAAATGTTGAACAGTATGGTGTAAAAATAGATGGCACGATAATTATTGACAAAGAGTTAAAGCTTGAGTCGGGCGTATACGTTGTTCAGGTCGGCAAGCGACGTTTTGCACGTGTGACCCTACGTGCCTAGTAATGGTTGTACGAGGCTGATGATTTTATCGCTTATGCACGGCGGTTATCATATTCTCCCAGAGATCGATGCAAACACAATCCCTATAATGCTCGTATGGGCTTTACTATGCTCTATAAGCATATAAGGATTATCTTTAGTTATTATTGAGCTAGAACTTTTTTATCAATTTAATAATACCCTGCTAGTCAAATCTTTTGTCAAAGAGAGTGGCTATACTGGCTTACCCCGTCCTAACTAAAGTTGGGACTTAATGATTTAGAGATATATCTCCTAGAGATTAACTATTGTCCGATAGCATTTTACGGGTCACGGATTTGTCTTGTATGCGATCTGTAAGGCCAAAGTAACGATAAGCAAGCAGCGTGGCAACACGTCCTCTCGGTGTACGCTGCAGATAGCCTTGCTGGATTAAATAAGGTTCAACTATGTCTTCGATCGTATCGCGTTCCTCACCAATTGCGGCAGCTAAGTTATCTAGACCTACTGGGCCACCATCAAACTTATACAAGATCGAGTCTAGGAGCTTACGGTCCATCACATCAAAGCCCAGGGAGTCGACATCAAGCATTGCTAATCCAGCATCAGCTGTCAGTGCTGTAATTCGGCCGTTAGACTTAACTTCGGCATAATCGCGAACGCGACGTAACAGCCGGTTCGCAATACGCGGAGTACCGCGCGACCGTTTCGCGATCTCTAGAGCACCTTCAGGTTCAATTTTCGTACCAATAAGGTAAGCTGAACGCTCGATAATACGCGCAAGTTCGCTTGCAGTATAAAACTCGAGCCGGGCACTAATTCCAAAGCGATCCCGTAGCGGGTTAGTAAGCATACCAGCGCGTGTAGTAGCTCCTACTAGCGTGAATGGCTGAAGGTCTAGTTTGACGCAGCGTGCCGCCGGCCCCTCTCCAATTATAATATCAATCTGATAATCTTCGAGTGCCGGGTATAAAATTTCCTCAACAACTGGTGATAGCCGGTGGATCTCGTCGATAAACAATATATCGTTTATTTCGAGATTAGTTAGTAGTGCAGCCAAGTCTCCGGCCCGTTCAAGTACCGGTCCCGATGTCTGGCGCAGGTTAACACCCATCTCTCGAGCAACGATGTGCGCAAGCGTAGTTTTACCTAGCCCTGGCGGAGCAAGTAGTAGAACATGATCGAGTGCTTCCGATCGTCGCTTTGCGGCTTCAATAAAAATCTCAAGCTGCACGCAAACTTTTTCTTGTCCGATGTATTCGGCCAGCCGCCGAGGGCGTAGAGCTCGTTCGAATATTTCTTCGTTAGGTGACGCAGAGATTGGCTCAATCAGGCGCTCTGAGACAAGTTTATCAGTTTCAATCATAAGCTGATTGTACTGCATTACATCCACTATACTTGCGCCTAGCGCGCTATAATCACACTATTATGTAGTTTATAACTTTGACAAAATCTTTAAAGCAAGTTTAATACCATCCGATACATTGATGCTCACTGGTATATCTTTCATTGCAATCAGCGACTCTCTCTCGGAATAACCAAGTGAAATAAGGGCGTGCAAGACATCTGTCGTATAGTTGAGTGATAATGAGGCCGATGTAGTTGTACTGACGTCGTCTCTCAATCTGCCTTTCAACTCGAGCAACAAACGTTCGGCAGTTTTCTTACCGATACCTGGCACTCGCGTTAGGCGAGTAGTATCTTGTAATGCAACTGTATGCGAAAAATCAACCACACTCATTCCGGAAAGCACTGCAAGCGCTATACGAGCTCCAATGCCACTAATCTTAAGTAATTCTCTAAAAATATGCCGCTCTTGTTGTGTGAGAAAACCATACAATAGATGAGCATCTTCTCGAACAATGAGCTGAGTAAATAATGTGACTTTATTACCAGTACCAGGCAGATTATAAAACGTGCTCATCGGCACATCAATCTCGTAGCCGATACCATTGCACTCAGCCAGGAGATGAGGTGGGGTTTTCTCGAGCAGAATGCCCGTAATGCGCCCGATCATAGCGAATCTTATAAAGTTAATATATACAAACTGTAGCGTACTATTAACAAACATTACGCTGGCTATCTGATTAACCGGCCATGTTTTACGCGACAGCTTTTCTTTGTTAAAACAGGAGTAAGCATACCGAGAGTATTGATGAATTGTCTACTGTGCGCATGACAGATCGCTATACCGAGTGCATCAGCAGCATCGGCGCCAGGCAAGCCGCTTAAGCTTAGCAACCGAACTACCATCTTTTGTATCTGGTCTTTAGTAGCATGCCCGTAGCCAACTACCGCTTGCTTAAGCTGTAAAGCGGCATATTCGAATACCGGCACATGCCCCGATACGAGCCCACAGATCGCCGCACCGCGTGCCTGCCCTAGTAAAAGGGTTGACTGAGGGTTAACGTTAACAAATATTTTTTCGATTGCGGCCTGGTCCGGGTAATACTCATGAATTAGTCTCATGACACCATCAAAGATGGTGCCTAGGCGACTTGGTAGATTAGTATTCGTAGTGCGGATTACTCCACTAGTTACGTAAGTAAGCGTGTGTTTATGCTTGTCGATAACGCCAAATCCGGTGATGCGTAATCCCGGATCGATGCCAAGTATTCTCATGCTACCACTATAGTTAATCAGTATTATCTAGAACGAAGTCTGCATTGCAGAGCGCACGCACGGTATTAGTGACGAAAATGCCGTGTGCCGGTAATAACCATCGCAATATTATACTCATTGGCTGCCGAAATTATCTGATTGTCTCGTATCGAACCACCGGGTTGGATTACACAGGTCGCACCAGCCGAAACAACCACATCAAGACCATCTCGGAACGGAAAGAACGCATCGGATGCAACTGCTGAGCCACTTAATGATAACTGTGAGTTTTGTGCCTTAATGCCGGCAATTCGAGCCGAATCGATTCGGCTCATTTGCCCCGCCCCAATGCCTAGGGTCATACCATTCGCGCAAAATACGATCGCATTAGACTTCACAAACTTCGCGACACGCCAGGCGAACAATAGATCATCCATTTCTTTAGATACTGGATGTCGTTTCGTAACTATGCGAAGCTCATGTGGTTGCACATTCTTTGTATCTGGCGACTGCACTAATAAGCCACCTCCAACACACTTTAAGTCGTATAAGTTAACCGCATTGCTAAGAGGTACCTGAAGAACGCGTAAGTTCTGCTTTTCGGAAAAGACTTTGCGTGCCGAATCAGTCAAGGATGGCGCAAGTAGTACCTCGACAAACTGTTTTGCAACTGCCCGCGCCGCTAGTTCGTCAATTTCCCGATTAAACGCGATAACACTACCGAATGCCGAGATCGGATCAGTCTGACATGCCTTAGCATAGGCGTCAGCTGGTGTCATTGCTATAGCAACCCCGCACGGATTCGTATGCTTGATAATAACGCATGCCGGGACATCAAATGTCTTCACGCACTCCCATGCTGCATCAGCATCAGCAATATTATTGTAGGATAATTTTTTACCCTGCAGTTGCCGATAGTTCGCTAGAGAGCCTTCAACAGATTTCGGATCTTGGTAGAATGCTGCGCCTTCATGCGGATTTTCGCCATAGCGCAGGTCCTGCACTTTCTTAAAGGATAGGTTTAGAGTGGTTGGATACGTGTTACATGTAGCACGTTGACAGTCCTCGCCGAGGCTCGTGAGATAGTTTGTGATTGCGCTATCATATTGAGCAGTATATGTAAACACCTTAGTTGCCAGACGCAAGTTAGTCGTATAGCTGACTGTATTCCTATTCGCGCGCATTTCGTCAAGCACTGATGCATAATCGGTCGGGTCAGTAACCACTGTTACATCGTGATAATTCTTCGCTGCTGAGCGCAGCATAGTCGAGCCACCAATGTCGATATTTTCAATAGCTTTATCTAGTGAGCATTTCTCCTGAGCGACGGTTTTCTCGAATGGATATAGATTGACAACCAGCATATCAATTGTCAGAATCCTATGCTGTGCAAGTGTCTCCATATGGGCAGATATCTTTCGTCTCGCAAGAATGCCGCCATGGACCTTAGGGTGTAGCGTCTTCACTCGTCCATCGAGTATTTCTGGAAAGCCGGTATAGTCGGCCACCTCGGTAAATGGCAAGCCCGCGCGAGCGAGTAGCTTTGCTGTTCCCCCCGTGGATAATAAAATAACGCCAAGCTGACACAGACTTTTAGCAAAATCGCTAATACCAGCTTTGTCGGAAACGGAAATCAGTGCCTGCTTAATCATGATGAAGAAATCCTAAATTTGCGCTTGTACGAGAGTAACAAATATGCGAAAGACATCAGTACTGTGCTATAACACAGGCTATGCTCTCTCAGTTTCTTACGCAGCATGTTTTAATAATACCCAGAGATATCCAGGCACTAAGGACTAGTTACTCTGAGCCTGTGCTCGAACGATTTCTAGCGTCGGTTTCTTGACGAAGAACATCGCTATCCTATAGATGTCATATGGGAAGTATCCGCCTAGATCGTATACATATATACTATGGGTATTGCTAATGCACTGCGAGATGTTATGCTTTCTCATGCTAATAAGCGGTTAGTGCTGGACGTCATAGCGCGCGCCTGGTATTACTCCGTCTGAGCGTCGAAGAAAAACGCATTGACTACGGTTAAGTTGTTCTCGGGTCTAGTTTCTTTATTCGATTCCGGGGTGTATTGATACCAGAAAGGCAGTGAGTATACCAAGCAATGTGCTTGTGCGCGGAGCGTAAACCTGTAAATTCACCATCAATCATAATACACTTGTAAGTGTCTATGCACCTACTATTGAATCTTGCTAATCCGCAGTGGTGTCAAAATCCTCCTAATCAAGAGGAGGTTCTCGATTTCGCGGAATACGACATCACTAGGGCTGGCCTTGAGTAGCGCGTCCGATCATGACTGCATCGGCAGTAGCAGTGTCGAGAGTACTTCACGCGCTTTATGTGCGTCGAGCTATCTCTGTTTAAAGTTACTAAGATTTGCACAGCGACGCCTTAACCGCGAGGATCATGTGATATTCATATTAACCATAATAGAGATCTGCACATGTTCGACCATGCATAATAAGCATCGAGATTCCAGTTTTATAAGCAATGCGTTTGATCGTTAGCGAACGTCTTGTATTACTATCTTGGCCGATGCGTATTTTAGTGTAATGGGAACGGTATGTAACCTCCCGTGTCAGCTACACGGACGACCGCCTTAAGAATACGAGCTACAAGTACTTTATTTTGTAATAACGCGGATTCTACTGCTACGCTGCAGGCTCTCTTAGAGGGACAACCTATCTATAATTTTCTTACCATGCTCGATATTATATTAAGCGGTATGTGTCAGACTTTTGAAGTTGGTACCGATGATTTTTACAGCTATTAGTTCGATCTCGCTACCAGAATCAGCTTAAGGCCCTGTTGCTAGAATATCGTCTGCCTCGCAAACATTATCTTGACCGGTGGCACAAGGTCTAGTGTGTTAAAAACTAGACCTTGTAGCGACGACATCAGCGAAAAGTCGGCGGTGAAGGCGCGCACTAGTAAGTCAGTCGCAGCGATAGTCCCGCGCCGGTCTAGCACGCGACTATCAAAAAAGCCTGTAGTGCAGACAGTCTGGTCCACACTGACAAGTTACGCTGCCTAACGCGGTGCATCGCGTAGGCCTAAGCTTAGCCCTTGTCTACCGACTGGATGCAGCGTTATGCTGAGTTGCCGATCGATGTAACAGGCTGATCCGTTAACGTGGTTAGTGCTTGGAATATAAGTGGGAGGCTGCACGCACACCAACCTTTTCGCATCCTATTTCATTGCCAAATGTACTCTACAACTCGTCTAGCTACTGAGCATCGGATGGCATCATCCGTTGCTCAGCTTGCGCTGGATTGCAACACTAGATAAGGCAAAGTTTGCCTGCCGTATACCGCCAAGAGGAAGTAGCGTAATGAAGCCTTCTTTCGTAAATCGCTCTCATGTAACCCAAGGTTGTGTAGCGTGATCACGCTAACCATAGCAACTATAGTTGCTTGATGATAGTTGCATCGGCTGTTCTGGAGGGGGCGCGCGTTAAACCGATTTATCTTTATGGTATTGACTCTCTTCTGCGTTAACGACTAGTCGCGTATGTGCAACGCGTTCTGTGCCGTATCACTATCAGAAGAATAGGGTAGCCACCAGCTGGGACGATTGGTAGCGCACGCCGAACTCTCCTCCAGCTTTAGCTACTGCCGTAGCTAGCACATTTACTGGTATTCTGTAGCGCATTACATAGCAAAGCGCCGGAACATCTTGCTTAGTGCATTCGCTTCCCGATGGTAGATATTTTAACAGACAGTTAAATACTTGAGCTGTTGGAAACGTTCGGAGCCAAAAATTGGAAACATCGGAGACAATAAAAGAGTAGACCGGTATCATCAAGCTTTGATGATACCGGCAATTTTATCATATAATGAGCTATGACTTGCTGAAACAACTACGCCAACATGCGGTATAAATCCCTTAGATGAGGTATGTAACTCCTCCCTAAAGTTATTAAGATAACCTAAAGCCGCGAGATGTCGCTCCATCTATTACATCCCTGCCGATCGCACAGTTTATTCAAAAGAGTTTGTCACTAGCCCTTAATTTAAGACGAGTGCCTTGCCTAATGCATGCCGCCGCTATATTGCTTGCGGTGTCAGGGTTCCTGCCGTTCCCCTCTTACGCTAGATTGATTAATATACACGCGCCCTCGACCCAGTTAAATTCAGCATGGGAGCTACGCGTCGCACCACAGCTTGAAGAGCATTCCTTGCCATCAGGCGTGTCACCCGCAGTGTTCGGATTAAGTGAAATGGTCAGCGGTACTATGAATCATGACTCGCTACTCGAGGGTAACGCAGAGTTGCGGCGCCACGCGTCTGTGATCAAAGCTAATGTAATCCATTATAATTCGGATACCGACTTCGCTGAAGCGATTGGCAATGTGCGTATTATTAATAATGGAAATAAATTCTCTGGATCAGATGCACATCTAGAGATTGGTGCGTCTTCAGGCTACATCACAAAGCCACAGTACTACTTTGGCTTATCTGGTGGCTTTGGTTCTGCCGAGAGGATTGATATAATTGATGGTGCACGCTTAGTTGTACACCACGGTACATATACAGAATGCCAATGTGATAGCAGTCCAGCCTGGTACGTGAAGGCTACGCGGTTTAATGTAAATAACAAGACGAATTTATGTGTTGCGCATAATAGTATAGTGTTTTTCCAGGGTGTTCCGATCTTCGCTAGTCCGTGGCTATTGTTTCAGCTCTCCAAGGGCAGTCGCCAAAGTGGCCTATTGCCCCCAACCGTTATGACGAGTTCTAGCACTGGCTTAGCGATATCACTACCGTATTATCTTAATCTTGCGCCTAACTATGATTTAACGATTACGCCTCGGATTATGTCTCGGCGCGGCATACTTATTTCACCTAATTTTCGCTACTTATCCCAGATTTATTCTGGTAACCTTATCATTGAGTACTTGCCATATGACCATATCACGCACACCAAGCGTTACGCTGTATTCTTTAATCATAGACAGAACTTTGGTCATGGCTTCGGTGGGTATATCTACTATAGCCGAGTATCTGATAAGACCTATCCCGAGGATCTTGTATCGAGCAATTCGTTTCTACTACGCACCCAGGCCCTATATCAGCAAGAAATTGGCATTACTTATAATAATGGGCCATGGTCTGCATTGCTACGCTGGCAGCATTGGCAGACGTTACAGCCATTAATAGCGCCATATGGCCTTGAACCACAGCTGAACGTAAAATATAGTCGCCATAACGTTAGTGGATTAGACTTCGGTGCCGAAGTTGACGCAACCCGATTTTCGATTTCAACAGCTGATGCGCTAGAGAGCACGCGCTGTGTTTTTAACCCATATATCTTGTATCCTATCTTACGTCCTGGTTACTTCTTTACGCCAAAAATACAGTGGCACTTCGAATCATACAATTTCCCTACGACAAATTCTCGCGACAGTTACCAGATACAGAGTCTCAATATCAACGTACCGACGCTAAGCCTCGACTCTGGCTTAATATTAGATCGCAGAGTCCACCTATTCGGTAGGGATTATATTCAGACAATAGAGCCGCGCTTGTACTATGTGTATACGCCGCACCATCGGAACCAACGGTTCGCACCATTTTTCGATACGGCTAAATCAGATTTCTGCTTAGCTAATATTTTTGAGGATGGGAATCCTATTGGCAATGACTGTGTTGCCGATATAAATCAATTAACTTCAGCGCTCACATTATGCCTCTTAGACCCTGCGTCCGGTAAAAGACGCTCAAGATTTGTGATTGCACAGCAGTATTATTTTCATAATCAAGGCGCGATGTTCACACAATCGCGATCAGCAGTGCAAACCGAACACTCTGATATAATTATGGGTTCCTCATTTCGGCTTAGTAGCGACTTTTCAACCGAACAAGCCTTCCAGTACAATCTGGGCACTAATCAGCTGGTGCGCGCAAGCCTCGGGTTTTCATGGAGTCCGGCGGAGCGTCGCGTTCTGAACGCGACGTACAGGTATACACGCTCTAATATAAAGCCATCTGATAAGCTGATTAACCAGTTAGTAATTTCGGCACAGTGGCCACTAGCACGCCGCCTGTACGGCGTTGTCCGGGTAAATTATGATATTAATCAGAACCATCTAATCGATGCTATGATGGGTTTTGAATATGACGAGAAATGCTGGTCATTTGGTATTGGATTACAGAAATACACAAATGGTATTAATAGTTTCAATCAGGCCTTTACTGGAACACGGATACTTGCACAGCTGCAACTCAAGGGTTTTGCAAATCTAGATAATGGTCTAGTGTCGCAATTTCAGGCGAGTGTGCCAGGTTACCAGCCAGTAACACCTCTACCTGTGCCGCAAAATCGGTTTACCCACTATCAATAAAAACATGGGCTAGTGGCAGATAATATTCCGCCTGTGCAAGTGTTAACTTGAACGGAGTAATTGTAAAATATGATGAGGCTGATACGCTTGGCGCTATTTCAGTGCGCGCTTTTACTACTTAACAGTACGCACGCACAAGCACTGCAGTCGCATCAAATTACACAGAAGATAGACCGCATCGTTGCAGTCGTTAATAATGAGGTGATAACGCTCAACGAGCTTGAGTTGCGTATGGCGCCGATCACACGACGACTACAGCGCCAGAATCTGCCATCACAGGCACTATATCATCTGCGGCTGCAGGTTCTGAACCAGATGGTTCTTGAGTGTATTCAGTTGCAGCGGGCTAAAGATAGTGGCATAGTAATTAACGACACGTTGCTACAACATACATTAGTTCGGCTCGCGCGAGTGAATAATATGTCGCTTGATATGTACCGTTCGAGACTAGAGAGTGAAGGCATATCCTGGTCGAAATTTCTTGCCGATGTGCAAAATAAGTTGCTACTCTTAAAGCTTCGTGAGAAAGAGGTCGATAGCAAAATCACTGTATCAGATACTGAAGTGAGCGACTATATCGCAAGCCAGAACGGGATGCAGAGGCGCGAGCAAGACTTGTGCTTTGAACATATCCTAATTAAAATACAGCCGAATGCACTACCAACTAAAATTCAAGACGCTCAAAAAAAAGCACTTACTATCCTTAAACGCGCATTATCTAAAGAAGACTTTATACAGCTCGCTACAGCTAACTCGCAGGCTCCTGATGCTTTAAAAGGAGGTAATTCCGGATTTTGTCCAGAGTCCTTATTACCTAAAGAAATAACCCAGGCTGCAGTTCGGCTACGGCCTGGGCAAATTAATCCAAAAATATTAAGAACTGTTGAAGGCTTTGAGATTCTGCGCCTTATTGATCGCCGAGTATCAAGTGCTTCTCATAGAAAAGCACTTAGATTTGTTCAAAAGCATGCCAGACACATTCTAATTCGAGTTAGCGAAGAACGGTCAGAGCTCATAGCACAAAAGAAATTACTAGAACTACGATCACAGATAGAAGCAGGTGGGGACTTCGAAAATTTCGCTCGAACCTACTCAGAAGACAGTTCGGCACCGATGGGAGGGGACCTAGGATGGCTTAATCCGGGCGAGACCATCCCGGAATTTGAGAGGGCGATGAACAACCTGGAAAATAATAAGATTAGCCAGCCTGTCCGTAGCGACTATGGTTATCATTTAATCCAGGTAATCGGCCGTCGCGAAGCAAGGGACTCTATTTCAAAACAACAAAAAATTGTACGGCAAGCGATTGGCCAGTATAAAGCCAGGAAGGCTTATCTAGACTGGCTATGGAAACTGCATGACATCTCATATATACAGTATAAGTTAGATGAATCAATCTAAGGCTAGTGTCGAAAAGCGTGACAATACCTGTTCACATTGTAATCACCACGGGTGAACCCGCTGGAATCGGTCCAGAACTAGTGGCGCAGGCGTTCGCACGCAGAGCTAGTCTCTGGTACCGTGCAGCACACTTCACCGTACTTGGCGACCGTCAACTATTAATCGATCGAGCGAAGCAAGCGGGAGTAGATCCTGCTATATGGTTGATGGAAACAGGAGCCCCCGTTGTGCTACGAGATGTTCCACTCAGCGTGTGGAGTATAGCTGGCGTGTTGGACGCAGCAAATAGCCGCTATGTATTGTCAATGCTAGATTCGGCGATTGAAGGAGCTCTTGATGGCACGTTCGACGCTATCGTTACTTCGCCAATACAAAAAAGCATTATTAATGATTCCGGTGTGCTATTCACTGGTCACACCGAATACCTCGCTAAGCGCACCGGTACGTCGCGCGTTGTAATGATGCTATCCGGCACTGGCAACCGGCCGATGCGCGTGGCTCTTGCGACTACACATCTGTCGCTTCGTAATGTTCCTGACGCATTGAATATCGATGGACTAGTAGATACATTAGTTATTATTGATCAGGACTTGCGTGCGCGTTTCTGCATTGCGTCGCCACGTATTCTTGTTACGGGCCTTAACCCTCATGCGGGTGAGAGTGGATATCTAGGGCGTGAGGAAATCGAGGTAATCAAACCAGCAGTGCTGCGTGCGTGTGCATCCGGTGTACACGCACGCGGGCCGTATCCGGCCGATACGCTTTTTCATCCTCGCTACCTGCACGATGCTGACTGTGTATTAGTAATGTATCATGACCAAGGCTTGCCGGTTCTTAAGTTCGCTACATTTGGTGAATGTATTAACGTTACACTAGGATTACCTATCGTACGAACCTCTGTCGATCATGGTACAGCGCTTAACCTAGCGGGCACTGGCCGAGCCGATTGCGGTAGTTTAATTGCGGCAATCGAGACTGCTATAGCGATGGCATCTACTGCTGTAGACGGGGCTATGATCCGGGGCACTGCATCTGATTCGAAATGAGCAGATCCATACATCTAAATAAGTATCAAGGCCACTATGCACGAAAGCGATTCGGCCAGAATTTCCTTATTGATATAAACGTAATTAACAAAATAGTGGAAATAATATGCCCACAACCCGAAGATAGGCTTGTAGAAATCGGGCCGGGCTTAGGTGCATTAACTGCGCCGCTCCTTGAGCGAGTAAAGATATTGCATGCAGTTGAACTAGATCGAGATCTAATCGATCGGCTGCGGCATCGTTTTAGCAGCAGACTTGTTTTACATTCTAGCGATACCCTGGCGTTTAATTTTTATGCGCTAGCTAATTTTGCGCACGCTGGAGCATCAATCCGGGTAGTTGGGAATTTACCGTATAATATCTCGAGCGCGATACTATTTTATCTCACCTCATTTTCGAATAGTATCGTCGATCAGCATTTTATGCTGCAGAACGAAGTAGTGGGGCGAATGATTGCTAAACCAGGTAGCAAGGAGTATAGCCGTCTAACTGTAATGTTGCAGTATCAGTATACGATTAATAAACTAATTGAAGTATCCCCTGAATCATTTAAGCCGCCTCCCAAAGTAACTTCTGCAGTAGTGCGGATGATTCCGCGCATAGTGGGTGATATGCCATCAGTCGATGTCTCCTATCTTAGTAAAGTCGTGACGGCTGCATTTTCTCAGCGCCGTAAAATGTTACGAAATGCGCTTGCAGCTTATAGCAATCAAGTCGATTTTGATGCGCTCGGTTTTGATCTTAAGCGTCGTGCTGAGGATGTGCCACTGCTTGAGTATGTAGCATTAGCACAGCAACTTAAAGCTAACACTAGCCCAGAAGACTAGTGCGGTACATTCCTACACTTAAGGATTCCGACAACATGCTAGATTGGTGACCCGCCTGTCTAAAAACACTTCCGTACACGTATAAATACACACAACTTGCAAAGCAACGTAGTTGGGTTATAATCCAGCCCACATTAACCGCAATATTTATATTAGTTAATAACTCTGGGCAGCAGATCCCTCTAATTAAAACCCATCTTCCAGTACACTAGCTACGCTTTTAACAAGTAGCCTTGTTCTATCAGACTTTAAGATAAAACCTAAAAGTTTTTAGATTCTCTTCAGAGTCAGAACTTTTCTGTAGCCCACTATACTTGAAGAAAATATAGTGGGCTAGTTAATTAGCAAATCTATATTTGCAGATTTCCTAGAGTTTTACTACTATATAATAGTATTATCTACATAATAGTGCCTACTCTACTTCCGTGTATTTAAATACTTACATATAAATTTTATAGAGGCTTTATGCATGACTCGTTAACACGTACATTTATTTATACGTGACGATATTAAGCATTAATTAACAGCTCGAATTAAATCGAGCCTCCACCAGTTACCGGCCTTTTTCTTATTACTAAACATGGCCTTAATGAACTTGATAGCTATGTACGGGTCTGGAGGGATTTTCTTTATGTCTAACTCTGTATAGAAAATATTTCGTAGAGCCCGGATAAATATTCGGGAATATTGCAAGCTTAATAACGTATTACTACCGTCAAACAGTGGGTTAGTTGCAATAAGCCGCATGAGTGCTTAGGTGGGGTTGTAAAATTTTCCCAAAAAGCAGAGTCTACTAAGGCCGCTTTAAAAAAATAGACTGTTGTCATACATCAAGCATATTCTATTATGAAGGATTTGAATGCGTAGAGATTCGGCACATCTCGGTCTCAATCCATTCTTCGACGAGCTCTATAATTTCATTAGCATTCATATTAAAAGTATCGATGGGTTTACCGATTGAGACTGTAACTATACCCGCATTTTTTAGAAAAGAGTTTCGTGGCCACACATATCCGGCGTTATGCGCAATTGGTACAACAGGCACTCCAGCAGCTACTGCCAATCGTGTTCCACCAGTCTGATACTTGCCACGCTTTCCTGCCGGCATTCGCGTTCCCTCCGGGAATATAATTATCCATGAACCTTCAGCTATCCGTTCCATACCCTCCCGAATTATAGATTTGAATGAGCTATGCCTTTTATTGCGGTCAATATGCAGCATTTTTAGCATCCTGAGGACCCATCCAAAAAATGGTAGGTACAACAGCTCTCGCTTAAAGACATAGCATAACGGACGCGGCATAATTACTGGGAATGCTAACGTCTCCCAGGCGGATTGGTGCTTTGGCAGTAGAACAGCTGGGCCTTCTGGCAAATTTTCTATACCTTCAATGCGCCAACTTGCGCCAACTATATGCCGCAGAACCCATAGCGTCGAGTGACACCAGCCGATAGCTATCTGATAGCGCTGACGTACATTTAAGAATGGGAACATAATGCAGCAAGCGCATGCATATAAGATCGTATAGATGATCAGATAGACAAAGAACAGCATCGAGCGAATTACGCGCATGATAGTCTATATAAAATCCTTAAGTAGCATGGGATATGCCATCTCTATCGGCTGCAGTGGTAAAGCAGTCAAGAGAGAATGTGTTCAAATCCGAATAGACTGTTGTGCCTACTGGCAAATCTCCTGAGCCCAGTGTTTTATAGCCATTGCCAGTCAGCACTAAATATCGGCTGCATCCCACCGCCGCTGCGGCTTGCATATCATGTCTGGAATCGCCAACTACTAGTATACTAGTGGGGTTTATCCTAAATCGCTGGCTGATTTGCATGAATAAACCGGGTTTCGGTTTTCGGCAATTGCAATGGTCAGTGGAAGTATGTGGGCAAAAAAAGATAGCATCAATACGCCCACCTATTAATTCTAACGCGCGATGCATCTTCTCGTGTATAGCATTAAGTGTATCTATATTACACAGGCCGCGACCGATAGCTGACTGGTTACTCGCAATCACAACATAGTAGCCTGCGTGGTTCAGCCGAGCGATTGCCTCTAGGCTTCCCGGGATTGGAATCCACTCATCAGGTGACTTGATAAATTCCTTAGAGTCGTAATTGACAACGCCATCGCGATCTAGAATCACGAGTTTTTTTAGTATAGTCAATTTATATAGTTAATGTACCGGTACAATACATTAGACTCCTATTCATGTCATGTCTTAAGCTTAGAGATATCGGCTACGCAGTTCATCTGCTCGTACAGCAGCGCTAATAAGCCAAGTCGATTCGCTCTCAATGCGGAATTATCCGTATTAATCATTACATCTTTAAAAAACATATTAACCGAATCGCTCATCGACGCGAGTGCCAACAAAGCACCCGTGTAATCGCGTGAGTGCAGCCGGTCTTGAACGGTTGGCGTAATATTCTGCAATTGCTCAAACAACGTGAATTCTGCGCACTCTACGAATAGCTGCGTTTTAATATGCCGTGGCGCGCTGTTTGATTTCTTTAGGATATTCATAATCCGCTTGTTAGCTACCGCTAGCGATTCTGCTGCAGGCAGCGCAGCGAATTCACGTACCGCATCGAGTCGGCTGATAATGTTATCAATACGGGTAGGATTTTGGCTCAGTACCGCCTCTACCTCCTTGGCATTATAGCCATACCCGCGCAATAAACTGCGTAGGCGGTCGATAAAAAAGTCGTACAATGCACTAGTTGGATCAATAACTTGTGTATGGGTCGAAAATTGGGTATATGTATGCCGTAATAGGTCTATAAGATCTATAGGTAGCCGCTTTTCAAGAATAATACGCAGGAGACCAAGTGCATGTCGTCGCAGAGCATAGGGGTCTTTTTCCCCAGTAGGCTGCAGGCCGATACCCCAGATACCGACTAGCGCCTCGATTTTATCAGCAACTGCAATTATGGTACCAATTGTAGTTGACGGTAACTCGTCGCCCGTAAAGCGGGGCCGGTAGTGCTCTAAACACCCGATGGCGATCTCTTCAGATTCACCATCGTACCGCGCATAGTAAGCTCCCATTATACCCTGCAATTCTGGAAACTCACCTACCATATATGTGAGTAGATCTGCCTTAGCTAGACGGGCTGTTCGTGCTGCTAAACGTGCATCTACACCGACGATAGGCGCAATTAATATAGCTAGAGCCTCTATGCGCTCAGTGCGCTGTAACTGAGAGCCAAGCTTGTGATGGTACACTACGCTAGCTAGCAGCGGTACGCGTTGTTCAAGAGTCTTTTTCTTATCCTGTTCGAAGAAGAACTTTGCATCGGTTAGTCGTGAGCGTACGACACGCTCATTGCCTATCACGATTTGCTTGGGTGTGTCGGTCTGCAAATTTGAGACTACTAAAAAACGTGGTTGCAATTTGCCGAAAGCGTTAGTTAGCACAAAATACTTTTGGTTTGTCTGCATCGTTAAAATCAAGCATTCCTGAGGCACTTTCAAAAATACTTGATCAAAATGGCATGCATAGACAATCGGCCATTCAACTAGCGCATTTACTTCATTAAGTAGAGTTTCGGGCATTAGGACATGGTCAACGCCCGCGCGCTCGAGTAATTGTATTCGGATCGCCTCTTTGCGTTCTAGCATACTCACAATAACCTTACCACGATGCTTAAGCACATGTTTATAGTTATCTGCATGTAAGACCTTGATCTGACCTTCCGACAGAAATCTATGGCCTAGCGTGATATTATTAGCTCTTAATCCGAGTGCTGTAATCGGAATAACACGATTAGCATGTAGTGCGATAAGCCGGTGTATTGGGCGTATAAACTGCACATTCGTGCCGTCTGGCCGCTGATACGTCAAAATCTTATGAGTCGTAAGCTTAGTTAGAGTTTCGTCTAGAGCGTTCTGCAGACCATCTTCTAAGGTTACACCTGGCGCAGTGTACTTCAAGAAAAACGCTTCGATTTTGCCGTCAATTACCCGTTCTAGTCGCGTGAGTGGTATATCTGGAAAGCCAAGAGCTATAAGCCTTTTTATTAGCTGATCGCTCGGTTGCCCGTTAGATTTTAGCGCAACGGAAACTGGTAGCACTTTTTTATATATCCAGCGCTGTGGTGCTACTGTACGCACGTTATGGATTATAACGGCTAGCCGACGTGGCGTACCGAACGGCTCGAACGAGGGTACTCTGCCTTTGTCGATGTCTATTAGGTCGTGTATAGCTAGTTGTTCAACTAAACAGTGAGAAAAGACACTCGATAATTGATTGAGAGCTTTTGGTGGTAGCTCTTCTGTTAGCAGTTCAATGAGTAAGGTGTCTGAATGACTCATTGGGATGGCTTTTCTATCGTCTTAAGCATTATTTTGAAGCTTTCATCTAACTCTTTTAACTCTTTTCGTTAGTAGCACCTAATAAAGTGCCGCGGCATTCTTCCTAAGTAGCGATGGTGCTACACGCATGTGCGCATGCTACTTCGTATAACATCGGAAATCCGAGTGCTTTCCTCGAATTGTAGTATGCTTGCGCCACTAGTCTAGATAGATCGCGAATGCGGCTAATATACGTTGCACGTTCAGTTACGGAAATCGCTCCGCGTGCCTCGAGTAAGTTAAAGGTGTGTGCTGTTTTTAGAACCAGCTCGTAGGACGGCACCGCGAGGTGCTGCTTAACAATGCGTCTGGCCTCACTTTCATAGGCATTAAATAGCATAAACAGTAGCTCAA
The DNA here is from genome assembly GCF_910593725.1 of Candidatus Vallotiella hemipterorum. Taxonomy (GTDB): domain Bacteria; phylum Pseudomonadota; class Gammaproteobacteria; order Burkholderiales; family Burkholderiaceae; genus Mycetohabitans; species Mycetohabitans hemipterorum. The sequence goes on from NZ_OU343031.1 coordinate 179,209, forward strand.
CATTCGATTGCTCAAAGTTGTATGTTGACTGTTCAATCTCATTCTGGCGGAATATGTCACCGTAACTTAATTGGTGCAACAACTTTCCAGTTGGGCTAGTTTCTTCCCATTCAGACCATACTAAATCAAATACATTTTCAACCTGCTGTACATACATAGCTAGACGCTCGATACCATATGTGATTTCACTGAGTACGGGCTTGCAATTAAGCCCCCCAACTTGCTGGAAGTAGGTAAACTGCGTGATCTCCATCCCGTTAAGCCACACTTCCCATCCGAGCCCCCAGGCTCCTAGAGTTGGGTTCTCCCAGTCATCCTCAACAAAGCGCACATCGTTCTGCTGCAGGTCGAGTCCTAGCACCTGAAGCGAGCCTAGGTATAAATCTAAGATATTTTCCGGTGCTGGTTTAAAGACCACTTGGTACTGATAGTATTGTTGCATTCGATTTGGATTCTTACCGTAACGGCCATCCTTCGGACGCCGAGAGGGCTGTACATAAGCGGCACGCCATGGTTCAGGTCCAATTGCCCGCAGGAATGTCGCGATATGCGAAGTTCCTGCGCCTACTTCCATATCGTATGGTTGCAGGAGTGCGCAGCCCTGTTTATCCCAGTAAGACTGCAATATCAGAATAATTTTCTGGAACGTGAGCATAAAATGCTTTTAGAGAAAGACAGGTAGACGTACATGCACCGGCATACGCCGCCGCTCTAGACCGGAAAGTACCACAAAAGAAAATGGTAGCAAAAAAGGCTTAAACTTGAGTTAAGTGCCTGCATAAAAATTTACCGTTAATATCGGTATATACGGGTTTCCAGTTGTCAATAGTAAGTTAAAGGCAAGTAAGCAGACAATTAATGTGCTCACTGCACTTCGTGGTCTAGTCCAGAGTGCATGTTACGTTATGCTAGGTAGAGATATAGCTAGCTACCTAATATTTTATATCGCCTTATGCTTATCGCTGCATCTAAGTAGAAGACATGCGGATTTAAAGAGTAAAAAGCGACTTGCTGACCGTCAAATTCTATTTGAGATGTTTAAAAAAACTTCCTGCATTCTTAGCTATTTGAGAAACATCTATGCCTACTACTAGGTAGTAGTACCTGTAAAACTATTTTAGTATTTACTCAAAAGAAGAATACAGAAATCTAGGTTTTAGAGATTTTTCTCAGCAACACCTTTTATCAAGACAATTCTTGAGTGCATACATCAGTTGGATTCTGATTGAGTATAAGAATACATGAGCTTATCTAATCTCATCTCTCTAAAAGCATATCTTATTTGGTTAAACAGCGGATTTTGTCTATTGACATAAAAGTACATATAACTAAGCTCAGTAGTAAAATCTACCACAGATTCAGTAACAACAATAAACCCGGAGGTAAGCTACCTAAGCTATCTCGCAAATAATTTATACAGGTTATTTAACTGATTTCCGCGCTCTTGCAAAGCACATTAATAGTATAATGCAGCATTTTATATCGCTAATATCAAAGCAGGGTAGTAGCCGAAAAATTAATTTTATACACTTACAATTCCGTAAATAGTAGAAGTCTAATATCTATAATAGATCGAGTGTATATAAAATATGCAGGACAGAGTTAATGTCTAGAAATAATTTTCGGAAAGATAAAACATTGCTACTTATGCGCGTATGCATCCCCCCTGCCTACCATCCAGAACCTAATAGCTAGCCCAACTAGTGATATTATTAGTATGGGTGTATTACCAGTAACGATATAAGGTGTTATGCCATTGCGGCCTTGTACACAGGCATCGAGGCTGTTTAGGGTAAAGCGGTTTAACTGGGCCGCGATTGATCCGTCTGCATTAATCATCGCAGTCACGCCGGTATTAGTTGCGCATAACATTGGCCTCCCGGTCTCAAGCGTGCGCATTTGTGCAATCTGCAGGTGATGTTCCTGTGCAATCGTATTGCCAAACCAACCTAGGTTTGTCGAGTTGACTAGAATACTAGATTGAGACGAATTTTTGCGTAGAGAGCAAGAAATTTCTTCGCCAAAAATATCTTCATAGCAAATGTTTGGCAAGATTAACTGCTTGTGTACGATAAACGGTGGTTGTGTTTGGCTACCACGCGAAAAGTCGCCCAATGGCATATTCATCATGTTTACAAACCATCGAAAACCCCACGGAACAAACTCGCCGAACGGCACTAAATGATGTTTCTCGTACTGATATGGAATCGACGATCCTGGTGTGATCCCGTATAGCGAATTAGTAAAATTCTTTAGCTTGTTTGAGCCCATTGTGATACCAACTGTACCAAACAAGACTGAGGCGTGTGTAGTGTCTGAGAAGTGCTGTATCGCTTTACAGAACTGAGGCGATGCTTCATATGGCGGCAATGGAATACTAGTTTCAGGCATTACGATCAGATCAGCCGGCTTTTCCATTATAAGTTTCTGATATAACGCAATAGCATGACGTATACTTACTGGCTCAAATTTCGAGCTCTGCTCGATATTACCTTGCAGCAAACGCACCGAAAGTCTAGGCCCGCATTGCTGGGTCCATGTTATGCGTGAGAGCAGCTCTCCGCTTAATAGCAGTGCTGCTGCAATGACGCCAGACATAAGCCATATAGCTATACCACGTTCACTGCCAATATATATCACCGTCTGTACTATTAACGCGCTGACGAGAGCTAGGATCCAGCCAATTCCGTAAACGCCGATAAGTGGAGCAAAACCGGCTAGCGGACCATTAACTTGCGCATAACCACTAGCTAGCCAGGGAAAGCCAGTGAAGAGTGTCCCGCGCAGCCATTCTCCTAATGTCCATGCACAGGCGAATGCTATGCTAGCATACCAGCTCAGCGTTACCTCCGTCTTCCATGGTCTGCTCAGCGTGTAGCACATATACCATAGTCCAGCCGAAAAAGCTGGATAAAGGGCTAGATAGAGCGCAAATAGAACAACTATGGTACCGGCTATAAGCGAAGGCATATGGCCATAGAAGTGCATACTTATGTATAACCACCACACCCCGCTGACAAACTGACCGAAACCAAATGTACCACCAGCTAGCAATGCAGTACATAGCGTACGCGTTTGTGACAGCAACCAGAACATACAGAAAAAAATCACCAGCTCTAGCCAGCCCCCATGTTGCGAGGGCGCGAACGCAAGCGTATTTAGTGCACCCAGTATGCTCATCAGAATTAAATTCAGCACCGTAGTACGATGTTTGTATGAATTATGTGATGGCGTTGGACTAAATAAATCGGTTTGGTACGCGGGATCCTGAATCCGATTATTAATCATATATCACTATAGAAAAAGCGCATACGCGACGCGCTCTCTAGATTCAATGATTATCCTAGTCGCGGTATGAGACCGTCGTGCCAGGAAGTACATGCTTAGCAAGCAGCATATGAACCTGTCGAGCATCGCTGCGCAAAATCACGAATACAAAATCATCGATCTGCACCTTTTCGCCACGATGGGGAACACGCCCTAAATGATGTGTGACCAAGCCACCGATCGTGTCAGCCTCGTCATCGCAGTACTGTGTATTAAACATCTCATTAAACTGTTCGATCTCAGTTAGTGCACGTACCCGATAGCCGCCGTCCGGCGTTGCGATAATGTTGCCTTCTTCTTCGTCAAAATCATATTCATCTTCGATGTCACCAACGATCTGCTCAAGTACATCCTCGATAGTAATCAATCCAGCGACACCCCCGTATTCATCTACTACGATCGCAATATGATTATGGTTCTCTCGGAAGTCATGCAAGAGTACGTTTAAGCGCTTTGATTCAGGAATAAACACAGCAGGGCGTAACATGCCGCGCACGTCGAATTCCTCTTCTGCATAGTAGCGCAGAAGATCTTTCGCGAGCATGATGCCAATCACGTTGTCGCGATTACCGTCATATACTGGATAGCGTGAATGTGCTTTCTCTAGAACGAACGGAATAAACTGATCGGGCCTATCAGCGATATTAATCGCGTCCATCTGAGCCCTTGGCACCATGACGTCGCGTGCACATAAATCAGCAACCTGGAATACGCCTTCAATCATCGATAGCGAGTCGGCATCAATCAAATTACGTGTGTGCGCATCCTGCAGAATTGCGAGCAATTGCGCACGAGATTCCGGCTCGGGCGAGATGAGATTGGTCAAGCGCTCGAGTAACGAGCGTGGTTTATCTGGATCTTTCGAGTAACTTTTCCGACTGGGATACGGGTCGTTCATTTGCAAGCGTCCCGCGAGACCGGACGCGCGATAGGGATAATCAAGGATACACTAAATAGAATATGTATTTGCATACCACTCGATTGTTACTGGCTAGGCACCGCCAGCACAGAATAATGCGTAACCATGGGAAATCTCCTTATAGACTATTAGAAAGCGTACTCCGCAGCTATATTTACGCGTCCCACCGTTAGAGTGCTACTTGATAAGTACCTAGCTGAGCATCAATTCTGCCATCGTGTTACATACGACCTACTGTATAAGTTAGCGCACTGCGCGAGATAAGCACAATTCTCCTATATATTAGGATCAAAATATTGAAGGCCGAAAAGCTATAAATCTCTTATGCAGTCCCGATGCGTACGGGATTGTTTAATATATAAGTTAATGCTTATTTAGCCCCGTTGAATATACGGGTCTAAATAACCGAGCCTATCTAGAGCATCTTTTTCAATCAACTCCATCTTACGTGCCTGCTTATCATTTGTATGATCGAAACCCTGAGCATGCAGAACGCCGTGTATAATGAGGTGCGCGTAGTGTGCATCTATCGGTTTATACTGTTCATTCGCCTCGTTTTCAACTACCGAACAACAGAGCACTAGGTCGCCACTGATAGTCCGGTTACGCAATCTCCCATACGAAAATGTCAGAACGTTAGTTGGATAATTCCTACCTCGGTAGCGATAGTTTAACGTACGGCCTTCTTGCTCATCGACGAAACGAATTGTTAAATCGGCGTGCTCCAAAAGCGCGGCCCGAACCCATCTAGTAATTCTAGTCTGCGTTAACAATGCTTTATGAGCGCTAAACATTTTAGCCTGGAACTGCAGGCTTAATTTAAGCTTTAGAGAACAGGATGCTTTCATACTAAATATATCTAGGGGAAATACTGTGCCTCATTAGCACGTATATAATGCCTGAGCGCAATGTTATATATTTTGTACTGAATCCGTGATGCCACTACTAATAGCTCGCCCTTATTATCCATGGAGATATATTAACTTTAGTGAGGTTATTAGTCATCTGACTGACCCTAACCCAAAACCGATTTATGTAACAATATCTTTATCTGCTTCGTTTATAATGAAGTGTGTAAAATGAGCATCCTATCTTAGGGGTAGGAATATCTTCTACGTTGTCATAAGTTCAGTTAAAATACCCTACAAGAAATTAACAGCATGCAAATCGATCGGCGTGGTACTTCGTAGCCTAAATTACGACTCTCTAACGGCAGAGTTGCTAGCCTGGATTAATAATATCCCGAGAGAGATTAGAGCATTCTGATTAAGAGTAAAAATGTAGCAGGTAATTATTAGTGACCTCCTAAATTATTTTATATCTTGCTCGCGTTGCTAATTAACCGGCTAGCTAGGTCACATGTGAATTAAATAGGGCGGAGTCCGCGGATTTAGTATAGGCGGTGGCGTACATCCAGTCTCTGACTCGTTCTAACTGGGAACACATCCCTGTATATTCCTAAGAGGCGTAAAGCTGTAGCTCGCTCTTAGCGCAATAATATGCAGAGAAGCTTGCTGTAGGAGCGAAAAGTACTGCAGAACTTGTTAAACTAGCTAATACTTATAGTATACGAGAGATAGAATGGCGAGCTATAGATCACAGTTTAGGACTAGCCGAAGAGATGCGTGCCTTAAGATTATCTTACACACACCCCGTGCACTCTCAGACTCCGGCTTGTTGCATCCCATAGCCATGCTCGCGCTATTTCGCTGACGCCAGCGACTTCTACCTATATATTTTTGTATATAGCAGTATTTCTACTCGGATTCTACACCTTGCTTATACGCATTTAGCAAAATTAAATGCATTATTTTACTATGTACAGTATAGTATTACTAATCTAATTTAGCGTAATAAAACTGTGTCTATTAATGGCACTAATTTTTAGAATCAAAGTCTCTAGAAATCAAAAATATGTCTTGACCTTTTTGGGTTATGTTGGCTGAATTTATTCCATTTCTAATGGAAGCAGCTACAAATTTATATGGATCTAGAATTATTATTTCTGGGCGAGGTAGATTAGTAGTCATTGCGATCGTTTATTCTAAGCAGAATCAGCTATAGAAATGAGGCGCTATAATTTTATCATCTGTCATATATGTATAGACTAACAGGAGTTTCTGTGGGCTTATATTGTAGGAATAAATATCCTTCAAAAGCGGGCTAAGAATAGTAGTGATATAAGCATGCAGTCCTGATAATATATTTATCCGAATTTAACTAGCGGGGGGGGGAGGTAGATAGTAGGGCCTATTCGCAGAATATTTATGCCATCTTACTAAATACCATGCATCTATAAATAAGATATAAAACCTGTCTTAAGTGAACAAAGTGCACCAACAAAAAACTTCTAAACTTTAAGTGGGTCTGCCTACTAGGACCACTCGGTGTACGTCTTGAATAGTAGTTTTCTGATATCTGGGCATCGCAAGTATAGAAGTCGTATATTCTACTTGAGAGGCCGATTGGTGCATGGTCATCCTTAAATTGACGACATAAAACAATCTCTATCTCGCCGACTACCTTGATCACGCTGGCGACCAATGCGTTTCGTGATGAGAGAGTGGCGTTTAGCACAGTCTTTCATGATCTCCATGACGTTAAGTATTTATAATGACGGGTGGGCCCTAATAGAAATCAGTATGCGCTCTGCTTCCTTGGTGATTGGATATGGATTAATAAACAGCTCTGTCTCGTCTAAAGATTGTGCTAATGCAGTGCTTTTCTCTTAAAATATATATTGGAATGTAGTATACGATACATTTTAAAAGCTGATAGACAATATGCCTCTCCATAAGAGTGGGGAAATTCACTGCAGTAAGCTAGATCACCACCTAATACCGAATCGGCGATAGAGTGCATGAAAACTCGTTGAAAGGTATAACACCTTCCTGCTAACTATAGTTGAGTAACTTTTTCTAGTGTGATTGAGTATGATATACAGGTCTACCGAGACATATTTTGATTAGGCATAGTCGCGAAGCGGCTCGGGTCTGCATATATTGCAAAAATGTGAATTTGATATGCATCAAATATTTTGTTCGGGATATTAGAACTACCCAAACAAATATCTAGACTGACTAGTCAGTGTCGGACATAGCACGTTAAACTGCAACCGATACTACGTAGTTTTTATGCGGAAGCCCTAGTACTTTGATTAAGCACTGCGTGCATGCCGCAGGTGTGCCAGGGCATGCTTCGGAGAAAAAATGGAAACCGACATCCAAACTATGTTGCCATGGCGTATCGAGGATATCGATTTATCGCAGATTGTTCGTTTGCGTTCTGCTATGAATGAGGATTTGCTGCTGCTGTTATGTGCGGCGTCATTTATTGAAAGTGGTTCAGATTTGTACACTAGTAATCTAAGCACATTCTTCAAAGGCGATTTAGAAGTATCGGGCTGGCTAAACCAGCATTGGGGAAATGAGGAATTGCAGCATGGCCGTGCGCTAAAGGCTTATATAAATTACGTCTGGCCAGAGTTTAATTGGGATCTAGGGTTTGAACATTTTTTTGATGAGTATTCCAACACATGTTCTTTAGAAGCTTTTGAAAAAACCTGGGCGCTGGAAATGGTCGCACGCTGTGTAGTAGAGACTGGTACAGCCACATTATATCGAGCGATCAACGAGTATTCAGACGAGCCAGTTCTCAAGGTGATCACTGATCATATTCGCAATGATGAAGTGCGCCACTATAAATATTTTTTTAGATTTTTTAAAAAGTTTAATCAGATTGAGGGCAATAATCGTTTTTCTGTGCTAGGCACATTAGTGCGACGCGTAATGGAAATTAAGAATGAAGATTTAGAGATTGCGTTACGACATGTATTCTTAGTTAGATACCCTGCGCTATTTTATAGTAGCACCTATATGCGCGAGAAGGTAGCGCACGTGAATGCACTAGTTCGTACGCATATGTCTGCTGACATGTGCGTGAAGATGCTACTTAAGCCGCTCGGCCTGCCTGCACAGATACAACCCATCCTACAGTATCCGATGACTCAGATTGCGCGGCATGTATTCTTTCGCTAGCGATATAATCACTATTTCATCAAAAAAATTAAAAACGAATTCATAGAATATAATGATATATGTCGTATATGGCAAATAATCTACAATAATTTAAAAGCAACAATATAATAAGACCTTGTTTTGGCCTTATGATCGCCTATTGTTGCCTTAAGCAGCTTGTTGTATGTTGTTGGTTAATAAAATTACACTCGCCTTTGTTTTGGGGCAGACGTAGTATCCGGCATCCTTGACGTAAATAAGATACATAGCCGTGTTAACATCGTCCTAAACGCAGAGCAATAGCTAACGTTTCTATATGTTTCTATGTGTTCCACATATAGTTAGTAGGGCGTTTAAACCACGATAGCAACTATCTTATTAATACTTGTTCTAAGACTTTCTCTAGAAATAAGTATCTTAACGTAGTGCTCTAAGCATCGCGCTTTAGCTGAATGTTGTTTAGCTCCGCTCTCATGGAAAAGGACTGCGGTATGCGCGCTGTAGTCATGCTTATCGGATAATTCGGCCTAGCTTTGCGATGTATATCGACATGGGATTACGTATTTGTTTATGTCTTATCTTATACACTATTCCAACTAGAGGTTGCATGACTTTACTTGTTTAGGTGATTAAGAACTTGCGATAGAGTGTTCTTCTGATAGCGCGCTACGCGCCAGTGAATGACTGGGATGCTCGCTTAGCATCAAGATTTAGTTCGAAACCAGCAATAATATTACGTGGTAGTGCGCGCTTAATCAGGTTTTCTATGTCTGTTAGCATTGATGTTCATCAATGCAGACTAGTGATATGGCCTGTCCTGTCGTGCCTGCACGGCTAGTACAGGCGATGCGATACGCATAGTCTTCCGGAATATTTAGCAAGTCGAAATTTACTACATTTGGTAATTGGTCAGTATCAATTCCACGTGCCAAGATATTAGTAGCGACTAACACCTGCAATGTACTGTTTTTGAATTTTTTATTTCCATAGATAGCTAGCGCGCTAATACTATCCTTTAGCAATTGTGCTATAAGGCAATTCGCCCCATGCTTGGTACGCGCGAACACAAGCACCCGGAACTAGTTACGCTCTTTGATTAAGATAGTAAGCAGCTGGCGTTTGCGGTCCCGATTAACAAGATAGATCGTTTGGGTAACTGTCTCGGCTGTAGTATTACGACGAGTTATCTCGATCAGCACCGCAGAATCGAGTAGGTCGTCAGCAAGTACCTTGATCTCGTCGGAGAATGTCGCAAAAACAATAAACCTTGGCGTTGAGGAGGAAGATACTTGAGAGCATGCTTGATATCGTGAATGAAACCTATATCTAGCATGCGGTCGACTTCATCCAGTACTAAGATTTGCAATCTACGTAGGTCGAGCGTACATATTCTAAATATGATCTAGCAATCGTCCAGATGTGGCTACGACTGTGTTAACACCACGCCGCAGAGCGTTGATTTATGGGGTAATGCTGGTACTACCAAATATGACCATCGAGCGCAGATTTAGGTACTTTCCGTATTCGCGTACGCTTTTTCCGAGATTTGCATGGCTAATTCTCGTGTTGGTGTCAAAATTAACGCGCTCACTATCGATTTACCCGATACCGAGCGTGCTCTAGAGGGCTTTTTAGGATGGGCAATGAAAGACCGCAATCTTACCATACCAGTGCTAGTTTATGAGCTAGCTAGCAGGTCTCTACCACTGAGTACTACTATAGTGACTTGACGCTAGCTAGACCGTGTCGGCGTTGCATAACCAAGTTCATTGACGGCGCGCACAAACAGTTCATATAAACCAAGATAATAAAATGACATATTAGATAACGTTATCACCGGTCTGGCGCGAAACGCACATCAGACCTAAATCGGTGCGGTAGAGGACTAAAGGCATAAGGGCATTGAAATTGTTATAATTCCTATATTTAAAATTATTTAGTTCGATACTGATTTCTCGAACGACAGAATCCCCAACATCTAACACGCTTATTTGTCAAATAGCCAACCATGTCCCTACATAAGATATCGAGCAGATTAATATAAATATCTTTATCTTGCTAAAATGGTTTTTTATTATTTTTACCCTACTTCTAGTGCAAAACGTTTTTATGTGTGTCGAAATTGCTTAGATTTTTTTCTTATTTAATGTAGGAAATAGTGCATACTTATTCTGTAAAAAAATAAGCTACTATAAAATATTGCTAAACTAATTTGAGCCACTTAGCATCTAAGTCAAGATATAAAATATCCTGCATATAGCAGGTTTTTAATTAAATAAAAGCGATAGTTCCTGCTACGTAGATTAGTGACATTAAACTATTCTTTTTTCTCCTAGAGGGGGGGGATAGTTTACTCTAACTAAAGAGTATATGGCGATTATTACTTAGGTAAGCACAGCTTGTATGCACGTCTTAGTTATATAATCGGTTATAGTAATTTCGGTTTTTAGTACGAACTAATGTAATGATCGATATAAGTTTTCTTACACTTTACTTGTTAATTCTATACCGATTGTTAAGAGTAATACTCAATGTATTTTTCATTTCGAAAAATATGGTTATTATAATGCCTCTATCGTTAAATTAGTTAGAATAAGTTTCTAGAATAGTTAGTTAAAAACTATATCGTGATTATATATACAGTGTAATTCTTATACATATACGCTAAATTTTTTATATAACAAGGTATATGTTGATAGAATCATTGCTAAAGCCCACTACGCCAGAATTGCTAATTCTATACCCGTTAGGGCTCAGTCCTCATATAAACGCAAGATAATAAGCTTTTACTATGATTACTATCTATACAATCCATTGACCACCAGTTGGTATTGAGTCTAATACAGTTAGTTGCGACAGAGATATATAAGATGGTTATTGCTTCTAACAAAATATAGCAATCTTTCGTGAAAATAAACAAAAGGTCTGTAACTAAAGATAGTGTATTGGCAGAGGTTTATACGTTTAGGGACTAAAGAGCTTGCCTAAAGATTTCAAAAAGTAGGTATTAATTAATATTCTACACTCTGGTAGTTATTGTGTCATACTATGACCATAGAGTGCGGAGGGGAATACTTCCCATTATTCCAACTAAAAACAAAGTCTGCACTAGCATCTAAAAGAGTACCTAGAGGCGAGCATAAAAGATAACTATAAGACGCATATTACTCTATTAATAAATAAATAAGAGTGTAGATGATGAAGAGTTAAGAATGTTTTTACAAGGTCGGTATTAATAGAAATAGAAATCCGCTTTATGGATCTAGATATTGTGCCTAAATATTACAACTATAGACTTAATAATCTATAAATAGCTTATTTTTGTGCTTGCAATATCGGAGAATAGCATATTCTTACTGCTTGAATCTTAGTGGAAATTTTTTGCATCAAGTAACGGCTGAGTTTAGGTTTCGTTTTATCAACCCAAAAAGTGTGTCTGAGATCGTTTATTATCAAAAAACATAAAGCTTTCTATAAAAACCAGGGTGCCGCTATACTCACTCAACTTATACGTATAATATTCTTAGCTGTTTTTAGAAAAGACAGACCGTTTATGCCCACGATACCCTATAGTACGCTCACGCTCTGTAAGCGCAGACTTGACCGTATATTAAACATATGAGATACGCCTTGCACTTATGCGCATATATTGCTGAAAATATAATTTAAATATCATAAAGATCGCTGAAGATAGTATAGGCTAAAACAGCCTATACGGCATTAGTGATTAAGACAATTTGGTACTCATCTACTTAGATTAATAAGTTATAATGATAGCGTGGTGCAATTCACGATGCTAGCTTGCTGTAGTTTTATATATCGCTAGATATTGCACTAGACCGGTTAACTTCTATAAAGGGCTCGAAAACTCATAACCAAAACTATTGTGTTTATCAATTTAAGTTATCAGGATAACGATTAATAGTAACCTACTATTATTAGGTACTTTTAAGTCAGAAAATTTTTAATAATTTATGAAATATTATTGCAAACTATGCTAGTTATGCTAGCGCTTCTAATTAATCTCATAATATTAATATTATATCTATGCAGAACCCACTTACCCTAAATTAATATCAGCGTCTAACGGATAAAGCTCCAGTTATACTATATTAGTTAAGGTAAGATTTATCTGGATTATATCTATACAAGCTCCTATAACTTTTCATACAGATTCGAGTCTCACTCAGGATGCTCTTCTAACTCTGTATAGCAGGTGAACGCATCAACGTTCGAATATAGATTTAGATAATAACTGAATATCCCCATAACCTAGACTAGTGACGACTATATAAAGATACAGCATAGTTGAATTTATAGTGATTTTAGTAAAACAGCCCTCTAAAGTACGGTGTACGTGCCTTATTTATTATAGCTAATAAGATGTCACCACGACGGCTGATGAGCTATAATTTTAACTAGTTTAAAAAAACTAAATACTAAAATGATTGGTAAGTCATTATTTATATCTACAAAAATTAGATTGACCATTATATATTAATATATATAAGCTATTTTAGCTTTAAAGGCTAACACTTACTTATAGTATTAATAGTCTAAGTATAGAGTATATAGCTTTCTATAAGCATAAAATGAGCGGGTCTATAAATCTTATTAGGGCATAGCGCTGAAAAAAATTTAGTTAGGATAGAGAAATTAATATGCTGGCATGCGCAATAAAAAGAATATGGTGTACTTATCTAAGCTCAGAAATAGCATAAGTTAGTGAAACTTATAGTAAACTACTTTAGTTATAGTAGCTATTTTAGTGGTGGCGAATCAGGGATTTGAACCCCGGACCTTCGGATTATGATTCCGCTGCTCTAACCGACTGAGCTAATTCGCCCAAATCAGGCGGGATTATGAGCATATAAAAATGTATTGTCAACTGCTGCTTCTTTCTGGTCAAAATAGGCATCCTAATAGGATTCTTTGAACTCAGATAGAATCGCTATGAAGTATATTTAATACCAATACATAGTAGCAAGTACAGAACCACAAAATTAGTGTTTACGATACTAAAATATACTAAAATCGAAGGATTGATATAATATCAAATATCGCTGTTAAGATAAAGTTAAGCTATAAATTCTCGTCACGCAGATAAGCAAGAGGGTCAAAAGTATAAAATGCCGATCAGAAATCTTATCTTTTCTGAATCTAGCTACAACAAAAAACTATGTTTTGAGCGTATGTTATCGGCGATGTACTCCATTACACTCTTTACAATTCTTTGCTGGATTAAAAATACAGAGAAAAATAATTTTTAGGTTCCTTCATGTCCTTATTTTACTATAAATCGAGATGTAAAATCTCGCCAGGTACTGGGGGCGTATATTTTAATCAATAGTTTCTTAATTGCCTAAAGATGATTGCGTAGAATATCTGGACTTAACATTTTGGTAGCACAGCTAAGATCTATAAAGATAGCGCTAAATTTTTTGCTTTTTAGGCAAACAAGAGATTTATTTTCTTGCCTTAACTATAGCGGTCTATTATCAAATATAATATTTATAGTAAAATTTATAAATATTATATTAGTATTCCGGGGCGTGCTTTAAAAGCTCATTCCATGATTAAAACAAGGATTTACTGTTGTTCTAATAGATTTGTTTGGGCATGGTCGTGTGCCGGCATGTTGCTCGGATTATATGTATAGATACACTAAATATAGTTAATATGTTCGTCATGCACAGTTTTATATTAACCTATACAAACAAGCGTTAGAGTCGATCAAAAATTTTTTGACGAGCAATAATTAGGTAAGATCCATAGGTATTACAAGCACAAAAGTGCTAATCACACTTAATGTGTATTACGCTAAGAAAATATATACCTAAGATGCTTAGCACTATGGCTAGCTAGCTTGATGTGCGTTTAGGTTAGTTCAGAAGTAATATCTTTAAGTCAAGAATTACTATAATTCGCCTAGTAGCTAACTTACTTTTCCCGTAACTAGTATGTGTTGTATGCAACATCGCCCGACTATGTTGTTACTTACTTTGACCGAACTTAAATAAATCGTAGATAGGTCGTTTTGTTTACAACCTCTATCTCCTAGATGAAACGGGGGATATTTTAAACAATCCGTCAATATTGTATATAAATATTAGTAGGTAATTAATGATCGGTGGGTTGAACAATTCTATTAATAATGCGATATTGTCATAGGCCCCTATTTTTAACATAGTCGACTACAGAAGAGCCAGAATAGTGGAATAGTCGGGCTATGCTATCTAAAAGCATGCATATAGGCGTGCTTTAATAGGGGTAAAACCTACCTCACTTTTTCTGTAGGCCCTAATATTCTGAATAGTGAAACAATTCCTGATATATAGGGCACAATATACGTCAACCTTTACCACGAGTATCAGGGGCGTAGCTACTAGATCAGGCATGCTAGTCATAAAGGGGATATGTATTACGTTCTTGCAAACAACATTGTCCCTTTATACGGTAGAAAGAGTCAGGCGAGAGAGTAGTAGTATTATGAATAAATAGCCAAAATAGCTATGATAAAACCTTATAACGCATAAACAATGGACTGTCGCTCATCATAGCAAAGGACGATCCATGGAAGAAAGAAAAAAAGCCTCAACCGGATTAACTGCGGAAAAAAGTAAGGCACTAGCTGCTGCGCTATCGCAGATTGAGAAGCAGTTCGGTAAGGGGTCCATCATGCGGCTTGGTGATGGCGAAGCGGTCGAGGATATTCAGGTAGTATCAACAGGTTCACTTGGACTAGATGTTGCGCTAGGTGTCGGTGGACTACCTCGTGGCCGTGTTATCGAGATATACGGGCCAGAATCTTCTGGCAAAACTACATTAACTCTGCAAGTAATCGCCGAGATGCAGAAAATCAGTGGCACTTGCGCATTTATCGATGCGGAACATGCGCTCGATGTCCAGTATGCGTCTAAGCTTGGTATCAACGTGCCAGAATTACTAATTTCTCAGCCTGATACTGGTGAACAAGCACTAGAGATCACTGATGCTCTCGTTCGTTCGGGGTCGATAGATATGATTGTTATTGACTCAGTAGCCGCGCTTGTGCCGAAGGCTGAAATTGAAGGTGAGATGGGCGATGCATTACCAGGCCTACAGGCAAGACTAATGTCTCAGGCGCTACGTAAGCTAACCGGAACGATTAAGCGGACTAATTGTCTAGTTATCTTTATCAATCAAATCCGAATGAGGATCGGTGTAATATTCGGTAGCCCAGAAACCACTACTGGTGGCAATGCGTTGAAGTTCTACGCTTCAGTTCGGCTTGATATCCGTCGGATCGGTTCGATCAAGAAGAGCGACGCAGTTATCGGTAATGAAACTCGTGTCAAGGTTGTTAAAAATAAAGTGTCTCCACCATTCCGCGAGGCAATTTTTGATATTTTATATGGCGAGGGAATTTCACGACAAGGTGAGATTATTGATCTTGGAGTACAGGAAAAAATTATTGATAAGGCGGGTGCCTGGTATAGCTACAATGGCGAAAAGATTGGTCAAGGTAAAGACAATGCACGAGAGTTCTTACGTGAAAATCTAAATCTTGCACGGGAGATTGAAAATCGAGTCCGTAAGTCGCTCGGCGTCATAGCAATGCCGGCTTACGAGGAGTTAACTACTAATAAATAATTTTGATATGCTAGGGCATAGCATCTAGTAGCTCGGTATTCGGTTATTATGCATCGATCATATCTCTATCGCTTTAGAAATCAGTTTTAGGAGGCCAAATAGGACAAATAAAGTAGTAAAAAAATTTCAGACTTATTAGTATACATGCCGACTTACTGCCCTAAATAAACGCTTGCTAGCGCTCTTTCTATATACTTATCTACCAACACGTTAGCAGGATAGATGATATAGCCCGAGTGAATTAAGGGTATATTTGCATAGTCCCCCTTTGGGTTATGTTATGCGCTGTCACTTATACACCTCGAAAGATAGATGTGTTTAAGGATGGGCAGGGTCTCTTGCGGGTCTAATAAACCAGTATGCTACACTCGGTCGGTGCTCTATTTTTAACGTCACCTTTCTATATCATATCTTTCCCGTGCTTATCACAGGGGCTTATTAGTTATGAGATTAATGACATATAAGCACTTTGAGTGTAAAACGTTCTGTAGGATACAGAAGCACATCTGATTCATTAGATTAGTTATGCATATACATAACTTACAATAAGTGTTAAGCCACTAGCGTGGCTACCTATCTACAAACTTTAGCTATGTATTGCAATGCAGTGTCGGATAAAGACCGTCAATATGTGGTTGTTGTCAGAATAGATTTCCTATCTGAAGTATTGTGGAGGTGCGAATCCAAGCTATCGCATATCAATTAGATTGTTGTTAACCTGCGCCGCGCGCGCCACGGCATAAAATTGCCAAAGATCTTGGTGGTAGAAAAGTGCATAAATCCTACTTAATCTCCGCGAAATACTACCGAGCTCGCCTGGTGCGCTTTAACCAAAACTGTACAGATAAGCGTTTCGAATATCAATGTGGCGCGCAGTGTAATACCGACTTATCTTAACTGCAGTCCCACGGAGCAATACCCTCTTACCCTAGTGAGGGCCACATCCTGGGGCATATGAAGCCCGCGCCACCAAGCGCGATCTATTATCGCTAGATGCAAAGACACTCATTTTCACTCTCAGACTGAAGAAGATCACGTATGAAGATTCATGAGTACCAGAGTAAAGAGATTCTAAAAAAATTTGGGGTCGCGGTGCCGCGTGGTAAGCCTGCTTTTTCAGTAGATGAAGCCGTTAAAGTAGCTCAAGAACTGGGTGGCCCGGTCTGGGTCGTCAAAGCCCAGATCCACGCAGGTGGCCGGGGGAAAGGCGGCGGCATTAAAGTTGCAACATCGCTAGATCAGGTGCGTGCATATTCGAACCAGATCCTCGGCATGCAACTTAAGACCAACCAGACTATCCCTGAAGGACAAAAGGTTAATCGGTTGCTTATAGAGGAGGGCGTGGATATTCAAAAAGAGTTGTATGTTGGTTTCGTTGTAGATCGCACCTTACAAAGAGTTGTACTAATGGCATCCAGCAAGGGGGGGGTAGATATTGAGGAAGTAGCGTCAAAGACGCCTGAACTCATTCATAAAATCTCTATCGATCCCTTGATAGGATTACAAGATACTAAATCAGATGAAATCGCCCAGAAGATCGGACTGCTAAATACATCTCTTAGGCAAGCCCGTTTAAATTTACAGGCCTTGTATAAGACTTTTTGGGAGACAGATGCATCTCTAGTTGAAATCAATCCATTAATCTTGAGCAGTAAGGGTAGAGTTATGGCTCTAGATGCAAAGCTTAGCTTTGATCCGAGTGCGCTGTTCCGTCACCCGGAAATCACTGTATATCGTGACTTTGACGAAGAAGACCCCTCTGAAATCGAGGCGTCGAAGTTCGGTTTCGCATATATCTCCCTTAATGGCAATATCGGCTGTTTAGTTAACGGCGCTGGGCTAGCGATGGCTACTATGGATGCGATCCAGTTATTCGGCGGTGAACCAGCTAATTTCCTCGATGTTGGCGGCGGAGCAACGACCGAAAAAGTGACTGCAGCATTCAAGCTAATGCTAAAAAACCAAAATCTAAAAGCTGTTCTTATAAATATCTTCGGTGGCATTATGCGTTGCGATGTCATTGCCGAAGGCGTTATTGCCGCAGCGCAGGCGGTACACTTACGAGTCCCACTGGTTGTGCGGATGAAGGGCACAAACGAGGATCTCGGTAAGAAGATGCTCGCTGATTCTAGATTATCAATTATTTCTGTGGATAGCATGGAAGAGGCTGCACAGAAAGTAGTTATTGCAGCGGAAGGTAGGTGAGCTATTATTCTCACATTGAATATATGCATGGTACCGTTTCTACGGTGACTTTTAGACCCACTATATCGAATAAAAAGGCTACTATATGTCGATTTTAATTAATAAAAATACGAGGGTTATCACGCAGGGAATCACTGGTAAGAGCGGTCAGTTCCATACTCACGCTTGCCGTAAGTATGCAAATGGTCAATCAGCATATGTTGCTGGTGTGAATCCAAAGAAAGCTTTTGAATATTTTGAGGGTATTCCAATTTTTGGAACTGTAAAGGAAGCCAAAAAGCAGACTGGTGCGACTATATCAGTGATTTACGTACCGCCAGCTGCTGCTGCGGGGGCAATTTGGGAGGCAATTGAAGCCGATCTAGATCTAGTAATCTGCATCACTGAAGGCATTCCGGTCCGAGATATGATTGAAGTTCGGAACCGGATGTGTCTCGAGAACCGGAAGACATTGTTGCTTGGGCCGAATTGCCCTGGCGTGATTACGCCGGATGAGTTGAAGATCGGTATTATGCCCGGACATATCCATAAAAAAGGTCGCATTGGTGTTGTCTCTCGCTCAGGTACGCTGACGTATGAAGCTGTTGCCCAACTAACAGCCCTTGGACTCGGCCAATCGTCAGCCGTCGGAATCGGAGGTGATCCGATCAACGGGCTGAAACATATTGATATAATAAAGATATTTAATGACGATCCCGATACGGATGCGGTCATTATGATTGGTGAAATTGGTGGTCCAGATGAGGCAAATGCTTCGTATTGGATCAAGGATAATATGAAGAAACCGGTTGTAGGCTTTATTGCTGGAGTAACAGCACTCCCCGGTAAGCAGATGGGTCATGCCGGCGCATTGATCTCTGGTGATGCTGACACCGCTGAAGCGAAGCTCGAAATTATGAGATCGTGTGGAATTACAGTAACAAAAAATCCATCTGATATGGGTCGTCTATTAAAATCAGTACTTTAATAGACGATAAAATCGTCCAAAATTTAGAATTTTCCTGTACCTCTCCGCCTACTATGCACACCTGACAGGTTTTATTAATCTAATTACTGTTACTCGGCGAGATAGTCTTAAAATAATAAAATACGCAATTTATATTTAATATTTACCGCGCCTTGATAAAGTTTATGTAACTACGGTATTCATTCGCTTAGCGCGTTAAGCTTCAGGATTTTCTAAAATATAGAATTTATATTAACATCATTTTTAAGTTAAATGGCTTAGCTATTTGAGCTTAGATAGCTAACATAATCCCAATACTATTACCTAAAACTTATGCACTAGCATTATGCCTATTTTTCTGGTGTCGTTTATTTTGAGAAGCTTGATAGTAATGAAAAATAGCACTTTTTCACGGTATTAATATACTTTATTTAGTATTTTATTTAAAAAAACGTGTATCGCATTTATAATGATCCGCATCGCATAGATATAGATAAATAATATAAATTATTGATAATACAGTCCTAATCGACTATATAAAAGCGTATATTTTATCTGATTTAGTGCCGAAAAGTATAGATGCGTCATTATCAATTTATACGGCATAGCTCGAGATTAATTAATTTAGTTTTAACATAGCGCTTATTTTACATAAAAAGTATGCTGAGCCCGAGAACTATTTAGCGGTTAGCAATTAGAATGCTGTATAGGTCATTAAATACTTGCTCAACAGATAGCTCACGTAGGCAATTAAAGTGATGGAGCGGGCACTCTCTGGCAAAGCATGGACTGCACTTGAGATGCAGCCATTGCACCTTTGCAAGCTTAGATAAGGGAGGGGTATATCGAGGGTCAGTCGACCCATAAAGTGCGACGATTGGTCGTTGTAATGCTGCAGCCACATGCATCAAACCAGAATCGTTTGTTACCACTACACTTGCTCGTGTGATAAGTGCGCAAGCTTCGTCAAGGGACGTTTTGCCGCATAAGTTACGTATGCTTGGAACGTCCTCCGCGATAGCCTGAGCGACTGTTCGGTCCCTAAGTGAGCCAAGTGCAATAACTTGAATATAGGGAAATGAGTGGTTAATCATTCGCGCTAGTGCCGCAAAGTGTTGTGTCGGCCAGCGCTTTGCTGGCCCATATTCTGCGCCAGGACAAAACACGATCAGGGATATATCCGTATTAAGATTAAATCGGTGAGACACGCGAATGGACTCGCTCCAATCAGTTGTCAGCCTCGGTAGTGGCAAGTCGCGTGGTATTTTAGCGCCTGGTGCATAGGCAAGCGCTGCGTAATAAAGCACCATCGACGTTCGCTTACTTTTTAGCGGATTCGGATGCCTAACATTTAGTAAAATATAGCGGCTCTCGCCAGTATAGCCAATGCGTAGTGGTATACCTGAAAACTTCAGAATAAGTCCTGACTTTAGCGAGTTTGGTAGTACATAAGCCATGCTATAGGCGGCTTTTCGAAGGTCACATGCTAACTGCCATCGCTTCCATAGTTGCAGCTTACCGTGTGCCAGGCTAGTTAAATAAATTTTGCGGATCTCTGGCATTCGAGCAAGCACCGGAGCTACCCACGTAGATGCTACAGCATCGAGAACAATCTTTGGGTGAAGTTGCTTGATTACAGCAAATAATGGCTGAGCCATCAACGCATCGCCAATCCAATTGGGTGCAATTATAAGCGCGCAGCGCATCGTATTAGATTGCATTAATAACTTCTCCTCACTAACCCTAAACTACGACATCGCGTAGAGCGGCTTAATAAGTCTTAAGAACTTTTTCGTCTCGAAGTTTATAGCGCGTACCGCAGTAAGGACAACGAGACTCGCCGTGCGTAACGTCGATAAAAATACGAGGGTGGGCACTCCAGCGAGGCATTGTTGGATCCGGACAATAGGCGGGTAGCTCTTGTGGACTTAGCTCATGCAATGGCATTTCTCTTAGTTTATTCATAAGAAGGTAGAGATCTTAGATTCGACGGGAGATAGTCTAGATTTGGGTTAGCCAGTGCATATACCGTTTGTTTTTTCCCGAAACGATATCAAAGAACGAGGACTGTAGCTTTTCGGTAACTGGTCCTCGGCGGCCATAGCTGATTGTACGATTATCTAGTTCACGGATCGGCGTAATCTCTGCTGCGGTCCCGGTGAAAAATGCTTCATCTGCCGTATATACCTCGTCCCGCGTGATTCGCTTTTCGATGACTTCAATGCCGAAGTCTCTTGCTAGAGTAATGATCGTGTCACGTGTGATTCCATCTAAGCATGATGATAGATCTGGAGTATATAGCTTGCCGTTATTAACGAGGAAAAAGTTTTCACCTGAACCTTCAGATACATAGCCGTCTACATCTAAAAGCAGTGCTTCATCATAGTTATCAGCAATCGCCTCTTGGTTGGCAAGGATCGAGTTTACGTACCAGCCAGATGCCTTAGCTCGCACCATAGACACGTTAACGTGGTGGCGTGTAAATGATGAGGTCTTCACGCGAATGCCATGGGATAGTCCTTCATCGCTGAGGTAGGCACCCCATGGCCATGCCGCAATTGCGACATGGATTGTGTTGCCTATCGCCGACACACCAAGCCTTTCAGAGCCAATCCAGATAATTGGACGTAGGTAACATGACTGAAGTTTATTTTCTCGTACAACGTCGCATTGAGCATCAATAATTGTTTCTTGGTCAAACGGCACGTGCATCCTGAAAATCTTTGCGGAGTTGAACAGGCGCTTTGTATGCTCTTTTAGACGGAATATTGCAGTACCTTGAGCAGTCTGGTATGCACGAACCCCCTCAAATACACCCATTCCGTAATGTAGCGTATGCGTTAATACGTGAATCTTAGCATTGCGCCACTTGATGAGCTTGCCGTCCATCCAGATTTTGCCCTCGCGGTCAGCCATGGACATAAAGATTCTCCTTACGGTATCTATTATCAGCTGCATACACAGAACGCGCGATAGCTTAGCCGAAGAATGTTATTCTAGCTCTAATTCAATGCCTAACGTATATATAGCGCATATCTTGTAGTAGCTTGTGAGATGCTAACGGATTAGTTAGTAGATAAATTCGTGGATGCATAAGCAGGCCAGTCATATAATCTGTGTTTTAATGTAATCGAAAGTCGCGTTGCAGTTGCTAAGCGCCAGCTTTTTTCACTTAATTCACTGTTGCTGCTATGTTCCACCGTTTGTCCGATATCGATCGCCCCGCCTTTTTCGATGGCATGCGCATTTATGCACCGACCTTTGCTGCAATATTTTCTTGGGGGCTAGTGACTGGTATCGCTATGGGTAAGTCAGTTCTGACTATGCCGCAGGCACTTGGAATGTCTTTGCTCGTGTATGCTGGGTCCGCTCAACTTGCCGTATTGCCCTTGCTTGCCGTAAAGCTGCCGATGTGGACTGTATTGTTAACTGCGGCGATGGTTAATACACGATTTATCGTGTTTAGCGCCAGTTTAGCACTACATTTTTCATACCTGTCGATGCCACGCCGTCTACTTTTGGGCTACTTTAATAGCGACGTGCTCTATTTATTGTTCCAGGCGCGTGGCTTTAAGCCAGGGTATGAGCCTGGTAAAGAAGCATTTTTCTGGGGTATGGCATTATCAAGCTGGATTATATGGCAGTTGTCCTCTATTCTTGGTATTGTGCTTTCTAGCCTTTTTCTAGATGACTGGGGCTTAAGCTTGGCGGGTACCCTTGCGCTGATACCAATCATGGTATCAGCGATTGCTGGTCGCTCGATGCTGGTGGCTGTAGTTATTGCAGCTATTGTTTCACTTATTAGTAGTGACTTACCATATCGTCTATCATTGCCGATCTCTATTCTCGCCGCCCTACTCGCTGGAGTTATCGGAGATGCTTGTGCTCATAGTAAGTGGGCAAAGATCTTACAATGCGTTAGACGAGGCGTTGGAGCATCGAAATGAGTTCGACCAAAATTTGGCTTGCGATCGTCGGCATGATGATCGTCACTGCTGTGACCCGTTCTGCTTTTCTGTTAGGCGGAGATCGACTTGTGTTGCCAGAGCGCGTGTTGCGTGCATTGCGTTATGCTCCAGCAGCAGCTCTGATCGCCGTAGTTATTCCGGATGTTGCAATAACGCCGCAAGGATTATCTTTTGGGCTTGAAAACCATGCATGGTATGGTGCAGTTGCAGGCACGCTTTGGTTCTTGTGGCGTCGGAGTATGGTTCAGACGATCATCGTTGGGATGCTAGCATTTACGGCACTTCGGTTGTGGTGTCCTTGATTAGTTGTCACACTCTGTCTAACTCTACAGAGCTTTCAATATTTTTAAGGTATATTATTCGATACGCTAGAATTACATGTTCTTCGCTAACCGCATTAGTACGCATTATTCATTTGCCCTTCAGTTCGCTAAGCGCCCATCACGCACTGCCTAGTCGAGGCAGAGAATTTACCCCTTCTTAAGCTCTGTCAAGCTAATCTTATGACTCAAGTTCTGTGTCTAACCGATGTTATCATAGACAGAAAGCTGCGCGGTCAGCGTGTATTTATCCGTTCTGACCTGAACGTTCCTCAAGATAGTGCCGGTAATATCACCGAGGATACCCGTATTCAAGCAGCGGTTCCGGCAATCCGCCAGTCGCTTAATGCTGGAGCGGCAGTAATGGTGACATCTCATCTAGGTCGACCCATCGAGGGACAGTTTAAGACAAAAGACTCTCTTGCGCCTGTGGCTAGGCGACTTAGTCAGTTAATCGGTCGTGATATACCATTGGTAACCAACTGGGTTGAGTATGGTGTAAGCGTGTCGCCTGGCAATATCGTGCTCCTCGAGAATTGCCGG
This sequence comes from Candidatus Vallotiella hemipterorum, assembly GCF_910593725.1. GTDB lineage: Bacteria > Pseudomonadota > Gammaproteobacteria > Burkholderiales > Burkholderiaceae > Mycetohabitans > Mycetohabitans hemipterorum. The sequence continues at coordinate 203,085 of NZ_OU343031.1, forward strand.
GTTAATCTGGGCGAGAAAAAAAATTCGGATGTACTTGCGCAGAAAATGGCTTTGCTATGTGACATATACGTTAATGATGCATTCGGAACCGCACACCGAGCAGAGGCGACTACGCACGGGATCGCGAAGTACGCAAAAATTGCCTGTGCTGGTCCATTGCTTATGTCAGAACTCAATGCGTTAAGTAAAGCACTAGCTAATCCGAAGCGTCCGCTTGTAGCAATCATTGCAGGCTCAAAAGTTTCGACAAAACTCAAAATCCTGAGATCGCTTGCTGAGAAAGTGGATCAACTAATCGTGGGCGGGGGGATCGCTAATACTTTTATGTTAGCCGTTGGGCTGCCGATCGGAAAATCGCTGGCCGACTTAGCTTTAGTCGGTGAGAGTAGATCAATTATCAATGCTGCACAAACGCGTGGGGCATCCGTGCCCATTCCAACTGATGTAGTAACTGCCAAGACACTCGTACCCGGTGCCCAGGCACAAACTAAGCTGGTACGCGAAGTGGCTGACGACGACATAATTCTAGATATTGGCCCGAAAACTTCGGCTGAGCTAGCTCTACATCTAGAAAAAGCCGGAACTATCCTATGGAACGGGCCCGTTGGTATGTTCGAGTTTGATCAGTTTAGCAACGGCACGAAAACTCTTTCGAAGGCTATCGCGAAGTCAAAAGCTTTCTCCATTGCTGGTGGTGGTGATACTCTAGCAGCAATTACGAAGTATGGTATTTATAACAATATTAATTATGTTTCAACCGGTGGAGGGGCTTTCCTTGCATTTCTTGGGGGTGAGACGCTACCTGCAATCGAGATTCTACAAAGCCGTTTGTAAGTTTGTAAGCTAGAAATTTTGGCTCAAAAATAGTCACGAATATAACCTGGCTAAAAATCGTCGTTAATACTGTATGGTGTTTTAGCCTGCACAGCAGGCTCTAGAATAGTGCCAGCGCTATTCTATTCGTTCCTAGCAATCGACCTCACCATCGCTAATTTTATTAAGTTAAGAGGACTTATGCATCGTGCTACTAAGATTGTTGCTACCATTGGACCCGCATCTAGCTCGCTAGACGTTTTGTTACGAATGATAGCGGCAGGGTTAGATGTTGTACGACTAAATTTTTCGCACGGCACCGCAAATGATCATCTCCAGCGTGCTGAGCTTGTACGGGAAGCTGCGCGGCAGGTGGGTCGTGAAGTGGCAATCATGGCAGATCTACAAGGTCCTAAGATCCGAATCGGCAAATTCGAGGCCGGCCGAATAATACTTTCCATGGGCGCTACGTTCGTTCTAGATGCTGCATGCAAATTAGGCAATGAGAATCGAGTCGGTTTAGACTACAAGGACCTACCGAGAGATTTAAACACCGGTGATATTTTACTGCTTAATGATGGCCTCATCGTGTTGAGTGTGCAGCGCGTGATTGGTAATGAAATCCATACAAGCGTAAAGGTAGGTGGTGAATTATCAAATAATAAAGGGATTAATCGTCAGGGAGGAGGGCTGTCGGCGCCCGCCCTGACAGCAAAAGATATGGAAGATATACCCATTGCTATGGCGCTTGGCGCGGACTTAGTTGCCGTGTCGTTTCCTAAAAATGCGATGGATATGGAGATAGCCCGGCAGCTCGTGAATATTGCCGGAGCGCCATACGGTCATAAACCGAAGATGATAGCTAAAATTGAGCGTGCCGAAGCAATTCCATCATTACAAGAAATCCTTGATTCATCAGATGGTATCATGGTAGCGCGTGGCGATTTAGCGGTGGAGGTTGGTAATGCAGCGGTACCTGCGTTGCAAAAGCGCATGATTCGAATGGCGCGGGAAGCGAATAAGACCGTTATTACAGCCACGCAAATGATGGAGTCAATGATTCAAAATCCAGTTCCGACTCGCGCTGAAGTCTCAGACGTGGCTAATGCAGTTCTAGATGGTACCGATGCAGTCATGCTATCTGCGGAGACCGCATCTGGTCAATATCCAGTCTCAACGATCGAGACGATGGCGGCTATCTGCGTAGAAGCGGAAAAGTCTGAGAAGGTCGAGTTAGATAAGGATTTCTTGGATCGAACATTTACTCAAATCGATCAGTCTATTGCGATGGGTGCTCTATTTACCGCGTTTCACCTTGGTGCTAAAGCGATTGTTGCCTTAACTGAATCAGGTGCCACTGCGCTGTGGATGAGCCGTCACTGGCTACATGTGCCGATTTATGCGTTGACTTCATGTCTGGCTAGCGAGCGGACAATGGTATTGTACCGAAATGTAGTGCCGCTACACCTAGAATCGAGCCTTGATCACGATACAGCACTACAGCAAGCACTCGAGGTGCTAGTGAAGAACGGCTATGCTATGAGCGGCGATATTATTGTCTTAACTATAGGTGAACCTATGAGACAGGCTGGAGGTACCAATATGCTAAAGATTGTCAAAATCAGTAACTCCGCTTAAAGTTTCGGGATTTTATCGCAATTGCGTTCTGATCAAAGTCTAATAATCGTGAATAACCCAAATATAAGACGGTCGCAATTCAAGATAGCTCGCAGCGTACGGCACAATAGAATAAATGCATGCGATCTATAATAAGGAGGGGATGCGTCTAGTTCAGGAAAAATTATTATTGAAGGAGTAAAATATGCCTCTCGTATCTATGCGTCAGTTATTAGATCACGCCGCCGAAAACAATTATGGATTACCAGCGTTTAACGTTAACAATCTCGAGCAAGTGCAGGCGATTATGGCGGCTGCAGACGAAGCGGGTGCACCGGTAATTATGCAGGCATCGGCAGGCGCACGTAGATATGCCGGTAGCGCTTTCCTGCGTCACCTAGTTAAGGCGGCGGTTGAGTCTTATCCACACCTGCCGATTGTAGTGCATCAGGACCACGGGCAATCTCCGTTAGTTTGCATGGAGGCAATCTGCAACGGTTTTACTAGTGTAATGATGGACGGCTCTTTACAAGCTGACGGCAAGTCAATTGCGAGTTATGAATATAATGTCAAGGTGTCACAACAAGTGACTGAGTTTGCGCATTCGGTTGGAGTGACGACTGAATGTGAACTCGGCGTACTTGGTTCACTTGAGACAATGACTGGTGCCAAAGAAGACGGGCATGGTGCAGAAGGAATAATAACACGGGAGCAACTGCTAACCGATATTGAGCAGGCAGCGGACTTTGTAAATAAGACTCAGTGCGATGCGCTAGCTATAGCAATTGGTACATCTCACGGGGCTTATAAATTTACGAAAAAGCCAACCGGTGATATTTTAGCTATCAATCAAATTAAAAAAATCCATGCGAGGATTCCGAATACGCATCTAGTAATGCACGGCTCTTCATCAGTGCCGCAAGAGCTACTAGCGGAGATCCGTAAATTTGGTGGTGATATAAAGGAAACATATGGTGTACCAGTTGAGGAAATCCAGGAAGGCATCAAACACGGTGTGCGCAAGATTAATATCGATACAGATCTACGACTAGCAATCACTGGTGCGATCCGACGCTATTTTTTCGAGAACCCAAGTAAGTTCGATCCGCGCGATTACCTTAAACCGGCACGAGAAGCAGTCAAAAAAATATGCCTAGAGCGCTATCTGCAGTTCGGTTGCGAAGGGCAAGCTAGTAAGATTAAGCCGTTGTCGCTAAATAAAGTTGCCAAGAAATATAAGTCGGGTGCGCTACAGCAAATATAGGCTAATTTTCGTCAGGTCAGCCCTAATACGTGTTGTATAAGAGCTCCCTCAAAGCAACGTTACCGGGGGGGAGATCTCTCAGTGCTGAGTACGTGCCGTTCCTGCATAGCAGCAGAATGGCCTTTCTGCTTTATAGAACTCCACAATGCCTACCGTGCTTTATAAATCTACGCTAAATTCGCTATTACTAATAAGTCGCGGTAAGGTTCGTGATAATTATGCGATCGACAACGACAAGTTTTTAATTGTGACGACCGACCGCTTGTCAGCATTCGATGTGATTCTGGGTGAGCCGATCCCAGACAAGGGGCGAGTTCTCAACCAAATGACTAATTTTTGGCTTGACAAGCTTGCGCATGTAGTGCCAAACCACTTGACTGGAATAGCGCCAGAAAGTGTTGTCGCTCCTGATGAGGTGCAGCAGGTTGTCGGCCGTGCAGTCGTAGTGCGTCGACTCCGGCCTATTTTGCTAGAGGCTGTAGTGCGTGGCTATCTTGCTGGCCGAGGCTGGAAAGATTATCAAGCTAGCGGTTCTTTGTATGGAGTCTCACTGCCGGCAGGCCTACAAAACGCGCAACAGCTACCAGAGCCAATCTTTACACCGACATTGAAAGCGAATATCGGTTATCACGATGAAAATATTACATTTTCTGAGGTTGAGCGGCGTATTGGAACTAATTTAGCAGTGTGCATTCGCGATATTAGCATTTCACTGTACAAGATGGCTTCGGAGTACGCAGCCACACGAGGAATCATTATTGCAGATACAAAGTTTGAGTTTGGGCTCGATGACGATGGAACTCTATGCCTAATGGATGAGGTCTTAACCGCCGATTCCTCTCGATTTTGGTCTATGGAGCAATACCAAGTCGGCAGTAATCCATTATCGTTCGACAAGCAATTCGTGCGTGACTGGCTAGAAGGTCAGTCCTGGAACAAGGCGCCACCAGTACCTAAGCTACCGCATGAGGTAATCGATAAGACTACGGCAAAATACCGTGAAGCCCTTAGGAGGCTTACTGGCCAGCTTTTATATCAATAGCGTAAGTGCGCAATGAATAAAGTCCAACAGCAAGCAGAGCAGTTAGCACAACCTGGTGATGTACATAGTCACTTAAGACCGCTAGTTGGTGTGGTTATGGGGTCATTATCGGACTGGGAAACGATGCGGAATGCGGTGGCAATCCTTCGTGATTTTAGCGTGCCCTATGAAGCGCGCGTCTTATCTGCGCATCGCATGCCAGATGAAATGTTTGATTACGCGCAGATCGCCCGGGCTCGTGGACTACGCTCGATCATTGCAGGAGCGGGTGCTGCCGCTCATCTTCCAGGCATGCTCGCGTCTAAGACGACGATACCAGTGCTTGGTGTGCCAGTGGCTAGTAAGTACATGCGGGGTATAGACTCCTTATACTCAATTGTACAAATGCCTAGAGGTGTACCTGTCGCTACGTTTGCGATCGGTGCGGCTGGTGCGGCTAATGCCGCATTATTTGCCATTGCGTTGCTTTCAAGCACATATAATATTAACGCGCAAGTTAATGCAGAGGACTTCGCTTCTAAACTTGAAATGTTCCGCGTGCATCAGAATAATGATGCACGCGATATTGTATTGCCCCCGGATTGAGGCATTAGCATAAGCTAAAATGCTTATTAATAGTCTTTAGCATTAAATTATATTCCCTGTCTTAAAGGGGCCATTCCTGTCGACTTTATTGTTTTAACAAGATGATAAATGTCTATCTACCTATAAACGGCATGCATTCGTTCTCGCCGGCGTATACTAATATAGCGACATTCGCTCCCCCAGCGTATGCAAGCGCGCCTATCATGCCTGGAAAATGGTTAGGTATAGTTGGCGGCGGGCAACTGGGCCGGATGTTTTGTTTTGCCGCACAAGCAATGGGCTACCGTGTCGCCGTATTAGATCCGGAGATCACCTGTCCAGCAAGTGGTGTTGTGGATCGACATTTTTGTGCTGAGTATAATAATTACGAGGCACTTACTGAGATGGCAAGGCTATGCTCGGCAGTATCGACAGAGTTCGAGAATGTGCCTGCCGCTAGCCTAGACTGGCTAGCACAAACAACCTGCGTTAGTCCGTCTGCGCGGTGTGTCGCAATCGCACAGGATCGTATAGCCGAAAAGCTCTGGATAAAAAAAGCTGGTGTATCAGTCGCGCCATATATAGTAATCGAGTCGTCAGCTACGCTGCGAACTCTCTGTGATAAGTCTTTATCGGTAGTATTGCCAAGTATCCTAAAGACTGCGAGACTGGGTTATGATGGCAGAGGACAAAAAAGCGTATGCAACCCAGATGAGGTGCGAGCCGCGCACGCAGCACTAGGTGGTGTTACATGTGTCCTTGAACAACGACTGCCGATTGCGTATGAGATTTCAGCTATCATCGCACGTTCTACAGATGGCACAACCGCAATGTTTCCAATCGTACAAAATATTCATCGTAACGGCATCTTATCGCAGACGATCTCACCGTCCCCAGTTGGGGATACTGCACTCATTAGGCGTGTACAGGCTGCAGCACTTTCGATTGCAGAAAAATTAAACCATGTTGGCGTGCTATGCGTAGAGTTCTTCGTATTAAAAGACGGCTCACTGGTAGCTAATGAAATTTCACCTCGCCCTCACAATTCTGGCCACTATACGATCAACGCATGTGTATCAAACCAGTTTGAGCAGCAGGTTCGTGCGATGACTGGCATGCCATTAGGTTGCACGCGCCAGCATTCGCCTGCAGTGATGCTTAATTTGCTTGGAGATATATGGTTTACAGATAAAATGCTACGCGTGCCACCATGGCACAAGGTTGTTAAGATACCGGGGGCACACCTGCATCTGTATGCGAAAGAAGAAGTTCGTATTGGACGAAAAATGGGCCATGTGACTCTAACTGCTCCAGACTTGCACATAGCCCAGGCGGCAGCGCGTAATTGTATGAATCTTTTACATATCCCACTTGAATGAGCGACATCCGAAGATATAGCGATGGATGCCATACTCTACCGCTAACGTCTACTAATAGTAATGCGCCGAAGTACTATACACTAGCCACGATAGATGCTGCCGTATGCCGCTTAGATGCAGGAGAACTAGTTGCGTTTCCGACTGAGACAGTATACGGGTTAGGTGCAGATGCTTGCAATCTACAGGCCGTAGCGCGCATCTACGAGGTTAAGAATCGTCCTGCAACTCATCCGGTTATCGTACATCTAGCATCAGGTGATGATCCTGGTCGCTGGGTTCTCTCGATAAGCCTGGAAGCGCAACGCCTAATAGATGCTTTTTGGCCTGGGCCGTTAACCTTAATCTTAAAGCGAGCTGCCACAATTACGAATGCGGTAAGTGGCGGTCAGGATTCAATTGGACTTCGATGTCCGTCGCATCCAGTCGCTCAAGCGTTACTGCGCGCATTCTCTGACTTGCGGCATGGCCACAGCAGCATAGCCGCTCCTTCCGCGAATAAGTTCGGCTATGTAAGCCCAACAATCGCTCAGCATGTCCGAGATGCGTTTGGCGATAGTATCTACCTATTAGACGGTGGGGCATGCGACATTGGTATTGAGTCGACGATTGTCGACCTATCTCGTGGATTTCCATCTCTGCTACGCCCGGGGCGAATTACGCAGCAACAAATCACAGATGTACTGGGCATAGCACCGCAGCTGCCTAGTAATAGTTCTATTGCCACAGCGCCACGCTCATCAGGCACTCTGAAAGCACACTATGCGCCACATACGCCGATCTCACTGCTGCCTATCGAGGACATTCTAAATACAGTCGAATCGTATTCGTCGCATAAACGACTAGCGGTTATCGCTAGCAACAGCCTGCCCCAGGCCGATGTATTACGTGGGCGGCCTAACTTGGAGTTCCTTATCGCGCCCAATAATCCGTACACGTATGAGTACAAACTCTATCGGATGCTTCGGCAACTAGATAGTTTGAACGTGCTGCGTATTTTTATTGAACTACTACCATCTACCTCTGAGTGGACTGTAGTTAACGACCGCCTGCAGCGTGCGGAGGCAGCATTTAAATCCGACGGCCCTATACTTATAAGTAGCCCAAATACCTGATAACTATCTGCTCTACACTAAAGCTTTCTGAAGAGAATTTATTATAAAGTTACTCAGTGCTAATAATAGGCCGATAGCGTACGCGCTGGTTACCGCATAGGTAGCGATATCAGAATAAAGTGTTTAAATCCTCCAAAATATCTCCTCTACTAAAGCTAATTCCCAAGCTAGTGCTTAGGCACTATTTATGATCACCTAGAATTCGGTACATAATATTTATAGCACTGTAATGCATTTTGTGATTTTTTATCAAGTCATTGTTAATAAAGTCTTTTATATAGTTAATTTTATTGTTAGACCGGATAAGGCATACTTAATACTGTTTAGGCGATAGATTAATAATCGAGTTGAGTCTAAATGACAGCGACCTAAACGAGCATAGTAGTGAATCTAGACAGACATTATATGATGCGTTGGTTTTATTATTGCAGTAGGTAAATAACTTGTAGATGCATTAAACCACTGCTTATTTAAAATCAGACCACCTCTAAAGCAGTAATTCTTTGTTAGTGAGCCTTATATATTAGATCTATTTCCTCTGGAACAAGCTTAGGGTCGTTTATGTCTTGGATATACAAATGGCCACGAAATACGATGGAATTATCTATTACTCCATTATTATATACACCTCGTGCGTCACCGGTAATCTTTTCTAAGAATTGATAGACATGCATGGGCAATTACTAGTTTGATAACTTATGCTCTAGTCGTAGTAATACCTGGTAGGCTTGGTCATAGGGCGGCTCCCTATGACTCAAAAGTAGGAAACATTCTAATATTTAAGGTATAAATTCAAGGAAAGATATCTGCATGCATAGGGCATGAAACTAGTTCTCGGCCGCTGCGCGCTAAGCGGCCGAGAAATTGGCCGCCGGTAAGTAAAATAAGATATTGATTATAAACAGTTATGTTCTGCGCCACCATTTTATTAACACACTAACACCATACACGATAGTGGATAGCGTGCTGATCCAAAAGCTTGTTGGCCAGTCAGTGTAGAACGCTAACGTAATACCGATCCATGCCTGCATAAGCGAGAACAGAGCTGCGCATACTATGCCAGAACTAATTCGATTTGTAAGGTTCTGAGCAGCAGCAGCTGGCCCTACCATGAGTGTAAATACAAGCAGCATACCGACAATTTGTGTGCATTGTGCAACCGCGATAGCGACAATTGCTAGAAATAGCATCGATATGGAGCGCAAAGACACGCCTTTGGCTTCGGCTAACTCTGGCTGTAGGCTCGAGAAAATTAGAGGCCGTGCAATTACCGTTAAGGCAGTAAAGACTAATAGTGCTAGCCACGCGAGCGATATAAGCATACTAGTATTTACACCTAGTATGCTACCAAATAGCAGCACAGTAACCTGTGTTGCATAGGCGGTAAAAAAATGGAGAAAGAGCAGGCCAGAGCCGAGGGATAGCGATAGCGTAATACTGATAGCGATGTCATATCCAGATAGACGTCCGCCGAGAGCACCCATCGCAAGACCAGCTACAACCGTAAAGGCGATCATACCCCAAAGCGGTGAAATGCCGAGTAGTGCTGCGCCTGTAGCGCCAGTAAATCCGAGATGCGCTAGCGCATGTCCGGCAAAGACCTGCTGGCGCAGAACCAGAAAAAAGCCGACGACTCCGGAAACGATCGCAGCAATACCAGACGCCACAAAGGCGTTCATCATAAACTCATATTCAAACATCATACATTCCGCGTAGCACGATATTGCAGTTAAACTAGTACGCTATTAACAGAAATCAGGGCCAAAGGCTGAAGCAGCGCGTTATACATATACACTGTTATAATTGTGTGAGTGGTGGCATTGCTCTATTTCTATGCCTCCGAACATGACAAAGATCCGTCCAGAAATTCGTATCACGTCGATTGGCACGCCGCCATACAACCGTGATAGTACTGATGGCGTAATAACCTGATCGACAGTGCCGAGCACAGCAAGGCTATTACCTAGGTAGAGGACGCGGTCAATAACATTAAGCAGCGGATTAAGTTCATGAGCGCTAAACAAGATAGTAATGCCTAATTGACGTTGTACTCGTCGCACTAATTCGACAACGCTAGCTTGGTGATTTGGATCCAAGCTAATTAATGGCTCATCTAGCAATAGTAGTTTAGGCTGTCCGAGAAGGCATTGTGCTAATAGGAGACGCTGACGTTCACCGCCAGATAATTCTACGAAAGGTCGCTCAGCTAGCGTAGACGCGCCAACGATCGCTAGAACGTCGTCCACAGTTCGACGTTTTCGGCTCCGGGATAATGTTACCCCTAAGCGGTTCCCATTGAACGCGCATGCTATAAAGTCTCGGCCGGAAAGACGCTGAGCTATCGCTGTGTTACGTACTTGTGGCATATAGCCGATTGCGGTATTGCCAAATGTGACTCGATTTTTAAGTACTCGTAGTCTACCATGAGCAATAGGAGAAAGTCCGAGTAGTGTTCGCATTAGCGTAGTTTTCCCGGAACCGTTAGGGCCTAGTAGGCCAATAAATTCACCTTTATTTACTGTAAAGCTAATATTATCAAGCACGCACCGCGTACCTAATTTAATCGTGACGCAATTTAGCTCGATTGCTGGTTCAATCATTAAAATTATCCTTTTAACGCTTTTTGCAGGGCGTCAAGTTGTTCCAGCATCCATTGGCAGTATGTTCTGCCATATGGCTTTGTTTCAGTAACGCGCACCGTCGGCACATGTGACTGCTGCGCAATCTTTAACATCTGCTGAGTTAACATATCGCTAGCTTGGCTGTTGTAAATCAGTACTTTTACCTGCCGCCTACTTAAGTCACGCTCGAAGGCCGCAATATCAGCGGCGCTAGGCTCTGTTTTGTTCATTGTAGCAAGCTGAAAACGTTTGTTGTGCATCGTTAAGCCAATAGCTTCGGCCATATAGCTAAATACAGGTTCGGTAGCTGTCACAGGCACGCCCTGATAGCATTGTTTTAATTCCGCAATTTTTTGATTGATTGGCTTGAGCGAGTTAATAAATTTAGTCAACCGGATAGCATAGTCTGCTTTATGCTCTGGATCTGTTTGTATAAGGAACGCATTAACTGCACGTGCTACTGTTGGCATAGTCTTAGGTAGGTACCATAGGTGTGGATTGTCGCCTGGCTTTTTACCGATAAGATCAGCAACAACAATTTTTGTATGCGGCTGCTGGTTTTCTCGTGAGCCAGAAAGCAACTTAGGCAGCCATGGATTATAGTTTGCACCATTGTAGATAAGCAGTTGCGCGGAGGCATATTCCCGAGCGATACTTGGGCTAGCTTCAAATAGATGCGGATCCTGGTTAGGGTTGCTTAGGATACTTTTAACCGATACATAAGGACCACCTAGCGTTTGCACCAGCTCTCCATAAAAGTTCTCGACTGCAATAACTTGAATCGTCTGGGGGCTAACATTGCATGCCGCTATCCCAGTGAGTGGCGGCATGTAGAGGGCAACTAATGACGCAGCGGTTGTAATAAGGCGTTTCATTAAACGGTTCCGAAGAGATTTGTACCGCAAGCGCGGGTAGACTCGTATGAGCGCTCAATATAAAATATTATAACATAACATTTATCTACTTTCTCGTATCAAAATCACGAACAACGTATTTTAGAAGAGAGTCAAGGCTGAAAAAAACAATAGCTTCTGCTATTGTCCAGGTCATGCACACGATTCTTTCTATATCTAATCTCTCAAAAACGTATGCGTCTGGATTCCGGGCGCTACACAACATTAATCTTGATATCCAGCGTAGCGAGATCTTTGCGCTGCTCGGATCAAATGGTGCTGGCAAGACGACGCTAATTAGTATTATCTGCGGCATCGTCAATCCAAGTAAGGGGCGCGTCATAGTTGACGGCTATGACATAGTGACCAATTACCGAGCCGCACGCTCAACTATTGGGTTATTGCCACAAGAGCTAACCACCGATACATTTGAATCGGTATGGCGAACAGTCTCATTTAGTCGCGGCTTATTTGGTAAACCAGCTAATCCTGTGTATATTGAAAAAGTTTTGAAAGAGCTGTCACTCTGGGATAAAAAAGACAATAAAATCCGAACGTTGTCCGGCGGTATGAAGCGCCGCGTAATGATTGCTAAAGCATTATCGCATGAACCACGTATATTATTCCTAGATGAGCCAACGGCCGGCGTAGATGTCGAGTTGCGACGCGACATGTGGAGACTCGTACGGTCTTTGCGCGACAGCGGCGTGACAATAATCTTGACTACGCACTATATCGATGAAGCCGAGGAAATGGCTGACCGCATCGGTGTAATCCGTAACGGCGAGATTATTCTTGTCGATCATAAGACAGAGTTAATGCGTAAGCTTGGTAAAAAGCAGCTGACGCTTCAGTTACATATGGCCCTACAGAGCGTTCCGAAGAAGCTTGCCGTATATGGACTCGAGCTGGCGCGTGGAGGTAACGAGCTGATCTATACTTATGATGAGCACGCAGAACACGCTAACATCATTGAATTACTACGAGCGCTGGATGATGAAAATATCGTCTTTAAAGACCTGCAGACGACACAAAGCTCGCTAGAGGATATCTTCGTGAACCTTATAGAAAGGTGTCACGAACTACCCCGAAAGGAAGCGACGTGATGAATATATATGCAATTCGTGCAATTTACTGCTTTGAGATGGCTCGTACTTGGCGGACTCTGATGCAAAGCGTAGTATCGCCTGTAATTTCGACGTCTCTGTATTTTATCGTCTTCGGTACGACCATCGGCTCTCGTATCCAGTATGTTAATGGTATGAGCTATGGGGCATTTATTGTGCCCGGACTCATCATGCTATCTTTGCTTACGCAAAGTATCTCGAACGCCTCGTTTGGTATCTACTTTCCACGTTTTACTGGCACTATATACGAGCTTTTATCCGCACCAGTATCGTATGTCGAGATTATAATTGGCTACGTCGGTGCTGCTGCGACCAAGTCGGTTATGCTGGGATTAATTATCCTAGCTACCGCCCATTTGTTCGTTCCGATCCAGATTAACCATCCGGGTTTTATGCTGTTATTTTTGCTGCTGACCGCATTCACATTCGCACTGTTCGGCTTTATTATCGGCGTGTGGGCCGACAACTTCGAGAAGTTACAGTTTGTGCCGCTGCTCATTATCACACCGTTGACATTTCTTGGCGGCAGCTTTTATTCGGTTAATATGCTACCGCCGTTTTGGCGCACGGTAGCGCTATTTAACCCAGTAGTATATCTAGTTAGTGGGTTGCGTTGGAGTTTTCGAGCTGAAGCTCAGGTAAATATTATCACTTGCCTAGGCGTAACAATCTCATGTCTAGTTATATTTATAGGAATAGTCGCGTGGATCTTCAAAACTGGATATCGCCTGAAGAGCTAAAAAATGTTAGTCACTGATTAGTGGTTAGTATTGATACATATATACAATATTAATATTACAAACAACGCCCTCATTCGACAATCTACTCAGCGGGGATGCATAGCTGAACCTGAGGAAGGTGGCGCTAGTTTTAGCCTAAAATTATTACCCCCGCTTCGTAGAAGTCTTCTTCAGCTCCAGCGCGCTTAGAGCTTTTTTACCAAAAAATACGCATATTAACTGGGAGATTACGAAAATTCGTTTCCCCGAATGGGGGCGCTGTTTGTGTGTTAAAATCCACGCTCAAATAACAGAATCCCACGGTACGGAAAGTCGCATTGCGCAGTTGATAATACCCACCATTGAGTAGGTTTGCGGAAAGTTTCCCCACATTTCACCAGTAACTGGATGCGTGTCTTCGGATAGTAAACCAAGATGGTTCCGCGATGCCAGCATTGCTTCGAAGATTACGCGGGCTTCCTCACGACGACCAATTCTAGCTAGTGCATCAATACGCCAAAATGTGCAGATATTAAATGCGGTTTCAGGCTTTCCAAAATCGTCTGGTGCTTCATAGCGTCGCATGTAGGGGCCATCGCATAGTGATCGCTCTAGTGCTTCAACAGTGGATATAAAGCGCGGATCTTTTGAGTTAATCATGTTGACTTCAGCCATCAGGAGCACGCTTGCATCTAAATCTCGTCCACCAACGCTTTCAGCAAATGCGCCACGAGCCTCGTTCCACGCGTTATCTAGCAAATATTCACGGATCTTGTCAGCGCGATCACGCCACAGCATTTCGCGCTTAAGTAGCCCAAGCGTATGTGCGATTTTTGCAAGCCGATCGCAAGCGGCCCAGTTCATTAATACCGATGAAGTATGAATGCGAGCACGCGACCGAAGCTCCCACATGCCGGCATCTGGTTGCTTATATATTTTATAGGCATGCTCCCCCACAGACTCTAAATGCTCAAACTCGGATAGCCCGGCTGGGCGCATTAAGCGCCGATCATAGAAAGCCTGTGCCGCACCTAAGATGATATTACCGTATACATCGTGCTGGAAGTGCTCGTATGCCTGATTGCCAACACGTACTGGTGCTTGACCGCGGTACCCATCCAAATGCTCAACAATCGACTCTGGAAGCGACTCTTCGAGACCAATACCGTAGAGTGGTTTGATGTGCCCTCCCTTGGATCGCAATACAATATTTTGTAACCAGCGTAAGTAATTTTCCATAGTGCTAACTTCAGATAAACTGTTTAGCGCACGTACCACAAAGAATGCATCGCGTAGCCAGCAATATCGGTAGTCCCAGTTACGACTACTATTTGGCGCTTCCGGAATGCTAGTAGTCATTGCCGCAATAATCGCACCAGTATCCTCAAAAAGAGACAGCTTTAGCGTGATAGCTGCTCGAATTACCGCATCTTGCCATTCTAGAGATATCGCAAGCCGGCTGCTCCACTCACGCCAGTACTGGATAGTATTTTGCTCAAAATCATGCACGATATTCTTAATATCTGCAGTCAGTATTTCATCCGGTCCAAAGATAAAATTAGCCTCTCGATCAAGCAGAAATTGCTGCTCTGAGGCAATGTACGATAATGGCGCGTCAGTCGTGAGCCTCAGCATTTGCGTAGGGCCAACGTAGCGGATATAGTGGCTGTCTTGTGTGATTATAGGTGGCAACTGGCCCCAGTTAAAACGGGGGCGTAGCTGTACTGTAATACGTACTGCGCCTTCTAAGGGCTTCACGCGGCGCACGATCGTTGTTGGGCGGAAATAACGCCCACGTGAATAGAATCGTGGCGCGAAGTCAGTAATCTCAATACCCTGCCCATTTATGTCATATAAGCACGTACGAAGCACAGCGGTGTTTGGCTCGTAGAACTGCTCACTACGCTCATATTTCTCAATTTTTATACCCCATAAACTAGCATGATCTGAGGTATCAATGAGTGCGTTAAAGACCGGATCACTATCAAATCGCGGCAAGCAGCTCCAGACAATGCAACCCATCTTATCAATCAGTGCACTGAATGCACAATTGCCAATAACGCCGAGATCGAGCGAGCGATGGGAGGCAGTACGGAGGGAGGGGGTCGGGGATGACTCGGTAGAAGACAGGATCATCGTAAAATACCTTAGCGTTCTAAGTTTGGATAGGGAAGATGCGTCTACGGCATGTGAAGCTTTACCACGTACAGTGTGCAGTCTGCGCTAGCTTTTCGGTGTCGCGCAAGACTGCACACTGCATCAGTTACTAAACTTGACACGCACTTAAGTGATGTAAACTTTGACATATACAGTACGAAGGCAGTTACTAGAGATAGGTGACGGTTAGATAATCTGGTGGCACGCCTGCCCATACTATATCGATGCTTTCACCCTATTCGTAGAGAGTCGTCAATCATTGAGACTTGCGCAGTCAGATTAATAACCACCCATATAACAGGCTGTTTAGTTGTTACTATTAAGAGAGGAGTCGAGGTCTATTGTACCGTCCTCGCGCCTTTGCGCAATTAAATAGCAACATCTACTGAATTAAAATGCTGATAACATGCAGCAGCGAAGAGTCCAGAAGGAATTTGAAGAAATATTAGAGAAATAAAAGCAGTTTCTATTATTATCTAATCGATAAAGTAATACGATCTAACTTAGCCAAATAATTAGCTATTTTTATAGCTAATCAATGCTGCTAGACTCCCTAAAAGGTAAATGGGGCTCAGAATTAGATTAAGCAACGGTGATACTATTCCGCAGCATTAATATGCTCTTACTCGAAAGATGATAATATGGGTGGTAGCTTTCCACTTAATCTAATGACTTGTGGGTAGTTTAAAAGTTTTTAGCCTTACGTCGGAAACCCGAGCTGTATACTGTTCTCGAAGATGTGCGCAGATAAAGAGGATAATACTCAAAAACAGTACGACGATCAGTGCATCAGGGCTGATCATACGCATTAGCGCGCCAGTAACTATCGGTCCTAAACAACTGGCTACGCCCCATGACGCACTGATCAAAGAGCTAGCGGTAACTAGCAACGGACCAGAGAAACGTTCCCCGACTGCCGCCAAGGATAACGTGTATACCCCCCCCGCAGCCCCGCCAAGCAGGATCAGTACAGGCCAACATAGCCATGGCTGCGAAGCAACCGCGGGCAATATTAGCAACAACAGAGTTACAACTAGTGCTGCGCTCAGGTGTACACGTTCCCGGCCGACCTGATCAGCTAGCCACCCAAAGAAAAATGAGCATATAGTTTCACCGAGTGCGATCGCGGACCCACATACAACAGCCATTTCTGTTAAGACATTATGATGGAGCGCGAACAACGGCAGCAATGACAATGCTAGTGTATCAAACAAAGCAAAAAAGCTCGCACCAGCAATCGGTGCAAGCATGCGTGGTAATACTGTTTTCCAGGTATCACGAGGTTTATCGTCGGCTAGGTTAATATCAGGTGCGATTCGCATTATCCATAGTCCGGGCAGAGCTAGAAGGAAGATTAGGGCGCATAATGCAAAACGCCATTTAGGATAATAGGCAATTATACTAACAAGTAGGGGTCCGGCCATCTGGAATAAGGTAAAGTTAGCCGTATACAGCGCAATGATGCGACCGCGCGATTGATCGAGAACAAGTTGGTGCACCCAGACTTCAGTGATCGTAAAAAGTAGCATTAAAGCAGCACCTGAGATTGCTCTCAGGATAGTCCATGCAATAATATTAGCTGTCGCTTGCATTACAAGAGTCGCGAGCGACGTTATCAACACCGTGCTAATAATGGTTCTGCGTGCGCCGATACGCGATGTAATACGCTCCACAAATGTAACGATCACGAGCCCGCCTCCCGCCTGCGCAGCAGTAAGAATGCCAATCACGTCTGAACCATAGCCAGCTTGTATCAACGCCATAGCAGTGAGAGGAAACGTGGCACCGATTCCTAGTCCGACGATAGCAACGCTAGTCATTAACGCGAAAAAGTCGCGTGTAAAGATAACTTTCATTCGAGTATCATGGGCGTCTGTGTGCCAATGATGAAACCTTCTCTCTTATTCTGTTGTATATACATTGAATGACATCAAGCTCCGCGGATTATGCTTAGGGTGTCTTAGGGGAATTCTACATCGGCCGGTAGTCCGCTATTTGGCTATGTGAAAAATATCAAACCAGCTAATCTAAAATCTCAGTAGTGCCCGTATTCCTAATTATCTGAGACCAAATTACATAGTCCTTCTTGCCGGTTTTAGACAGCGTGGTGCTGACTGCGCAGAGTATTACTCACTATAAAATTAGTTGTCAGTCTAAACTGAATAGCAAAGCGACGGATATAGTTTTTCGAATTCAATATACCGCACACAAAATTGCACACTAGTGTCCAGGTAATTTAGGTCGTGCTCCACTGATAGGTGCTTAGTTCGTTTGAAAAAACTACGCGCTTAAATTTTACAGAATATAGCACTGGAGATGCTCATATCTATATATGATTATACGTCTTTGAAAGACGATTAATAGACTGCCGCGTCCGCTGCTATCAGACTTCTTAGTGGACTAGTTTTTATTTAAACTCTACATATCTAAGCGTGATAAGGAAAATTAGATGAAATGATCTTATTCATACTACTGCAGTCAATGCATAGTCAATTTTAGCAGTAGCTATCACCATAAAAAATGAACGCCATCCTAATACTAAACGACTTGTTTGAGTGTTATCAATTTATAATGATATATCTAGGTTGACACATTCTATGTGTCTGACCAGCCGCATACATATAGTTGCGATTAAGTGTGGCATCTATAAATACCGTAAATACCTCCTACACTATAGAAAATTTGGGTTCTTGAAATAGTCCTCACCTGTCCATATAATTGGCTCTATCCGCACATGAGTGCTAACAACACGTGCCACCAAGACGCCTAGTTTGTCAGGCGTCAACGTTAAAAGCGTTCTTTAGCCTACAACATAAAAGGAGTGTGTATGAACCTTCGTCCTTTGCACGATCGCGTTATCGTTAAGCGTTTAGATCAGGAAACCAAGACTGCATCAGGAATCGTAATTCCTGATGCAGCAGCTGAGAAGCCTGATCAAGGCGAGGTCCTGGCTATTGGTCCAGGAAAGCGTGACGATAAAGGCGCAAAAATTGCGCTTGATATTAAAGTAGGCGACCGTGTGTTATTCGGTAAGTATGCCGGTCAGACGGTCAAAGTTGATGGGCAAGAGTTGCTCGTCATGCGCGAAGAAGACATTATGGCGGCTGTCCAAAAGTAACGGTCGTCCGTAGCCTTCGACTTTTCAAAGATTTTAAGGAGTAAAAAGATGGCAGCTAAAGACGTTGTATTTGGCGATTCCGCCCGTGCAAAAATGGTTGAAGGTGTCAATATCCTTGCCAATGCGGTGAAGGTGACGCTTGGCCCTAAAGGGCGTAATGTAGTACTCGAGCGCAGCTTTGGTGGTCCGATGGTAACCAAAGATGGTGTATCTGTAGCGAAAGAAATTGAGCTAAAAGACAAGCTGCAGAACATGGGCGCCCAAATGGTTAAAGAAGTTGCTTCCAAAACTAGCGACAATGCTGGAGATGGAACGACGACAGCAACTGTACTTGCACAATCAATTGTGCGTGAAGGTATGAGATATGTTGCATCGGGCATGAATCCGATGGACTTGAAGCGCGGTATCGATAAAGCGGTTATTGCTACAGTTAACGAGCTGCGTAAAATTAGCAAACCGTGTACAACAAGTAAGGAAATCGCGCAGGTCGGTTCAATCTCTGCTAATAGCGATACGTCTATCGGCGAGCGCATTGCTGAAGCGATGAATAAAGTCGGCAAGGAGGGTGTAATCACCGTTGAAGACGGAAAATCACTTGCCGATGAGCTTGAGGTAGTTGAGGGTATGCAGTTTGATCGCGGCTACCTATCTCCGTACTTTATTAATAATCCAGATAAGCAAGTTGCTATCCTCGAGAACCCGTATGTTCTGCTATACGATAAGAAAATCTCGAATATTCGTGACTTACTAGCTATACTCGAGCAAGTAGCTAAGGCTAGCCGTCCGTTGCTAATTATTGCGGAGGACGTTGAAGGCGAAGCACTGGCGACACTAGTAGTAAATAACATCCGTGGCATTTTAAAGACTGTGGCAGTAAAAGCACCCGGCTTTGGAGATCGGCGTAAGGCGATGCTTGAAGATATTGCGATCCTAACTGGTGGACAAGTTATTGCCGAAGAAACTGGCCTTTCACTTGAAAAAGCTACGCTGAAAGAGCTAGGTCAGGCCAAACGAATCGAAGTTGCGAAGGAAAACACAACAATTATAGATGGAGCTGGCGAGGCAAAAAACATTGAAGGTCGTGTAAAGCAAATCCGTGCGCAGATCGAAGAATCGACATCAGACTATGATCGAGAAAAGCTACAAGAACGTGTTGCGAAGCTCGCAGGCGGCGTAGCAGTGATCAAAGTAGGCGCAGCCACTGAAGTAGAAATGAAAGAAAAGAAAGCACGGGTTGAAGACGCGCTACATGCTACACGTGCGGCTGTTGAAGAAGGAATCGTGGCGGGTGGTGGCGTTGCACTGATTCGTGCCCGCACTGCGATCACTAGTATCAAAGGCGAAAACTCTGACCAAGAAGCTGGTATTAAAATCGTACTACGTGCGATAGAGGAACCGCTTCGTCAAATCGTAATGAATGGCGGGGAAGAGGGTAGTGTTGTAGTTGCTGCTGTAGCTGCTGGTAAGGGAAACTATGGCTATAACGCAACAAGCGGAGAGTATGGTGACCTCGTCGAGGCTGGCGTTGTCGATCCAACCAAAGTTACGCGTACAGCTCTTCAGAATGCGGCATCTGTTGCTGGTCTGCTACTTACAACTGATGCTGCAGTATGTGAGTTGGCGAAAGAAGATGCACCTGCAACACCTAGCGGTATGCCGGGCGGTATGGGTGGTATGGGTATGGACATGTAGAGTTCAGTTTGCCTAATAAGTCTTAAGCATCGGCCTCTTAAAAGCTGTTAGCTAAGTTTTTAAAACCCCGATGCAATTCATAAGACCCTATGTTTTTAGGAACATAGGGTCTTTTTTTAATCCGTCGTTTTAAGCGAAGATTTAAATAATTTTAGGTTATTCTTAACCGGCCGAATAAGAATTCGGGCCGTTTATCTTGCCTGAGCCGCATATAAAAAGAATTGAAAATAAAATATCTACTGATGAAGAGGCATATTGCCTAGTATGCGTATTTAACGCCTGTTTGCGTAGCGATTTATTATAGTGCCAATCTATTATTGGTCTATTATTACCCATGTTGTAATCCGATTACTTAGCGCACTAATACGTCTGATTAGATACTCTCTGATGCGGTAGGATACATTTTTACACATTTAACTCCTCAGAGAAATTATGTATTAGATAATTACGCAGGCTATGTGTCTTAGTACGTAATAATACGCAGTATAACCCCAGCACCGGGGCTAGATTATTAATACACTAGCAAGCTGTAAACATTATAAAGTACGGTAGTGATATTTATTACATTAGGTGTATTAACTAACATGCTTTTGAATAGATCGACTGTACTATATAACCCATGCTAGATAGTAATATAACAACACAGGTACTATACCTTAAATTTTATTTAAATAAATTACTAGTTTGATACGGCAATAAGATGGACTACAAAAGTTGGATGTGCCTGATTTGTGGTTGGATTTATGACGAAGCAGAAGGTCTTCCGGAAGAGGGGCTTTTGCCTGGCACGCGCTGGACGGATATTCCTATTAATTGGACGTGCTCCGAGTGCGGGGCACGAAAGGAAGATTTCGAGATGGTTCAAATTTAAACTATAGACAAGAGGGCTTAATACACAGCAGTAAGCTATACGAACATATATTAACTGGGTAAGAAGCTGTAGAGAGACTAGCTATAGCTAGATAAGCTTCGCTTTACTTTGCAAGCAGTGTCAGTAGCCTTTCTAAATTTAACCCCTACCTCAAATATGGGGTTTCGCCCGGGTGCGCATTGAGCGCACGCGATTAACTGATATGCGTTAGGTAACGCTGGCTTATACCCTAGACGGGTTGCAAGGTGTGTATTACAGAATCGATAAGTGAGGAAGCTTAGTAATCTCTATAGCAGTTAGTTGCCGATGTGCTTGGTGCCTGCTTCTACTATGACAGGGAGCAATATGACGAGGATATTATTAAGCAGACCAACACTAAGAATGTGAGGAAAATGCTTAGTGGAAAAAAGTTAGCACCTAATAACATGGACGACTACGCATAACTTTAACTGTTGTATGATTATAGGGTATCCTTGATTTAGTAGAGGGCGCCGTTGCCTACTTATCTATATGCTGAGCACATAGATAGACCCCGCCTCAAGCAGTGTTGACTTACTGCGGGTCAATATGTGCAATTTTAACTATATTCCCTGCGCGTGATAGATAATATTGTCACATATTTAGACTTATATAGAAATATGTCGATAATCCCGAAGCAGGCACACTACTTACGTTAATAGAACTACGCTCTATTTTAGAAAGCGTGCCCGCTATGCATGGGGAAAATGTTTACCAGCTATTATTCCAAATCTTTGCTTGATACCTCTCCTTCTAAATTAGAAGCCGGCTGTTAGTAATTCAACTATAGTGAGGCTAGAAAAGTGCTACTCATATAATCACTAAAAACCCCCAAGTTTTTTCTAAAATTTAAAACATGTTAAAGACTACTCATCCTATCAACTTGACTAACCAGTTCCTAATTGCTATGCCACACATAGCCGATTCCACTTTTTTCGGGACGGTAGTGTACCTCTGCGAGCACACTGAGCGCGGTGCATTCGGTTTAGTAATTAACAGGCCAACTAATATTGACCTTCAAGCGCTATTTTCTCGTATAGATCTGAAGTTAGAAATTGAGCCGCTATTGCGTGTACCTGTTTATTTCGGCGGGCCAGTTCAGACTGAACGAGGATTTGTTCTGCACGACCCCATCCACAATGGCAACTATACCTCATCTATGTCAGTACTAAGCGGGCTTAAAATAACCACATCAAAAGACGTGCTTGAAGCGGTGGTAAATGGTAACGGCCCTAAGCGCTTCCTAATGACGCTTGGGCATGCTGGCTGGAGTGCGGGGCAGCTAGAGGAAGAGATTGCGAAGAATGGATGGCTAACTGTTGAGGGAGATCCAAATATTATGTTCGATATGCCAGCAGAGCAACGTTTTGATGCGGCACTTGGATTGCTGGGTATCTCATCAATAATGCTTTCCGGAGAAGTGGGGCACGCATGAATACGGCAGAGGCAACGTTGCTCGCGTTCGACTACGGACACAAGCGCATCGGCGTAGCGATTGGAAACACGCTGACTTATTGCGCGCGAGCGCTTATAACTGTCGAAAACCGAAATCGCGAATACCGTTTTGCAGCAGTGGGTAGATTAATTAATCTATGGCAACCGCTATGGCTCGTTGTGGGGCTGCCCATGTATGCTGATGGGACTCCACACACGCTAACACAGCAAGCTAAGCGTTTTGGAAACCAACTCCATGGGCGCTTTGACTTACCAGTAACATGGGTTGACGAACGATACTCATCTACCGAGGCTGAAGCGACAGGCGCTCGTGGACCTGTTCTAGACGCACTAGCAGCATGCATTATTCTTCAGCAGTATTTTGATGAAAATGCATTTAAGCACTAATAACGAGTATTGCTATGATAGTTATATCACACTATGAGTAATGCAAGCCCTGGTCAGCAGTACGATACGCTTGAGCACAGGACTTTTCTAGTTAGGATCTATAGTAATAACGCCTAGATTATTAGGTGACTTGCCTGAAATCTAGGTCTGGCTTCGCTGGGTGTAGGCAATATTGCCTAGTATCTTGACGACTACATAAAGAAAGGGAGGGGCCCCATAGCTACGTGTAGTAAACGTCGTTGATTCATATATGTGGATAACAAGCCATTCACTGGGCGAACTGGATCCATACTGCAATTAAAAGCTCTACGATACAGACGTTTAGTATGCATTAATTTCACTATACCGGTCTTGAGTCTGTCGCGAGCAATTCATCATCGATTTCATCGTTGGTGCGATGTTTAATATATTCTAGAGACAGAGGTGTTCGTTCTGCATCATGATTGTCACAGCATGCTAACGTTTATCACTAAAGCGCTGAGTGATTATTACTTTGTCTTATAGGTATATAGGCGCCTGATGGTACTACATTGCTTATTACATCCCTTGTGACAGCTAAGCAACTATTACCACTCTCATGATCAAACCAAGTTATCCATGAATACCGTCCCCTTAGAGCTCGCTGAAACGACATGCGAAGATGTATTACTTAATGCTAATAAGCATGACCCGACCTTGCCTATATCCGCTGAATTTCAGACAAGTTTTCTACGCGGCCACCCACAATTAAATCAGCATGGTGAGCTTAAGCATTTACTGACTCTTGAAGGTCTACCTTCCGCAGTAGTCACATATATCTTAGATACTGCGACCCAGTTTCTCAGTGCGGCGGACCGGGGTATCAGAAAAGTGCCATTATTATGTGGGAAATCTGTATTTAATTTATTCTTCGAGAATTCAACACGCACCCGAACGACGTTCGAGATTGCCGCAAAACGGTTGTCTGCGGACGTACTAAATTTAAATATTAATGCATTATCTACAAGTAAAGGAGAATCTTTACTAGACACGATTAATAATCTGTCTGCAATGCATGCAGATATGTTTATTGTACGACATGTACAAAGCGGCGCACCATATCTAATCGCTCAGCATTGCGCACCTCATGTACATATTATTAATGCTGGGGATGGTCGCCATGCGCACCCGACACAGGGACTACTAGACATGTACACGATTCGTCACTATAAATGTAACTTTACTGAGTTACGGGTAGCTATTGTCGGTGACATTTTGCATTCGCGCGTTGCTCGATCTGATATCCATGCACTGATTGCACTTGGTGTGCCTGAGATTCGTGCGATTGGGCCCCGAACGCTTTTGCCTGGAGGGCTAGAACATTTTGGCGTACGCGTTTTTCACGATATGAAACAGGGCTTACGAAACGTCGATGTAATTATTATGCTGCGCCTGCAAAACGAACGTATGAACGGTGCATTAATGCCATCAGCGCAGGAGTACTTCAAGACATGGGGTCTAACCTCGGAGAGGCTTGCATACGCCAAGCCTGATGCAATCGTCATGCATCCAGGACCTATGAACCGTGGCGTTGAGATCGAATCAAGTGTTGCGGATGGTCCGCAGTCTGTAATCCTAAATCAGGTTACATTCGGTATAGCAGTACGCATGGCTGTAATGAGTATTATCGCGGGCAATAACGACGAAATGCATTAGTAGGCATTTAAAAAATCTATAAGCATGAAGATTTATATCAAGGGCGGACGTGTCATTGACCCAGTAGCCGGTACAGAGCAGCAGGCAGATATCTGGATTGCAGACGGGCGCATCGTGTCAATCGGCAATACTACTACACCAACGCATGATACAAAAACCTTCGACGCTACAGGACTAGCGATTGCCCCGGGACTCGTTGATTTATGCGCGCGGTTACGCGAGCCTGGGTATGAGTATCGTGCGACTATGGAGTCAGAGATGTCTGCGGCGCTAGCTGGAGGCGTGACCAGCCTTGTGTGCCCACCTGATACCGACCCGCCATTAGACGAGCCCAGTCTGGTTAAGATGCTGAAATTTCGTGCGCGCAATATAGACCAAGTCCACGTATATCCTCTCGGGGCATTAACAGTGGCTTTAAGGGGTAAGGTTATTACCGAAATGGCTGAGTTAACTGAGGCGGGGTGCGTCGGCTTCACACAAGCTAACCAGCCGATTGTCGATACTACAGTACTGCTTCGAGCGCTACAATACGCTAATACATTTGGCTACATGGTCTGGTTACGGCCGCAAGACCCACACCTACGCCGAGGCGGTGTCGCTGCTAGCGGACCTGTCGCGTCGAGGCTCGGATTGCCGGGAGTGCCTATAGCTACTGAAACGATCGCACTGCATACGATTTTCGAGCTGATGCGCGCGACAGGTGCGCGGGTTCATCTCCAGCACCTGTCGTCGTCAGCGGGCATCGAACTCGTGCGCGCGGCTAGGCGTGAAGAGTTACCAGTCACATGCGATGTGACAATTAATCATGTTCACTTAATCGATGTAGATATTGGCTACTTCGACGCTCAGTTCCGCGTCGATCCGCCATTAAGAGCGCAGTATGACCGCGATGCAATTCGCGCTGCACTTGCTGACGGCACCATCGATGCGATTTGCTCAGATCATACGCCCCTAGATGACGATGAAAAACTGAGGCCCTTTGGAGAAGCGTTACCTGGCGCTACTGGGCTTGAGTTGCTTCTATCATTGACACTTAAGTGGGCAGTTGAGGAAGGGCAGTCGCTCGCACACGCACTAGCCAAGATCACCTGCGCGCCAGCTGCATTACTTGGATTGCCAGCAGGCCGACTCGAGCCCGGCGCTATTGCAGACCTCTGCGTGTTCGACCCTACTGCATATTGGTATGTCGATCCAAGAGCGTTCAAGAGCCAGGGACACAATACGCCGTTTCTAGGCTGTAAATTGCCAGCTCGGGTGCGCGCTACGATTATAGCTGGTCGCGTTGCATACGATAGCCAAAACCAGTGGGCGTAAAATAGATGATAGTAAAGTCTGATGTTTATCGCCTATCCCATCAGGACTACTGGACCACTCATGATATAACTGATATGATGCGCAATAATCGCTCCTCACGTCCTGCGGACTGAGTAATACCGGTAGGTAGTTGCTAAGACTAGAAAACATTAGATGTATATCTAAGAATACACACTTCTATTACATTCTCTAAAATACAAAGATTAACCCTTGTATTTCCGAAGAATACAGCGTGCAAAGTTATAAGATTGCCGCTTTCGATAAGAACCTATGCTAGGCTACAACACTGACAAAGTTGTTAAGAGTGTGTAACCACTATCTTTAGGTGCACATACTGGATTATGTAATGCGGAGATAGATAAAGAATTAATTAGCGTTTCTTGCTACAGTCGACCTGGACCAGGATATCCCGCTCCCGTGGATCTGTAGCTAATCGTATAGCGGATAGTTTTCCTCCCCAGACGCAGCCCGAGTCTAGACCGATTATATCATCACGAATCAGTAGCCCGAGTGCTGACCAGTGGCCGAATACTACTAATGTAGTGGCACTACGTCGCTTAGGTACATCAAACCATGGCATTAACCCAGCCGGTGCTGTATTTGGAGATCCTTTTTCTTTAAACTCTATTTGTCCGTGTGCATCGCAGAAGCGAATACGTGTTATAGCATTAACAATTATTCGAGCACGCGCTGAACCTTGTAGTGCATCATGCCACATATCCGGATCGTTACCGAATAGAGATTGAAGGAATATTTTCCAATCCTTACCTCGTAGTGCCACCTCGATCTCATGAGCTAGCCCGAGTATAGTATGAACATCCCATTGAGGAAGCACGCCGGCATGCACAAGTAGTCGCCGTCCATCATAGTGCGCGAGTGGCCGATACCGCAACCAATCGATTAAATCGATAGCATCTGGCGCAGCGAGGATATCATTAAGAGTATCGCTATGTTTAGGATGATGCTTGCCAGCCGCTATCGCTAATAAATGAAGATCATGATTGCCGAGTACTGTCACAGCACGCTCACCAAGTCCGATAATACGGCGCAGTACAGTAAGCGACGCGGGACCGCGATTGACTAGATCTCCAGCAAACCAGAGCTGTCCCTTATCTATCGGCCTAAGCTTATTTAGTAGCCGATCTAGCGCATTACAGCAACCTTGGATATCACCAATTCCTATTGGTGAAGGGCTAGTAGTATTAGAACAAAGTCTAGTAACGGCACTTGTCTTAACCAGGAAATTCATTAGAAGCAAGATTGATATTTATATATCAACCCTATTAAGGGGTTAATAGATTGGCATTCTTATTTATCAACGTCGCTTCAAGCATACAGCACTAGCATTCGTATTTTTTATGAGAAATACTTGGTATTAGGTAGTAACTTATAAGTTTGCTTTAAATCTTTCCTGGGGCAAGGTATTATAATACGACATAATAAAGAATATAATACAAGCTAGTAACATTCGTGCCAATAGCGAGGGGTTCCATAAACAGACCATCTTTACCACTAATGTACCGCTAGGCTTATTAGCATCGGCAGCGAGATGAGTGTAACACACACTACCTTAATCTATAGAATGTGTTTTACTTGAACTTAAGGCTGCTATTAGCAGCATAATAGGTTTTATTAAATCTTATCCAGGATACTCATAAATCGAAAATCGCGACTCTTTAGAGCAAGAGGTGGAATTTTACGTTAACGAAGTTTCTCGATGTAAAGAATGTCATGGGTTTAATTGACTCACATACCCGCACGAGTTTGGTAATGTCTACTGTGTTACTTACTGCGTAAAATAGGCTTGCAATCTTGCTCAAGGTCAGGGGTTACCGCCTCTCTACTCTATAATCTACGCTTAAATATTTATTTATACACTAATTCGCACCCTAATTTTAGAAAGGTAGCGGGCTTATGTGCGTACATTATAGCTTAGATGAAGGTGGTTTAATGATTCTTGTAACTGGGGGGGCTGGTTTTATTGGCGCTAATTTCGTTCTTGATTGGTTACAACGCAGAAACGAGACTGTAATTAATGTAGATAAATTAACATATGCCGGTAATCTTTGCACACTCAAGTCTCTTACTGGCAATCCCTTGCATTGCTTTGTGCAAGTCGATATTAGTGATCGCTCTGCATTAGATTTATTGTTTTCGCGCTACGCACCGCGCGCAGTAATCCACTTTGCCGCAGAAAGCCATGTAGATCGATCTATCCATAGCCCGGAAGAGTTTGTACAAACTAACGTGGTGGGTACATTTACGCTGCTCGAGGCCGCTCGAGAATATTTGGATCGTCTCGACGACGACGCAAGAGCTGCATTCCGTTTTCTGCATATATCAACTGATGAGGTATTCGGATCATTATTGCCAGGTGATCCACATTTCTGTGAAATGACGCCATATGCGCCGAATAGTCCATATTCGGCAACTAAAGCTGCGTCAGATCATCTCGTACGTGCATATCATTACACGTATGGTTTACCCGTTATTACAATGCACTGCTCAAACAATTACGGTCCCTATCATTTTCCAGAAAAGCTGATTCCATTGACAATTCTTAAAGCACTGAATAGTGAGTCGATTCCGATTTATGGAGATGGGCAGAACGTTCGTGACTGGCTGTATGTGCGTGATCACTGCTCTGCAATACGTACAGTGCTTTCCCATGGAACACCTGGCCAAACATATAATGTGGGCGGCCAGAACGAAAAGAAGAATATTGAGGTCGTGCAGGCTGTATGCGACTTACTCGATTTGTTACACCCGAAGGCTCATAGCTCATATCGAGATCTAATCGTCTCCGTTTCGGATCGACTAGGCCACGATTACAGATATGCAATCGATATGCGTAAAATTAAGATTGAACTTGGCTGGAAACCTGCAGAGACATTCGAAAGTGGTTTAAGAAAAACAGTGCAGTGGTACCTTGATAATCAACATT
This sequence comes from Candidatus Vallotiella hemipterorum, assembly GCF_910593725.1. GTDB lineage: Bacteria > Pseudomonadota > Gammaproteobacteria > Burkholderiales > Burkholderiaceae > Mycetohabitans > Mycetohabitans hemipterorum. Next base: position 231,866 of record NZ_OU343031.1, read on the forward strand.
GGGTCAACGAAGTACAGTCCGGCGAGTACCGAAAGTGGATTGAGTTTAAATATACCAATGTGCGTAAGAGCCAAGGGCGTTAAGCATGAGGAAAGTTAAACGTAAGGGAATTATTCTTGCCGGCGGATTTGGTACGCGTTTGTACCCTATTACACTGGCACTTTCTAAACAATTACTGCCAGTGTATGACAAGCCAATGATCTACTATCCGCTATCGACACTGATGATGGCTGGAATCCGAGATGTACTTTTAATTTCATCTCCTAATGATATGCCGCGTTTCAAGGTTTTGCTGGGAAATGGTGAACAGTGGGGGATGAATATACAGTATGCCGTACAGCTATTCCCCGGTGGTATCGCCCAAGCTTTCATCATCGGTCGGAGTTTTCTTGGTAATGATGCTTCGACCCTTATATTAGGTGATAATATTTTTTATGGTCACGACTTGGTAAAGAAATTAGTGTGTGCTAGTGCGCAAAAGGAGGGTGCTACAGTGTTTGCATATCATGTACATACGCCTGAGCGCTATGGTATAGTAAATTTTGATAGCAATTTCCGTGCGCTGTCTATCGAAGAAAAACCCGATACACCTCGCTCTCACTATGCGCTCACAGGATTATATTTTTATGATAACAATGTCTGTGATATCGCAGCCTTAATCAAACCTTCATCACGCGGTGAGCTTGAAATCACCGATGTGAATCGTGCATACCTTAACTCTGGTAAGCTAAATATTGAAGTAATGGGGCGTGGTTTTGCGTGGCTTGATGTTGGAACACACGAGTCGCTTATCGACGCCGCGACATTCATCGCAATGCTCCAAAAACGTCAGGGGCTTGTCGTCGCATGTCCCGAAGAGATTGCCTATCGTCTAGGATGGATTGAAATAGACCAATTGCGCAAGCTTGCCGCACCCCTTTTGAATAATCAGTACGGGCAATATTTACAAAAAGTTCTAACTGAGCAGATCGCATGGCAATCCAAGTAAGCGCGACTTCTCTGCCTGATGTCAAACTCATTGAGATCCAGGTGTTTAATGACGAACGTGGTTTTTTATTTGAAAGCTTTAATGCGAGTGATTTCGCAAAACTAGTTGATTCCAAAGCAGTTTTTGTCCAGGACACTCACTCGCATTCTGTGCATGGTGTTTTGCGGGGACTGCATTACCAGATTAGTCATGCTCAGGGTAAGCTTGTTCGCGTTATATATGGAGAAGTCTTTGATGTCGCAGTAGATATTCGGCAAAGCTCTCCTACATTTGGACAGTGGGAGGGAGTATATCTATCCGCTGTGAATCGGCGACAGCTATGGGTTCCACCTGGGTTTGCTCACGGTTTTTTAACGCTATCAAACTACGCCGAGTTTTTGTATAAAACTACTGATTACCGGTATCCTAATTTTGAGCGTAGAATTCTGTGGAATGATCCAAAGCTTTGTATTCAATGGCCCCTACAGGGTAGGCCTATTGTTACTGAAAAGGATGCGAATGGTAAGCAATTAAGCACAGCAGAGTTATATGTATGATAGCCGGTAAAAAGCTGCCTAGCAGAGCGGCAATCCTAGTAACAGGTGCGACAGGGCAAGTTGGATTTGAATTAGTCTGCGCTATGCAGGGAATAGGCAAAATAATTGCCCTTGATAGGACTGCTTTTAATTTGTTCGAACCATCTCAGATGCGTAGAGTTATACGAGCTATAAAACCAGTAGTTATTGTAAACGCGGCCGCCTACACTGCTGTTGATGCAGCAGAAAAAAATTCTGGCTTAGCAATGCAGGTCAATGCAAAAGCTCTCAGTGTATTAGCTGATGAAGCAAGGCGGGTGGGAGCTGCAATCATTCACTATTCCACGGACTATGTCTTTAATGGCGACAAAAACTTTCCGTATATTGAGGAAGATAAAGCCGATCCCAGGAATTTTTACGGCGTAAGCAAGCTGGCTGGGGAACAAATAATTGCAAGCTCAGGCGTACACCATCTAATCCTGAGAACGAGTTGGGTTTACGGCATGCGTGGCAAAAATTTTTTATCGACAATACTCCGTCTCGGAAAAGAGAAAGCTACAATTAAAATTGTAGATGACCAATTTGGCTCTCCGACATGGAGCAATACTATTGCAACGATGACCGCACATATTATAGCAAAATCACTAGCCGCACATGATACACGACAATGGTGGCAAAAGCATTCAGGTCTTTATCATTTGACTGCGACTGGATCAACTTCATGGCATGGTTTTGCAAAATCTATTTTTGATGCCATTACTATAGAACGTGTGCCCAATATTATACCAATTCTTACATCTGAATTTCCTGTGCAGGCAGAGAGACCTATTAATTCTTGTTTGTCTAATGATAAGTTAAAGCGCGTATTTGATTTACAGACACCGCGATGGGATCTTGCTTTGCAAGCATGTCTACGATTTCATGGTAAGTACTACAGGTAACCCCCTTTGGCTTATAAACCTACTCTGTAGGTATCTAACCCCTAATAAATTTATTAAAAAGTATAGTGATAACGTTTTTCATAGAGCGAATTAATAGCTTGGTATGCACCATTCTGGTATCGGGAGCGTTTAAAGTTTTATTATGATTCTGGCGTAAGTATCTAAAATTAGAGCAAGCTAATTACAATTGATTTATAGTTGTTTTCTAAACTAGAAACTATTCCCTTGAGTCTAGGTGATAGTGGGGTGTGATGGGGAATAAAGCTAAGCATATTTATTAAGGCTATAACCCCAACGGGTTATAGCGATGAGATGTAGTAATTAGAAATTTTATTCATCTAAATCTCAGATTTAGCCACCTAAGATACCTATTTATAGGCCTAGTTATAGGTCTATTTATCTTTAGCGCTTTGCGTCACTAGCTAGATAGAGCGACAATATATCTCGGATAGATATTGCTAACCAATATTAGATGATAAGGCTACTCAGCTTTTCATGTCTAAGCGATATATTAGCCCTTAAATTATATAATTCTATGCATATCTTTAATAATCTTGATATCTCTTGCTTCTAGTTCCTTATTCTTGTAATCATGGAACATATTTACACTGCCTTATTTCGCATATTTCTTCTAGAATTCTATTAATTAATATTTAATACTTAATACAAATATAGGCTTATCAGCTACGGCTCTTCATATTTCATACATCCGTATCTTAACTTCTGCACCCTAGACGAGAAAATTATTTGTCTATTACTACCTGAGTTTAAGGGATAACTTAAACCTAAAGATGTAAAAACTATTTTATTAACGCAATTGCCCGTCTAGTTTAGCGCTAAATAGTAGACTTTATCATATAATTTATCAGGTATACCCTAATAATGTATTCAACTGTGAAATGGGGGTACCTATAACAGCGTTGGGCCTATTAAAAAGATCCGCGATGCGTGACTAACGTGTATATTATGAATATTAATGCTTATCTCCATTTCAATCGTCGTCTACTGGCCACAAAAGCAGAGGCTGTATGAAACTTTGAGGACTTTGGGTATTGCTCTTAAGTTTTTAAAGAGTTCGCTTACGAAAGCAGGAAATCAGCTTTTTTCAACTCTAATACTTATTGATAATGGCTCGGATTTGAGCGAATTTGCTTATCGAGCAGCGCTTGCGAATTCAGATGTTGAGATTTTAGTCTTGTCTGGCCATGGCAATATAGGTTATGGACAGGGCCACAACCTTGCTATTTCTAAGGTACGATCACAGTATCACTTAATTTTAAATCCTGATGTCAGGATTGATAAGGATGCATTGCGCAAGGCAATCTATTTTTTCGATAATCACATAGATGTTGGTCTTGTCGCACCACGTATTCTTGATGATAAAGGTAAGCTACAGTATCTTTGTCGACGGTATCCTACCGTCGTAGATCTGCTACTGCGCGGTTTTATGCCAAAACCAATTATGAAATACTTTTATTCTCGGCTTGCTCGCTATGAAATGCATGACGCCCTCATCAGGCATAACGTTGTCTGGGACCCGCTAATAATTAGTGGTTGTTTTATGCTATTTCATATGGATGTTTTAAAAAAACTTGGCGGTTTTGACTCGCGCTATTTCCTATATTTTGAAGATTATGACCTAAGTTTGCGTACCCATACCGTTGCGCGTGTAGCTTACGTTCCATCAGTTTGCATAGTGCACTACGGTGGAAAAGCTGCACGAAAAAACCTCAAACATATTGGAATGTTCACCGTCTCGGCTTGTAATTTTTTTAACCGCTTCGGCTGGAAGTGGCTATGACCCGCTTTATTGTCACCGGCGCGAAAGGTTTTATTGGGCAAAGACTATGCAGAATTTTAGCCGAACACGGCGGGTTCGTTATTGGTCTATCCCGTCAAAAATACCCCCTATGCGGGAGCGTTCACCAATGGGTGAACATTGGCGCAGATTTTGTCGGACTTGAACGCACATGGCCACGTAATACATATGGCGACTGCATTATCCATTTAGCGGCCCGTGTACATGCAATACGAGATAAAGTAACTGATCCATTAGTGGCCTATCGCAGAACCAATGTCGACGGTACACTACGCATGGCTAGGATTGCTCACAATATCGGAGGGTATCGATTTGTTTTCGTTAGTAGCATAAAGGCAGTAGCAGAAACTGATGGCGGTAACCCATTAAAAGAAACAGACCCTCCGTTACCATGCGATCCCTATGGTTTATCTAAGCTTGAGGCTGAACGTGCTCTTCTCCAATTTGGCCGAGATACTGGCATGGAAATTGTGATTGTAAGATCGCCGTTAGTTTATGGACCCGAAGTACGTGCTAATTTCTTAAAACTAATGCATGCTGTTGCCCGAAGCATTCCTTTACCGCTAGGTGCGATTACCGCCCATCGTAGCATGGTATTTGTAGACAATCTTGTGCATGCGCTGATGTGCTGTGCTATCCATCCGCTTGCGGCTAACCAGACGTTTCATGTTAGCGATGGACGGGATCTAACGCTAGCAGAATTAATTGGAATCCTATCGCGGAAATTTAATGTGACTATGCGACTCTTTTCTGTCCCGGTGCCGGTATTAAAAGCTGCCAGCTGGTTAGCAGGACACGCTACATTAGCAGATCGTCTAGTCAATAGCCTGCAACTCGATATATCACACCTTATTGACCAGCTGGGTTGGCATGCTCCGTACTCGGTTGAAGAAGGGCTTCTGCAAACCGTTCTATGGTATTGCACAACGTATCGAAAATATAATGATCTATGCAGATTCTAAATCTGTATGGTTCGGGTGCATGTTTATTTCTTGCGACGATAGCATTTTCTAGTGTATCTATGGTTCTAGCTTTTCTTCTTCAAACCGGATTAGCGCAGTATCTAGCTACCGATATACCAAACGAGCGAACATTACACTTTAAACCGACACCACGCATCGGTGGATTAGGAATTATTCCAGTGGTAGTAGTCCTTATTTGGTTCGCTATACCCACATTTCGACTGATAGCACTAGCTGCTTTACTGCTTGCAGCTTTATCTCAAATCGATGATTGCCAAGGCTTGTCTGCTCGAATACGATTTGCGGGACATCTGGTAACTGTTTCTGCATTAGTTGTGATTTATCGAGCGCCTATGCCGGGGTTGATACTGATAGCTATCGTGTTTTTACTAGCCTGGGCAGTCAATTTATATAATTTTATGGATGGAGCTGATGGATTAGCAGGAGGTATGACATTATTAGGTTTTAGTGGCTATGCTGTTGGGGCGCTCATTAGCGAACAATCAGACGTACAGCTCGCAATGGCTTGTAGTGCTGTTGCAGGAGCAGCTGCGGGATTCCTACTGTTTAATTTTCATCCGGCCAAGATTTTTCTCGGAGATACTGGAGCTATCCCATTAGGGTTTCTTGCTGGGGCATTTGGCTATTTAGGCTGTAAAGGGGGGGTATGGCCCGTATGGTTTCCAGTGCTTATATTTTCTCCATTTATCGGTGATGCTTCTGTTACCTTAATACAGCGTGTTGTACGTAGAAAGTTATTTTGGCTTCCGCACAGAGAGCACTACTATCAGCGGATGGTACGTTACGGACTCGGGCATGCTATTACCGCGTTAATTTGGTATTGTGTAACAGCGGCCGGCATAATATTTTCGGTAATCGCTTTACGATTTGACCCTATGTATCAGTGGATAATAGTGATAAGTTGGATGCTAGTAATTATTATGATTGGGATCAAAATTGATAAGCGCTGGCAGTCTTATACATCTAAATCTAGCCACTGAAATATAAACGATGATGCTTAATCTTAAGGCTCGATGTCTTTCGTTTGCTGTTTTTTCGTTTGATTTATGCACAGTTGCTCTTGCCTGGACTTGCGCATATATTATTCGGTTTAATGGATCGGTGCCCCCAGATGTTATGACAGGTGGGCTTCGCGCTTTAGTCTGGGTTCTACCGTTCTACGGCAGTACTTTTCGCCTGCTCGGTCTATATCGTGGTATGTGGATATTTGCTAGTTTACTAGATCTGCTACGTATTGCTAAGGCAATTTTAGCTGGCTCTCTGCTTGTTATAATCGGCTCTATAATTATTCAACCGCTACCCATTATTCCATGTTTAGTACTAGCAATCTCGCCCATGCCACTTTTTCTTGGTATGGGCGGTGCCCGGGCTATTTATCGCTCAGCAAAGGAGCTTTATCTATACGGTGGGCTAGTAGGGCAAGGTAAGCCTATTTTCGTGTTAGGTGCGGGTAATGCTGGTGCTGGTATTGTACGTGAGTTAAGGCACTCCGGAGAGTGGCGTCTTATAGGTTTGCTAGATGACGATCCAATTAAAAATGGCCGAGAATTGTATGGCTATACGGTGCTTGGTTCAATCAGTGAGCTGCAGCGACTTGCTGGTAATCTAAAGGTTGAACACGTTATTATTGCGATTCCATCGGCCTCTGCAGCAGACCATCGGCGTATTGCAACAATTTGTGTGCGTGCCGGGGTTCGTACGCTAGTGTTACCTCGGCTTACTACATTGACTCATGGCCAAACATCATTATCTAGGGTCCGGCAAATCGATCTTGAAGACTTACTAAGACGGGAACCGGTATTGATTGATACACTGCATGTAGAGTCCCTTCTGAAAGGGTGTGTCGTAATGATAAGCGGGGCTGGCGGCTCAATCGGCTCAGAACTATGCCGACAGATTCTTCGATTTTCACCTATGCAATTAGTAGCCGTAGATATATCAGAGTATGCAATCTATCGACTAAATGAGGAGTTGTGCGATCAGTATCCCGGGGTATCGTTCATCTCAATATTAGGTGATGCAAAAGATTCCATATTTATCGAGCAAGTGATGTCTTTTTATGCGCCACAGATTGTGTTCCATGCGGCTGCATATAAGCATGTTCCATTAATGGAGGGACTTAACGTATGGCAAGCTATAAGAAATAATGTGCTAGGAACATACCGAGTCGCACGTGCAGCTATTCAGCATGGCGTACATCGTTTTGTACTAATCTCGACTGACAAGGCAGTAAATCCCATAAGTGTCATGGGAGCAAGTAAGAGAATGGCGGAGATGGTGTGTCAAGCAATGCAACAAGAAACTAAGCTAACAAAGCTTGAAACGGTGCGATTTGGCAATGTGCTTGGTAGCACCGGTAGCGTTATTCCAAAGTTCCAAGAACAGATCACAAGCGGTGGCCCGATAACAGTTACACATCCTAAAGTTACGCGCTTTTTTATGACCATTCCTGAGGCTTCTCAACTCGTACTCCAAGCTTCTTGCATAGGACAGGGTGGGGAAATTTTCTTACTCGACATGGGTCAGCCAGTACGAATTGTCGATTTAGCGCGCGATCTAATTCGCCTATATGGCTTTAGTGAAGATCAGATCAAGATTGTTTTTACAGGTTTAAGGCCCGGCGAAAAACTTTATGAAGAGCTTCTAGCTGATGAAGAAACAACGGCCCGAACACCTCACCCGAAGCTACGAATTGCCAAGGCGAGAGAAGTACCCGAGAATTTTTTAGACACGCTACTTCCATGGCTAACGCAGTATCGCGTGCCGTCCGATGATGAGGTACGTTGGGATTTGCGCCGATGGATACCTGAATATTGCCCGATGCCAAGCCCAGCAGTCAAGAAGTCGGTGCTTTACTAACAAAACCTCTAGTATGATGTTACATTGGTATTATGTGTATAAGTAGAGGTATATTTATCAATTTTTATACGCTACTACTCTACCGATAGAGTAGTAGCGTACCTAATGGGGGTACTATTTTATATTAAAATGACCTGTACTCGCGCCCGATAAGCATAGGATTTAAGTATTCCTTTGTTATGGTAATAATATCTAAATATCTGTTTATCCGTCGTATGCTGACGCAGCCAGCCAATAAAAATTAAAGTCTGCGTCTGGATATAGTACAGCTGGCTTAATAAACTACGCTATTGCGTTTTATGTGATCACTATCTTTGCCTATGTTGGTCATCCATGATCCTAACAATCGAGCAGTTCTTATATACCATTAAATCTGTCTTGAATTTTTATTAAATAAAGATAATTAGAGAGGTTTATTAGTAGTTATGCAGATACGCGTTTTATTACTATGTAAGCATAATGCCAATTCCCTCTTTTGACTAGCGATAGTCGCGAGTAAAGTAGCGGATATTAGAGCAAAAAACGTTGAATTCATCACAAGTGGTAATACGTCAATTGTCAGCCCGAAAATAACCGTGCTACCGACTAAAGCTAGGCCGAGATAGGCGGCTGTAGAAATAGTTGTATTTTTATGCTCGCGCTCACACCAAAATAATCGGAATGTTCCGATATAGAGTAGTAATAGCGATATTGTGCCGAAAATCCCAGTTTCTGCCAGAATCGATAAAAACTCATTGTGCGCATGTTCGTTAGCGATGATTCGTGGAGTTTTACCGCGATCAGCTAGCATGATTAGTGCAGGCTCCAGGCAGCCCTTACCGACTCCGAATATTGGATGTTCGACAAAGAGCTGCAGTGAAGCCTGCCATAGCTTAAGCCGTTGCCCCGTTGAGGTCATAACTTGACCATGTTCCAATTTATAAAGATCAGTGCCAATTTCCTTGAATCGTTCACGTACTAACGGCGCTATGCTAGCCAACATCAAACAGACAGATAGAGCGGCACTAATTATAATACGCGAGCATATAGATTCTATCCAGCGCCGTCTACTTAGAGCTACCCAGATTAGCCATGGGAGCGCGATCCATCCGCCCCGTGAGCCAGAAAAATACGATGCCAAGCATCCTGCTACAAGAGCTAGTATCTTGAGATTTAGTTCTATGCCGTTAACATAGGTATTCCGGTCAAGCGAGGTAACTGCTAGGAATCCTAGGAGTAGTGCTGTATCACCAAATGGAATTGGATTTATAAATGAATTGCCAAGGCGACCAGGTTGTTGCCATGCGCTAGGATTAACTAGCACGTATAGGGCCCACACGCCGGTAAGCAATGCACCAGTTACGAAACCCCATTCAATACGGCGCAGCAAGTAGGCTGGCAAGGATACAAGAAACAGGAATATTGGAATAACAAGAATAAGCCGCAGCATCGGATCTAGGGCAGCAAGCCGGCCCTCATGGAGTACCAGCACCTGAAAAGTAGTCACTACTGGTAAAGCTGACATGCTTATAACATAGAGTCGATGTGTGCACAGTATTACCAGCGCATAACGGCGATTTTCCGCTGAAGCTAGATAAATTATTGCTAGAGCAAAAATCACAAAGAAGCAATAGCTAACCCCCCCCTTCATTGAAAGCATTAATGTTGCGGAAAGAATAATCGCAGTTATAGCAACCCATCTCACCAATCGGTTTAGGTTCATTAATATGGGAGTGTAGGTTATGTTTTTAGGCGTAGAATACGTATTTTAAATATACTCAGATCTAGTAGATGTCTAGAGAAAATGTCTGTATCAGCGCACTCCCATCTCTTTTATGCCACCCGTTATTATTTAGCAGATAATATATACGCTGACACTACCAGGTCAGGTTCTTTATATATAGCGCTACTGGCTGGTCTAATCATAATGACAATGCCGTCTATACCTGTCACAGGGTAGGTATAGAATTTTCGCACCCTGAAAATCATCTCTATCATCAAAAGATAACTATTCCTATCTTTGTAATAGATAATGACGAGCGTAACTAGTGGTTAAATTAAGTCAGCAGTAGTAAGGCGAGCTATATATTCTACCGTCTCTTTGAGAGGCTTAGGAGTAGCCGTTTGGATTATTTACTTGCCAACGCCAATAATCTATACACATCTTTTCGATGCTATACGCCGCGCGCCAACCCATAATTTTCTCTGCGGCTTCTGGATCTGCGTAACAGGCAGCAACGTCTCCTAATCGTCGGCCGACGATCTCGTATGGAATCCTGCGATTACTGACTCGCTCAAAAGCACGTATAATCTCTAGCACACTGTACCCCTGACCAGTACCTAAGTTTACTGTAAAGCTGGTACTTTGATCGAACAGCGTATTAAGTGCAGCAAGATGTCCACGCGCAAGATCGACTACATGAATATAATCCCGGATACCGGTGCCATCCCGAGTATTATAATCTCCACCAAAGACTAGAAGGCGAGGCTGCTTGCCGATTGCTACCTGCGCTATAAATGGCATCAGATTATTTGGTATACCGTTCGGGTCTTCGCCAATTAATCCGCTCTTATGCGCACCAACCGGATTAAAGTAGCGCAGCATAGCGACCCTCCAACTAGAATCCGAATATACCAAGTCACGAAGAATCTGTTCGGCCATTAGCTTAGTTTGCCCATACGGGTTAGTTGCGGATAACGGGAATAACTCGTTAATCGGCACACTTTGTGGCTTACCGTACACAGTAGCTGATGAACTAAATACAAGGTGCCTTACACTATACTCATTCATTACGCGCAGCAGCGCCAGCAGGCTGTTTATGTTGTTCGAATAGTACTCCAGCGGTTTTTGTGCTGATTCGCCCACAGCTTTAAGCGCAGCAATGTGAATTACCGCGTGGATCGGACATTGTTTAAAGACCTGTCTAAGCGCCTGGTCATCGCAAGAATCAGTTTGATAAAATCGAATTTTCTTACCAGTGATCTGCTCAACACGCTGCACCGCGTCAAATTTGCTATTGACTAGGTTGTCGACTACTGAAATATTATAATTCGCGTTTAGCAACTCGACGCAGGTATGCGAGCCGATGAAACCAGAGCCGCCTGTAACTAAAATCATGCGTTGATTTGCCGTTGTTGTTCTCATGGTTTTAATGCATATTAAATAATATGCGTTTGATAGGTTGTAATATTTCAAGATGGTGCTGCACAATATAAAAAGCTCCCGCCTAGTTCGGGCTACTAGTCGGATTAGCTAGATTAAAGCAGAAAGTTTTAAAGTCGTAGTGTCTAAGACAATCTACATAGGCCATTTAACAGCACTAGTACTACATACGTAAATACATTAACTACAGAAACAAGTCTATGCCTTCCGCCGTAATAGTACATAGCTTGAATAGTGGTAATCCGTTTTACACGATAATCTACGCTTATATTCATTGCCGACCGCTGCTACATGCGGATTCGCGTCTAGCCGCTCTATATTATGTAACAGCCTAGATAAGTTAGTGATGCAATAGATAAATATCGGTACGAGTGTATGCGTAAGCATAAGTGTACTAATCTAGTTCTTGTTCAACCGTTGTTCGGCTGCATTGCTTCTTGGTTCGACCGATAACGCGTAGTATTTGAGTATCATTTGGCTTAGATTCGGGAATAGGAACGTACAGCTGAGTCTAACTAAGCCAGAAAGTTACATCGGCACTACTAATATTTAGCGGTGCTAAATAAAAAGTACAAAAGATATAATTATTATCTATGTTATATAAAACTATATGACGCCACTGCTATGCACACTAGTAGTTAGACACACCAGAATTTGTCTAGTGTTATTCTGCTAGTTAGCTCTGTTGGTTATTATAGTGACTTATGCTCCCATATTAGTTCATCAGATGCGCTAGGCCGAACTGTGCCCTATATAAAGGGCGCGTAGAGCGCTCGCGCTACGCGGATTGCATTCAATCCATTCTACCGCTATAAACGCTTTTTGGGGCTAGGATCTTATCCTACCGCATACTTAAGTCAGTGTCACTAATATAGGTAGTAATACATGCCGCTTACTTGATGAATAACTCCTCGCCGAAATAGCGAGCGCGTAACCCAATGTTCAGGATCATCACTTCTAAATGGTGGATAGATCTAATTGATCATTAGATCTCTCTAAACCGGAAAATCTCTATAAGCAGTCCTATAAATAGATTGCGCATATTACGTTGCTCATGCTTAAGTGGTCTCTCAAATTTTTTTAATAGTTTCTTCTTTATGATTTCTAAATCGATTTTTAAAGCTTACGATATTCGTGGTGTCATCGGCAAAACACTCGATAGTAATATCGCACAGCAGATCGGTCGTGCGTTCGGCAGCGAACTGCGCGCGCAAGGTGCTAATACAGTAATAATTGGTCGAGATGGGCGCTTGTCGAGTCCACAGTTGTCCTCAGCACTAGCCGTGGGTCTGCTCGCCGCAGGCGTAGATATTATTAATATTGGTTTAGTACCGACGCCTCTAGGATATTTCGCAGCTAGTGTTCCGATAGCAGGGCAGTATGTAGATTCATGCATCATCGTCACTGGCAGCCATAATCCGCCTGATTATAACGGTTTTAAAATGATGTTGCGTGGTGCTGCGATCTATGGTGAGCAGATTCAGGTGTTACATAAACGCATAGTGGACAGAAATTTTTCTACCGCTAGAGGAAGCTACAACGAGTATAATATATGCAATTCCTACGTTGAGCGAATTGTGTCCGACATCCATCTAGCTCGGCCATTAAAAATCGTTATTGATGCGGGCAATGGAGTCGCAGGGTCTCTTGCGCCAAGACTGTTTAGAGCGCTTGGATGCAAGCTAGTTGAACTGTTTTGCGACGTGGATGGACATTTTCCAAATCACCACCCAGATCCGGCACACCCGGAAAATCTACAAGATGTTATCCGTGCCCTGAAGGAGTCTGATTCAGACATTGGCTTAGCGTTTGATGGGGATGGAGATCGACTTGGCGTTGTAACTAAAGACGGCCAGATTATTTATCCAGATAGGCAACTAATGTTGTTCGCTAAGGATGTTCTATCGCGAAATCCAGGCGAGAAGATTATCTATGATGTAAAGTGCACACGTAATTTAGCTCACTGGGTGCGCGAGCAAGGTGGCGAACCAGTAATGTGGAAAACAGGCCATTCTCTAATAAAAGCAAAGTTGCGAGAAATAGGTGCGCCCCTAGCTGGAGAAATGAGTGGGCACATGTTTTTTAGGGATCGCTGGTATGGTTTCGACGATGGACTCTATGCTGGTGCGAGACTACTGGAAATCCTAGCACGCGTGGCTGATCCCAGTTTGTTACTAAACAGCTTACCGAACTCTATCTCGACGCCTGAGTTACAGCTCAAGCTTAATGAGGGCGAGAACTTTGAGCTAATTAAAAAGCTGCAGAAGCATGCGACATTTTTCGGTGCTAAGGAGGTAATATTGATCGATGGTCTACGTGTAGAGTATACAGACGGTTTTGGGCTCGCACGCGCATCTAATACTACACCTGTGGTTGTAATTCGATTTGAGGCTGATAATAATATAGCGCTTAAGCGAATCCAAAAAGATTTTAAGCGAGTTATTGTTGCGCAGAAACCAGATATAAAGTTTCCATTTTAAATAAATAGATATACCCTAGCTTTTAACCCCACAAAAGCTATCTATATGCGATATCTAGATTAGATATTATAGGTTATAAATCTATCTGCTTCATCCTATAATGTAGCACTCTTATCGTGATAGTAAAATTCCACGGTAGTTCCTTTAGCTTGTTTGTTTGCGTGCAAAAAATTCTGATCGTTCGACTGTCATCGCTGGGTGATGTAGTCCACAATATGCCTCTGGTCGCTGATATCCGGCGACGCCATCCAGATTTGATTATTGACTGGTTGGTTGAGGAGAGTTTCGTTGAGCTTGTTAAGCTTGTTCATGGTGTACGGCGCGTTATCCCATTCTCTTTGCGTCGCTGGAGACGGAATTTACTTTCGCTAGCGACGTGGCGTGAAATTCGTCAATTTAGGCGCGCATTAGCGACTGAAGAATATGATCTTGTGATCGATTGTCATGGGTTAATTAAAAGCGCATGGGTCGCAAGCTGGGCACGAGGTAACCTTGCTGGATTAGGTAATCGCACTGACGGAGCTAGTTATGAGTGGCCAGTACGCTGGTTTTACCGAACGCATGTTCAGATTCAACCGCATACGCACGTTGTTGAGCGCTCTCGACAATTAGCCGCTTATCTACTTGGTGATCCTCTTTTACAAGTTGATACACAGAATATCGATTTCGGTATTGATCGGTATCGAGCTGTCCACGAACTGATGCATATGGGTCTAAACTTACCGTCACCATACGTGGTATTCGTGCACGCGACCTCGCGCAAAGACAAGCAATGGCCACAGAACTGCTGGATTGAGTTAGGCCGGGCGCTTATTCGCCACGGCTCTGCGATCGTACTGCCCTGGGGTAGCACTGTTGAACACGCGAGCAGCGAACAACTAGCACAAGAACTCGGTACTGCTGCGTTTATACCGCCGCGCTTATCGCTACCAGCAGTCACAGGATTAATTGACGGCGCAGCAGTAACTATTGGTGTTGATACAGGTCTAGTTCATATCTCTGCAGCGCTTAAGAAACCAACGATAGAGTTGTACAACTTCGCAACAGCATGGCGTACTGGCGGCTATTGGTCCTCAGATATTATTAACCTAGAGGCGGCAGGATCATGGCCGAACCTTTCTGAGGTTAAGGACGTGTTAGCTGGCTTCGGATTGCTGTAACGATATTTTATGAGACCATCGCAAATTATTAATATTAATCTTGTAGATTGGTTCGGACAATACCGATCAGTATTGAGTACAAGATGTCTAGCTTTGCTGGAGTCCGGCAAGGTACTATACTTTCCACGCTTAAGATTTCTTCTTACAAGAAGCGAGCAAACTTTAATGGATTCCAAGATTGCCGATCCAAAGCGCAAAAATATTAGTCTTGAGGCTAATAGTAGTGTGTTGTGCGGCGTGTTAGGCGATGAATCTATACGGTTGGCCATACACGCCCTACTGTCACGTTATCAACATAATACATGCGAATTAGTCGGCCAACTAATTCCAGAATATATGGGTAAGCTGCGTATCTCAGCCACTAGCTTGAGGTTGCATCGTGTAGAAACACGTAAAACATCATGGCATAAAGACGACAGCCGGTTACATATAGATGCATTTCCATCTCAGCCAAATTATGGCGAACGAATACTGCGTGTATTCGCAAATATTAACTCGCATGGTGAGCCACGCGTATGGCGGGTTGGCGAGCCATTCGAGGACGTAGTGCAGAGGTTTTGTTTTCGTATTCCTAAGCCGATGCCTGGAGCTGCATGGCTGCTGAAGCTGCTACATATAACTAAAACGCGGCGCAGCAGGTATGACCATTTTATGGTGCATCTTCATAACGCGATGAAGTCTGACCTAGATTACCAGCGCAATGCACAGCAGCAGACGGTAAAGTTTTTACCAGGGAGTGTTTGGATGTGCTTTTCAGACCAGGTATCACATGCCGTGATGTCTGGTCAATTTATGCTTGAGCAGACCTTTTTTTTACCAGTACGCTCAATGGCACAGCCACATCGCTCCCCATTGAGTATTCTAGAACGCATTACAGGCCGAATGCTCATCTAACTTGTTGGTTAACAGATTAATGTTAAAAGTTTTATATCGCATACTTTGGTATATTGCTGCCCCACTAGTTGTACTGCGTTTATTAATTCGTGCGCGGCACGATCGAGGCTATATCGAGCATATTAGTGAGAGATTTGGTTATACAGCAAGCTACACAGCTTGCAACGATCTCCCCCTGATTTGGATTCATGCGGTGTCGCTCGGTGAAACGCAGGCAGCTCAACCTCTAGTTAAGGTACTGCTTGATGAGTATCCTAGCTCTCGGGTGCTACTTACGCATATGACTCCAAGTGGCCGCGCGTTAAGCCAGCAACTGTTTGGAACACGAGTATTGCGCTGCTATTTGCCATATGATATGTCCGGTCCGGTACGGCGTTTCCTTAGGGCGTGGCGTCCCGCATTAGGCATCGTGATGGAAACCGAGGTATGGCCGACTCTGATTGACGAGTGTCGCAATGCGGGTGTGCCGCTGGTGCTGACTAATGCAAGAATGTCAGAACGTTCATACTACCGTGCTTTGCGTCTTGGTGCAGCGATGCGCCAAGTATTCAGCGGCTTTACACGTGTGCTTGCGCAGAGCCCGTCTGATGCACGGAGATTGAGTACACTTGGTGCGAGTAATGTCGTAGTAGTTGGCAATATGAAGTTTGATACAGAGGCTACACCCGAGTTAGTCCAGCGCGGCCAGGCCTGGCATATAGCAATTGGCCACCGCCCAGTATGGATAGCAGGTAGCACTTGCGAGGGTGAAGAGGATCTTATATTAAATGCATACCACCAGCTTGGCATTACCGATGCACTGTTAATGATAGTGCCTCGGCATCCCTGGCGTTTTAATAAGGTTGCGGCACTAGTTAAACGCTCAGGATTCAAGTTAGCGCGTCGTTCGGAGTGGGCCTCTACATCACTATGCGAGGCGACTACTATTAAGCCGCTACCGGACGATATTCAGGTATTACTCGGTGATTCGATGGGAGAGATGCGAGCCTACTATACATCTGCAGACGTAGCCTTTATCGGCGGAAGCTTGCTGCCATTCGGCGGACATAATCTGATTGAGGCATGTGCTGTGGGTGTACCGATTGTGATCGGACCATATACATTTAACTTTGCACAGGCGAGTATCGACGCGGTTACCTCCGGTGCAGCACTGCGAGTACAGGATTCAGCCACGTTAGCGAAGGCTGTACGTATAGTACTTACAGATCGTACGCGCTGCGTAGAAATGGGTGCAGCTGGATCTGCATTTGCAGCTCGGCACCGAGGTGCAGTACTTCGTACGGTAAATGCGCTCAAGATGCTACTCCCAGCTAGAAAACTGAGACCAATAAGCGAGAGACTCGACTTAGTAAGTTAACTACTCCATCCACCCATTCAAATATAAACTACCCTAGTTTGCTAGATGGTAATACTAACCCGTACAATATACCTCTATATAAGAGACGGCATACAGATCGTTAAGAAGTAGTAGAGATGGCAAGTTACCGACCGCGCCTAGGTTGCTTCTTTGAGGGGTGCCTTAGATGGATCTGATTCTATTACTTAAAGCTTTAGTACTTGGCCTAGTAGAAGGCCTAACGGAATTTCTTCCTATATCTAGTACAGGGCATTTAATTTTAATGGGCTCATTAATTAATTTCGATGGTGAGGAAAGCAAAGTCTTCGATATTGTGATTCAGTTTGGCGCTATTCTCGCGATATGTTGGGAGTATCGAAAGCGTATTAAACAAGTAGTCTGGAGTTTAGCTACTGAGCAGATAACTCGGCGTTTTGTCCTGAACATGATTGTTGCTTCTATGCCTGCAATTATTATAGGACTATTGTTCGAGAAGTCTATTAAGGCGCTGCTGTTTTCTCCAGTACCAGTGGCAATTATGCTGATCGTAGGCGGCATCATCCTTCTGTGGGTAGAGTCGGCATATCGACGGCGCGCCTTCGATATGTATCGTATCCGCATACAGTCGATCGATGAGTTAACTATTATCGATTCATTAAAAGTCGGGCTTGCGCAATGCCTTGCATTAATCCCGGGTACGTCACGTTCAGGCGCAGCGATTGTTGGAGGAATGCTCACCAATTTAGAGCGGTGTGTCGCGACCGAATTCTCTTTTTTCCTTGCTATCCCATTAATCTTTGGCGCTACTGTATACGAGCTTATTGGGGCATATGATATTCTAGGTGCATCAGATGCTAGGCTATTTACTGTTGGATTCATAGCTGCATTCGCTAGCGCATTCGCATGTGTACGCTGGTTGTTACACTATATTTCGACGCATGATTTTACTTTATTTGCATGGTATCGAATTTTTTTTGGACTATTTGTGCTGGTTATTAGCTATTGTGAAGGCTTCAAGTTTAACTACTAACTGACGATTCTAAACGCTTTATGAAAAGCAAATCCCACACACCGTGACCAAGGCAGAGTCCGCGGCGCTCAAATTTTGTCATCGGACGATAGTCCGGGCGCAATATATAACTATTCTCATGATTCGAGATATTAACGAGCGTTGGTTCTGCGTGTAGTACGTTAAGCATCTGCTCCGCATAGTTTTGCCAGTCTGTTGCTAGATGTAAATAACCCCCAGCACGCAGGCGCGATGCAAGTAGCTTGGCGAATGGCAACTGAATTAGCCGCCGCTTGTGGTGACGAGCTTTATGCCACGGATCAGGAAAAAAAATATGCGCACCATCCACGCTATCCCTAGCAAGCATATGATTGACCACCTGAACAGCATCATGCTGAATCACGCGAATATTGCTTAATTGTCTTTCCTCGATTAACTTGAGAAGTGCTCCTACACCTGGTTCATAAACCTCAATTCCAAGAAAGTTATCACTTAACCGCTGTGCGGCGATATCAACGGTTGTCGTACCCATACCAAAACCGATCTCTAGTATAAGTGGCGCATCGCGACCAAAACTTATCTTATAGTCGAGCTGAGTATTCATGTAGGGTAGTTTAAATTGTGGACCTAGCCTCTCCAATGCATCCCGTTGAGTACTAGAGAGACGTCTTACTCGCGTTACAAAGCTACGGATATGAGGCGGGGTTGTATGGATTGGGATAGAGTGGATCATACTGTGTGTGGTATCTGTTAGGCCTTAGTATTAGCGAGTTTGTCCTGAGCCGATTATCATGGCAATCGACATGGGGGCATAAGCTACTTACTGTATTTTTAACGGGCCGTTTTTGACGATACTCATACCATATAGGATAACCTGGAGCCGATAAATTCAAATCTATGCGGATATTAAGCGATCATTATTATCCTCATAGTCTATCCTCAAGTCGTCTTGTTAGAGCAGATAACACTAGCCAATAAGATTATTTACATGATAATTAGCATAAGCACAACTAAACCTATTGAGGTGAACTATACCACCACTCGGTTCCCGATATAGAGAAAAGCGCTTGCACTTACCTAAGTTTCTGATGGAGAAGTACTGATCTTTTATATTTTCTAGTGCTGTATACTCCAATCTTTAGGGTGGGATCTAAATAATAATTTAAGGAGTACGTTTCCGAAACAGAATAAACTGACCTCCCTACTGGAGTAGGAGTGTAGTAAAAATTGAGCGTATGACAGGAGTTTAACCTATATTCTAACTTAGAAATCTGGAGTAATGGCTGTTATACAACGCCCGAAAAAAATTTAGCAGAGTTTTCTGTGGTTCAAAAAAATAATTAACAGCACATCAATTTTTAGAGTGTATGGCACATATGCTTTGTATATATATAATATAGAATTACCTATCAGGTAGGTATATTAATAATATAGAATATAAGGATATATAAAAAACTAAATAGAGTGTTAAACAAATATATAGATCAAACATAGTAATTTTTTACTCAGCTACATCAAAGTACTTATATGTAACTAACGTTCTGGATTTTTAGAGGTGCTAGAATGGGATAGTAGTAGATCAAATTCTATACCGACTGAATAGTCAAGCGTACTAACAATGGTATTCAAGACGATAGAAAAAGTATGTTAAGTATAGCTTCAACGATTTTGATTAGTGTCAATACACAATACAAGCTATAGTGCGTCTACTCTGAAGCTGATAGCGCGTTAATCTTAGAATCTAAACGTTATTACAGATACTGTAATATGTGTGATTATAATTAATAATATCTCTATGATTATAATCAATATTAATGGCGAAAAGTCAATTCGGCCTAGTTGAGGTATTACGCGGCGAATCGGATGGAATAATGGAGTAGTCAATTGAAGTAGAATCTTTATTGCTGGAGAAAGCGGGTTAAACCATAATAGTAGTGTCATAATTAGCGTTAACAGAATTATTAAATTTAATACCCACTTAATCATCGTTAAGGTCGCGATAACGAAGCCGACAGGAAACAGCAGGGCTGGGTTACCACCGGAGGCAACGACCATCATAACAACAAAGATAATTGCAGATAACCAAGCGGCAAATAGACTGGTCCAGTCAATACAACGCGAGGCTGGAATTATCCGACGCAACGGTACTACCAGCCAGTTAGTAGCCTGGAAGATAGCTTGTAAGAGTGGACTATAGGGCGTTAGCTTAACTATAGGAAACCACGCACGTAGCAGCAGGGCAGTACCAAATAACGTGAAAATAGTATGCAGTAAAAAACGAGCAATAGTTCCAAACATATTATTTTCCCTGAGATGAACTTAGCTGACGAATTGGAGGGTGCAAGATGTTATGAGGTGTTATTAAGGTAGGATTTCATGAAAGCCGGAAAATCCGTACCACTCTATCCTCGATAAATAGTATGTTCTTTATACGCTGATAAGTCAGCCGCCTTCACTATAGACTATAGACTTAATTGCGCTTAAAACTAGTTACTTCGATAAGAATCAGCGCACCAGCGTATAAATATGTCAACTTAAATAAGCGGCAATAAATCCCGTACAGTGTTTTACACAACCGAATATAACCTTGTATAAAAAACATTTATATTTGCACTATTACAATTAATGACTAATTACGGTGGGTAGCGTATTACTTGACGTAAGTGATGACTACAACGCGCATAATAGCTAGTCATATGCCGCTCTAATAAAGTATTATTGCACCATATCTATAATGTTTCTCTCATTAAGAAGCATTAAATATGCTAAGACGCAAGGCGTTTATCAATAAATATTACAGTGATTCCGGGCGTAAATCGTTTCGATTCTTTATTAGCCTTACTTTAAAAGTGCTTGACTTAGAATTTGTGTCATCTCTACTCTCATATCCTAAACACATATGACCTTCCGGGTATTAATAAAAACGCACTAGTATGTGATTTAACACATAAGGTATAAGCTTAGAATTTATAATGTAAGGTGAGTAAATTGGGTAATACGGTACCGCAAACCGGTATGCATTAGATACCTAAAATACTGCAGAATATTAACTTAATGCTTGTGCAGGAGACATAGTGTAGCCAGCGCTACTGCATATATCCGAATAAGTACAGCACATAAACTACTATTCATTGAAAATGAATGTATAAGAGTAGCACACCATAGGTTCAAAACCAGTGCGAGAGCAGTATGTATCCAACGATGTGTTTTAATCTTCTGCGTCCCTAATGGTGTTCCAGTCAGATACGAAGAGTGTGGTTTAGGCGGAACGTCGCTTCGTATTTACTCTGAGTATCTGCGGATGCTTTACTGCTTGCTTAAATGCGATTTTTTACTTCGTTAAAGCGTATGGTTACTACTAGCTTATCTAGAACGCCATTTATATACTTGTAGCCGTCGGAGCCACCAAATGTTTTGGTTAACTCCACGGCCTCATTAATTACAACCCGATACGGGATATCAATATGATTCTGGAATTCGTATACTGCTATTAGCAACACTGCCTGCTCGACTGGCGACAGCTGGTAAAACGGACGATCTAGAAATGGAATGAGCGCTTTAGTTAGCGTTTTTGCTTTCTGGATAACACCATATAACAGAGAACTAAAATGGTTGCAGTCTGCTTTGTTAAAGCCGGGTTGCTCGCGCATCGCGGCATCTATTTTACTTTCCGATGCCCCTGATAACAACCACTGATATACACCCTGTGTAGCTAGCTCACGGGAGCGGCGACGGGCATTTTTTGTTGTCATACTCTATGCTCCTCTACTGCCGCCTCGCTCCGCTCTTGATCATCTTGATTAAGATAATCAAGAGCGGACGATAGATTCCCCATTTCTACCGCAACGCGAGCTGCATTACGGCCTTTCTCGCTTATTCGCACGAGAGCTTGCTTGTCATTCTCAGTAGTTAATACTGCGTTTGCGATCGGTATACCAAAATCTAGCGCAATACGGCTAATACACGAGCTGCTTTCGTTAGATACGAGCTCGAAATGATAGGTTTCACCTCGAATCACTGCGCCCAGGGCGATTAGTGCGTCGAACTGACCAGTCTCAGCAAGCTTCTGCAGCGCAAGCGGAATTTCTAGTGCGCCGGGCACTGTAACGAGCAGAATGTCTTCACCTATGACACCAAGGCCCTGAAGTTCCTCAAGGCAGATTTCGACTAGCCCATTGCAAACTGGCTCGTTGAAGCGCGACTGAACGATGCCAATCCTTAAGCCATTACCGTGGTGGTTCGGTTTATATTGTCCAATTTCCATAAATGTTCCCCGTTAATACGTATTCAGCAAGGTGGATCCCGCTAGTCATCGGGCTAAGATCCTAACAAATAGGTAGGTACAGAGTGCGTCGACCTATTTATGCGAATGTATACTATTACATGGGAATCTGTGTTTACCGCGCTAGCACGGGCTCAAAACCTGTTATCTCAAGGCCGTATCCTGACATGCCGCTTATACGGCTCGGATTCTCTAATAACCGCATTTTCCCAACATGCAACTTATGAAGAATTTGTGCGCCGATACCATATGTCTTAAGCTCCATTGAGCGGCACTTGAGTTTAGCTTCATTAATCTGCTGATCTAGTGCCTGGAGTATGCTTAGCAACCGGTCGCCTGACTCGCGCACGTTTAGCAACACTACAACCCCTATTTCGCGCTGAGCAATCTCGCGTAGCGCTGCATCTAATGTCCAGGCGTGTGCACTTATACCCGTTTCAAGCAGGTCTAAGATTGATAATGATTCATGTACTAGTACTAATGTCTCAATCTCAGGCGATGGTTGCCCACGTACTAACGCTAAATGCGGTGCAGCGTTTAGCTTATCGTGGAAAAGTACTACATTAAATGGCCCATAAGCAGTGTGCATTATACGCTGCGTTATGCGTTCGATAACTGATTCAGTACGACTACGGTACTTAATTAAGTCCGCAATCGTACCGACCTTTAAGCTATGCTTCGAGGAAAACTCAATGAGGTCATGCCATCGTGCCATCGTGCCATCGTCTTTAATTATTTCGCAGATTACTGATGCTGGCGTAAGCCCAGCTAGCGCTGCTAGATCACAACCGGCCTCGGTATGGCCAGGACGCAAGAGTACCCCGCCGGGGTGTGCCATAATAGGAAACATGTGTCCAGGCTGGACGATATCTTCGGCTCGAGCGTCGCGTGCGACAGCTGCCTGGACTGTTCGAGAACGATCAGCAGCGGAGATTCCGGTAGTAACGCCTTCCGCGGCCTCAATGCTAACCGTGAATGCTGTGCCGTATTTCGTGCCATTTCGATATGTCATTAGCGGTAGATTTAATGTGCGGCAGCGCTCCTGCGTCAGCGTCAGGCAAATCAGACCACGGCCATAGCGAGCCATGAAATTAATTGCCGCCGGCGTAACAAAATCAGCGGCTAACACTAAATCGCCCTCGTTTTCACGGTCTTGTTCATCAAAAAGAATGATCATTCTGCCAGCCCTAAGTTCGGCAATGATCTCTTGCGTTGAAGCGGGTGTCATAGTAAACAATGATGGCACAGTAATAAAGCTACTATTTTACGTCAGCATCGAGCTAACATCTGATTTCTATACCGGCTGCTATACAGCTAGCCTTAGAGCGGCTCCTGCTTGGTATGCAAATGCAGGGCTCTACGAAGATTGAGGACCTCATTAAATGGCACTATATGATGCGGCGAGATACACATGATGATAGGAAGGTAGGTGTGACTTGTGACTGTTTTTTGAGGTATTCTATCCACGGACTATAGCTATGATGCTAGTATAGTTTTATCTATACAAGTAATCCCTAAAAATGTTCTAATAAGGCTACACATAGCCTAACAGATTACTATAGAGTTAGATAAAAAAGTTTTTTCTAGTCAGCGTGCTCTCTGCCAAAGTGGCACCATGTCCTCATCTCAAGATACTGAGGAGACTTTACGGTCCACATAATTTAATAGAAACCTTTGTATTATAGTAAAATAAGGTGGAATAATTGCTAGATAAAAGTCTATTACAACAGTTAATTTTTTTAATGAGTTATTTATTGGAATAACACGTATAAACATCATTTATATTGTATACATTATTTAAACAAAGTAGATTTAAGAAATCTAACTACAAAATTGAACACTCAGCTATAGGCTGCTCAGTTAGACATATATATTAGCCATTTTAAGAGATTAATTAGCTAAGCTCGCCTAGATAGCTTTAAACAAACCACTGTAGCCGAGCCTGTTATACCTCTTGCTTGATTAGAATAAGGGGGGGCGCTAGAAATGGTTAACGTATGATTTAGAGTACTAGCTCAAGCGAATATATAGTACACTACTTCATGGTCTATACATACGAGCTACCATTTATTTGTACTAGATACGTATTTTCAAAGTGTTTGATAGAAGGCGATTATAAGTTAGACGCCTTTAGCATAACGCTCTACAACAGTAACGGCTCGGTATGCATATTTGTCTTCCTAGTAATTATTGTTATAACATTGGTAATAATTTTTTATGCCGACGCACTAAAAATAGTAAGAGTATGCTTTTATTAGCACCTGTAAATCTGATGGGAAGTTATCGATAGCAGCGGCTTTGCATACTATTTAGCATTAAGATATAACCAAATTTTCGTATCCTGGAAGGGGTGAGAAATTTATTCTGTATACGGTCCCTGACATATACAGAATAAATTTTTGTATAGCAGAATAGCAATAAACTCTAACTAGACTTTAAAAGTCTTAACAGTTTATCTAAGCAATAGGCTGGGCGCTGGGCTATCGCTTAGATAATCATGGGGCCCCCTATAAGAAGATATAGGTTTTTATGTTATCTGTATATTAAGGACATGGTGTTATCGATCTGAACCCTCTCCTTAGAACTTAAATAAACTCGGGTATATCCCATACCACACTCGCTTTGCTACAAACTAAACACATTATCTATAACCCCAATACTAGTTAGGTTTTATTAAAATTAGTAGCTACATTTTATCTCTGTAAGTAGGCATACAATCATCTACAGAATAAAGTACTAATAGTAGAGGTTAAAGGCTGACTTTGCCAGTAACAGTTCAAGAATTTCTAGCATTATTAATCTTAGTATATTTTTTAGGGCATATGTACTACTGTGGTTTATCTATATAAGCTACATTCAGCGCCGATATATTTTAAATTATTTTTAATTTAAAATATTTACGGAATTTATATTCTATTTGCTTTTATAAAAACTTTTTAAGAAAACCTATATGTAAACTTGATAAGAAAATTTTCATCACTAGGAAATATTAAAGATTTTAAGTGGTTAAAATTGACCTCAACTGCGCGTTGAGGCACGACATGTATGCGACGGACCAGAGCCTGTTTTTCTAAAAAATTATTAGTAAAAAGCATGACTTATTATAGGGGCTAATCATATAATGTGATGTCACATGTAATAAACAGAGCAGCGATTTTTCATATATTTTTTATTCAGATAGTTTGACAGATACTGACAAAAGCGTCATAGGGCTATTTCGAGGCCTGATTATCTCTTGAGGGTCATATTTGGCTTAATATCGGTAGATTTTTATAAACTCTCAACAAGTGGATTAATTTAATGAGTTACAGCTCTCGATATGCACCGAGCATCCGCTCAACATAACGCGCAATAATATCGACTTCTATATTGAGCATATCACCAACCTTTAAATGCTGTAATGTAGTCATCCGCATTGTGTGTGGGATTAAGTTAATTGAGAATTCACATCCGTTGCTTAGATCTTTCAAGGCATTTATTGTTAGGCTAACACCGTTAAGCGTGACGGATCCCTTATGCGCGAAATACTGAGCAAGTAAAGGGGGGGCGATAATGCACAATTTATATGATTCCCCAATCGGATCGAGGCGACTGACCTGCCCCAGCCCATCGACATGCCCACTAACTATATGTCCGCTTAAGCGTTTATTGGCGCTTAGTGCTTTTTCGAGGTTTACTTTGCCAGGCTTAGTAAGGCCGGTGGCACAGTTTATAGTCTCTCGAGACACATCGACATCGAACTGCGTCGATTTTTTTCTGACGACCGTCAAGCAGGCACCTTGCACCGCAATGCTATCGCCTAACCCTACATCCGATAAGTCGAGCATGCCGGCGGCGATTGACAGACGCAGGCCCTCCTCGATAGAGGGGCCTAGCGGAGTAACCAATTCAATCTGACCGATCGCTGTAACGATGCCTGTGAACATTCATAGAACCTTTTATTACGAGCGTGCGTCGCCCATGTGCGATAAGTTATCAGATGCAGACGCTAATACTGGCCTAGCTAGGACCCGTAGATCTTCACCGATCTGCTTAACTGAATGATAGCGTAGCCGTATCCTTTGATCGAGCACTAATGGCGGCACTAGGTTAAACATGCCTATCGCATTGCCGAGAAGAGCTGGGTCAATGTAGAGAAGCAACTCATCAACCCAGCCTTCGCGTAATAGTGAGCCATTAAGCCTATAACCAGCCTCGACGTGTAACTCATTAATACCCCGCGCAGCTAGCATTCGTAGCGCTGCTTGCAAGTCAACCTTGCCGGCCGGGTTCGGTAATGCAATTACTTCGGCACCAGCTTTGCGTAAGAAATGTGCCCGATGGGCACATTCTCCATCATCACTCTCGCATACAATAAGCGGCGGTATGCCAGATAAGATCCTGGAATCTAGCGGCACGTTTAGACGGCTGTCTACCAATACGCGAAGCGGTTGGCGGGGCGTGAGTACTGCACGCACGTTCATCTGCGGATTATCCTTTCTTACCGTGCCGATACCAGTAAGAGCCGCACATGAGCGTGCTCGCCATGCGTGTCCATCTATGCGTGAGGCGTTTGATGTAAGCCATTGGCTTTGGCCATCTGGCAATGCGGTGCAACCGTCTAGTGTCGCGGCGATCTTAAGGCGCACCCATGGAATGCCTCTCGTCATTCGAGATATGAATCCGATATTCAGCTCCCTAGCCTCCTGCGCAAGCAGTCCGCAATGTACCTCTATGCCAGCATTATGCAGCATAGCTAATCCACGGCCGCTAACTTGCGGGTTTGGATCCACCATCGCAGCTATTACTCCAGAAATTCCAGCTTCTATCATGGTATTGGCGCAGGGTGGTGTGCAACCAAGGTGGCTGCAGGGCTCTAGCGTTACATAAGCGGTAGAGCCAATAGGGGTGTGCCCCCTTGAGCGGGCATCTTTTAGTGCGCACACTTCTGCGTGGTCTTGCCCAGCAGGCTGCGTGAAGCCCTCTCCAATAATTTGCCCATCCTTAACAAGCACACAGCCAACTCGGGGATTCGGCGATGTTGTATATAACCCACGCTCTGCCAGCGCGAGCGCGTGCTGCATATGTAGGCGATCAAAGTCTGAGAACATGGCGGAGTTAAGTGAGGGGTTTAGTGTTTTATCGCAGGGTCATACATAATTAGCAGGTAACTCGCTTCGTATTCTGAGGGGGGGTAAGTTACACTCTAGCATCAAGCGTCGCGTAGCGGAACGAGTTGAAGTGGAATGCCTCCAATACGTACGATACCGGTATAGCTATATAGCACTTTAGGTATTAAATATAAGCTCAACATATAACCGAGATAGTCCGGGTCGGGCGCCAGATGTACCTATTTATAGAGTTTGAGTGTTCTTAACCCAATGCTATGCGGCAGCTTTCCGAAATAAACACTTATAAACAGCAAGCTCCTGAATCTAGGGTAGCTTTTGAGACCTATAGCGATTGCTACCCGGTAACCCGAGGTAGTGATGGCCCGCTAAAACTGCTTTAACGGCTTTATGTATTGCACTAATATTATGCAAGTCGCCGAACGCGTAAATTAAAATCTAGCCAGCGCTTGCCTTACACAAACTCGCCTATCTAGGCTAAAATTATCTTATTACTATACTCAGTGCATTGTTTCCATAAAGCATAAAGAAATTTAGTTCGCGCCTATAGAATATTCATATTCTCCTTGGTTAGTTCAATAAGGATTGTGTGCTTTTAGAGGCGTTATTTACTAAATTTAATTGCTTAACATGTTATTACACTTAAGCATTTTAGATAAGCATTGGGCTATTGAGAAATAACGTTGATTAACTCAGGCCGAAGTATTACTAAATATTTTTTAACGAAGTGATGATTGGAAAGTGAGAGCAGCAGCCATAGTAGTGCGCATAAAAATTTTTAAGCATTCTATAATACAAAGCCTAATAAATATTATTTTAAGCTAGGGTTAGCGTGCTTATTCAGAGATAGCGTTTTAAGCAGTTTAGGCCTATTAGCTAATAGGCTGATACATTAGTCCTAAATTAAAAAAACAACTCATAACCTACACCGACATAAAGCCTTAGATAAATATTACGAGGGACTATTACATATCAGACGATAGTAGTTTTTTAGAGTCTATAAAACCCCAGGATTTTTACAAGGAGAATATGGAAAAGTAAGGCTTGTTGGCTTGAATATGCCTATACATAGTATATAGGGCCCGGTAAAACCCAGTAACTGTTTTGCTGGAATTTAACAGATAGAATCCATAGTAGGTCGCCTCGTTCTTAAGCGACTGGCCTGTGCGGCGTTTTTATACGTCTGCAATAGTTTTTTATAAATATCAAAACAATATCTATAATCACTCCCGCTCCTACATCGGACTACATCATACGAGAATACATACATAATCAATACCCTTGAATCACAGCTTACTTTTCAGGAAGAAACCTCTTCGTCTAAGCATCGACTGCGTCTATTAACGTACTTATATGCGTATGATTTTTTAGCGTTGATAACCAACTAGCTAGGGGCTATATCATTAGAGCCCTGTATCGGCAGCACAAATAGGTAGATGTTAAAAATATATACAGAATTGTCTGCTACTTTCTTCGTGTTCTTAAAATTGCCCCCCTTGATCTGATATACCAATTAACAGTATTGCCAGGCTAACTGTGAATGACTACTGGACTATCAGTATGCCGGCTTAAGATAGCCATCACCTAGGTACGGCTCGCTTAAGCAGCTTACGAAGAAGCTGTTAGACCGAACCGCAACTAATTGATATAAAGAGGTTTTTCTTCACACTAAATGTACCGCTTTATTTAGATTATAGTTAAACTATATGGTGTTATAAATATTTTTATCAGGCTATGGGCCTGCGCTTTTTACGCAACGGCCTACTAGGGCTATATCTACAACGTCACCATCAACATATAATGCAAGTTGATACAGGCTTTACGTTTATTCTTTTCGGCGGCACTGGTGATCTGGCAATGCGCAAGATTTTGCCGAGCTTATACCAAGCACACTGTGGCGGCCTGCTGCCTACAGCAGGCCGGATTGCTGCGGTTGCACGCGGCCTCAGCAACCGCGAGGCATACGTGCAATGGATGCACACGCATGTGCGAAATCACGTAAAGCTGGCTGGCGATGATGCCTCGTGGAACGACTTCCTCAAGCGTATCTTGTTTGTTCGGGTCGATCTCGGGCGGCCAGAGGATTATGCATTGCTTCGAGATATAATCTCGCCGCTGTCCGGTATTCGGGTGTTCTACCTCGCTACTAGGCCATCCCTATTTGTGCCAATATGCCGCGCACTATCGACTATGGGCCTAAGTAATGACGCACGAATAGTGCTGGAGAAGCCGCTTGGTTACGACCTACAGTCGTCTAACACGATCAATGACGCAGTTGGAGAGATTTTCGTAGAAAGCCATATCTACCGGATTGATCATTACCTTGGAAAAGAACCCGTTCAGAATCTTCTAGCTTTGCGCTTTGGAAACGCACTATTTGAGCCACTATGGCGCCGAGAGTGGGTTGAGAGCATTCAAATCACGATAGCCGAAGAATTAGGTGTCGAGGGACGAGGTGATTTCTATGATAATACTGGCGCGTTACGCGACATGGTTCAGAACCACCTATTACAGTTGTTGTCCATTGTGGCAATGGAGCCACCCCACTCGATGCATACTAACGCGTTACGCGATGAAAAATTGCGCGTGTTGCGTGCGCTTAAACCTATTAAGCCTTGCGATATTAGTCGCATTGCGGTACGCGGTCAGTATCACATGGGCGTTCTGAACGGTATTACAGTGCCTGCCTATGTAAATGAGCGTGGCGTGAGTACATCTAGTATGACCGAGACCTTTGTTGCCTTAAAAGTCGAAATCGAGAACTGGCGCTGGGCTGGTGTGCCATTTTTTCTGCGCACTGGAAAGCGGCTTGCTAATAGAGTGGCAGAAATTGTTGTTAACTTCCGAGCAGTTCCGCACTCAGTTTTCGGTTCAATGGCTCTACGAAATGGCTCTAATCGTTTAGTAATTCGTCTACAACCTAATGAATTTATCCGGTTGTATTGCCTCGCCAAGCAGCCTGGTGAAGGGATGAACCTACAAAGCGTGCACCTAGATCTAGCTTTTGATGAGTTCTTCCAGAAAGATCGTATGGAAGCATACCAGCGCTTATTGCTGGACGTGATCAACGGCCGGTTAGCGTTATTTGTACATCGGGATGAACAGGAGGCGGCGTGGCAGTGGGTTGAGCCAATTCTAGCCGAATGGAATCGACTCGGTACTGCGCCCAGGCGTTACGCGGCGGGGACATGGGGCCCGGCTGCAGCTAGTGCGCTATTAGCTCGGCATGGTACATGCTGGCTAGAAGAGGAAAACTAGCAGGTACATTACACACTTATTTAATGACAGAGACTAGACCGAACGCAATGTCGGTAGGTAATTAAGAGAGTATGGAGAAAAAGTGATTGGGCTTCACGTTTTTAATAATGAGTGCGCCCAGCGGGCCGCGCTCGTACAGGTAGTTAGCAATGCGTTGCAGTCATTGCTAATCACGCGCATAGATACAACTCATGTTACACTCGCAGTATCTGGCGGCATAAGCCCACGCCCATTCTTGAAAGCTTTGTCGCAATGCCCACTTAACTGGGCGCGCATCAATGTCACCCTAGTCGATGATCGTTGGGTCCCTCCTATACATCCGGAGAGTAATGCGCGACTTGTTCGGGATACATTGCTACAGAATGCAGCGCGCGAAGCGATATTCCAACCGTTAGTCGATATTGATCAAGTCCCTAACGTGCATGTCAAGGCGTTGAACAAGAATGCCTCACGTACTCTTCCTGATGTGGCCGTGCTTGGTATGGGTGAAGACGGTCATATTGCATCCATCTTTGCTGACGCCCCACAATGGGATGTAGCTATACTTACTGGTGAGCGCTATATTCTGATTCAGCCGCGGCAAGCGCCGTATCTACGAATAAGCTTATCACTGTCGGCACTTAAGAAAACTAGTCGACTATTTCTATTGATCTCTGGGCAGCGGAAGCTAGATGTCCTACGTGCTGCGATGCAGCATTTACAACATAATGCCATCTCTAAGCTGGCCAACGATATGGGAGTCAACGTCGATGCTTACTGGTGCGCCTAAAGCGGTGATTTCGCATGAGAGTCCACATCCGGATGGGCCGCGGTTGCTTGCTGACGTAGGCGGGACCAATGCGCGTTTTGCGCTGGAATTTGGACCGGGTCAGATTAATAATGTACGTGTGTACCCTTGCGCGGACTATACTGGTATTGCCTCTGCAATCAATAAATTCCTAGAGGATAATCAAATTATTCGAGTAAATCACGCAGCCATTGCAATCGCTAATCCTATAGACGGCGATCAGGTACAGATGACTAATCGCAACTGGAGTTTTTCAATCGAGGCTACGCGTTGTGCACTAGGCTTCGATACACTATTAGTGGTTAACGACTTTACTGCCTTAGCAATGGCCCTACCATGCTTATTTGATGCACAACGCGTACAGATTGGCGGAGGTATACGTCGGCGGAATAGTGTGATCGGGCTAGTTGGGCCCGGTACTGGTTTAGGTGTGTCGGGTTTAATTCCGGCAAATAACCGCTGGATTGCACTAGGCAGTGAAGGTGGACATGCTACATTTTCGCCGCAGGATGAGCGTGAAGATCGGGTATTAAATTATGCGCGTAAAAAATGGT
This sequence comes from Candidatus Vallotiella hemipterorum, assembly GCF_910593725.1. Taxonomy (GTDB): domain Bacteria; phylum Pseudomonadota; class Gammaproteobacteria; order Burkholderiales; family Burkholderiaceae; genus Mycetohabitans; species Mycetohabitans hemipterorum. The sequence continues at coordinate 263,981 of NZ_OU343031.1, forward strand.
CTCATGTATCATTCGAGCGGATTTGCGCAGGACCAGGATTAGCACTCATATACCGCGCACTAGCTGCATATGATAAGAATGCGATAAGCCTGCAACTCGAACCAGCTGACGTAGTTCGGCGTGCGCAAGCGGCTGAACCGCTCGCGCTAGAGGCAGTAGAATGTTTCTGTGCGGTCCTTGGCACATTTACAGGCAATATTGCAGTTACACTTGGCGCATTAGGTGGAATTTATATCGGCGGGGGTGTCATCTCCCATCTAGGAGAGTTATTTTCAACTTCCCCATTTCGTACGCGCTTTCAGGAAAAAGGACGTTCCCGGGCGTATCTAGCAAACATTCCGACCTTTGTGATCACTGCACAGTATCCGGCCTTCCTAGGCGTGTCTGCAATCCTAGCAGAACAACTCTGGCATCGCGTTAGCGGAGGATCGGCTGTATTCGAGCGCATCTGGCAGGTGCATGATGTTCCTGCGCGAGCCAATGAATAAAATAGCCGGGTTTTCTAGAATTAGATTACTTTCTGATAGGCTATTAAGTTGATCATATATTTTGTGTCAAGCTGACATTAGCCAATTAACTTATGAGAGGACTTTGCTTCAAGCTTAGTCTTTTCTAGAGAGTATCTAGCAAGCTAGGGTTTTATAGCCAGGTTTGACTACGTAAATCAACAAGACTGCCTTTAGAAAAAGGTTCGAGCATAACACTATGCTAGATATCTAAGAGATGTCTCAAGCACATAAACCAGAAATATTATGTGCGTAATCTACTTAATGCAAAACACCTGCATTACCTGGACAATTTAAGACTCTATTTAAATAAATTGAATTTATAATAATTTTTATTTAGGCGTTTATAAACTATTATTCTAAGCAACAACATGTAATTATATATAATATCTACTTATTTTACTGGATAAAAGTATAGAAATTATTACTTTTTCTAAATTTAGAAAAGTTCGGGAATCATCATCTATATGCTATAGATGACTATATAAATTAATATAACACGAAATTTATTTTTTATTGCTTGAGTATAGCTACTTATATCTGCGCATGTAAGATATCAGTAACTATTTAATTAGTAGAATAGATTGACATGCTGTAGCTAGAATTCAACTACCCCATGGTATCAAATAAACTTTAAGAAAAATGCTCTGGAACTTAACCTTCTACTACCAGGCTAACTAATAAATTATAGATAGGATAATTTCTTATAATACTGTTTTTTGTCTGCTTTAATATCTTAAATTGGTGCTGTAGTTGCCGCGCTCTTGAGCTGTACAATTATGGAATCCACTAATCCGTGGCTACGCATATTAATCTATATATGTATTTTTTTAGCTTCATCAGTATGTCTTAAAGAATAAACTTTTTGTTATAATATACTATCGTACCCATCAAAATTAGGGTAGAATAGTATATTATATGATATAGAATAGAATTCTAACGATAAAGTAATCTGTTTAAAGATGATAGATATCTATATATGTAGTCCGATTCTAATTAAAGTCTTTTCCCAAACACGGAACTGCATCGTGTTGTTTAGCGAAGCTAGATAACAATCTCTGGCTTAATAGTAATTTCCGTGTAATTCCGTATAGATCTATCTTACTATTTTTTGGTAATTTTAGTATGCTTCATTGCGGATTATTTATCTATATTTAGTAAAATTTATACTATCAATAGTAGCAATACGATTTTTTATACAGTGCCTAGTTTTTATTAATAAAGTGTAGGTAAGCCATGATATAAAAGCGAAAGGTCATTATATTAGTAATAACTAAATAAGTAATGTTATGTAAACAGTAAGTGCTAGCACTTACTCAAGTTCTGGCTATAGAAAGCAATATTTACTAAATGTACGTATGCGCTAGAAGCGCAGGCTATGCTACGATGGTAGCGTAGCAGTTATTAGCTATAATACCACCCCGCTAATGCATAATATCTAATATTCATGGAATATATTGCATCTATAACGCGGTTAGTGACGGTATATGTTATCTATAACTACTTAATCCATAATCATACTAAGACAGTTACCACAGTTCGAGTACTATAGATACTTAGTTCCTGGAAGGAGGGTTGAATCTGAAATTAATCCATCTTCTTAACTTAATAATACCTTATGTAGACCAGCTTGAAGTATGCCATCTTTATTATTATTAATATTAACTATTTTTTTAGAGGGGCTAAGTTAGGATTAGGTGACTATATTAATAGAGTTTCACTCCTAGTAAACAGCATAAGCTTTTTGTAAGTTTAGGGATAAGACTACGCGAATTAAGAGAATTAATATGCAGGTTCTGAATGTTGCTACATGTTATAACACTAATTTGTACTTGCCTAGTAGTATACAGATAGATAAATCACTGCGCACTAGCATAACTAGTAATTAGTATGCTACTACCTATATACCTATATTATTATAGGTGATTTATCTAAAGAGTATTAATATTAAGCACACGATTCCATAAAAGAAATTAATGTTTTTAATTAAAGCTGTATGCGAGTATATCAAATATCTGCTAGTGTTTTTTAGTAAGCAACCACACTTATGCTGGATTCGAGTATTAATTGTTGGATATTAAGCATTGGAATTCAAGAATCGCTTATTGCTAGGTACACAGATCCACTACGGGGTTGACGATAAATTATGTATAATATGTGTACTCTAACTTGAGTTAAAATATTAGGTCATCCTGACAGGATACCTGTTGAATTTTCTTTTTGACAATTACTGTATAAAGTGTAGGCTACCTTCCAAATAGAACTATTTATAATATACAGTAAAAAGATATGCATCAAAATTATTAAAATATTAGATGGATAATCTATATCCGCTATACGATTTTTTCGTTTTCATATGATGATAAAAATCCTCCATAAATTATGAGTTTAGACAAACATAATATTTGTATGATTTAGACTGATGTTGCAGTGTAGAGATCGGCGTATATTTTCTCTATAAACCTGAATAAAAGCCCCAAAATTTCTTCTCCGATGCCAAGAAAGAATAAGTCTCTACAGACTAATTTCCTAAAAAATATCTGCAGTATGCTATTTATAGCAATAGAAATAGCATAAATAGTGGTGTGGTCTTATTATTTATAGATCAGTAATCAGGGTTTAGGATTTTGCTCTGGGACATTAATCTAGATAGATAGGGTGCCACTTCGTATGTTTGGATGTAACATCCTTAAGAGTTATAGTAAGCCCCCCAGGTTAGTAACCGTCGATTATTTTCCGCACCATCCAAACGTTGAATGCTAGATTGACTACTATAAGGGTAGTAGGCTTACGCATTTCACAACTTTTTTATCTGTGTTACTTAACCAAATAGCGCATTTAATGCGGCAGCAGCTTCACTATCGATCGTATTGTACGTTACGCTATTGGCTTCAAAGATATAGTGCGTGGTGTATTTACCTAGTCGTGCCAGGATCTCATCCTGGATTACTTCGGGCGACTCGTCAAATTTCAGATACCACGCAGTTGATGCTAATCTAGTCTGGAAGACGCCATATTCGCTCATTAATGTGTCGAACTCATGAGCGTCTTGGTCACGGCAGATAATGACGAGATTTCCCTTCATGTAGCCCCCTGCATTTATTTAATAGCCTATCATGATAACGGTTCTTAATCGATAAGCTAGGTGTTCGTCACAGAATGTAATTAGTTTAGCTAACCTTATTAAAATGCGTCGCAGCCCATGCGGCATCAGGGCAATAGTAAAACAAGTCTTAAGATGGGTTATGTTTTTATAGCAATCTTGCTGCGGGCAGGCTACCTATCTATATTCCAAACACTAGGATTTTAATCAATTTTAGTTTCAATTTTAGTTTTTATTTAGATCTGTTAAATATACGGCATCTTAATAGTCGCGATGAGCTGCAAGCAGCCGATGGAGTTAGCATCGATCTAAAGAGGCCTGCAAGATTTCTCTAAACCTAATCTATTATCTTTAAATATACGCTATGCACTACATACAGGATGCATCATAGCGATTCTAGTCTCGTTCGTGTTCGTGCTTTTTCGGTATGCTTTTATTAAAAGTTAGCGGGCAGAGAAAATGTTAGTGCCTATGCTAGATATACTCCAGTTTATACCAGTTAGTAACTTTTTTACTGCATTATTCCCGACGCTGATTATAGAAGCAGAAGTGTACAGTAATCTTTATGAGCTTTACCAGCTAGGCCTAAATATAACATTTGGCTTCTATAACTTGCCGCGCATCGCACCGCATCATCTAGAGAAGTCTAGATGCCATTCTCAATCAGAACATACGTAGTTTACGCATGAGCTCAGTGCTTATATCATATAGACTATAGCTAGCAATTATCCTTATTCATGTCTGGTATTAGAATAATATTTCTATTCATTGAATTTCTTAATATCTGATTATGGCGTCCGATGTACTTTTACGTTAAGAACAAGCCGAGCTTTCCAATGGCGATTGCCATATACAATCTAGCAAATATTGCTGTAGTGTTAATAGCACTACCTGCTATTTTCAGGCTTAGATCTAGTGGACCGCCTATCAAATAGTGCCACAAGGAAACGTCTAACATAGTTATCCATAACATCGTTCCTGTGCTACTAAATATTAACGCCTCTACTCATATATAAATATGGCTTAAATATAAAATTTACTACGCATATTGCTTTAGTCAGGATAAGGCATAGTGCGGCTATAAGGGTTAATGTACTACTGTAGGGGTGCAACACTATGTACAACGATGATCTGCAAGTTCCGAGGCCAACGCTAGCAGGCGAGTAGTATGTGAAGCTACGTCATAGTCGTATAAAAGGTACTCGTTAGGCTGGGTAAGCCGTGCAGTATGGCTCTGCCAGTGCGTGAGCGCTTGTTCGATTGCGGCAGAGAAACTTTCTGCGCTCAAGTGCGAAAAGCGCCATTGCGCATCTTTTCGTATAACTTCGGAGCATCCAACGTTCCCAGCAATTAGCACTGGCGTTCCGCATAAAATCGATTCGACTCCTACCAGTCCAAATGGTTCATAAGGCGCTGGTATAATTGTGAAGTCGGCTGCGCCGAACACGTACTGCATATCCGTACGATAGCCAAGCGAGCGGATATTCGGTGATAGATCAGCAGGAGGGCGACCTGTAACTAAAAGTAGGATCGGCTTACTAGTTGCCCTGAAGTATGCTCGCAATAGCTCAAATCCTTTTCCGGTATTAGCCACAAATACAAATACAGCATGTCCTTCTGGAATACCTAGCTGCGCGCGCATTGCCTCACGCTGTGACGGTATCATCGGCATGAAGCGGTCGCTGCGTACTGGAGGATAGATGACATGAATCTTATCTAGGTCGATTCCGAAATGCTGATGAATTTCTTGCTCCAGCATTTTAGAGTGCGCAATGATTACGCCTGCGTTTTGATAGATTCTGCGCTCCAGTGCAATTTGCCAGCCATCATTCCACTTTGGCTTATTTCGCCCATAGCGTAATGCGCCCGGATACGTTCCACCGCATATAACAATGTCGCCTGAGTCTACCCGATTGCAGGCAATTACGATATCAATCTGACTGCGTACACGACGAGCTTGTAACCGCCATGAAAACGCCGCATCACGTAGTGCGCGTGGCATCCAGTTAACCCGAATAGTTTGTATGTCGACAAGACTATACTCAGGTAGTGTCTTATCAAATTTTCTAGCGAAGACAATAGGATAAATCTGCCGCCTAGCCATTGCACCAATGATGTCACGGACATAGCGCTCAAGCCCCCCCGAATGGCCTAACGCTTGGCATGATAGCCCAATACGCAGACCCTGCCAGGTTCCATGAATCGCGTCAGTATTGTTACTGTCTCGTATCGTGGGATCTACACGCCGCGCATAGTAGTACTTTAAGAACGTCGAGCGAGCATTCATTCGCGCAATACCCAGGCCTGTTAATCCATCAAGGAACCCAGCTCGTAACATAAACGTACGCACGAAAGCAAAGCCACCATGCATAAAGGGAAGCAATGCACCAATACGACGCGTGCGTAATGTTTTAGCAGCAGCGCGCGCATAAGCTATTGTTTTATCTTCCACCTCTTTTCTAGAGCGATAGCTGTAATGCAGTAATTGGCCATTAAGGCGCCCAGTAGAGCCTTCAAATATTAGTCGCTCATGTACAATATTATCCGAAAATCTAGCTGCATCACGTCGGAATAACCGGACTACCCAATCCGGTGACCAGCCAGAGTAATTAGCCCAGCAGCCGCAGAATTGCGAACGGCGGGATATCGCATAGGCTATACAGCTAGATTGGTCTCGACCAGCTAGCACCTCTTCAATCGATTCCTTTAACTGTGTCGTTACGCGCTCGTCCGCATCTAATGAAAGGACCCACGGCTTGCCCGCAAGCGCTAGCGCTCGGTTTTTCTGGGGCCCAAATCCCAGCCAATCTTTTGTAACGACTAGTGCGCCGAAAGACTGGCAAATCTTTACAGTTGCATCGGTACTACCAGCGTCGACGACGATAATCTCATCAGCCAAGCTACTCACATCCGACAGACATGCCCCAATGTCATGGGCCTCATTAAGGGTGATAATAATAACGCTGAGCGCTTCGCGATACGCAGTCATATGCTATAACGGGGACGAAATTTAAATAGCAATAGTAATAAAATCAAAGATATAACTAGTACTACATAAGTATATATATAATGCTATATAGCACCAGTTATTAGTGCGCTGCATGACTGATACAATAGTTTCCTGAACTATTGGCTAATACTAACTTACTCAATAGCTAGGTTCTGGCGATGTCATGTTATTAAAATACTTCAACGATACTATAGCGAATCTAGATAAGATCACTAATAATAACCTAAACAAGGTTGTGACGTTATTAGTGGCAGCTATGTTATAAAAGATAATCGTGTTAGCTCTAGAACAGACGTACTAAATATAACGTATTTGACATGTCAGATCTGTCTGATAAAAGCTAGCTATAAAGTACTTGTTCTGGTCAAATTTACCAGAAGCTTACCAGAAGCTGACCATGCTGACTTAAGCGAATTTAAGTCTTCAATCGATGCCCATTATGTGGTATCATAGCGCACTATATTAGCCGCTTAGTCGCTGAGTGTGTAGCTTCATCTGTATGTAGTAAATTATACGATTTTAATCAAGCCGTCATCTTGCTAGACATCAGAAGAGGTTTAGATAACTTGGGGTAGCACTGAGGTTACCGACCTAGACTAGATCATGCGTTTAGATGCTTTTTAGAGGCTCTACAGTACGCTGTAGATATCTGCCTACACAAAATGCCTCGCGCTGCTTTTAAGCGGTGCCGCGTATAGCCCCTATACGGAATAGTGTACAAAAACTATATAAATAATGTTCATGCGTTTGAAAAATAACAGGTCATCCATATTATTTTGTTACGATGCTAGGTAACATGGTCCCGCCGCCAGGAATCGAACCTGGATCCCACGTTTAGGAGGCGCGTGCACTATCCATTGTGCTACGGCGAGCGAGCCTCATTATCATAATGATATGAGGTACAGAGACTTGCTTACAGTCAATGCGACTCGGGCTAAACAATAATGTTGTAGAGTCGTCAAGCCTAAGCGACCCGATGATACCACGAGCATAGTCCTAGGACATCCCAATATAGCTCCTATAATTACATCATAGCAGAGTTGGCGTTTTTGAGATTTAATATTAATAGGATAGAGCTTATGCGCTGTTTCCTAAAATTCGGTATATCAATTAGTACTCGTATTAGATAGCCTTGTCTGCTTCGTTACAAATCTCATGGAAAATCCGACAAACCCAGGTCGTGATGTAATCCCTTTAAATACAGCTGCAGTTGTTAGCTTTTTACATGCTGTCTGTTAAGACATTACCTTTATTATCAGCACAGTATTGCCTGGTGCGACCAGTTACGTGATGCTGCTTTATAATTAGGTGATATTTGTCTCAAGTCGATACAATAGGTACTTTATATTCTTTTTCTTCTCCAATGTCGCTGTTTTCTATCACTGGCGCGCAACTTGCGTTCGGCCATGTCGCTCTGCTTGACGGTGCGCATTTTTTAATCGAACCGGGCGAACGAGTGGGTCTGATCGGCCGTAATGGCGTAGGTAAGTCTTCATTGCTTAAGATTATCAATGGCCTTATTAAGCCCGAGGATGGTTTAATTAACCGCGCACAGGCTCTGACTACTGTTTACGTACCCCAGGAGCCGGTCTTCCGCCCTGGTATATGTGTGTTTGATGCGGTTGCCGAAGGGCTTGAGCACACTCAGACGTTGCTTGATGAATATAACAGCGTTTTACATGCGCTTGCTGATAGTCCCGAAGGTCCATCTCAACATCCATTATTAGAACGGATGCATGTACTGCAATGCGAGCTAGATGCTCGTGATGGATGGACATGGCACACTCGGGTTGCGGCTACGCTCGCGCAATTGGGCTTAAAAGATAACATGCTGGTAGACCAGCTCTCTGGCGGCGCGCTCAAGCGCGTTGCTTTAGCTCGCGCGCTAGTGATGCAGAGTGATATTCTGCTGTTAGATGAGCCAACTAATCATCTGGATTTTGATTCGATACGCTGGCTTGAGGCTCTACTATTGTCGCTACGTAGTAGCGTATTGTTTGTCACGCATGATCGCGTATTCCTAGATCACATCGCCACCCGTATTGTCGAACTCGATCGCGGACGCCTAATATCTTATACGGGCAACTTCTCAGCGTATCAAGCTCGTAAGACGAAGTATCTTGATGAGGAAGTCATTAAGAATGCAAAGCTTGACAAGCTGCTTGCCCAAGAAGAGATTTGGATACGTAAGGGTATCGAAGCCCGCCGAACTCGCAGCGCTGGGCGTATCGCGTGCCTTGTTCAGATGCGAAATGATAGAGCAAAGCGCCGCAGGGTACAGGATAATGTTCGTCTTGATATTAGTCAATCTGATAGATCCGGCAAGATCATCGCCGAACTTATTGATGTAAGCAAGCGCTACGGTAAGAATTCGGTCATTTCGTATTTCTCGACTACAGTAATGCGCGGCGATAAAATTGGATTTATCGGCCCAAACGGGGTGGGTAAAACTACGCTACTCAAGCTACTGCTCGGCGAGGTTATGCCCGATAAAGGACGAGTACATATCGGTACGAATCTGCATATCGCATACTTCGATCAGATGCGCGTACAGTTAGACCCCGAACGTAGCCTTATAGATACGATTAGTCCTGGCGGCGAGTGGATGGAGATAAACGGTACTCGTAAGCATGTAATAAGCTATCTAGGCGATTTCTTATTTTCGCCAGAACGCGCCGTTTCGCCAGTAAAATCATTATCCGGTGGTGAGCGCAACCGGCTATTGCTAGCCCGGCTCTTCGCGCGGCCTGCAAATATATTAGTCCTAGACGAGCCAACCAACGATCTAGATATTCCAACCCTAGAATTGCTCGAAGAGTTATTAATTGCCTATACTGGAACAGTTCTACTCGTAAGCCACGATCGAGCATTTTTAGATAACGTAGTCACATCTGTGATCGCAGCAGAAGGAAACGGTCAGTGGCGCCAGTATATCGGCAATTTTTGGGACTGGCAGGTACAGTCAACGCGCGCTCATTCGCTATCGGAAGCCAACGCCGAGTCGCCGGTAAAGACTAGTATGAATATCAAGCCTACACTGAATAAAAGCACTTTACATGACGCCCCCGGTGCTGTCGTAGGACGAAAAGAGAAGCGTAGTGTTAAGTTAACGTTTAACGAACAACGAGAACTTGATGCGTTGCCGGATTGGATTGCGCAGCTCGAAACAAAGCAGCAGTCTATTAGTGCCCGTCTAACGAAAGATGGGTCTATTTTCGAAACAGACCCAGCGGAGAGCATTAGACTCACAGAGCACTATGCGGCTATCGACGACGAACTATTAGCTAAGCTAGAGCGCTGGCAGATTCTAGAATCTAAGCGCAGCAATCGGTAAAATAATTCTATCGGGAACTACCCCTATCCCAGTCCCAGCAGCTTTTTATGATAAGTGGATTATTTAGTGGAGCCTGAAAAACGAATTGTTCATGCTAATCCACAATAATAACGGTATTTATTGGCAATATGGCCACAAGAAAATATAGTCCCGCATATAGCGAAACATCAATTAAAGTTCTTACGGGACTCGAGCCAGTAAAACAACGACCAGGAATGTATACGCGAACGCAGAATCCTATGCATATCGTGCAAGAAGTTATTGATAATGCCTCGGATGAGGCTTTAGGCGGATTTGGCTCAAAAATAGTCGTAACGCTGCATACTGACAATGCAGTCAGCGTTGAGGATGACGGGCGAGGTATTCCATTTGGCCCCTATCCAGAAGGGGGCGGGACAGTGCTGGAAATTGTTTTTACTCAGTTGCATACGGGCGGTAAGTTTAATAAAACTACTGGTGGCGCTTATACCTTCTCTGGAGGCTTACATGGCGTTGGTGCATCTGTAACCAATGCGTTATCGCATCGATTTGATGTCACTGTATGGCGGGATGGTAAGGTGGCTGAGATTGGATTCTCTCATGGCACTGTTGTGCGGCCTCTCGCTGTGCGAGAGGCCGATAGCCGTGTGGATAAGAAATCCGGAACTCGTATAACTATATGGCCCGACCCGAAATACTTCGACTCGGCTAATGTACCGCAATCTGAACTACAGTGTTTATTACGCGCCAAAGCGGTACTACTGCCTAACACTGAGATGGTATTGAGCATCAAAAAAACTGGGGAGCAGCAGTCATGGAAATATAAGGATGGGCTACGGGACTATTTGCTAGAAGGTTTGGCTAGCTATGCTACGTTGATCCCGATATTTGAGGGTGAGCGATACGCTGAATCGTTGCGCATGACTAATAACACGTTCGCTCAGGGCGAAGGCGCATCGTGGGCTATTGCATGGGTCGAGGAGGGTCCGCTCCTACGGGAGTCGTATGTTAATTTGATTCCGACACCGGCGGGTGGCACCCATGAGTCTGGGCTGCGTGATGGTCTTTTTCAAGCTCTTAAGAGCTTTGTTCAGCTTCATAACTTGAGCCGCAAAAGCGTTAAACTTCTCGCTGAAGACGTGTTTGCACGAGTCTCGTTCGTACTATCAGTAAAAGTGCTTGATCCACAATTCCAGGGCCAGATTAAGGGGAAACTTAATAACCGGGATGTGGTTCGATTGGTATCTTTATTAGTGCGATCAAGTCTAGAGCTATGGCTTAATGAGCATGTCGAGCATGGGCGTAAGTTAGCCGAATTAGTTATTAAGCAGGCGCAGGTACGTATCAGTACCGGACAGAAGATCGGAAAGCGTAAAAGTTGTAGTATAGCAATACTACCGGGCAAGTTAGTTGATTGCGAATCTCATGACGTAGCGCGGAATGAGTTATTCCTGGTCGAGGGAGATTCTGCGGGAGGCTCTGCGAAAATGGGGCGCGATAAAAAATTCCAGGCGATTCTGCCGCTGCGTGGCAAAATTTTGAACACATGGGAGACTAAGCGTGAGCGCCTTTTTGCAAATAATGAAGTGCATGACATAGCTGTGGCAATTGGTATTTATCCGCACGCAAGCAATGATACACTTGATTTCTCGCGCTTACGTTACGGCAAAATTTGTATCCTAGCGGATGCGGATATAGATGGCTCGCATATCCAGGTACTATTGCTTACACTATTTTTTCGCCATTTCCCTCAACTTATTGATCGGGGTCATGTATATGTAGCACGGCCTCCGTTATTTAGAGTAGATACGCAGGCGCGGGGTAAAAAGCCATCTCAGAAACTATATGCGCTAGACGAGGGTGAGCTCGAGATAGTAGTAGATAAGCTACGTAAAGATGGCATACCTAGCTCCGCGTGGAGTATTTCGCGCTTTAAAGGGCTAGGTGAGATGAATGCCGACCAGTTATGGGATACTACGATGAACCCAGATATCCGTCGGCTGATGCCTATACAACTAGGCTACCTAAATTTTGAGGAAACTATCAAGCGCATGACGATGCTGGTGGGCAAGGGAGAAGCCGCTGCACGGCGTATATGGCTCGAGGAAAAGGGTAGCGAAGCACGGGTGAGTATTTAAGATAGAGTGTACATATGACTTTATAGGGTAGCTAATACGCATGCTATTCGGAGGGATTAAGTCTGTGACTTTCACCAAATGAGTAAAAAATTAGAATTAGATACCTCGATTTCTTCGGATGTCAAGTACCTGACGCTAGGCGATTATGCTGAGCACGCATATCTTAACTATGCGGTATCTGTTGTTAAAAGTCGCGCCCTACCTAATGTGACCGATGGTCAGAAGCCAGTGCAACGTCGTATTCTATATGCAATGCATGAGATGGGACTAACCGCTAATGCGAAGCCAGTTAAGTCGGCTCGTGTGATTGGCGACGTTCTTGGAAAGTACCACCCGCATAGCGATTCAGCTGCGTATGACGCCCTGGTTAGGCTAGCTCAGGATTTCTCGATGCGCTACCCGCTGATTGACGGAGAGGGAAATTTCGGCTCGCGAGATGGAGACTGCCCAGCAGCAATGCGTTATACCGAAGCAAAACTTACGCCAATTGCACACTTGCTGCTTGATGAGATCGATGAAGGCACGATTAAGTTTATTCCTAACTATGATGGCTCATTTAAGGAACCTGTGTCATTGCCAGTGCGCTTACCGTTCGTATTGCTTAATGGAGCATCTGGCATTGCAGTCGGTATGGCTACAGAGATTCCGTCGCATAACTTGTATGAGGTAGCGCAGGCCGCTATCCAGCTAATATGTAATCCAAATCTAAATCATATAGACCTCTTAGAGAGAATGCCGGGCCCGGACTTCTCGGGAGGGGGTCAGATTATCTCGAGCCCGGAGGAAATTTTTTTATTATACAAAAGCGGTCGCGGTAGCCTCAGAGTACGCGCTCGGTGGGAGATCGAGGAGTTATTAGCACGTGGGCAGTGGCAACTAGTGATCAAGGAGCTACCACCCGGAACCTCGTCGCAGAAGCTGCTTGAGGAGATTGAGGAGTTAACTAACCCAAAGTTTAAAGTTCACAAGAAAACACTAACGCCAGAACAACTGAGAAGTAAGCGGAGTCTGCTTAAACTACTTCATACAGTGCGGGATGAATCTGGTAGGGATGCACCAGTACGGCTTGTATTCGAACCAAAGTCTAGTCGCATTGATCAAGCCGACTTTATTAATACATTACTTACGTATACGAGCTTAGAGTCTAGTTTACCAATTAACTTAGTAATGATTGGTACTAATGGTCGGCCTCAGCAAAAAGGGCTGATCGAGATTCTCCGAGAATGGATTGGCTACCGCTTTGAAATTGTGGCCCGAAGAACACAGTTTAAGCTATCTAAAGTGCAAGATCGGATTTGTATCCTAGAAGGACGAATGACTGTCTTCCTAAACTTAGATGCTGTGATGGGGGTCATTCGCTCGCTGGACGAACCGCAAGCAACACTTGTAGCAACCTTTGGATTATCGAATCAGCAAGTAGACGACATTCTCAATATCCGTGTTCGCCAATTAGCACGACTAGAAAAAAATAAGATTGAAAAGGAGTTGAGTGAGCTTTATAGCGAAAAGACTCAGCTCGAGGAGTTGCTAGGTAGTGACGTGACGATGAAGCAGTTAATTATTAAGGAGATTCGAGCCGATGCAAAGCAGTTCGGCGATACTCGGCGAACACTGATACAGCAGGATAAGCATGCAATATGCGAAGAACGCATCGTTGATGAACCAGTAACTGTTATTGTCTTGCAGTGCGGTTGGGTCTATACACTGAAAGGGCATGGGCTAGACAAGGAAGATTTTACATTCAAGGCTGGCGATAGTTTATATTCGGCCTTCCAATGCCAAACAATTGATATACTAGTAGTATTGGGAAGTAATGGCCGTGTCTATTCAGTGCCGGTTGCGTCACTGCCCAGCGGGCGAGGCGATGGTGTTCCAGTCACTTCTTTAATTAAGTTAGAAGCTGGAACACATCTACTTCACTATTTTGCTGCGCCGCTCGAACAGCTATTACTGCTCGCATCTAGCAATGGCTTTGGTTTTATCGCGCGGGTTGCTGATATGGTCAGCCGCATGAAGACCGGCAAGTTATTTATGACAACCACTGCCGGCTCGAAGCCACTCGCGCCAATGCCCGTCTGTCCGGATACTTTACAGATTGCCTGCCTAGCACTTTGCCCAAAGGGCGAGACTCGGCTGTTAGTATTTAGTTTAAACGAAATCAAAACGTTATCAAACGGTGGACGCGGCACGGCATTACTTGCAGAAGATGACAATGTGCGGTTGCTTCAGGTTCTGGGGATTAGTCAAACTGGGCTAATGCTCAGCGGCGTTAGTCGAAGTGGAGTACCACGGCAGAAGAGGTTAGTTGGTAATACTCTTGCTCCCTATGTCAGCATGCGAGCGGATCACGGTAAGATACTAGCGGTTAAGTTTAAAGTGTTAGGCATATTTTCGGTATAGTCTAGAGGCACTCTATGCAGTTTAGAAAAGAGCAAGCGTGTTTAAGCGCTATCTTTATTAAAGGAATTTTTACGATCGCCGACATCCAGCATATAGCAAAATTTTACTCGATATTGACTGATTTAGTCTCCGTCTAGCTCTTCTAGTTGAATCGATTTAGCTAGAATCTAACACGTTATAAAATTATACTAAATGCTAACTTTATTAATAATTACTGGGACTAACTAGGTTAGTCCTGGCTATGTTGGATTTAATAGGCATTGATGTTTATCATATCTATATATTTATTTTTAAATTAGGCCACTATTCTCGCATCTTGAGATCGCACCGCATAATGATCAGCAGCAATCAAAATACTACGCAGTATACTAGGAATGTATCTGTAATGTATCTGGCTAGATATAAGTAAAAAAGCGTTTTCCTATCTAAAATACTGCAATAAAATTGCACTATAGTACAAAAATAATAGTAAATCTACTATTAGAAATACTCAGGAGGTTGCGGAAAAAATATCTTAAATTTAATATACATAGCATGAAGTACATACTATGTATAAGTTCACTAGTGCAACATAAGGCAAAAATGTCAGTCTTGTCTACCACTTAGATGGTGGCCTTAAGAACTAGGTTAAATAACGCTAAATATTAAACGAAGTAAGCTATCAGCTTATTAGAGGTATTAGTGCTCTGGTTACGATAGCAATAACTAAGTTAGTTAGGTATTATGCAGTGGGTTATATGTACATTGGCCTCATCAAGTTGCTTAAAATATATCTCGGCAGTAAACCTGATGTGCGTAGTAGCGATCTATAGTGTATTGTAGAATGGTGGCGTTCACTGCGATTATTAAGGCCGGCCCCAGATAAAGAGTTATCTATACCAGTAAAATAAGATTTAGACGATCACGTGCATTGAATAGTTGCTTGCTGCGCTAAAATAATGCCTCACTAGGTTAGTAGATAGCAATGTAATTCATTTAGAACATGAGAGCGTTTCTCAAATACCTATAATTGCACAGCATGTATTACTGCAGCACTTTTGTTTTAAAAAGCAATAAAACCCTTATATGGTTATAAGGGCGTATTTGCCCTGTTTGATAAACAAAGCCCGAACAAATAAAAAACTTTGTTTCTCGACATGACTCGAGCTAGATAGCTACGCTATATAGGCTTAAGTAAACAACCATAAGAAGCATGCGGGGCTTATATTGAGACATAGAAGGTATGCAACCATAAAATGGCTTAAACACGCTGGAAATAGATCCTTGTAATTGATATATACACGCCTAAAGGGCTAGATATTAGCTGGCGAATCTCTTGACATGACAGTTTATAACTGTTTTCTTTTCGCAAGGCTAATTCTAATATTAAATAAATAGTGGTATATATATACCTTGTATAAAGCGATATTTGTCATGCTATAGATCAAGTCTTCAGTAAGTGCCTCCTTATATTTACCCAGATATGAAATGATCATTTAGATGTAGAGCGTACGACTAATATAAAAATATAATCCACTATAAAAGTTATCGGTAACATAGTTTAGATTTTCTAAGATTACAAATGCATCTACGAAAGAGCGCTAAGAATAGCGTAACGTATGCTTAAGTTGCTGAATTTATAGTTTATACGACCTTATCGGAAGCATAGCCAGTCGATCGAAATCTATTTAAAGATAGATTGGCTATGCTTGAGAAATCTGTACCTTTAAGATTCGGCCATGACCGATAACTTTATAATTAATTGACTTAAATTGCTGTGCTATTTTAGGTAGTTCTAGGTACTAATAGCGAAATTACATGCCTAGGGACATTAATATAGATATCGTTACCCAACTGTGGCGATAAGTTCTATTTCCATACAAGCACCTAACGGAATTTGCGCGACACCGAATGCAGAGCGAGCATGTTTACCGCGTTTACCAAATACTGCCACGAACAACTCCGACGCTTCGTTTGTTACTAAGTGCTGTTCAGTGAAGTTTGGTGTCGAATTAACTAAGCTCATAAGCTTGACGATACGCTTGACTCGGTTTAGATTATTCAGGTATGCATGCAGAGTAGCAATCAGGTCGATGGCAATGCTGCGTGCCGCTCGTCGTCCCTCTTCTATACTGATTGTGTCACCCAGCTTACCGACCCAAACTCCTCCATTCTTTTGGGCGAGATGACCGGACAAGAACACGGTTTTTCCTGCCTGTGCACTCATAACATAATCGGATACTGGTATGCTAGCCACCGGCAGAGCTATATCAAGCTTTTTAAGCTGATTATATACATTCAACATGGTAAATATCCAAAGATATAGAGAAACATAAAGTGTTAGATTTAAGGGGCTCTAGATCAGAGTTGGGCTTAGTAGAATGCTCTAGCTATAAACCTTAATGCTATTATCGATTTTAGCGGAGAATAAATATATAAACGACACAGTGCGTAATTCTCATAACACCGCCTCCAATAACTAAGTTAGTGCTATATATCCCTTAATGTTTTTACCTAATTGACGCCCAGAAAACTATATATCAACAAGTCGAACTGTGCTTATGATTGTCGACAGTATCACTTAAATATTAGCCCCACTAGGGCGCAACCTGGAAAAACTAGTAATACGATACGTCTATCTTCAATTAATAGCTTTCTATAGAGAAAAGAGTGCGCTACGAGCGCTCTCAAAGATTAGAGAAAATTGATGACCGAGGGTTACTAAAAGCTGTCATGCGATTACAGTTGCTAGGCAGGTAGATAGCGAATCGCGCAGCGCATGAGGGCATATATATCTTAATAAACGATACTAGATCAGTATATGCGAGTCTGATATGCCTTTATATAGAATATTTCAGAGACTCTTTAGGAGTATATATGCTTCTATATGTGGGTTCCCCGGCAAGTCTTGAATTTCTCTTGGGTTATCCCCACTGTCAGGAACACGAATAAACCTGCCCTCGTGTCCGTTGATGTCAACCTGATAAAAGGATTCGGAATATGGCACAAGAAACTATGAGCTTCCAGGCGGAAGTCAAACAGCTCCTACAACTAATGATTCACTCGCTGTACAGCAACAAGGAAATCTTCCTGCGAGAGCTGATTTCAAATGCGTCCGACGCAGCAGATAGGCTGCGTTTCGAGGCAATTGTCGATACTGGGCTGTATGAAGATGACCCGAACCTACACATCCGGATTTCATACGATAAAGCTGGACGTACAATCGTGGTTCACGATAACGGAATTGGCATGAGTCGTGACGAGGCGATCTCACACTTAGGAACAATCGCGCGCTCAGGAACTAAAGAATTTTTTTCTAAGTTATCTGGCGATCAGCAAAAAGACGCAGCCCTCATTGGCCAGTTCGGTGTCGGCTTCTATTCGGGCTTTATTGTCGCGGAGCGCGTGACGGTAGAATCTCGCCGTGCTAGCTTGCCAGCTGATCATGGGGTGCGCTGGGAAAGCACTGGAGACGGCGAATTTAGCATCGAGCAAATTAAACGTATCCAGCGCGGTACATCGATTACACTATATTTGCGTGATAGTGAAGATGAGCTTCTTTCCTCCCACCGTCTCAAGTCTATAATACAGAAATACTCAGACCATATTAGTCTACCAATCCTAATGAAAAAGGAGGAGTGGGATGCTGAGAAAAGTGAGATAGTTATCAGGGATGAGGATGAGACCATTAATCAAGCCTGCGCAATCTGGACGCGATCTAAAAGCCAGATTAGCGATGAGCAATACATAAGCTTCTACGAGCATTTATCTCACGATCACGAGGCACCACTGGCCTGGACACATAACCGAGTTGAGGGACGTAACGAATATATCCAGCTACTATATATACCAGCTCACGCTACGTTTGATATGTGGAATCGTAGCCATCGTGGCGGCTTAAAGTTATATGTAAAGCGCGTATTCATTATGGATGAGGCCGAGCAGTTGCTGCCTAATTACCTGAGATTTATTAAGGGTGTTGTAGATTCAAACGATTTACCGCTAAACGTATCTCGCGAAATTCTGCAAGAAAGCCATGATGTAAAAACGATCCGTGATGGTGTAACTAGGCGAGTGCTATCAATGCTTGAAGAACTAGCTAGTGCCGCCGATAACAAGCAAAAATATACAAAGTTCTGGTGTGAATTCGGCCAGGTATTTAAGGAAGGCCTGGGTGAAGACTTCTCAAACCGGGAGCGCATTACTAAGTTGCTTCGCTTCGCATCAACGCGCAGCAATAGCGCCGAACAGAGTGTGTCGCTAGATGATTACATCGCTCGGATGAAGCCTGAACAGACAAAAATCTATTATGTGACGGCCGATAGTTATCGTGGAGCTTGTAATAGTCCGCATTTAGAAGTATTCGTCAAGAAAGATATTGAAGTACTCTTATTAACCGATCGCGTTGACGAATGGATGATGTCATTTTTGCGTGAATTTAACGGTAAGCCATTTGCTAGCGTCGCTCGTGGTGATCTAGATCTGGGTTCATTGTATAACGAAGAGAAACATGCCCAGGAAAAAGTTTGTGAAGATCTAAAGCTATTAATCGATCGGATGAAAGATGTACTCAAGGAAAAAGCTAAGGATGTACGTCTGACTTTCCGCTTGACTGAATCTCCAAGCTGCTTGGTAGTCGATGAAGGGGAAATGAGTGGCTACCTGCAACGACTGCTAAAAGCCGCAGGCCAAAAGGCTCCGGATTTTCATCCGATACTTGAAGTGAACCCAGAGCATGCGCTAATTAACCGGTTGTCTCCGGCAGTAACAGACTTTGATGATTGGTGCCATTTTCTATTCGATCAGGCGCTGCTCGCAGAAGGGGGGGCACTCGATGACCCGGCAAATTTCATCAGGCGAACTAATATGCTATTGATATCTAGTAAGTAATGTATGCTTAAGCGGCCCCTAATAAATAAGTCCCAAAGGTTGTGCGGCGCTTAAATTACCCATAACAGTTAGCAGCGAGTTCCAATATAAATTTTCATCGAGAAACTCGCTAGCTAACGTATTTAGATAGTGCCTATATGCTGTCCTAGCTCTGCTTAATCTTAAATTTAGTAATATAGCCGTAGAAGATTCTTTCACTAGATTGCTGCTAATAACAGCTAAATGTTTCTGCGGGCCGTATTAACTAGATAGTTTTTAAGGTTTAATAGTCAGTGGTCTTTATGCGATCTCTCTAATACCGGGTGGCTTTCCTATCAAGATATTGATATTGATCAAGATATTATTCAGTAGTGGTATAAGTAAATCTTTAGAATGAGTGCTAGCAGTTGATGTTAAGCAAGCCTGAATTATATAGTTTTATATATAAATCAGAGCATAAATGCATATAAATTACTATGAAGTAAAGCTGTAAGATAGTTGATATACTTTATTTTTATAAGTAGAGTCCGGATTCACAGCATTAAAAGTCGAAGCTAGATAACTTCTTAGTGTAAAGAATATCTGTGTACCGTTACTGAAGAAATGCATGCTTTAGCAGAAAAAATAGTACTTATCTCTGTTAATCTCATTAGCGCTAACTAGCTTAAAAAACTAGAGCTATGATTTGAGCGGAGGTTTAATATGCGGTAAAATGTTAGTTAGGAAATTGATAATAGTAAGTACGCCAAAAAATGCAATATTCCCTTATTATAGGCCATATAATGCTAAACAATACAGGAAAATAGACCACGTATAGGCGGCCTGCTCTTAAGCAGAGTAACATAAAGCCTGTATTTTGTGCCAAAATATTTTATGAGAAAGATAAGTCTGCTACCTATATTTCGGCATTAAACTTAATCTGAACGCGAATATTAATTTAGTGGAATTAAATCCAGTAGTGATCGTTGCTGAACGAAGTATGCGCAGCTTGCCATCTAGTAATTCACGCGTTTACTTCCGGTCGATGCATAGGATTTAAATAATTACGCGAACTACGGTACTATCAGCGAGATACAGGTAACTAATGCAATCAGACCAAATTTAGTCTAACGCTTGATCCTGTTACCTTTTATAAAAGATTCTGCGCCTGTCTTGGGGTTACCTAATATATTAATAGTTATCTTATTCAGATACTTTCTTCATTTTTGGCAAAACATATACGATTATACGATTTACCATAGTACGCGACTCGCAAATTATTACCTTATTAAAGGTATATGAGGGAATAATATTAATGTAGTCTTTCTGGACTTACGCTATCTATTAGATAAAATTTTCTAATTGATTGAGGGAAGGTAATCAAAAGGATGTATAGCTTCAGCGCTCGTCACTGAGTTAACGCCCCCTTATTTTACGAGCGCCGACGCGGTAGTAATCCACAGCGCATCTCGCTGCATAGCCCTTAACAGCTTTCCATGGGGGGTGTTTACCATCTGAAGTTATAGAGTTATCTTTTATACTAAGAGTTACTAAAACAGCTAAAACACTTAGCTTATAACTTCGAATCTTCTGATATAGATTTTAAGCTCAGTGATTTACTACTATAGGCTATCTATACACGCTAATTATTTATTGCCTAACTAGTTTTAAGCTGCCGTATACGTTCTTTGTATATCTGATTAAATTTGTTGCTGCTATTAATTTAGAGAATATTCTAAATATACAGAGAATATATATGTTCCCCGAACTGCGTGAGTATACGTGACGATAGCTATACACTACTATTAGATAGTATATTAATTAGTATCATTATTAATAGAAACATCATTCTGGCTTAACTACAGTTAAAACCAAATCTTAATATTAAATATGTTCTAAGTTTTTTAATTCTAATAATATTCTACATAAATATTTTTATAAATAGCGTTATACTACTACAGTAGTAGGAGTAGCACTTAAATTATTAAGCAATTTACACAGCTAAATCTAAAATTTTTTACTATCTTGAATTTAAAAAGACGATATAGTAAGCACGTAATTCGCTTTAAGAAATTTATATTGCCAATAAATCTAGTGAGATTGCTTCAAAGCAAAGACTAGCTTAAATAGTAGATAAAATATACGGCTATTTTCAGCATAAAAATATTAGGGTGTTGCGCTCCTGTAAGGCATTTTTGTAGCTTTATTTCAGATAAAATATAGTATATTTATATCTCTAATACTCAGCTATTAATGTAATTAGTGGTTTTGCTAATCGTAATTAGTAATACTAATTACACCTCATCTCTCAAGTGCTATGCATAATGTCGCTATCTTAATATTGCTAAGACAAACAAAAAAATAATTTTGGGTTGTTATACTTAGTCGGCAACTAGATTTTTCTTAGTCATTAGAATAAAGATCTAGACGATATCAATTCAATTTTAGCGAAGCCACTGTGTCTAGGCGCTGAGAGGATAGTAATAACGCAATGACGTTTGTATACCATTAAATTTATGGTGCCGGAGAGAAGACTTGAACTTCCGACCTTCGCATTACGAATGCGCTGCTCTACCAACTGAGCTACACCGGCAATATAGACGGCATTATAAGAATGGATTTGAAGAGTGACAACACCTTATATTGGTTGAGGCAACTTTATAAGCCGCTTTTTTCTGCGTACTATCTGCTTTAGGGGCTAAATTATATAGTGTACTTAGTCCTCAAGATGGTATCGTGTTACACGATCAACTTCATTCTTAGAGCCAAGGAATACAGCGACACGCTCGTGGAGACTTTTAGGGTGGATATCTAAAATCCGCTTCTTACCATTAGTTGCAGCGCCACCTGCTTGTTCGATGATAAAAGCCATCGGATTTGCTTCATACATAAGACGAAGCTTTCCGTGTTTGTTCGGGGTACGATTATCGGCTGGATATATAAAAATACCACCACGATGAAGAATACGATGTACATCCGAGACCATTGATGCGATCCAGCGCATATTAAAGTCTTTTTTTCGGATAGAATCTATGCCATCCACTAGTTCGTTAATATAACGCTGTACTGGTGCGTGCCAGTGTCGCTGGTTTGACGCATTAATCGCGTACTCGCATGTGTCGCACGGGATACGCATATCGCGATGCGTTAGTATCCATGAGCCGATCTCTTGATCGAGAGTGAAACAGTGGACCCCGTAGCCTGTAGTTAAAACGAGCGACGTTTGTGGCCCGTATATAGTATAGCCAGCGGCCACTTGATAAGAGCCTCTTTGAAGAAAAGATTGTTCAGTTGGGGTATGGTCATCTAAGCAGCGCAGAACTGAAAATATTGTGCCGATTGACACGTTGACATCAATATTGGATGAGCCATCTAGCGGATCAAAGAGTAATAAATAATTCCCCCTAGGAAAGCAGTCAGGGATTAGATAAATGCCCTCCATTTCCTCTGATGCCATCGCAGAAAGACTACCGCCCCATGCATTAGCCTCAAGTAGAATATTATTAGATAAGATATCAAGTTTTTTCTGTATCTCGCCCTGGATATTCTCGCTATTAGCGCTGCCACATGCTTCACCCAACGCACCTTTTCTAACGTGATAGCTAATAAGCTTACAAGCGCGCGACGTAACCTCGATCAATAACCTAAGATCAGCTGTAGTATTATTATGTTTTTTCTGCTCTTCAATCAAGTGTTGGGTGAGAGTTATACTTGGGAATGTGGGTCGAGTTGCTTCCATAATGAATCCAAAAATACTGTTTAGTAGCGCGCTCACTGCTCCTCAGCACCATGCTAATATCTACAAGGGAGCTGAATGCTTGTGGGTAGTGTAGCGCGCTGGTAAGCCTACCCACTATAACAGACCGATTTGAGATCGGTTTTGTAGATCCAATCGTGCACATTATTGATATAAAATAAGTGACATGTGGCTCTGCCTGATAAACTAGGTTAGTGATTACCTTAGTTAATTTTAAGGGCGCTCGCTTAGCGTTACGCTTGCGCGCTATATTACATTACCATATTGAGATATATCACCCTACGTTAGATCAGAATATGATCTGAAAATTTTAGAAGAAGGTTAGACATCAGCTAATTACAATAAGAGGCTGTATTGATGCAATTACAAGGCATGCTACTACTATTTGTGTGGTACCTATCTTAGATTACAATCGTTGATATAGTTAAGGCGTTATATAACAGAGCTCTTTATAGGGTTAATAACTTAGTTCTCCTAATGATATAAGCATAGATTACTCCGTGCAACAGTAATAACTACAATACAAAATCGTTGATGACTATATTAGTGTTAATCTTTTATTGCTAAATGCGTTAGGTTTATAAATGAGCGGGTCACATAAGTGGAAATACTGGACCGATAGTGTTAAATAATGCTGGACTGCCTGGTCCAGAATACGAAGCTATAGCTAGTTGTCTCACAGATAAATAAATCTCTATTTTTATAGAGAAACTAAAAATGCATATAAAGACCGCAGTAAATCTTTTTAATTTTAAAGTTAGGCAAGCTCCGCATTATTAACCCAATATCTTTATCTAGTTACCCTTTAGCCTGTGTCACGGACCCTGCGAAGGAAGATTAATATTCGTATGCCATAAATTAGCTCGACCCTAAACTGAATCTATTATGTTAATATCTGTATTAGGACATATATAGGTAACCTAAAACATATTCTTTAGATCTACTAGTTTTATAAGGTTATAAGATGTTGGAATAAGATGAGTTTAATTATACATTCCTATATCTTAATTTACTTAATCTAGGAGACTAGCAATAAAGTACTCTAGAAATCTGTAGATGTCAGCTGCTGTACTGTGCATTCTATTTATGCCGTGACAAGAGATAACCGTAACTGGTATAAGTTATTTTAAGCGTGTATAAATTGTATTATGCTCAGTACAATCTAGATTGTACTGAGCATAATACATAGCTAAAACTGGGCGATACCGACTAGCTTGATATGTAACATTTTAACAAAGAATTTTGTAGATTACATTATTGATATGCATTCGGAATGTGTAAGCACACCTAGTTAGGCTAGTGAAGAGTTTTATTCCTTAAAGTGAATAACTATTTATTAGACTGACCTAATAATAGAAACACAGCTACATAATATTAACAGTATACTATACTGCTGACCGCAGACTAACTATAATATAGATTATTAGCACGAATCTATACTATGTGTGTATTATAATATGTAGGGTGAGTACTGCTAGTAGGTTTTATAACATTAGAGTTTCTGTCAATTAATGGAGCATATGTATCCCTTCGTTAATTAACTTTCTGGAGAAACTGATATTCCATGGAATTTTAACATCTGATCATAATAAACAGAAAAAAGTGAGTAGATTATGCGGTAGAAAGGCTAGGTTTTTATCTTTATTGTAGCACTAAGCTAAAAAATAAATGTTAGTCTTACTAACATTAGCCAATGAATCTAGTCTATAAAATAGATACGTGGGGGTTTTTGATTGGAGGATTACAAAATATTGAGAAATTATTAATAGTTAGTAGTAACGAATAATATTAACCCCCCTGATTATAAGATATAAACAAACGTTAAATACGATCGCTTAAAGAGCTAAGAATTTTTTCTAGGTAGAGGGTCTAGATCTGCCTAGAAAATAATAAAAAAATGAATTATACAGTTAAGCAATCAAAAAATTATTTTAGATTTTCTAGCAGTTTCTTAGCATACGAGCGGGCGTTCTAAAGACATCATATGCTACTGTGGATGGAAAGCAAACTGGGCAGTCAACGTCCACAAGATTTGCTGACTATTTTATATGGGCTTACAGAGCATAAGCATAATCGGATAGATAATAATCCAGGTTAATACTGGTGGAGCCGGCGGGAATCGAACCCGCGTCCGCAAGCACTTTACAACTAGTTCTACATACTTAGTTCAGTCTTTTAATTTAACCGCATCGACGCGGATGAACACGCTTCGCTACAGTGAGTCACTAAATTTTCGGCTATAGCGCCGTGACTGCGCTATGGATTATCTGATGTAATGACCTCGCACGGTCTTGCAACCCTAGCCCATCAGCGAGCTAGCGCGAGGCTAACCGGTTTTAAGCGGCTAGTGCGTACGTTTCGTCGTTCGCGGTTACTTAAAGTCCCATTGATTTACGAGATAACGGGTCCTCGGTATGCCCTACATTGCTTTGTTACCCACGTCGAAACCAGGTCGGCCCCTGTCAATACATATCTATTATGTCATAAACTATAAACATAGTCGATCTATTATATTTTATGTATGGAGAAGCTCTATATCCTATAATAGTATTATTCTTACTTAAACTAAATAAGGTTTTTTAGTATTTTCATTATTTAAACTAAATGTTTATTCCTTATTATCAGGTGATGGACTAATAGTAATAGTTTACTCGATAGGAGTTCTGAGATGAAAACGATATCATAAGTAAGTTATTCCAAAAATACGGGTCATGGTAGTAGTGAGTTTTCTAAGTGCAATATAATAATGTCAAATTATTAATAAAGCGCCTGCAATACAGAATCAGGAACCCACAACTACGTTAGTAGTTTACTTGTCGCATAGACAGGAAAACCTATAATGAATATAGGTTTTCCTGGTTAACTTGAAGCACTGGTTGATCGGGTAATGGGTTATTTTCTAAATTCTTAAACAAATAATATAGACGCACAAGCAAGCTTTGCAAGCTCTGATAGCTTAGTAAAGCCTACATAATCATGTGTATATTCCGGTAGTATGTGCATCACGTATTCAGCATAGACTATTTCAAATAAATAGCCTTTTAAGCTGCTGTGTAGCGTTAAACAATACTCAGGCTATTTGGTTTACCAACTTCACGCATTCCTAAACGCTATCTGCTAGCCGAGGAACGTGCTTTCATGTTTCCATGCGGATAGTAACCACATCATATGATGTGCGCTCTGGATTGGAAGGCGCCTCTGAAGAAATTGCTTCATACTCGACATTTAGAATATTACTTTCTAATTTATACAGGTCTATAACACGGAGTATTTTCTTGTATCAATAAATTCTCTGAACCAAGACAGCGCCTAGCTGAGCTATTAACTTAGATAAGACGCCCCCATTACCACTAACTTCCGAGCACTCGCTTATTAAATACATGAGAGTGGAAGTTGATCTATAACAATCGAAGTAGATTTATATTGTGAAGCAGTTTAGCTTCAGACGGTGTATCTCACTACTGATCAGAAAAATAGCTAAATTCCTTTAGTTTATATAAGCCAACGTTAGGCATAGGTAGCAAGAATTATAGCGCGCTAATAAAGCATTAAAAAAACCATAAGAATTTGCTTCGACTAGTATTAGACGGTGATATACGGTGGCTACTTATTGCAGCGCTAAAACCCTTGCTTATCCGAGGATAGTTACCTTAGCTGCGAAAGAGTTAACTTATTTTGAGGCTGACTAGTTGTAGCAATGACTTCTACTTCTACACGGCGGTTCGGTGCTAGACAGACGATTAGGGGTTTACAATTTTTTTGTTGGCAGGTTATTACCAATGGATTGCTCTTACCCTTACCTTCTGCATAGATCAGGTCAGCTGGGATACCCTTACTAATCAGATACGTTTTTACGGCTTGTGCGCGGCGAAGAGATAGGCAATTGTTATACTTATCCGAACCAATCTTGTCAGAATAGCCTAACGCTACGACTCTTTTAAGATTTAAGCCTCGAATCTTCATGACTAACTTATCAAGTTTTTCTGCCTTAGCAGGGAGTGCGGCTTTATCGAAATTAAACAGTATGTCTGCCTGATATGTAACTTTTGGGCTCGTTATAATTGGCCCTGGTGCAGCTGGTAAAGGAACTGATGGCGCGTCGTCATATACTTGAGTTAGAAGCGCACCGTCGTCATACTTCGTATATGTGGTAGTGGGGGTCCAAAAAGCATCACGCCAGCAGAGCTCACCGGTGCCATTCATCCACATAAGTTCTCCGGTACTGTTTACCCAGTTGTCACTAAGAACTTGTCGAGAAGCTAGCAATGGATGCGCTGATGCGGATACAGCGATGACCGAGGTAGCTGCAATGAATGCGAGCTTTAAAATTTTATTCATATCTCTCCTCTCGAAATTGAGACTGTCATAGGCTCACTGCTAGCCTGTTAATAAAAAAACGCTAGAGATTATGTAGGATTTAGCATCGTGGCCTGATAACCTTACTATTACATTTTGCCACAATAGTGCCATTGCAATGATAAATTTCTACTCCTTTCTAGGTCTTCATCGGGTAATTATAGTTTGATCGCAACAGTTACAAAAAATACTATTAGGCTTAAAGGCCTAAGTCTGCAAATAGGAGCTCCTGACGCGGTCGGGGGAAATGGGCCATAGTGATGGGGCCTATTTCCCCCGACCGCGTGTAGAGTGCTATGCATGTGGCATGCTAATATCAAGCGATACGAGTCATCACTGCTGCTAGCATAGAGACACCGCTATACCCACAGCTCGCCCCCTAGACCGCTAGAGTTCGTCAAAGACGCTAATAAATGGATCAATTCGCTAAAGAGACCCTACCAATCTCTCTTGAAGAGGAAATGCGCCGCTCTTACCTCGACTACGCAATGAGCGTAATAGTTGGTCGTGCGCTACCCGATGCTCGAGATGGACTTAAGCCGGTGCATCGCCGCGTGCTCTATGCAATGCATGAGCTCAGCAATGACTGGAATCGAACATACAAAAAATCCGCGCGGATCGTCGGAGACGTAATTGGTAAGTACCATCCGCATGGAGATAGCGCAGTTTATGAAACAATCGTGCGAATGGCCCAGGATTTCTCGCTGCGCTATATGCTGGTAGACGGGCAGGGCAATTTTGGCTCGGTCGATGGTGATAATGCTGCAGCCATGCGATACACTGAGATTAGGCTCGCAAAAATTGGTCATGAGTTGCTAACTGATATCGATAAGAAAACCGTTGACTTTGAGTGGAACTACGACGGCAGCGAGACCCAGCCGCAGGTGCTACCGGCAAGAATCCCGAATCTGTTAATTAATGGCTCATCCGGTATCGCAGTCGGTATGGCAACGAATATCCCGCCACATAATTTGAATGAGGTTGTCGACGCGTGCCGGTACCTTCTCAACCATCCACAAGCGTCAATAAATGAGCTAATTGAGCTTCTTCCAGCGCCAGATTTTCCGACGGGGGGAATTATATACGGCGTGCAAGGTGTGCGAGATGGCTATCGTACTGGCCGAGGCCGCATTGTGATTCGTGCTAAGAGTCATTTCGAGGAGATCGACCGCGGCCAGCGTATGGCGATTATCGTTGACGAATTGCCATACCAAATAAACAAACGCTCCCTGCTTGAACGCACCGCTGAACTAGTCAACGAGAAAAAGATTGATGGTATATCGGATATTCGTGACGAGTCTGATAAAAGTGGTATGCGCGTAGTGATTGAGCTTAAGCGAGGCGAGGTTCCGGAGGTTATCCTAAATAATTTATACAAAAATACACAGTTACAGGATGCGTTTGGAATGAACATGGTTGCATTAGTTGACGGGCAGCCGAAGCTATTAAACTTACGCGAGCTGTTGGAGTGCTTCCTATCACACCGGCGTGAGGTTATTACACGCCGCACCTTTTACGAGTTACGGCGTGCGCGAGAGCGCGGCCACGTTCTAGAGGGCCTCGCAGTCGCGCTTTCAAATATTGATAAGTTTATTGCGCTTATCCAAGCAGCCCCGACACCACCAATCGCGAAGCAAGATTTAATGACATGTGGATGGGACTCTGGGCTAGTGCGCGACATGCTGTCACGAATCCCAAGCGAGCTCCCGGGTGGCCGAGATGCTCTCCGTCCTGATGGGTTGGCGCCTATTTTCGGCATGCAATCTAAAGGAGGGCTCTATAAGCTCTCGGACACGCAGGCACAAGAAACCTTACAAATTCGCCTTCATAGATTAACCAGCCTAGAGAAAGATAAGATTACTACTGAGTATTGTGCGGTAACAGAGCAGATTGCGGATCTTTTAAATATTCTAGCTAAGCCTGAGCGGATTAGAACAATTATTGCTGAAGAGCTAGTTGCAATCAAGGTGGAATTTGGAAACGCGAGGCGCTCGCAGATTGAGGTAAACGCTACTGAGCTTGGCACTGAGGATCTAATCATGACGCAGGATATGGTTGTTACGATGTCGCACGGCGGCTATATAAAATCACAACCACTGTCCGAGTACTATGCACAAAAGCGAGGTGGCCGTGGCAAACAAGCTATTGTAATAAAAGATGATGATTGGGCCGAAACGTTGTTCATCGCGAACACGCACGATTATATCTTATGCTTCTCGAATCTTGGGCGCGTGTACTGGATCAAGGTCTATGAGGTACCGCAGGGCTCGAGATACTCGAGAGGACGGCCTATCGTTAATATGTTTCCTCTTCGGGATGGCGAAAAGATCAACGTAGTTCTACCGGTACAAGAGTTTTCATCTGACAAGTTTGTATTCCTCGCTACGTCCCTTGGCACCGTAAAGAAGACACCGCTTAAAGAATTTTCTCGGCCCCTAAAAAAAGGTATCATCGCAGTTAGGCTTGATAATAAAGATTTTTTAATCGGTGCGCAGATTACAAATGGACAGCATGATGTGATGCTGTTCTCCGACGCCGGCAAGGCAGTGCGATTCGAGGAAAACGATGTGCGTCCGATGGGAAGGACAGCACGCGGTGTACGTGGCATGCAGCTTGAGGATACTCAGCAAGTAATTGCATTACTTGTGGCTGGAGGCAAATCACAATCGGTGCTAACCGCTACTGAGAACGGCTACGGTAAGCGCACACCGATTGCTGAGTATACGCGACATGGGCGCGGCACAAAAGGTATGATTGCGATTCAGACCTCGGAACGTAATGGTAGAGTAGTTGCCGCGACGCTGGTTGAGCCAGATAGCGAGATCATGCTAATTACGACTGCCGGCGTATTAATACGTACGCGAGTTACAGAAATTCGAGAGATGAGCCGAGCAACTCAAGGTGTTACACTTATTTCTCTTGATAAGGGCACGAAATTATCAGGCTTGCAGCAAATCGCTGAGACTGACGTAGAAAATAGCGTCGAGTCTAATAATGAAGCTAAGCCCGGCATAAATGCTAAGAAAACATACTTATGACTACTAGATAAATGCTTTCTACCCGAGAATTAAGTTAGTGTTAGGTTGATAAAACAACTTTTGATGAGAGTCAGGATGAAAAAACAATTTAAGCAGTGGATATTACTAGCCACTATCGTACCGACGCTAGCGATAGGACAGGCACTACCTGCCCAAGGCACTTCAGATTCTACACTTACTATGGTGCCAGTTGATTCGGCCAAGCAAGCTGCCATTAAAAATCTTCTTGATGCGATCGATTCCCCTAAACTAATTAGCGCTATTGCTAGTGTTGCTCAAATGCAAGCTAAGCAACTAGTTCCAGTAATTCTGTCTAACGCCTTAACTGAAAGTAAGTTGCTTAACGATAAACAAAAGCAAGCTGCTGTGCCTACACTACAAAAGTATGCTGTTCCCAAACTCTTAGAATCTGCTGGCGCAGTATTTACAAGTGATCAATTTCGCCAGGCCGCAATAAGAGCGCAGTATGCGGCATATGCAAAGTATTATTCAGTATCAGAGATAAAAGATTTAATAACGTTTTATAAAACCCCAAGCGGTCATAGGTTCATCCAGGTACAGGATCAAGTTAGTCGCGATATAGTCGATAGTTTAATACAGAGGTACATGCCTGAATCGATTAAAGTAACGCGTGATCAAGCCGACAAAGAATTAGCTTCGCTTAAGAGATAAAATAACGTTAACTGCACATGCAAAATCTAGTTATTTACGGTACTACGATAGTGATATCGCACTTATTAAGTGCGATGTAAAACATGCTTATTGCATTTCTCAATGCAATAAGTTTTATTATATTTACTTTAGAAAAGTAATTTAGATACAAGTATTAAAATTTTCAGGCTTGTAGAATATAAGCGTGCTGGATAACCTACTAACTAGATTTAGGGTCGGCACAGCTACGGTATCAGTAATTATGAAGAAACTACTAAACCTATAAGTCATCGTCAATTCTCAGATAGATGTTGTTTAATCTGTTATACATGTGTTTTATCTGATAGCCTATAATATAGGCTATCAGCCCAGCATAAAGGATAACTAAAACTGACCCTAGCGGGCGTATGTCATACATCGCGCTATTGTAACGAGCCCCCCCCCTCTCTCTTAGTAAACTCGCTGTTAGTATTTTGTCTAACTAGAGGTTGATTAGTGTTAGCGCTTCGTGTGCTAAAACTGCGTTGCAGTAACAGTAGATATTGTGAACTGAATTATTTGCTCGTTGTACTCAATAAGTATATAAAAACATAAATGGTAACGCGATGGGTTTTTATGCTATATATTGCTTAATATTTTTGTAGTTGTTTGTATTTCTTAGAATAATTTAATGGGCTCGAAACAAGCTGTAAAAATTTCTATATGCTGAGATCTTATACAGCTACTTCACTTAGTGAAATACGATTTTGGACGCCAGGATATAGTCATATCCGAGTAATTAACCCATGATGTACTGCTAGATCGCACCGACACTAAACTGACTATAATTCTTCCTGACGAGAATGCTACTCATAGTGTTATGTATTATTAGCGCGCCTAAAATTGCGTATATGATGCGCAATTAATCATAATATAATATAAACCTTAATAAAATTAAGGTCTGTCGAAGAATATTGCAGATCTAAATCCTACAGATGCGTAATTAGCGAGGAAAACCTTTCAGGCTCTTAAATCCTCTCAGATAGAGCATCTCTAATATAAAAGTTATTAACCCAATGGAATTACGATGATTAATATGCCTTAAACAATACCCTATTATGCAGAACATATTTTTGGAACAATTAGCGTTACAACCTCCCAAAAGATAGGAATTATCCCTAATTACGCAATTATTCCTGATTAAGCAAGTGATACTATATTTTTGTCGGAGCTATTGGATGGGTTTACGGACCCCATCAATATAGATGATAAGTTGTTGCTGTATAGCTTTATTAAAAATAGGCAGGCGCTTTTATCAACGATATCCAAACGATAATCTTTTTGTCTGTTTTAGCAGTACAAGTCAAGAAGAAAGAGTAAAACGTTTTCAGATTATTTCGATAGCTTTTCCTTAATTGCGCATTTAATTGAGTGCTATGCGGCTAGTAGCAGGCCGTTTAAAATATTTCACTCTTAAATAGAGTAATGAAGTTTAATCGTTTGTATTATAAATACGTTCCGGTTATTGCGATTGATGGACCAACAGCATCAGGCAAAGGAACGATTGCACAACTTGTAGCAGCGCAGCTCGGTTTTCATGTGCTAGATAGTGGTGCTTTATATAGGCTGGTTGGACTAGCCGTACAGCGCTACCAGGTAAATAAAAATGATGTCTCGGCGCTTGTGTCATTAATTCATAGTCTTCACTTCTCTTTTCAAGAAGGCTGCGTGCAATTGGATGGGGTAGATGTTTCCACTGGAATTCGGCATGAGACTGTTAGTAGGCTGGCTTCGGCAATTTCGGTGCATGCGCCAGTGCGCCGTGCGCTTTTAGCCAGACAACACGCATTCCGCAAGCCACCTGGCTTAGTCGCAGATGGGCGTGATATGGGTACAATAATTTTTACTGATGCAGTATTGAAAGTATTTTTGACAGCAAGTGCGGAGGACCGTGCACAAAGACGTTATAAGCAATTGATAGAGCAAGGGTTTCCTGCTAAAATTGAGACAATTCTGTGCGATCTGCTAGAGCGTGATTCTAGTGATATAAATCGAGCTAGCTCGCCCTTAAAGCCGGCACTAGACGCGCGCCTGCTCGATACATCGGTGTTATCAATTAGTGAGGTGGTTAATCGTATACTAGTTTGGTACCAAAAAAATGATCTGCACACTGATGTTACAAAAAATACTTTCTCTTGAAGAGCCTCTAGACATATTATTGCAGCCGATTCTGAGGGAATATAAGCGTTTTGCGTCTTTCGTATAGAGCAGCATTAGGCGCTAATGTTTTAGCAGCCTTCGGCGCCTAATGTGGTTATAGTGAAAATGGTACTATAAGTATTCCTCAGTTATGTGGAATGTGTCTTTAACCTTTAACTTCGCATGTAGCCACCGGCGCTTATAAAGCCGAGTCTGGCTGTGCGCCATTCGATTTTTATGTCTGACCTGCAAACTTCTAATCCGAATATCGAATCTTTTGCGACTCTCTTCGAAGAGTCGCTGACCCGCCAAGACATGCGTGCAGGTGAAGTAATCTCTGCTGAGGTTGTGCGTGTTGACCATAATTTCGTAGTTGTTAACGCTGGTTTAAAGTCTGAAGCCTACATTCCGATTGAAGAGTTTTTAAACGATCAGGGTGAAATTGAGGTACGAGAGGGCGACTTTGTATCAGTCGCGATTGATGCCCTCGAGAACGGCTATGGTGATACGATCTTGTCACGAGATAAAGCTAAACGCCTTGCTTCGTGGCTTGCTCTTGAAAAAGCCCTAGATAATAATGAACTTGTAACTGGTACAATCACTAGTAAAGTTAAAGGTGGTATGACTGTAATGGTCAATAGCATCCGTGCGTTTTTACCTGGATCCCTAGTTGATACCCGTCCAGTGAAAGATACAACGCCGTACGAAGGTAAAACGCTCGAGTTCCGCGTGATCAAATTAGATCGTAAACGCAATAACGTTGTTTTATCTCGCCGAGCTGTAATTGAAGCTACGCAAGGAGAAGAGCGTGCGAAGCTCCTCGAGACACTAATGGAAGGCGCAATCCTTAATGGTATTGTAAAAAATATTACTGATTATGGTGCATTCGTTGATCTTGGTGGTATCGACGGCTTACTACATATTACTGATATTGCATGGCGTCGTGTCCGCCACCCAAGCGAAGTGCTATCTGTAGGCCAAGAAGTCACCGCAAAGATCTTAAAGTTTGATCAAGAAAAGAATCGTGTTTCGCTTGGAATTAAGCAGCTTGGTGACGATCCATGGGAAGGTATTTCACGCCGTTATCCATCAGGCACACGGCTTTTTGGTAAGGTTACAAACATTACCGATTATGGTGCATTCGTCGAAGTTGAGTCAGGCATTGAAGGTCTTGTTCATGTATCTGAGATGGACTGGACTAATAAAAACGTAGCACCAAGCAAAGTAGTTCAGCTCGGCGACGAAGTTGAGATTATGGTACTCGAGATTGATGAGGCTCGCCGACGTATTAGCCTCGGTATGAAGCAATGTAAAGCAAATCCCTGGGATGACTTCAGCCGAAACTTTAAGAAGAGTGATAAAATTTCTGGCGCGATTAGATCAATTACAGATTTTGGTGTATTCGTTGGACTACCTGGAGGGATTGATGGTTTAGTACACTTATCAGATTTATCGTGGAGTGAATCTGGTGAAGAAGCTGTCCAAAAATACAAAAAAGGAGATGAAGTCGAGGCTATGGTGCTCGGAATTGATGTCGAGAAAGAGCGTATCTCGCTAGGTATTAAGCAGTTAGAAGGCGACCCATTCAGTAACTTCATAGCCCTAAATGATAAAGGCTCTCTTGTAAATGGTATAGTTAAAGCCGTCGACCCAAAGGGTGCTGTAATTCAGTTAAGTGCCGAAGTAGAGGGTTATCTACGGTCATCAGAAATAGCACAAGATCGTGTAGAGGATGCGCGTAATGTGCTTAGAGAGGGTGATAAAGTCAGTGCAATAATTATTAATATTGATCGTAAGTCACGTAGCATCCAGCTATCGATTAAGGTAAAAGATTCTGCAGAACAGCAGCAGGCAATGCGTAGCTTGCCAGCCGATAGCGGTGTGGTTGCTAGTGGCACGACTAATTTTGGTGCGTTACTCAAGGCAAAGCTAGACAGTCAGCAAAATTAGTAAAGCAGCATGACTAAATCCGAGTTAGTCGCTCAACTGGCGCTACGATTTCCGAAGCTTGTCTTAAAAGATGCAGATCTTGTGGTCAAGGCAATGCTCGATGCGATGTCTGAAGCACTTGCCACTAATCATCGTATTGAAATACGCGGCTTCGGTAGCTTTGCACTAAATTGTCGTCCGGCTAGAGTCGGACGCAATCCAAAGTCTGGTAAGCGGGTCCAGGTCCTAGAGAAATGGGTTCCTCACTTTAAACCAGGTAAAGAATTACGCGAACGGGTTAATAAAAAAGAGCCCCAACTAAGAAAGACTAGCGGTAACAATTCGTCAGATAGCCTATAAAGGCTACATCTATATAGTAACTAAAAGCGTCACTTATAGCGCTCTTTACTGGCATTAAACAGGGCCTATAGATCCAGTGGCTACATATATACTAGTCAAATATACATCGTCTTAATCGCATCAATATATAATCATAAACGCTTCCATTACAGTATAGATTCTCCTTGTCTGCGGCTTACTAGGGCTAATTTAAAGATTCAGTTCATTGATATGTATACGCAGCGATCTACTGTCTGGCTGCTGATATCGATATTATTATTAGACTTATTGTATAGCTCATCCTTTTTATTATATTTAAGTTTTTTGCTAGTACTAGTGTTAATTTAACACAAAATGCGTAACACTAAACCTCCTAGCCGGTTATATATGGTACATCTCTCATTAATCATTACTGGGTTTTTACCCTTGATTAGAAAGTATTAGTGCAGCCATTAATTTATAGCTTCGGCTAAAAGACTAAAGGCTTAAACCTAAGCTAAAGATGAATCAGCTAGCGCCGATAATAATATAGAAGCCGTAAATGCTACCGCTCATATAATCGACTCTAGCATGCGCATGCTTAACAAAGCACATTTATGGATCTTGCTTTTTGGTGGCTTCTTATCATTACAGTAGTTTTCATGCTAGGTTGGGCTGCAGCCCGATATAACCTAAGATATCTTAGATCTAAGAGCGAAAATTTGCTGAGTTCTTGCTTTAAGGGCTTAAATTTCTTGCTTAATAAAAAACCCGATCAAACAATTGATACATTTATCGAAGCAGTAAAACTACATCCAGAGATAACTGAGCTTCATTTTGCTCTGGGTAATTTATTTCGCCAGCGGGGCGCGATAGATTGTGCAATCCAAATGCATCAAAACTTACTCTTGCGCGCAGACTTACGGCCGAACGAGCGACATCATACGTTATATGAGCTCGGCCAAGACTTCTTAAAGGCTGGGCTACTTGATCGGGCTGAAGAGGCTTTTCAGAGATTGTATGGTAGCGAATACGCACTTAGTGCATTGCAGGCGCTATTAACTATTTTTGAGATTGAAAAAGAGTGGCATAAAGCGATCGTAGTAGCACAGCAGATCGAGGCAATGGGCATACTACCTCTTAGAAAAGAAATTTCACAATTCTACTGTGAGCTTACGCAGGAAGCATTGCAGTATAAAAAAATAGATAATGCACGTATAGCATTAAAGCAAGCGTTATGCTCTAACCCGAAAAATATTCGCGTAACGCTCTTAAGCGGAGATATCGAGATAGCTTGCAATAAACCGGTTCAGGCTATTAATTATTGGCGACAGATTGAACAGCAAAACCCCGCTTACCTATTATTAGTTGCTCACAAGCTGATGCAAGCGTATACAGCAATAGGCCAGTCACAGAAGGGTGTGGCGTTATTAGCTCACTATGTTGAAGCGTATTATTCTAGTGATCTGCTGGACGTTGCTTACCAGCATATTGCTGAGTTAAGTGGTATAGATTCTGCGCATGCGTTGATACGTGTAAAAATGCAGCAGTCTCCAAACTTGGTCGCTATGCAGCGATTACTCGAGGCGCAGATTATGATTGCTGAAGAACCTTATAAGAGCGAATTAGAACTAATGCGCACATTAATCCGGCGCCACGCTAAAAATATGCCACGATATATGTGTCAGAATTGCAGTTTCCAGGCTAAGTTATTTTATTGGCGGTGCCCAAGCTGCGGAGGTTGGGAAACTTATATACCACAGCGGATTGAGCCGATTAACTGAATGCATTGTGATGGCAAAATGATTCTGATCAGCTCTTGGCCCTTTAAAAAGGGGGGGGCGTAAATCCTATCCGACTTAACATGAAAACTACCATTATCGGCGCCGGCTATGTTGGCCTAGTTACTAGCGCATGCCTAGCGGAGTTAGGTAACGATGTGTTCTGCCTAGATACGGATCCACTCAAAATTAAGATTTTGAATGCTGGAGGTGTGACGCTCTATGAGCCAGGGCTAAAAGAGCTGATTAATCGTAACCGTGTAGAAGGGAGGTTGCGGTTCTCCACGCAGGTAGAGGCAAGCGTAGCTCATGGGGATATGCAATTCATTGCTGTAGGTACGCCAGCAGATGAAGATGGCTCAGCTGATCTGCAGCATGTACTCGCATCAGCACGCAATATTGGCCGGTATATGCAAGGCTTTAAAGTAATCGTAAATAAGTCTACAGTACCAGTAGGTACTGCTGAGCAGGTAAGCGCAGTAGTAACCCAGGAGTTATCAAGACGAGAGGTAAAGCATAGTTTCTCAGTAGTGTCAAATCCAGAGTTTTTAAAAGAAGGCGCGGCCGTAGATGACTTTATGTGTCCTGACCGGATCGTAATTGGTAGCGAAGACGATGAAGATGGCGAGTACGCTCTTGAACAGATAAGGCGACTATATAAACCGTTTAATCAGACTCATGAGCGAACGATATACATGGATACCCGCTCAGCGGAATTCACTAAATATGCGGCTAACGCAATGCTAGCCACACGAATCTCATTTATGAATGAGTTAGCAAACTTAGCGGATCAAATGGGAGTCGATATCGAGGCGGTACGCCGGGGGATCGGATCGGACCCCCGCATCGGCTGTGATTTTCTATATGCAGGGACAGGCTATGGTGGCTCATGCTTTCCGAAAGACGTTCAGGCTCTGATGCGTACAGCAGATAAGTATAGGCGCCCGCTTCAAATTTTAAGCGCAGTAGAGACTGTAAATAAAGCACAAAAAAGCATACTTATAAACAAGATTTTAGCTCGTTTAGGACAGGACTTAAATGGGCGCATAGTAGCAGTATGGGGCCTAGCATTCAAGCCAAATACAGATGATATGCGCGAGGCGCCAAGCCGAAAATTGATTGTAGCACTGCTCAGACGCGGGGCAATAGTGCGTGCTTACGATCCGGTGGCAATGCGGGAGGCGAAGCGAGTATTTGCGTTAGATTTACGTGATGAGCGACAAGTGCGGGCGCGATTATCGTTTGTTTCCACGCAGACTGAGGCGGTATACGGCGCTGATGCACTCGCAATTATGACTGAATGGAAAGCCTTTAAAAGTCCAGATTTCGGCGTGCTCAAGCGTGCTCTAAAGGCACCACTAGTGTTCGATGGACGTAACCTGTATGAGCCTAATGATATGGCTGAATTTGGCATCGAATACTATGCAATTGGTCGCGGTGTTGTACTTGATAATGCCTCATCTGGTAAAACGCATTGTGTCTAAAAAATCAATTAGGCGTTTATCGCCGTATACGGAGAGTAACACTAATACCGTCGGTAAAGAATTCGTGTTGAAACGGAGTCCAATTACGCAACCTCCACAGGTTGCCACTGCTCGAGTGCTAGTTATTGGCGATGTAATACTAGATCGTTATTGGTTTGGGGATGTAACTAGAATCTCGCCAGAGGCACCAGTGCCCGTTATTCACGTACAGAGTACTGATGATCGTCTAGGTGGCGCAGCTAACGTCGCATGCAACGTATCTGCACTTGGCGCCCGGGCAGGACTGTTATGCATAGTAGGGCACGATGAACCGGGCACTCGCATTGTTGAGCTTCTTGATAAAAGCAATGTATACGCTTATCTAGAACGCGATCCAGCGTTGCTAACGACAATTAAGCTTCGCATACTATCACGCCAGCAACAATTGCTCCGCATTGATTTCGAAAGGACGCCAGCACATGAAATATTGCTAGCTGGGTTATTAAAATTCGAGATTCTACTACCTAACTATGATGTCGTATTATTATCTGACTACGCAAAAGGCGGTCTCACGCACGTTCGACAGATGATCAAGACCGCACATGAGGCCGGAAAGCCTGTGCTAGTCGACCCAAAAGGAAATGACTGGAATCGCTATAGTGGCGCTACATTAATTACGCCAAATAAAAGAGAATTGATTGAGGTTGTGGGCCACTGGAAGTCTGAGTCGGACCTGCGCGCGCGCGTAGATGTATTGCGCTCTTCATTTCAATTCCGCGCATTATTATTAACTCGATCGGAGGAGGGCATGACGCTGTTTAGCGATGCTGGCGTATTACATGAGCCGGCTCTTGCTCGCGCAGTGTATGACGTGTCTGGTGCAGGCGATACGGTCATTGCTACACTAGCAACTATGATCGGCTCTGGTGTACCGCTTGCTGAGGCAGTGTTTTATGCGAACCGTGCTGCTGGCATCGTAGTCGGCAAGCTCGGTATCGCTACCGTAAGCTATAACGAACTATTCCAAGACTAGCTAACATTTATGTGATGTGCATCACATACCTAAACTCATTCTATAGATGAGTAATTTTATGACTATTATCGTTACCGGCGCCGCAGGTTTTATTGGGAGCAACATCGTCAAAGCGTTAAATAAGCGCGGGGAACGTCAGATTATTGCTGTTGATAATCTGGAATGCGCAGAAAAATTCCATAACCTTATCGATTGTGAGATTGATGACTACATCGATAAACATGAATTTATCGAGCGCTTGCGCCGTCATGATTTTGGAAAAGTGCGGGCAGTATTCCATGAAGGAGCCTGCTCTGACACGATGGAAACTGACGGACGTTATATGATGCATAATAATTTCACATATGCTCGCGCAGTGCTAGAAGCCAGCATCATGCTAGGCGCACAATTCTTGTACGCATCATCTGCTGCGATCTATGGTAGCTTAACAAGTTTTGTCGAAGAACTAGGTTCGGAAGGCCCACTAAATATTTATGGCTATTCGAAATTTCTGTTTGATCAGGTTGTACGGCGTATTATTCCCAATACAAAAAGCCAGATTGTAGGCTTGCGCTATTTTAATGTCTATGGTCCTCGAGAAAAGCATAAGCAGAGCATGGCGTCAGCGGCATTTCGAAACTTTCATGAGTTTCGCTCGCATCATTCCATTAGGCTATTCGGGGAATATAGAGACTATGCTGCTGGTGAGCAAACGAGGGATTTTGTATTTGTTGAGGATGTTATTAAGGTAAATCTATTTTTCTTTGATCATCCTGATAAGTCGGGAATTTTTAATCTTGGTACGGGCTATGCACAATCATTTAACGAAATGGCACTAACTGTAGTGAATACGGTACATGAACTTGATGGAAAGCCAGCATTGCCACTTTCTAAGCTAGTTCAAGACAGAATAATCGAGTATATTAAATTTCCAGGCTCCCTATACGGTAAATATCAGTGTTTTACACAGGCCAATCTCACTAAGCTACGCACAGCTGGCTATGAGGCTCCATTCTTGAATGTGCAAAAAGGCGTGGGGAGATACGTTCGTTGGCTAAATAGTCAACTATGAGCAACGTCGTGCGATTTTTTGTAGACTAAGATCGCGTATCGACGACAGCTAATTAATCATAAATTTATTAGGGTAAATTTATGATTATAAATACTGGAACCCCCCCACGCGTAGCAGTAGTATATACTTGACTGCTATGTTATCCTGCCTA
The DNA here is from genome assembly GCF_910593725.1 of Candidatus Vallotiella hemipterorum. Classification (GTDB taxonomy): domain Bacteria; phylum Pseudomonadota; class Gammaproteobacteria; order Burkholderiales; family Burkholderiaceae; genus Mycetohabitans; species Mycetohabitans hemipterorum. Next base: position 304,984 of record NZ_OU343031.1, read on the forward strand.
GGATTATATATACCGTTCTTAATAAAATATTTTAGGCAGACATGGGCTCTATCGTTTTACTGTGTAAGTGATTCGCGCAGGTAGGTACCCAGGTTGATTATAAATATAATCAACTAAAACCTAACTTCTGATACGGTGTTGCTACTACTTTATAGTAGTACATGTCGATAATCTATTCATAGCCCACATTATGTATGGCATCATACAATACTCTCTTATTTAAATAAAATTAAAATATTTTTTATAAAAATAGGACCGCTGAAAGTTACCGCTTTAACTACTGACTGCACTTTAAGACAATATCCTAAGCTAAGGTCATATAATTTGAACCAAGCTTAATAGACCACAACCTAGTAAAAGCAATAAAAAAATATTTTATGCTGCTAATAATTAGAAATATAAGCAAATATTATTACATAATATGTAGAGATATCCTAATCAAGTCGAGGAAGATAGTAAATGCAGATATTATATTTTAAGCGTAGTGGCAATCTAGGATATTTGATTAATATCAGATAATCTTTTATCTAGAAATAGCCGGCTGTAGTGAGCATAAATTATGCTACAACCTGTATACGTATCCTGAGCTAAATAAATTCAGCATGATAAGACTACTTTACTTAGTTTACTCTGCAATTAGGCGGGATCATGTGTACTTCTCTTTTATCAGAAGTAGCTTTGTAGAGTTTCGGCGCTCGGCGCGCGACAAGCGCGAAACGAGATTATTATTTTAACGTATTAACGTTAGACGTGTTTTGCATATAGTTACTAGCATAGTGTAGCTAGTGTGTCGGACGTGCCGGTTGAGGTGTTACTACGGCAAGGGCTTGCATCTGCGCTTTGACTTGTTCGCCTAGTTGATATACTGCTAGTGCATAAAAAAAACTATGATTATAGCGGGTTAACACATAAAAATTTCGTAATCCGAGCATGTACTTTGTAGGTTGTTTAGGGGTGGGCAGTCTGATTACGGCTACAGGTGTTTGAGCTTCACTTGCTATATCGACGTTGTCTTCATTGAGAAGCATACCAGCTCGCAATAGTTTTTGGAGCGGCCAGCAAGGTTCGGCTCGCCCATTTTCGGCGGCTTGAGCAATACCAATACTGCCATCATCCTTGTGAATCTGCCATACGATCGGTCGTCTATTTTCCCAGCCATGCTGTTTTAGATATTTCGCAACGCTACCTATTGCATCGGCTATGCTGTTTCGCAAGTCAATATAGTGGTTTCCTTCGTAATCGACTGCGTATTTAATAATGCTACTTGGCAAGAACTGTGGGATACCAATTGCTCCGCTATAGGAGCCTAGCACTGTAATTGGCTCAATGCCGGAACTCTGTGTCCAGAGCAAGAAATCTTCTAGGTTTTTTCGGAATAACGCCATACGTTGCGCACGATTAGAAGTTTCCGGATAATCAAACGCGAGAGTAGTCAATGTGTCTAGAGTTCGGAAGTTTCCCATATTCTGCCCGTACATTGTCTCAATTCCAATAATACCAACAATGACTTCAGGCGGAATACCAAACTCTTCGCTAGCCCGCTGTAATACGGCCTCATTTTTCTGCCAAAACTTTACACCCGCGTTAATGTGCTGCGTTTCAACAAAGTGTGCCTCATATGCCTGCCAACTTTTGAGTGTCGACGTTGCAGTGGAAAGCATAAACTTGGCAGCGGTTTTCGAATACACAGCTTGATTAAAAATCTTTTGTAGGGCCCTCGTATCGAAGTCATACCGGGCAACCATATCACTAATAAATGCATTGACATCCGGATTAGCAGCGTAGCGCTGTGGTACAATTTCCTCTTCAAACGTCCGGCTTTGCATCGGAAATGCCTCTAGTTTTGTCTCATCAGCACCCATATGGCGAGAGCCACTAGCTACTGCGCTATACGAGATAGAGAGAATAAATAATAACGATAGTATCCAGCAGGTCATCAATAGTTCAGTCTGAATTACAAGTATAGAGAGAATATCAGTAAGATAATAACGTTAGATAAGCAGCTATAAAAGCATAGTAAATAAGGTAGATAGGGTGTGCAAGAGTGCAGCAACGTTATCTAGAGATAATATTGCTAAGAAACCAAATCTCCTTAGCATGGTTAGGTAGAATTACCTTACTGTAACTATAGTATAAAAAACGACGCGTAGGGTAACCGCCGTAACCGTAGTGGGAAGATGGGGTTTTATAGGGGTAGGTGCTCCATAAAAATTACAGCTGTATTACCATAACCATCAATTGCTTTAGCTACGTAGATTCTTCTCCTGCAAGGAGCATACGCTAAAATATGGCAGAACTTTAGTATACTCAGTGTGTTTATCTGAGATCTAGAATCAGAAGATGATTCTTATGTGATACATGACGTTATCGCTTTAGTATCGGTTATAAATTCGATATACACCTAACCGCTGTAGTCGCTACCAGGAAACTTATGCGCATTATTTCTAATAATAATATTATTATGGCACATAGCTTAAAGATCGAAGCTATAAGATCGTTAAAGATACCTGCGCTACACACTGCTCCTGATGGCGGGCATCTACTCAAACAAGAGATTAAATGCTACAAGCAGCTTACCTAGTAGTGCGAGAGAATGCGTAGCGCCGAATAAACTAACCGAAAGCGCGTCGCAGCACTGCTATTTTTGCTCAAGGCAACCCGTAAAGCTCAATACTAGCTGAAATATAAAAAATTAAGGTTCATCAACAATAATGAGATGGCCCAAATATCGCTATAAAGATATTTACATCTTCAGAAACATGCTATTTCCATTGCCCTTGCAGGGAGAGTTGAAGTGCGCATATAAACATCGTTTACTAAGTAACGGACTAATCACGATATATTATATCTTAAGAGGCTGATCAGTACAGGTCACTTAACTACATAGTATCGGCATATTAATAGCCCTTAGATAGAGTTCATGAGAAAAATTCTGTTGTGAATTTTCAGCAGCGATCACAAGATCAATGCATACGCTTTCTATTATTTTTATAATGAATCTATAGTAGGCTACAGCATGTTGGGCACTCTAATGGCTTTACTCAGCTCTTTGTTAAAAGCATGACTATTCGAAGTTTTAAGAAATCAAATTCTCTGCCGAATTTATAGCTTTGGAGCGTAACAATGAAAATTCTTGTGCCCGTTAAAAGGGTGGTTGATTATAATATCAAAGTCCGAGTTAAATCGGATGGCACAGGTATAGACATAAAAAACGTAAAAATGTCTATGAACCCATTTGATGAAATTGCCGTAGAGGAGGCGGTTCGGTTAAAAGAAGCGGGTATAGCTACGGAAGTGATTGCTGTATCTGCCGGCGTGCCCTTATGCCAAGAAACGCTACGTACCGCGCTAGCAATCGGTGCAGATCGGGCAATCTTAATCGAAACCCAAGAGGAGCTACAGCCCTTGACAGTTGCTAAGTTACTTAATAAGCTCGTCATTCGGGAGCGCCCAAAACTTGTAATTCTTGGTAAGCAAGCGATCGACGATGACTCGAATCAAACTGGGCAAATGCTAGCTGCACTAGCGGGATGGTCACAGGCTACGTTTGCTTCGAAGGTAACAATCAAAGGTAGCTTTGCTATAGTAGCCCGTGAAATAGACGGTGGTACTGAGACGCTTTTATTAACTCTACCAGCGGTAGTAACTACCGATCTTAGGCTTAACGAACCACGTTATATAACGTTGCCTAACATCATAAAAGCGAAGAAAAAACCGCTGGAGCATATAACGCCGAAAACGTTGGGCGTGACAGTAGAGATTCGACTTAAAACACTCAAAGTAGCCGAACCACACAAACGCGGTATGGGCATAAAAGTACCGGATATTGCTATGCTAGTTGATAAGCTGAGAAACGAGGAAAAAGTACTCTAATAGCTAATACCCAAGAGGTAAATGTGACAATACTGGTTATTGCAGAACACGATAACACGGCCCTCAAGACGGTAACATTAAATGCAGTGGCAGCTGCACGGAAACTTAGCGGCGCAATCCACATACTAGTAGCGGGGTATAAGGCAAACGGTGTAGCCACTGCCGCAGCTAACGTGGCCGGGATCGAGAAAATACTTCTGGCTGATGCACCTCAGCTAGGTGAGGGATTGGCTGAGAACATTGAAACAACAGTGCTTCCAATTGCGTGTGAGTACACACATATCGTGCTGCCCGCAACTGCATACGGCAAGAACGTAGCACCTCGTCTTGCTGCTAAGCTAGACGTTGCTCAAGTGAGCGATATTACGACAATAGTGAGCACAGATACTTTTGAGCGACCAATCTATGCTGGAAACGCTATTGTAACCGTGCAATCGCTAGATTCAATTAAGGTGATTACAATACGTGCGTCGGCATTTAATCAAGTCTCCGCTAATGGTGGTAACGCAACTATACAGATAATTAAGGCTGCAGCAGCATCATCTAGCGTGCGCCTCATAAATCGAGATTTGACAAACTCAAAGCGCCCTGAACTGACTAACGCACAGATAATTGTGTCAGGTGGACGAGGCCTAGGTAGCAGAAAACATTATTTGCAGATTCTTGAGCCCCTGGCTAACAAGCTAGGGGCTGCGTTAGGTGCTTCGCGCGCGGCAGTCGAAGAGGGGTACGCACCTAACGACCATCAAGTAGGACAGAGCGGGAAGATTGTTGCGCCACAGTTATACATCGCTATAGGGATTTCTGGGGCGATCCAGCACTTAGCTGGAATGAGGGATAGCAAGATTATTATAGCAATAAACAAAGATCCAGAAGCGCCAATTTTTGACGTTTCTGATTATGGCCTAGTGGGCGACTTATTCACGGTTGTTCCAGAGTTAGTTAACGCTTTGTCAGCGCTATCAAAAGATTAATATGATTCAGCATAGATGACTCGGGCTCTATATACCCTTGATCATTTATACATTGCTATATGGCACTACACCCTAATCATATTCTATAATCTATTTATATGCCAATCAACCGAGAAACAATCGATTTTTTTCTTAAATTGAAACACGCTTTTTGCAGAAATTAGCTCGTCGAAAAATACCCGTTATCTACATGCTGAACTTCATCAAATATGCTTTAACTATTTTTTAAAATAAGCATCACCCGCTAGTAATAATCGTTGTACCAGTATCTAGAAACGTAGATACTCTTAGATCTCACCTGCACTACTTAAAGTGGCTTAAGCATAGATCGTTAATATGTATTTGTGCAATAAAGCTTGGTAGTATAAATAAGCTGATTTCAAGCAGAATAAACCTTGATTGAACAATACTAATTAGTATAAAAATAATTATTAGATGGCATGGAGCTACTTCCTACTAATTGGAAGTATTGTCGCACACATGATAGCCTCGTAATTTCTCCTCACGGGGTGCCTTAAAAGGCTTTATAATATAGAAAATACAAGCTGTATAACTCTCATCCATATAAAAAAGCTTTAGATCGATAAAACTACATAAAGTAGATGATAAGCAAGCGTATTGCTGTTATATTCAAGCACTTACAACTCTCATAAGTTAGCCTGAGGGCTATAGAGTAGCTTCTAACTATATACTAGATAGTGTATAGATAAGATTATTCAGTACACTATACTGTATTTGGGTGCAAAGTCTGATGAAAAATAATCCATCCTTCTTCAAAAGAAAATGCAAAAGCACCGTCAGAATATTGCCCTAATAGTACTATGCAATAGTAACCCACCCTGGATACGGTTACTAGAAACCCTGTAATAGGTGGGCATGCACGCTCAAAGTATTAGGGAACTATTTCAAGTTATAATCGCTCTCTTCGCTAAATTAAAAATTTAGATACTTCTACAGATTATTTAGGCAAAATATAGCATGGTTATTATCCGTTTTGCTCGGGGTGGTTCGAAAAAGCGTCCATTCTATAACATTGTTGCAACCGACTCTCGTAATCGCCGAGATGGTCGTTTTATTGAGCGCATTGGTTTTTACAATCCACTTTCAACAAAAGGAATATCTCTGCATATTGCACAAGACCGCTTAACATACTGGCGAAGCGTTGGCGCACAGCTGTCAATGACCGTAGCTAGACTAGTTAAAAAAGCGAGTATTGTAAAACCGTCTATGTAAGCAGTTAAAATGCACAAATTATCCGAATTTACCCAGTGCAATATTACTTGCATCTGCTAAACTGTACTGCGAGATCGATAAAATACTAAAAGTGTAGGTAAATATTATATATTTACCCAGCCAATGTTTATTAGGCACATTCTATGTGCTCCCTGTTGGGGGGGTGCGGTTTGGTCTGAGTCTGGTGTCAATAAAGTGGAGTTATTTCCGGACAATGCAATCGAGGTAGGTAAGATTATCGGTGCTTACGGTGTCAAAGGCTGGTTGAGGATAATGCCACATGCCTGCATTAATCTAAGTGGTAGTGCGCTGCTAAATACTACATCATGGTGGTTTTTCAAGGACGGCGCCTATAGTGCGGCACAAGTTATATCGGGCAAGAAACACGGCACTACTATAATAGTGAAACTTGCCGGATATGCAGATCGAGAGCCTGCACTCACACTGCGTGGCGCCACAGTGTACATACGCCGTTCAGATTTTCCGATGCTGGAGCATAACGAGTACTACTGGGTAGATTTGATTGGTTTAGTAGTCATTACTAGATCTAATAATGCGCTTGGCCGTGTCGTAAACCTGCTTGATAATGGTGCACACACAATCTTATGTGTGGAATACGATAAGGTCTCAAGGAATGGGAAAATAACGAAAGCAGAGCAACTAATTCCGTTTGTTGACGCTTATGTGAAGAGGGTCGATCTATCAGCCTGTTATATAGTGGTCGACTGGAGCGTTAACTATTAATGCAGCGAGGAATGCAATTCGATATTATAACGCTGTTCCCTAAGATGTTTCAGGCTCTTACTGAGTGGGGCGTCACCAGCCGAGCTGCTAAGCAACAATATTATTTTTTGCGTACGTGGAATATCCGTGACTTTACGACAGATAACCACCAGACAATCGATGATCGTCCATATGGAGGTGGTCCGGGTATGGTAATGCTGGCCCAGCCACTCGCTGATGCGATAGCTGCTGCCAGAGAGGCTCAATGCTCGGATTTAGATAAATCACCGCCGGACTATTCTCGAGTTGTACTAATGTCTCCTCAAGGTCGTCCACTAGATCATACAAAGGTAATGGAATATGCAGCGTTGCCTGCTTTAATTGTGTTGTGCGGCCGATATGAGTCGATCGATCAGCGGTTAATTGATCAAGAGGTAGACGATGAAGTAAGTCTCGGCGATTTCGTATTATCGGGCGGTGAATTACCTGCAATGGCTTTAATGGACGCGATCATTCGGCAGTTGCCTGGCGTATTAAACGATCCTAGGTCAGCTGTACAGGAAAGTTTTGTTAATGGGCTGCTTGAATGCCCACATTACACGCGCCCATGCAGATATCGAGATGTACGGGTACCTGACATTTTACTTACGGGACATCATGAGAAGATTGCATGTTGGCGCCGCCGTGAGGCGTTACGGAATACGCTAGTCAAGCGACCTGACCTTATCCAGCGCGCTCGGCGTTATAAGATGCTGAGCTGTGCTGATGAAGCGTGGCTTGCAACTCTTATGGTATAGGAATATTAGTGGTTAGTATGCGCAGAAAAGCAGCAGCCAAATCTGGCTGCTAAAAATCAGCCCATCCTCTACTGAGACCTCGATCGTAATCGAGGTATGGAAAATAAGCAGTAAGATGGTTATAGGAGCCAATCATGAATCTGATTGAAAAACTCGAGCAGGAAGAAATTAAGCGTGTTCTTATAGGAAAGAGTATTCCAACCTTTGAGCCAGGTGATACGGTTATAGTTAATGTGAGCGTAGTCGAAGGTAATCGAAAACGTGTACAAGCGTATGAAGGTGTAGTAATCGCAAAACGAAATCGTAGTCTGAACTCTTCATTTATAGTCCGCAAAATTTCATCTGGAGAGGGTGTTGAGCGAACATTTCAAGTGTACTCACCACTAATTGCTAGCATTGTCGTAAAGCGCCGTGGTGCCGTGCGCCGTGCAAAGCTATATTATCTGCGAGAGCGCTCAGGTAAATCTGCTCGGATTAAAGAAAAGCTTTCATATAAAGAACGCACGGTGTCTTCTCATTAAGAATAAACTAGAAAAGCACCTAGTCACAGGTGCTTTTTATTAAAAAATTACTATATATGAGAGTACGATAATTATATAGAGAATCTCTGTAGACCTAAATACAGGTCAGAGACATGCTAACTAGCTACATGCAGCAGTCAATGTGATGATGTGAGCATAAATAATGCAGGAGAAGTATCTTAGTATTTATCTACTAGTTTATTTAACTGGAAATTAATAGACACCGGATACTAGAGAGTCTTAAGTACTGCTGGTTTATTAGATAGGTGAGTTTTACAAGCAAATATATTTTTCTTATTCTAGGAATGTAGAACACTATTTTTTACATTGATATGTTTCAGAACTAAATAGTTGAAATAACTATTTGACCCGCATTAGTTAGCATTACAATAAGCATTGCCTATTAATTTTTACTAAACTAGGGCTCTATACTGCCTGTGCGGTATCTTTATTAAAGGGATGTCGTCAAATCGTATTATAATACTCACATAATCTTTTCTGTATTTCCGATTTTAATTATTATCCAGTACTATAGTAGTTAAATTTCGATTTAGTGCTGCTAGGTTAACATATAACTTAGAGGCATAAAACCTGCGATAAGATAAGCATCAAAAATCTTTTGCATTACCACATAGTATATTTTGCATTACCACATAGTATAAATTGTACATTAAATGTCATATAACTGAGAAGATAGTAGTAATTTATTATTATTAGAAGAATTTATTGAGAAAGCTACATATCGAAGGCTATTGATCACCGGGTTCGACGTTTAATAGGTTGGCTTATTTCGTTTAGAAGCTGTGTATACAACGCATAGCGTGTTAGCGAGATGTGTCCTTGTGCTAGAGCTTTTAGTATCGCACAACGCGGCTCGTTTAAATGATGGCAATTGTAAAAACCACAACTGCCAAGCAGCGCTCGGAACTCGGGAAATGCGCGCTCAAGCTGGCCCTCTGTCAGATAATATAACCCGAACTCTTGGAAACCTGGTGAGTCGATTAATGCTCCACCAATTGTCAATTCATACCATCGCGTGAAGGTAGTGGTATGGCGGCCGCTATTCAGCGCAGACGAAATTTCTAGCGTCATAGTATTTGCATTTGGCACTAATAGATTGACTAGGGTTGACTTTCCCATGCCAGATTGACCTAGTAGCAGGGTAGCACGCTGTGAAAGTAAAGGCATAAGCGTGGCTCGCGCGCAATCAGCGTCGGCGGTTATAGATGCCTCGACGACCCAGTAGCCTAGTGCTGAATAAAATGCGACGCGTTCTCGGGCAAGCGGTAGCGAGGCGAGTAAATCGGCTTTATTTAGCAGTATCACTAACTCAAGCTGATGGGCTTCGGCGGCTATCAGTGCACGCCCGAGAAAATCCTCGCTGAAATACGGTTCGGTTGCTAATACGATGAGTAGCTGATCCACATTAGACGCAAAGCGTTTTGATTTAAACCGGTCAGAGCGGCGGAATAAGTTACGTCGTGTATCGATCGCAACAATAACCCCTTGGTTCTCGGATATCGTTAGAAAGCTGACGCGGTCACCAACAGTAATTTCGTTTCTTTTTCCGTGTGTAAAGCATTGCAGTAGCGAATCACCTCTATCGGGCTGGACCATATAATGCCGGCCATGTGAAGCTAGGACTCGACCTTTGCTGGGGTTATCTATTTTTATTCGATTTTTCATGCTTAGTTGTGCGCAGAAGCCGCTTGATGTATCGCGCCGAGACGCGGGTGAGCATAAGTAGAATGAAAGGTAAACTTGATTAGGTATCAGTGCCGCCATGCTATTCTAATAACCCCTAACTAGCGCTTTTATTAAATCTTGCTTACATGGCTTCGTTGTAGGAAAAGAGTAGGCTTTAAACTCATATCTATGAAAAATAGCTCATTAAGAGGCACTCTAAAAAATAAAGAGACCAGGGTTATTAAGAATAATAAGATTAATATAAGTGTATTTTTTCAGTTTATTATCCACAGTATCACGTCTAAGCTTGTGTAGAACCGAAGACTTTGAATAGCGAGTTAGATAATACAAATAAAAATATAATTTTTGAGTGTTTTAGAACGTGCTGCTTATTAAAATAACGAGGTTCGTATACTCGAACTAGGTCAATCGTGCCACCATTATGCTGGTGGAGCCGCATATCAAAGAATCTAATTCGTTTAGATTTAATAATGCGCCTGCGAAGAAATTTTTTATATGGCAGCTTGAGTGAAATCATATTCAGATATAAGAGGTAACCTGCCGATAATAAACCCTACCTAAGTAAGGTATATCTAGGTCTATTAGATGGGAACATGATTACTGCATTACGTTAGTGTGACGAACAACATTTTTTATGTTTAAATCGTAGACTAAGAGATATTGCCCTCGCTTGATCAATATATATTTTATAAAATATCAAAGTAGAGTTATGCTTTGATAATAAAGCGCCCGCATAATTCCAACCTCAAATAAACTAGTACCAATAATATTCAAGAGTGCAGACACTAATACTATATAACATAGTGATATATGTTGGCGATATTCAATATTACATGCGGCGTGTTAGTAAGTCGGCAATAAGATTGGCAGCAAACCCTTCTATAATCCTATTATAATGGAGAGCGAAGTGGTTTTTTATTAGCTCTGAGCATTATAGCTAGGCAGTAGTTACTATTAAAAGTGTGCTGACAAAAATTCCCTAAAAATTTTTGATTTCAAGAATATCGTGATTCGCGTGCTGTGCAGCATAAATATTGCTACTATGGTGCTTCTGGAAGAATATCAAGACGTCTATTTTATAAGTGCTTAAATGAACTATAAGTTCAGGCAAACAGATAGCTACCTCACCCTAACCAAAAGTGACTCTAATCTAATTTGGTTAGATATGGAAATGACTGGATTAATTCCAAACACCGATCGGATCCTTGAGGTTGCTGTAGCAGTCACTGATTCAAACTTATCAGTGGTTATTGAGGGTCCAGTACTATCAATCTATCAATCAGATTTAACGCTAAGTACATTAGATGAATGGAATCAGAGAACGCATAGTCACTCAGGATTAATTGAGCGAGTTCGTACTTCATTAATTACCGAAGCTGACGCAGCATCGCAATTTCTCGAGTTTTTATCACAATATGTTCCGGCTGGAAAGTCGGCAATGTGTGGCAATTCGATTTGCCAAGACCGTCGTTTTATGGCGTGCTGGATGCCGGAGCTAGAGGTATTTTTCCACTACCGTAATTTAGATGTAAGCACTCTAAAAGAATTATGCCGCCGATGGAAACCCGAAATCTACAAGGGACTTCAGAAGCGAGCATTACATAGCGCACTATCTGATATTTATGAGTCAATCGATGAGTTAAGGTACTACCGAGAGAATTTCCTGCGCATTGACAACGCCAGGGCTCTAAGTTAAGCCATAATGCTTGAGAGATCTCTAACGCAGCCAACTAAAACTACATAGTTTATAGATACAAATTATTAATTACTTTTGGACGTACTAGAGCAATTTTCTAAAAATACATAGGGTTAGATTGCTAAGTAGCCAGCATTATATGCGTTTAATCTTAGATGAGCATACTTTTTATATTCTATTTTTTGCTTTATATATACAACTATAGTGTATAAAACTGCTACATTAATATTCTTCAAATTTCGGATTGGATGATACTCTACTATATAATTAGAACTTTCTGCGCTTCCCCTAATAGGGGTATGATATTGTGCGCCTTGTTTATAGAGCGCGAGCTAAGTCTCTAAAGTAGAGAAACGCTTAAACAATATATTTTTATGTTGTATGCTAGATAAGCGTTTAAAGCTTGTGCGGTCGTCATGAGTTTATATATTACTGAGATGCTCTGGTGGTTAAAAAAACAGTTTCGGCTATATTACCACCTCGTTTCGTATCTTACGAGTTACATACGTACACAAGGATAAAACTGATATGGTAGTACAGCGGCACGTGTTTTTACACACTCAGATGCAATTAAAAAATATTGCAGCGGATATTTTGCGATACGCAAAGACGCTTGGGGCAACTGATGCGGCAACTGAGATTTCAGAGAGCGATGGTTTATCAGTATTAGTACGACGAGGTAAGGTTGAGACAATCGAGCACAACCATAATAAGATTATAGGAGTGACCCTATTTATCGGTCAAAAACGTGGTAATGCGAGCACCTCCGATTTCTCGCCAACGGCGTTACGAGATACAGTAGCCGCCGCATATGACATTGCCCGGTTTACGGCGGAGGATAACTGCGCTGGGCTTGCTGAAGCAGATCTACTTGAGATGCACCCGTCGGATTTAGATTTATTTCACCCATGGACGCTCGATACTGAAGGCGCCATAAATATTGCGAACCGCGCTGAACAAGCAGCGTTCGACACAGATCCACAGATCTGTAATAGTGAAGGTGCGTGCGTATCCACTCAGCATGCACAGTTTATTCTAGCCACCTCACGCGGTTTTGTCGGCGGTTATCCATACTCATGTCATTCTATCTCCTGTGCACCGATCTCTGGCAGTGGCCAGCAGATGCAGCGTGATAACTGGTATATGACATGCCGCTCGGCATCTGATCTAGCCATGCCTGAGGAAATAGGTCGCTATGCCGCCGAGCGTGCGCTAGCGCGTATTGGAGCCCGACGGCTCAGTACTCGTAGATGTCCAGTGTTATTTGAGGCGCCACTCGCAGTTAGTATACTTGACGCTTTCGTTCAGGCGACTAGCGGCGGAGCGTTGTACCGTAAAATGAGTTTTTTAACTGATTCATTTGGCAAACTTATATTTTCGCCGCATATACAGGTCTATGAAGACCCGCATGTACTTAGAGGGCTTGGTAGTGCACCATTTGATTCGGAGGGTGTGCGTACTACTAAGCGTGAAGTTGTACGAGATGGTATTCTGCAAGGGTACTTCCTATCAACGTATTCTGCTCGAAAGCTTGGCTTAAAAACTACAGGGAATGCCGGCGGTTCGCACAATCTATCATTAACTAGTACGCTTACATGCGAGGATGATAATTTCCAAGCAATGTTATATAAGCTTGGAACGGGACTACTATTAACCGAGCTGATGGGACAGGGTATAAACTTTGTAACAGGCGACTATTCGCGAGGCGCATCAGGATTTTGGGTAGAAGACGGCCAAATACAGTATCCAGTTGAAGAGATTACAGTCGCGAGTACACTGCAACAAATGTTTTCACAAATCGTCGCGATCGGTACTGATAAAGTTATCCGCGGAACGAAAAAAACTGGATCAATACTAATTGATCAGATGATGATTGCGGGCCAGTAAGTCATTATATTAATTAGCGAATCCTTTCGTATTCGACGAATGCATAAGTAAAGTCGTTCGGTGGGTATGTGCGATGGGTTTCGCGTGACACCTCTCGCCATGCCTCACGAAATGGTATAAAAAACGTTGAATCGCCTTCAAATATTTGGTTTATTTCGGTGACCATTAATCGCTCCGCATATTTAATGCCCTCTTGATATAACTGGGCACCGCCTATTAAGTATGCGAACGGCTCGTTCAACGTTTCGCACAGTGCAATCGCCGCCTCTAAGCTTGTGACTGTATTACAACCGTCAAAATGACGACGCGCATCATGCGTCACAACAATATTCTTACGACCCGGCAATGCGCGTTGAATAGATTCGTGAGTCTTACGTCCCATGATAATAGGTATACCCATTGTTTTTCGCTTGAAATGGATCAGATCTTCAGGTAATTGCCAGGGCAGTTTATTGTTCAAGCCGATTACACCGTTATATGCGTGCGCGACGATTAAGAAAAGGGTTGTCATCGTTCTGCCATGAATTAGATTCTTAGGATCTAGATTCGCTTCTCTATCCATGCGTGCGGGTTGAATGCAGCCAAGCATCTGTTACAAGACTAGATACTGGGTATAAGGATAGGCAGCTATAACTGTTATTCATGAAGCGTACAACTTAGGAGTGCCTAGCTATACAGCAATAGGTGCAGTGATATAGGGATGGGGATCATAACCAGTAATCTCGAAGTCTTCAAAATTATAATTAAATAGAGTTTCCGGATATCGCTTGATAATAAGCTGTGGAGGCGGCCGTGGCGTGCGAGTAAGTTGTAACTGGGCTTGGTTAATGTGATTTAGGTATAAGTGGGCATCGCCAATTGAATGAACTATTTCTCCTGGCTTCAGGCCGAGCTGTTGCGCAATCATATGAGTGAGAAATGCTAGGGATGCGAAGTTATACGGGATCCCTAGAAACCAATCGCCAGAGCGCTGGGTAAGCATACAGCTCAGCTTATTATTAGCGATGTAAAACTGATATAGGATATGGCATGGCGGCAATGACATGCGTCCATCCAATACATTTTGTACAGGAGATTTCGACTCGTCGGGTAGGAATGATACATTCCATGCGCTAATAATATGCCGGCGGCTGTCTGGATTCATACGCAGCGAGTTTAGCAGTATCTGTACTTGATCAGTCCAAGTGCCATCAGGATTGCGCCATACGCGCCACTGTGAGCCATAAATAGGCCCGAGCTCCCCGTTAGGGGTAGCCCATTCATCCCAGATTGTTACGCCATTCTTATTTAGGTAGCTAATATTTGTATCACCCCTCAGAAACCATAATAATTCATGAAGGATCGATCTCACATGCAATTTCTTAGTGGTTAGTAATGGAAAGCTACTAGATAAATCATGGCGATATGAAACACCAAATAGTGAGCGCGTGCCTGTTCCAGTACGATCGCTCTTGATTACACCATGTTCGAGTATATCCTTGAGAATAGATAGATACGATATATCCATGGTATGGAGCTTAATTGCTTGCCTAGTCAGAAAAAGTAGCTATAAAAAGCGAATTTATTATTTTACATGATGAGAACTGCGTCCGTTTAGAACAAAATCTTGTCCTTGTTGTGTTATTGATAGCAGGAGACTATTTTATAAAAAGTTCATTGCTCTTATTATTCGAAGTAGCATATACTTAATACCTGTGTTACTCATGTTGCTGCTGCAGGCGGAGCCAAGAAATACCGAATTAATGGTATTTAACTTGCTACAGATTATTCTAAATAGTATGCAATACCTCTAAGTCGAGGAGTAGAGTACTAGTATAAGCGCTTATCTGGATTAGGATGTTTCTACCGTTTGCTAGAAAGCGCGTTACATTAATTATTTATAAATCCCTCTCTAAAAAGCTTTGTAAATAACTGTATGGGGGGGATACTAACACTTTCTATTCAAAAATCCTGTATATTAAGTTGATCCTACCTTAACAGCCGACAACATAGCTACTTTTATATAATAAAAATTTAAGATATTAAAACTAATAGCATAGCTGTTTTGTGGGCAGGTTAGCTAAGAAGTCATTAAAACGTAAACACTTATATGCAGTATATTGACTCTAGGTCTAGTTAATCTGCTGGTTTGTTTAAAACAATCACGCAAATGTGTCAACCAAGGAAAGTGGCGAGCATTTTTAATTCCCATCTAAGCGAATAAGATCGTAGCCAGTCGGGCGGCTCTAGCTACATTAAAAATAGGCTAGCGTAGCGATGCTACAGATATAGAGCTCGCAAAGAAGAGCATGGTGCCAATTAGTGCTTATAGATATAGCAGCGTACCCTGCTCTATCTACTGTACCCATTTATCCAAGTTATATCTAGCATTAGCATAGACACATGTGCTACATCAGTGCTGATAGGCTGACTATAGCATATCTGTCGGTTATGATAACTTCTCTAAAAGATTCCAGTTATTAGAAGCAAGAGCGCCTAAATGGAAGGGTGATAATCTGCTACATACGCTTGATATATTAGTTTAGATTCCTTGGCAATGCTTGTTTACCCTTATAGGTTTTAGTGATATTAATAAACAATTCGAGTGTAGCTAAGATCAACGCCGATCTTAGCTACACACTTCTTTTGTATATAGCCGAACATATGTAGCACGCTAAATAAGTTGCGACGCAAACAGTTTTGTATAATAAGCAAAGCGCTAGTTCGAAATCTAATTTCTTATTAAGACATTAACAATAAAAGCTTATAGCACGAGCAGTTTCTGTATATCTGGAACCTAATTTTTATTATATTAAATGTAATAACACTATTTATTTTAGATAATCTCTATGCTATTAATGCTTAAAACTATGCTAGTTTAATTAATGATTTCTTTTTCTAGATTACGCCGTACAGCATATAACTGGCTTCTAACCTTAACTGTAGTATTTACGCATAAAGCACTACTTATGAGTGCTTACATATTAAGATCAGAAATAATATAGAAAAAGTACCCACTTTCAATAAGTGTTCTAAAAAATATGATTTTGGCTCCCCGACCTGGGCTCGAACCAGGGACCTACGGATTAACAGTCCGTCGCTCTACCAACTGAGCTATCGGGGAAAAGAATTAGAATAGTATTCTCTTGGTGTCTTGTCATTTTGTCAATAGACAGAAGCATCAAAGACTACACACTAGGATTATTGCTCTAGTAGCTTCAGCTTATTTTTTACATCTTTCCATACTTCTGCGTCTGGTAAAGCAAGCTTAGTTCTTGTGATGCTAGGCCAATTTTTGGCTAGCTCCGCATTTAATTGAATAAATTGTTTCTGATCTACTGGTACATCTTCTTCCGAATAAATTGCATTAACCGGACACTCCGCCACACAAACAGCACAGTCAATGCACTCATCTGGGTCAATCGCAAGGAAATTTGAACCTTCTCGAAAACAGTCAACCGGGCATACATCAACGCAATCAGTATGGCGGCAATTAATACAATTTTCAGTTACAACATGAGTCATTAAAACTCCTACACTCTGCGTATAGCCTATAGGCAATCAATACCATGATTCTACCTAATTCCTATTATAGCTTACTACGTTCTAATCTCGCCGCTGTTACACGATTCTGTTATATATTCTCAGCGTTACAAGGAATGTTTGGCCCCTATGATCGGCTGTTAACAGCTTACTATATTCGAGCAATTCTATAAGCTGTAACATAGTAGCATTACTAAGCATAGAATGTGAATAAATAAAATAAACGTGATATGCATACAACTTTGATATTATTTAAACATATCGTATCTGCCTTTACTGCTTGTCTTGTCTGAGCAATCATGCTTATTACTTCATTACTCGATACTGATCTCTATAAATTTACAATGATGCAAGTCGTGCTGCATCATTTTCCCGCTGCCATTGTTGAGTACCGGTTCCATTGTCGCACTCAAGATGTTGATTTAGTATCATATGTGGATGAGATTAGGGAACAAATAAAGTGCTTATGCCAGTTACGCTTTACTAATGACGAGCTCGATTACTTACGTCAGTTGCGATTTATCAAGAGCGATTTTGTCGATTTCCTTGCTCTTTTTTCGCTACAAGAGAAATACATTTTCGTCCGACCTTCTCGGCAGACTCATGGCATGATCGAGATTGTTGTGCGTGGACCATGGCTACATACAATCCTATTTGAGATTCCAGTTCTAGCGATTGTAAACGAGGTCTATTTTCGCAATACGCAGCGCTTGCCTGCATATAAAGAAGGCCGCTTTCGACTGACGGGTAAAATAGAGATGCTCAGATCTAGTCCTGATTATGCCGATTGTAAGATTGCCGACTACGGTACGCGCCGCCGATTTTCGAAGCAGTGGCACGAGGAGGTTGTTCTGGCACTGATAGTGAGGCTCGGTAAGCAGTTTTCTGGCACGAGCAATGTATACTATGCGATGAAACATGGATTGACACCACTTGGCACAATGGCGCATGAGTATTTGCAGGCTTGTCAAGCGCTTGGGACCCGATTGCGTGATTCGCAGATCTTTGGTTTTGAGATATGGTCTAAGGAATATCGAGGTGATCTAGGAATTGCGTTGTCTGATGTCTATGGTATGAAAGCATTTCTGCGCGATTTCGATATGTACTTTTGTAAATTATTTGATGGTGCTAGGCATGACTCAGGAGATCCTTTTAAGTGGGGCGAGCAGCTCTTAAAGCACTACGAGAAAAATCACTGCGATCCTCGTACTAAGACTCTAGTTTTTTCTGATGCACTCGATATTCCAAAGGTTCTAAGATTATATAAACGCTTCAACAAGCGTTGCCAACTAGCATTTGGCGTGGGTACTAACCTAACTAACGACTTAGGCTATTTGCCACTGCAGATCGTGATGAAAATAGTCCAATGTAATGGACAGCCCGTTGCGAAATTTTCAGACTCGCCAGATAAAAATATGTGTGATTATCCCGCGTATATCGCGTACTTAAGGCAGGTGTTCGAAATTGACGAGCCGTTAGTAGAAGGTGGGGGGCTAAGCGCGTATTAATAGAATTGCCGAGGCCGCCTACTAATTATTTTAGATACGGTGGCCGGCTAGCCGTATATGCCCAGAAAGCTGGTGACGGCGACGATATATCTATATGTCATACAAGACACTGTCTATGCGGTTTATCTGCGCTCTGTACGAGCATAAATTTACCATATCTTTTTTAGATATTTTACTCTATCTAGATTCTACGTATTAAGTGATATTAATAATTTTCAGCCAATTTAGAATTGGGATTATTTTTTTCATGCGGCCTCCCTAATAAATTACACTACTACTTCCCCTGCTGTCCTTATTCTAGAATTAGCAATTCTAGAATAAGGACAGCAGCCCCGATACTAATATTCTTACTACTCTTTGATGCTGTCTGCCGGGTTAAAAGGAACTTGTATAAGGAAGTGTCTCTATGATTTAGATGCCATTTATAGTTATCCCGCCATAATATACCGTTATTCATCAATAATGAGATATTATTTTATTTATAATGGCATAATAGTCGATGTATATCTTGACTAAAATAATAATAAACTAGAGAGTTTTTAGTGGAGCATGCGGCTCCAGAATATATCGAAACGATTAAAAGATATTTTATATTAACGTAAATCGCGACGATTATCTATTCACATACAAAGAACCTGCCTGTACTAATTAACATCAATGTTCTAGGGATAATATGTTCATATTAAAAATTATCCTAGTAGCCGTAGTGGTTACTGTGGCTATTATGCTCTTTATTTTCGCCTCTTTGAGGCGACAACGCGGTTTTTATAAGACGACAGAGGCAATGCTCCAAGCGCTTGTAGAACAATTTCGGGCACTGGATGATACCTATTCACGCTCCCAGGAAAGACTGGAGCGTGAATTGCGTACACAATTGATAGAAAGCTCTAGTGTGTCCCGAGCTGATGCTGGGGCTGGTGTTATCCAACTACAACGGGTGCTGGCGGCACAGCTCACGAGTATCGCTACAGTGCAAAATAACCAGATTGATAGCTTCGCACAGCAACTCATTAAACTTACGCAGAGCAATGCGCAGCAGCTTGATGCGTTTCGTTTATCTGGCCAACAGCAAGCACAATATGCGCGCGAGGAACAGGCTGTTGTATTAAAGCGATTCGGAGATACTCTGAATCGGCAATTAGCCGCGTTATCGGAAAGCAATGAGCGTCGTCTTTCTGAGGTGCGGGAGACGCTTGAGAAAAAGCTCAAAGATATTGAGTCAAATAATGCAACCAAACTTGATGAAATGCGGCGCGTTGTTGATGAAAAGCTTCACGCCACACTGGAGCAGCGTCTAGGCGAGTCATTTAAGCTAGTATCAGACCGACTTGAACAGGTCCATCGTGGTTTAGGCGAGATGCAGACGCTTGCTTCAGGTGTCGGTGATCTGAAGAAGGTGCTTACAAACGTTAAAACACGTGGTAATTGGGGCGAGGTTCAACTTCAGGCTTTACTCGAGCAAATGCTCACAATAGATCAATATGCAAAAAATGTAGCTACGGTTCCAGGTAGCAGTGAGCGCGTCGAATTTGCTATTCGTTTACCAGGCCAGAATGAGAGCAAGCAATGTAATGCGCAGCCAGTATGGTTACCAGTCGATGCAAAATTCCCTCGTGAAGATTATGAACGATTAATCGAAGCACAAGAGCAAGCCGATCCTATTAGTCTTGAGGAAGCTACTCGAGCACTGGAAATGCGCATTAAACTAGAGGCGAAAGCAATTACAGATAAATATATATCGCCACCACATACAACCGACTTCGCCATTCTATTCTTGCCTACAGAGGGACTTTATGCAGAAATTCTGCGCCGACCTGGTCTAACTGATACGTTGCAGCGCGATTGCCGAATCATGATTGCTGGACCTACTACGCTAGCTGCATTGCTAAACAGCTTACAGATGGGTTTTCGTACGCTAGCGATTGAAAAACGCTCAAGTGAAGTATGGCAGGTACTTGGCGCAGTAAAAACTGAGTTTGGAAAATTCGGCGACGTTCTAGCTAAAACAAAGAATCAGCTCGCAACCGTTACTAGATCTATCGAATTAGCCGAAACTCGGACACGGCAGATGAATAGGAAGCTACGCGATGTCGAAGCTCTACCTGGAGAACGCGTCACAGAGGTACTAGGAGATGACGAACAAACGCCCGAAATTCCAAAATATAACAGTAGTTCCAGTGTATCCGTAGAAGCTAATAACGTACTACCGCTAATTAATGATGCACCAGGCACTGCAGAGGCAGACATATAAATTAGTTTGTAATAATGTAGTACACGCGGTAGTAAGCTACTAACCTAGCCTGACACGCAATCAGTTTGTACATCTCTCTGTGTGAACCGTAGCCTGTATTACATGTGCGAATTATATGCGAAATCTGGGTGGAGCTCGTATACTAGCATGTCCAGGAGCACTATAATCCTTCTTATGAAGGAGGTGTTCTAGTACATTGTGAGAGAGCCTATCTAATCTATACTGACCCCACATAGCATGTGATTGTACTTATCACTAATGCGCTAGAATATAGCTACTGATATATATTTTAATTATTTTTAGTTTGATTACTTAAGTTTATATAATATATTTCAGCGTATTGGTACACTAAGAACTCACGAATTGGCAAAAAGCGTTTATTGCTTCACTATGTAGTGCGTATATCACGTGTAATATACACTTGATCACGGTGATCTACTCTAGCTACGAGCTTAATGCGCATCAGATCGAACAGAAATCATATTCTAGCTAGTAATCTGTTGGTTTGTTATATCGATGATAGGGTGGAGTAAAGTGCCTTATTATAGTCATGTCATGCATATAGTGCATGTGCGCATACATAAAGAGTATATGTGCGCCTACCTTCAATCAGCAAAATAAAGGACGAGCCGAATGTTATATGCGGTCGTATACTTTAGTGGCTCTAAAGAGAAACATGGCTTTTGCAGAACATATAGGTAACATAGAAAATGTTTTAAGTACCTGTAAAACAATTTATCTCACAGGTCAACAGCATATTATCGATATAAAAGGCTAGTTGTAATCTGAAAACACTATATGCAGTAAATGCCAGTGCACAGTATATTGGAATATTCAGGGTTCACTGTGAGGCACAAGAAAGCTACCTTAAGACACATTCGTGAGGTGATCATATTTTTAATAGGATAACCGCATCAATTTATCTTTTGAAACTAAGATGCATTGAGTCCGATTAGGCTGGGCATCGTTTTGAAATTATAGCCAGAAGTAAACCCGCTCGTGATGACCAAGTAAAAGCCCTCGCCGAAGCAAGGGCTTTTCATTATAGCCCCGGTTGGGTCTCAACTTGTTGCATTAATTCCATGGGTGGTATAAGTAATGGCTTATGCTTACGGCTACCTCGCAACAGCTTTTGGTCCGGTTCCGTAGCCTGCTGGGCTAAGCGAAGCTTGTCCGGATCTGTATTAACCCATACTAGTCCAGCAGACTCCAGGATTAGAGCTAGACTATTAATTGACAGTGCGTCTACCACTGTATTGCTAACAGAAGCTTCTCTATTGCATGTCTCTCCGTATCTACCGGGTACTGTGTTATCCGATTGTGTTGATAGGGCCTGAGCCGGCACAGTGGAGGTATAAACAGCATGAGTCGACGTGCCTGTGATATTTGAGATTACTGGTGCTATTTTATCACTACGCAGCAGAACCGACTCATCGCATTGCGCCGATGCTAATCCGATCGGATCTACCGTAGTGGTAGTGATTACTACCGTTGATTCCGTCGATGATTGATGGATGGGTGCTTCCTGCCAGGAAACTTTATTAGTGATGTGATGGCTCGCACCTAGATCACGCGCTGACTTGATAACCAGCTGTTGTTCTGCGATCGCTTTTTGTTGCTGAGTAGCATCAGATGTATTCAACATTAAATGGCATTGACCATCTGGATTAGCGTTTATCGATTTAATCGATTGACCTGGGGTAGGTTCGGCTGCCGTCACTAATCCTGGAATGCGCTGGTAAGTCGACACCGGGTCATCTGTTAATGCAACGCTAGTCATGCTTTCTTTTTCTTCGATCACTTCTTGAGGAGCGTCCGCTATATTGACTCTCCCCTCGCTATATTCACGTCTCCCGCTACGCCGTCCACGCCGACGCCGCCGTCGTTCCTCGCCATCACGTACGAGACCGATTTCCGATATCGGGCTAGCACTCGTCGCTTTTATGGTTTCCTGATGAGACCGTTCAGCTGCCTGCTTGTCACATAATACTTCGACCGGCAGTGGCTCTGATCTCTGATGCGTACCTTGCTCACCTCGTTCTCGTTGATTAACACATACATTACTATGCTTAGCATAATCAGCCAATTCAGCGTGCTCTGTACGAGCAGAACGCACTATTTGTTCAATACGCACTGGTTGCTTTACTCTCATACGAGTTTCAGCTTGTTTTTCCTGGTGCGAGGCTTGAGTATCACGTACATCCTGCTCGTTGCTAGCTACGCGCCCACCTTGTATACTGCGTTCCTCACAATGAGGAACACGATCTAATGGAGTGGTAACGTAAGGTGTCGCCGAAGTATGGCTACTAGGTTGATAGCCGCTCCGATATGACGTGTTGCGTTCTGTGCTTTGACGAGCTGCGTTACTAACACGTTCCCCTATAAGTTGCACTGCAGTATCTTGGCTAGTAATCTGGGTAGTACTAGTAGTAAAAAGTCTTCCATTAAATAGGCACTTATTAAGCCATCTAATAATCCGCCCTCTTACTATCGATAACAGTGAGATTTGTGTACGCCGTGACGCCTCCGCTATTAAATGAGGTGTGGCGTTAGGTGCGCGAATTTCGGGAGTAATTCCCTTCACGGCAGCTTCTTGCTTTGGCTTTATGTCATTGTCGCGCTTGCTGTAACCGGTTTCATATTCTAGCTTGCGAGCTGCCTCTTCGGCCATACGCCACGATGCACGCGGTTCTTCAAGTCGCGCGTCGTGATAGCGTAGCCGTTCGAGCTTGTAGTGCGGTGTTTCAAGGTGTTTATTTGGAATGAGCAACACGTTAACCTTAAAGCGTGATTCAATCCTATTGATTTCCTGGCGTTTTTCATTTAAAAGAAAAGCTGTTACATCAACCGGTACCTGGCAATAAATTGCCGCGGTATTCTCTTTCATCGCCTCTTCTTGAATAAGTCGAAGCACTTGCAGTGCCGACGATTCGGTATCACGGATGTGGCCAGTGCCGTTGCAGCGTGGACAAGTTACATGGCTGCTCTCGGACAGAGCTGGACGCAGTCGCTGGCGCGACAGCTCCATAAGTCCGAAGCGAGAGATCTTACCCATTTGAACCCGGGCTCGGTCATGTTTAAGTGCATCTTTAAACCGCTGCTCAACTTCACGCTGGCTTTTGACCGACTCCATGTCGATAAAATCGATTACAATTAACCCGCCTAAGTCACGCAATCGCAACTGGCGAGCAACTTCATCACTGGCCTCTAAGTTTGTGCGCAACGCCGTTTCTTCGATATCAGCACCCCTAGTAGCTCGAGCTGAATTGACGTCAATAGCCACTAACGCCTCTGTGTGATCGATCACAACAGCACCGCCCGATAGCAGCGGTAAGATTCGGGAATATGCTGTCTCAATCTGGTGCTCAATTTGAAATCTCGAGAACAGAGGCACATCATCATGGTAACGTTTTACCTTACCAAGATTGTCTGGCATTACTACTTCCATAAACGCGCGAGCCTGATCGTATATATCCTGTGTATCAATTAGAATCTCGCCAATATCTGGCTGAAAGCAATCCCGAATTGCGCGGATCACTAAGCTTGATTCAAGATAGATGAGTAGTGGTGCGCATGCGCCGTTTGCCGTGGTTTCAATAGCACGCCACAATTGCAATAAGTAGTTCAAGTCCCACTGCAGCTCTTCAACGGAGCGACCGATGCCGGCCGTTCGGGCGATCATACTCATACCGTCCGGTGATTCGAGCTGCGACATAGTTTCGCGCAATTCTTTTCGGTCGTCGCCTTCGATACGTCGTGATACGCCACCACCACGCGGATTGTTAGGCATTAGTACTAGATATCGCCCAGCCAATGAGATGAACGTGGTTAACGCGGCGCCTTTATTACCACGCTCCTCCTTCTCAACCTGGACGATTAGTTCCTGACTTTCATAGAGCGCGTCTTGGATACGTATGGGCCGACTTTCGGCGCTAATTTTGAAATACCGTCGGTCAACCTCTTTAAATGGCAAAAAACCATGGCGATCCTCGCCGTAGTTGACGAAGCACGCCTCAAGCGACGGCTCAATTCGTGCAATTACTCCTTTATAAATATTGCCTTTACGCTGTTCGCGCCCGGCGGTTTCGATATCGATGTCGATTAGTCTTTGACCATCGACGATTGCTACGCGCAATTCTTCCTGCTGCGTTGCATTAAACAACATACGTTTCATTAACAGCTCCAGTGCGGCTATGCGCCCCCCATTACAGTCTGGATTAGATCCAGATGAGCAGAGCGATACGCCGCCTCTTTTTATCAAAAAAGCACGCTGAGCGCTGAGCAGGAAACTTTGTCTGGTGAGAATCCCTCTGACTGGCACGCTCTTAAACGAAAGAGTAGTGTGCTGCGGCGGGTATCTTTTACGAATAACTCAAAAGCACGGCACCGCAAAACCCGGTAGGTAGTTGCAACGGTATATCATGCAATTAAACGCTTGAAGTCCGGCATCAAACCGTATGAGTTAAAGCTACTTGTTAGTAGCTTTAATAAGAATGCACCCGAAGTAGACCCTGAGGGGTCGTGGACACTTAGTTTCCGCAACCCAGGTATCTTTCTTATTCGAGCGTACAGCCCGATCTCACTGCTTTGCAGCATGCTATTCATAATCCACCTAAGCCCACGCGTTCTATATTAGCCGACGTGCAGTGTCGTAAGCTAGACGTAAAACTCTTTATGATCAAAATTTCCGTTACCGGCTTGTCGTTGACGACATCGAACTCGCCTGTAGGCGGTATCCCTGCTCCGCGTAACGACATGCGCGTGCAACTTGCTGCTTTCACCCCTAGGCGAGCAGCTGGCCTAGTGTACGAGATAGAATAACGCACGGAGGCTCTTACACTGAAGTAGCCTATCGCTTACTAGGCGCGTTGCTATCGGCGCACAGCCTATCTTATAAAGTATATTCAGAATGAATGAGTTAGGCAAAATTTCGAGAGATACGGCGTGTGCTAACCGTATTTCACATCTGAACATAGACGATGTGTCAGCGGGCCAGCGCATCGACAATTTTCTTCTACGCATATACAAAAGGATCCCTAAAAGTCATATTTATCGTATTTTGCGAAGCGGTGAAGTGCGAGTCAATCAAGGCCGCATCAATGCCTCATACCGGCTTGAATTTGGTGATATCGTACGCGTGCCGCCAATATGGGAAGAACGTCCATCACCTACTTTTCCAATATGCGTGCGAGCTGCAACGTTCCCGGTGCTATACGAAGACGACTATATGATTGTGTTAAATAAGCCGGCAGATATCGCTGTACATGGTGGCAGTGGGGTAAGTTTTGGTGTGATCGAGCAAATGCGTGCGGCGCGTCCTCATGCTAGAATGCTAGAATTAGTTCACAGGCTCGATAAAGGAACATCCGGCGTTCTATTATTAGCTAAGAAGCGCGCAGCTCTTGTCAGCTTACACAAGCAGATTCGTAAAGGTTGTATGGACAAGCGCTATCTAACGTGCGCATATGGAGAATGGCCGACAGAGTGGGGTATGCGCTATACAGTGAAGGCGCCGCTACGTAAGTACTTAAGCGCTAACGGGGAGAGGCGCGTGTGCGTACAGCTTGATGGACTAGCCTCGCATACAGTCTTTAATCTACGGAAGCGTTTGGGTAATTATTTGCTATTAGAGGGGGAACTAAAAACCGGCAGAACACACCAGATTCGTGTGCATCTTGCGCATCTGCATTTACCAATTATTGGTGACGATAAGTATGGTAATTATTTATTAAATAAACATCATGCTCGTTATAACGCCCGGCCAGGATTAAGTCGCATGTTCCTTCATGCGTGGAAGCTCAGCATTAAGCACCCTGCTAATGGCGCAGCCCTAATGTTCGAGGCGCCATTGCCGACGGAATGCGCTATTTTTTTGCAACAATTAACGGATATGTTAGGCGCAGATGGCACGCAAACAGTTTGATCTGATTGTATTCGATTGGGATGGAACACTTATAGATTCCATCACACACATCACTCGAAGCATCCAGCTGGCATGTCGAGACCTTAACTTTCCAGTGCCTGACTCATTGTTAGTGAGCTATATTATAGGACTGGAATTGCATAATGCTTTACAGATCGCCGTACCAACGCTTGATCCAAGCCAGTATTTCCTCCTTGCGGAGCGTTACCGATTTTATTACCTGAGTAGTGATCTACATATTAAATTATTCGCTGGTGTACGCGAAATGCTGGATGAATTATGCGGTGCGGATTACCTTCTAGCAATAGCAACCGGTAAATCGAGGGTTGGGTTAAATCGCGCTTTAGATTTAGTCCGATTAAGGACAATATTTCATGCAACTCGCTGCGCAGATGAGTCGTTTTCAAAGCCACATCCGGCAATGCTATATGAACTGACGCAGGAATTGGGGCAAACCGCTAATCGTACCCTGATGATTGGTGACACGACACATGATTTGCAAATGGCGGCTAACGCCGGCATTGCTGCTGTAGCGGTATCCTATGGCGCTCATTCGGCCGAGAGATTAACAAAGTTAAAGCCTCACTTTTGTGCTGAAGATGTCGAATCGCTAGTACATTGGCTCCGCGAGTGCTAGTAGTTAGCGCTCTATTGAGCTCCATTGAGTGCATGCCGATTATTTCGTCGGCAATCGTGTTTTACTAAGACGGTGCCCTCCATCACACATTTAATATGGTGGTGTATATATACCATTAAGTCGGGTGGGGCGGCTTAAAGGACGCGTTCTCTAGCTGGAGTCAGAGCATCCGCTCTATACACTAGATACAACATAATTTATTTTCTGATTGCCCGAACCTAAAGCATATCTACCTATTAGGTAATATTTACTTTTAATTTGATTTAAATCTAGGTAAGTTTTTATTGAACAGAGGAAATTGCGGTATACTCAAAATTTGAGCGGTTGAAATAATTATTTCCTATTATAGCATTGCTGAGATTTATAGCAGCCAGAGACATTTAGGCATTCAGCCTTCACTGCATGGTAGCTACGATCGATAAGATTAGCTTTAACAACACTTAGTCTAATATCGTTAACTTAATCAGTGTAAATATAAGCGAAGGTGGCATTTCACGAGTACTGGATCTCCAAGACCCATAAGAGATTGCGAATATAAAGCGTTCGTTGAGAGTAACCCCCCCAATCGATTCAATCGCGAGAGTAATAAGCTCTTCTAGTAAAATAAAGGGACAATGCGCAGTATATTGATCAGACACAATAAGATTGTGGCAATAGACTTCAAGAAACGCCAAGAGCATATTATAGGTTATTGCTAATCGATACTAAAAGTACTCAACTAGAGTTAACCATAGATTATAAAGTACTAATTATGAGACTCAGCGGTTCTCGTATACTGTTGACACTTATATAGTCGATAAAAAGCATGCTATATCTTATATTACAGCTGAGAGTGTTTAATTCCACAATCACACTACCGCTATCTAAAAATAGTTAATCGCCTATGCATTGGCATTTAATCGATTTTTATATAACACTAGCGCCCCGAAGGGGAATAATGTTTTTTCTCATCCCCATGCACTAGCATATGTAGTGTCTATGCTCGCATCAGCAGCAGAGCTGAGGATCAGAATCTGTCTGATTTATGCCGACTTCAACAGATTCCTTATGCGCTAAGAGCGCATCCATCGATAGGTAATTATTATAGAAAATACCCCTCAGTCTCTGGGCTAGAAACAACAGCCGTAGTAGAACAAAGCCTGCTGCGACTTTTAGTGTTCGTAAATTTGCCGCTTGTGTATCGAGTGTACGAGCGGCAAATCGCTAATACTTTCTAGGTGCTAACTAGATATTGACATATAATTTGTGATATCGATGCATCACATTAGAATGTAGCATCTATTTTTTAAAAATCTAGTACACTTCTTAGTTCTTGACAATACGTGGTAATATCTCCATATGAGTTTATCCAGGTTAAAGCAAGACGCTGCCTCCCGATAGGTTATAGTACTTTCAACGTATTTGTAGAAGAGCTAACCAATAGGGGTAGGCGAGCTCATAAAAATTTCTATGGTCCTGTTGAGGCGGTCTCAGTAGTGCTAAATAATGCTACTCCAGCCTGGCATAGCATATCTGTTAATGTAATTAACGGCAGGCCCATCAAGGCAGTGGGATCGCTGCTGTCAACTTCTTCTAGTAAGGCGATCCCAAGTCCTTCTGATTTGGTGCTGCCGGCGACGTCATAGGGCCGCTCTAATTTCAAGTAAGCATCTAGCTCAATATCAGACAGGTTTCGAAACAGTACTCGTGTGATGACATCCACACAGCGTTGTGTATCGTTGCTCTGGTCATAAAGGCACAGCGCGGTATGAAAGTTAACGTTGCGTCCTCGCATCATACGCAGCTGTTCTAACGCGCTTATATGGTCTCCTGGCTTGCCGATTCGCCGTCCGTCGAGCGTAGCTACCTGATCCGAGCCGATTACCAATGCATTGCGCTGACTTACAGCTATAGCGCGGGCCTTTGCCTCAGCTAGTCGTAGGGCAGTATCAGACGGCTTCTCATGTGGAAACGCGGTTTCATTAATAGCTGGTACTGCGATATCAAAAGTTATGCGCAACCGCTTGAGCAATGCATGCCTATATGGTGAGCTAGAAGCGAGGATAATATGGCGAGCGGTAAGTGGAGCGGTTATAAGATGCATAAGTGGAAGCTGTCCAGAATGCGAGATTAACTATGGATAGCAGCTAATACATATACCAGCTGCTGGATAAATATTAGGTACGTAAAGATAACAAAAAATGTTAGTAGTCTTTTATGAATAAAGCCATAAACGCTGGGACTAAAATTTGAGAGATATCTAGGGGTTTTCTTAACAGATGATGGAGGGGTAGCGTCCATTATCGCAAACTAGATATAGTAGAATTCTCGCTATCACATTAGTGAGTAATATAAAAGTCATGTTTGTAGGTTTACCTGGTTAGCAGATAAAGTGCTTCCAAATGAGTGAATGCCTCCCTTCCACTATAACCTGCGCTTTGCTCGAACTATTGCCTGAGCGCGATAGATTTGATAAGTCCTACTTGAGAGTAAGGCGGCATTCACAGTGAAATTTTCCTATCGATCAAATATCAGACATTACCTATATTAAAGTATATATCCCTAGATATATCAGAGCCCTATCATCAGCTCATTAGAGCTCTACCAAATAAAGCTATGATAAATGCCCGTGCACTGCTCTCGAGGAACTGAGGTATGCTCAGAAAAGTCCGTGTAACACATAGATTGGGTACAAGCTCTAGCAGATCAATCTAGTTGAGCTGACATATCTAGAACAAAGTTTGGGTAGATGAAGCGGCAAGCTGTGTTAAAATAGGTTAAATTTTCTGGAGCTACTATGGCAGTTCAGCAGAATAAAAAATCCCCATCAAAACGCGGTATGCACAGATCTCACGATTTTCTCGATGCAGTGCCACTAGCAATCGAGCCAGGCACTGGTGAAGTCTATCTACGTCACCATATTAGTCCAAATGGTTACTATCGTGGGAAAAAAGTCGTCAAGCCTAAAGGCGACTAAGTGTTTAGTTATTTAGCGGTGGTAGCCTACTACCCCCTCACTTACGATTGAATTACCCTTAGTTCGTTAAAAACGCGGCACTAATCTGCCGCTTTTTTTATATCTAAGATTCGCCGTATCCATGACGATAATAAAAATAGCAATCGACTGCATGGGTGGTGACTACGGTCCACCCGTGACAATTCCTGCAGCAATTAATTTCACGCGGGCACACCCGGATACACAACTTGTGTTAGTGGGCTTATATGACCCAATCAGCGCGCAACTTAAGCAATATAAGGTGCCTAACATGCCCGAGCTATCTATCGTCAAGGCAAGCGAAGTAGTCATGATGGACGACTCCATCGAGATCGCTCTACGAAAGAAAAGAGATTCATCAATGCATGTCGCCTTACAGCTAGTAAAAGAGGGGCATGCACAAGCATGCATTTCAGCGGGTAACACGGGGGCGTTGATGGCGATGTCGCGGTATATGCTTAAAACATTATCTGGCATCGATCGACCCGCAATTGCCTTCGCCTTGCCAAACCAGATTGGATATACAACAATGCTGGACTTGGGCGCGAATATTGACTGTGGGCCTCAAAACTTGTTGCAATTTGCTGAAATGGGTCATGCGCTTGTGTCTGCAATCGAGGGCAAGGACCGCCCATCTATTGGGTTACTAAACATTGGTGAAGAAGTGATTAAGGGAAACGACATTATCAAGCGCGCCGGCGAATTACTGCGTGCAAGCACACTTAATTTTCAAGGCAATGTCGAAGGAAACGACATTTATAAAGGTGTTGTCGACGTGATTGTTTGCGACGGCTTTGTTGGTAACGTCGCCTTGAAAGCATCCGAAGGACTCGCTCAGATGCTTTCTAACATAATTCATGAAGAGTTTAGTCGATCATGGTCTACGAGGCTGATAGCACTACTTGCGCTACCAGTGCTATCACGATTTAAAAATCGTGTCGATACGCGTCAGTATAATGGTGCCGCGCTGCTCGGATTGCGTAACCTGGTAATTAAAAGTCACGGTTCGGCAGATGCATACGCATTTGAGTGGGCTATCAAACGCGGGTATGACGCCGTCAAGACTGGCGTTCTCCAGCGTCTAAAGTTGGCCTTGAAGGAAAATACCGACCCACTTACTCGTGCTGCTGCTACTAATTCCAGTAGATCTGATATATCCGGTGTACAAGTCTTTTCTAAGACGACCACCAGCGGTCTTGTAAAATCTGCGCTTCCACCGTTGGCTGCGCTATCTGCGAAGGCATGATGGCTCATTTCTACTCGCGCGTTCTTGGTACTGGTAGCTATCTTCCTCGGATCTACGTTACTAATCAGATGCTGGCTAAAAAGCTCGCACAGCATGGAATTGAGACAAGCGACGAATGGATTGTAGCGCGTACAGGGATCCATTCGCGTTACTTTGCACCCCCCGAGCAGGCTACTAGCGACCTTGCGCTAATAGCCGCACGACGGGCGATTGTAGAATCTAGCATTGACTTACAAGCGATCGAGTTAATTATTGTTGCCACATCTACACCTGATTTTATATTCCCGAGTACGGCTTGCCTAGTTCAAGCTAAGCTTGGCATCCATAATGGCAGCGCAGCATTCGACGTGCAAGCGGTTTGCTCTGGGTTCGCCTATGCGCTAGCGATAGCTGATGGGTTAATCCGTAGCGGCATGTATCGTAATGCCTTAGTAATTGGTGCTGAAACGTTTTCCAGGCTGCTTGATTTTAAGGATCGGAATACCTGCATTTTATTTGGCGATGGCGCTGGTGCTGTCGTGCTCACCGCATCAGACCGGCCGGGGATGCTATCTAGTGCTCTCCATGCAGACGGCAGACATGCGCACATTTTATGTGCGCCTGGTAATGTTAGTGGCGGTATTGTTCATGGCAGTGCATTACTACATATGGACGGGCCCGCAGTATTCAAACTCGCAGTGAACATACTTGAAAAAGTAGCGCGTGAAGCGCTAGCTAAGGCTGACATGTCCGCGGACCAAATCGATTGGCTGATTCCACATCAGGCTAATATCCGGATTATGCGAGGTATATGCCGAAAGCTTGGTCTGCCATTGGAGCGTATGATTGTGACTCTTAGTGAGCATGGCAATACTTCAGCTGCATCGATTCCGCTAGCACTAGATGTGGCGGTGCATGACGGACGCATCAAGTCTGGCGATCGAGTGCTAATTGAAGGTGTTGGCGGCGGATTTACCTGGGGAGCGGTAATTATTTGTATGTAGATATGTATATAGTATGTTATGCAGTTTTACTGCATGTCGTTCCGCCACTTTTTTATTTAAGGCTGATATGAGGTTCGCATTTGTTTTTCCCGGACAAGGCTCGCAATCAGTTGGCATGCTCGATGAATTTAGAGATCATCCCGTTGTGAAAGAGACGTTTGAGGAAGCGTCTGATGCATTACGCCAAGATATCAGCCGCTTAATTGCGCAGGGGCCAGCTAATCAACTAAATCTAACCACTCATACACAGCCGGCAATGCTTACCGCCGCATATGCGATTTACCGCGTGTGGAAACAGGCTGGCGGCATGGTACCGGCAGTTATTGCCGGTCACAGCCTTGGAGAATATACGGCACTAGTCGCTGCAGACTCGATTACGTTTCGAGACGCAGTACTACTAGTGCACTTTCGTGCTCAGGCGATGCAGCAAGCAGTACAAATGAAGGCTGGTGGGATGGCGGCAATCCTGGGGCTGGATGATAATACCGTGCTCGATGTGTGCTCTCAAGCAGGGTCAGATGGAATCGTCGAGGCGGTTAATTTTAATGCACCAACACAGATCGTTATTGCAGGCCATATAGCGGCCCTAAAAAAGGCGTGCGAGATCGCTACAACTAAGGGCGCTAAGCGCGCTATATTGCTACCGGTGTCTGGGCCTTTTCATTCGTCTCTACTCAAACCAGCGTCTGACCGTTTACGAGAATATTTGGCTGATGTCAGCATACGCGCGCCGCAGATCCCGTTAATTAATAATGTTGACGTAGCGATAGTTTCAGATCCGATTAGAATAAAAGATGCACTCGTGCGCCAGACGGCTTCGCCAGTACGCTGGGTCGAATGTGTACGATCAATCGCTGCACAGAAGATTACTCATATAATTGAGTGCGGCCCCGGTAAGGTATTAGCTGGAATAACGCGATGCATTGATGCGAATCTAGTGAGCGGCGCGATCGTTGATCCAACGTCCCTTAACGATACGCTAAAACTCTTGCAGCATTGAATTCTACCCCCTCAGTATTCAATGTAAATTTGGAGCTAAGACGAAATGGAGAAAGCGCTCGATAAGCAAATTGCATTAGTCACTGGTGTATCGCGCGGTATCGGCCGAGCGATTGCTCTCATGCTTGGTCATGCTGGCGCGACAGTGATTGGCACCTCTAGATCTAATAGTAGCGCAGCGCTAATAAATGATATGTTGTGTGCTGAGAGCATTATCGGTCGTGGTGTTATGCTAAATGTCAACGATAGACAGGCAGTCGATACGTTAATCGACTCAGTAATTAAAGAGTTCGGGGCATTAAATATCCTTGTAAATAATGCCGGTATTACGCAGGACCAACTGGCGATGCGAATGCAAGATAACGAGTGGGATGCAGTAATTAATACTAACCTTAAAGCTGTATTTTACCTGTCACGCGCTGTGCTACGGCCGATGATTAAAGCGCGTAGCGGGCGTATTATTAATATAACATCGGTTGTTGGCTCAGTAGGTAATTCGGGTCAGGTTAACTATGCAGCGGCTAAAGCAGGAGTAGCTGGTATGACTCGGGCGTTAGCTCATGAGATTGGTAGCCGAAATATTACTGTTAACTGCGTGGCACCGGGTTTTATAGATACGGATATGACCCGCTTCATGCCAGAGGCTCGCCGAGCAGCGCTTTATGCTCAGATTCCATTAGGCCGACTAGGTGTGCCTGAAGATGTTGCTCATGCAGTTATATTTCTCGCATCAGCAAAGGCGCAATATATAACAGGCACGACCTTACATGTTAATGGTGGCATATATATGTGCTAACAGATGCTAGCAGAGCTTGCTACAATACTCGAAAGCATTATTAGCAGGGGCTATCGTGCCTCATTATTATGCCTAATAAACCTGATAAAATGCGCGCACTTGCATTTTTGAACTCATTTTCCCTGGAGGGAGTGCATGGACAACATGGAACAGCGCGTTAAAAAAATCGTCGCAGAGCAGCTCGGTGCAGCTGAGGCAGAAATCAAGAACGAGGCCTCTTTTGTCAACGATTTAGGCGCTGACTCACTGGATACCGTTGAACTTGTTATGGCGCTGGAAGACGAGTTCAATATCGAGATTCCAGATGAAGAGGCCGAGAATATTACGACAGTCCAGCAGGCAATCGACTACGCTAAAGCTCACGTCCAGATTTAAGATTTTAGCTTTTTCGGATCACAGCCACAGGGCTTACGGATTTCCGTGCAGCTTCTGTGGCTTTTAATTTTAGTTATCTATAAAAGGACATATCTTGGGCGGTCGTCGGGTAGTAGTTACCGGCCTGGGGCTAATTTCGCCTGTTGGCAATAACGTTGCTGACGGTTGGGCGATCCTGGTCGCCGGTAAATCAGGGATTGCGAATATTACAAAGTTTGACGCGTCGAATTTTTCGACGCGGTTCGCTGGCGAAGTTAAAAACTTTAATATCGAAGATTATATGCTAGCAAAAGAGACCCGACATATGGATACATTCATGCATTACGGGTTTGCAGCCGGTGTGCAAGCTATGACAGATTCTGGTATCGACACAGCAAGTGAGGATCTAGAGCGTATCGGTGTTATAGTTGGCTCAGGTATTGGCGGCTTGCCGATGATCGAAGTTACGCAAACTGAAATGCTCAGCCGTGGGCCACGTCGGATTTCTCCTTTTTTTGTTCCGGCCTCAATTATTAATATGATCTCCGGTCATTTATCGATACGTTACGGCCTTAAAGGACCGAACTTAGCAATTGTAACCGCATGCACGACCGGACTGCATTGCATTGGCGAGGCGGCGCGGTTAATTGAATACGGTGATGCTGACGTGATGCTAGCTGGCGGCGCCGAAGCAGCCGTTTCTCCGCTAGGAATCGGTGGCTTTGCTGCGGCTCGCGCGCTGTCGCGTCGCAATGACGATCCGGCTACCTCTAGTCGTCCGTGGGATAAAGATCGAGACGGTTTTGCGCTTGGCGAGGGTGCTGGTGTTCTGGTGCTTGAGGAATACGAGCGTGCAAAGGCGAGGGGCGCGAAGATCTATGCCGAAGTCGTTGGCTATGGTATGAGCGCTGACGCTTATCATATAACGTCACCGCTTGAGGATGGCGACGGCGCACGCCGTTGCATGCTGGCAGCGCTGAAGAACGCGCGTATAAATTTAGATGAAGTTCACTATCTGAATGCACACGGTACATCGACATTGTTAGGCGATCTAGCAGAGACTATTGGCATTAAGCGTGCGTTCGGTAACCACGCAAAGCATATAGTCGTAAACTCAACAAAATCGATGACGGGACACTTGCTTGGCGGTGCAGGTGGCCTGGAATCAGTATTCACTGTGTTAGCTCTTTACTACCAAATATCGCCGCCGACAATTAATATTTTTAATCAAGATCCAGAGTGTGACTTAGATTACTGCGCAAATACTGCTCGGGATATGCGTATCGATGTCGCGTTGAAAAACTCGTTTGGCTTTGGTGGCACGAATGGAACATTAGTATTTAAGCGCGTGTAATAACAGGGGCGCTATTTCCCGGGAAATCATATCCACAGCGTCGTTCTAATATAATCATTGCTTATTTTTTATGTAAGGTTTCTCAGCGCTAAGCATCATCTTGAGTACTATTATCAACTCCTTAAGTATTTCGGTCCTCCTAGTCTTGTACCTAGTACAAGCAACACATAGAAAACGCACTACAGTGCAGACTAGTTTAGGTACCAATCGTAGTAGATACAATGGATGTGGCTTATCTTAAGCACTGGTAACTAATATCATAGCGCCCCTCGGATATACCCCTCAATACGGCGTATTTGCGAGTCCTCTTATAAATATAATAAATACTTGCCTAACTTGGGAGGCGATACAATAGGAATGTTTCGAGTCGAAATCTATACGATAACGGACTTTCAGGTGAGCGAAAAAGAAATCGACCAGGCATTAATTGAGCGCATACAGAAAGGTGATAAGGCTGCATTTGGCCTCCTAGTCGCTAAATACCACCATAAAATTATGAGGCTGATTTCTCGGCTTGTACGCGACCCAGCAGAAGTTGAGGACGTCGCGCAAGAGACGTTTATCAGAGCATATCGTGCGCTTCCACAATTTCGAGGCGAGTCTGCGTTTTATACGTGGCTGTATAGGATCGCAGTTAATGCTGTAAAAAACTATCTTTCAGCGCAAGAGCGACATGCGCTAACGTTAACCAAAGTAGATATTGAGGAAGATAAAACTTCCTCTGACGCTACCCATCTTAGAGATGTCAACACCCCTGAATCAGTGTTAATGAGCAAGCAGATCGCACAAACAATCAACACAGCTATAGCTGTATTACCTAGGAAATTGCAAATAGCAATCTCACTGCGCGAGATTGAAGGATTAAGCTACGAGGCAATTGCTGGGATGATGGGGTGCCCAATTGGCACCGTTCGATCTCGGATTTTCCGAGCTCGCGCAGCTATTTCGACAAGATTACGACCATTAATAGATCACTCCGCAGGGAAACGATGGTAGGATAAAAGGAATTTAGAGTCTACTAGGTGATTGCCTAAACTAGAGAGCATTTCAGGTCTATGCTTTAATACCTAAATTAGTCCGCAAGTAATGCGGCGCCTGCCGAACATATTTCTCTATTGTACCGGGTAGTAAACTACCGGAAAGCAGTAGATACGTAACAAGTGTACGTATATTGCATAAGCCTACAAATTTCTTATCAATGCTAGATGTGAAATGACGAGTCGCAATATATAAATAAAGCGGTGTGTTGTTTCTTGGGCAATAGTTAGATAACAATAATAATCCCGTATTCAAGAAAATTGCTTTTTAGGAATCCAGGCGGCTATAACGATACATCACATCGCGATTATTTTAGAGAGGAACCCCTACAGAACTACAGAAAGAAATTCTAGAATTTCAAAAGGCGCAGGAACCACGTCGGCTGATAACTGAATCCGATCAATCTATCAGCATAGACTATTACTGCTAATCAGGCAGTATTTTCTGATAGGATTTATATGATCTCAATTTTTGTTAAGCCATATGTGAATACAATTCCCGAGCGAAAACCTCCAGCGCTAGTCGGGCCATACATATCCCGGTCAAGAGTAATAGTAATTACTACCGTGTAAGACGGAGTGCCGATGATGACGCTTCGACGATTCATTTCTACTGTAGAATATAAGGCCTCGAGATCAAGGTCTCGCACGGTTTTTTCTTCTTGTCGACAATATGAGTATTTATCCGGTGCGCAGATTCCTGCTCGCGGTTGCTATAACCATCTGTATTCCGCTGGTATACCTATGCGCGGCTGGTGCGCCATCCGCCTCTCATCTCCCAGATTTTACTGACCTAGTGGACAAAGTAGGTCCAGCGGTTATTAATATTCGTACGGCAACGCATGCGCAACAACAGGGTTTAACGAGCCCACCCCTAGGACTAGATGACGGCGATATGTCCGAATTCTTTAGGCGTTTCTTTGGTATTCCACTGCCACAACAGCCAGGCAAACCAGATTCCCCTCGTGGGGGGGGCACCGGAGGTACAGTTGATCCATCAGATTCGGAGCAGAGCAGCGGCGTAGGATCTGGTTTTATTTTGTCGGCTGATGGCTATGTGATGACCAATGCACACGTGGTTCACGATGCGGATGCTATTTATGTAACCCTAACTGATAAACGTGAATTCAAGGCAAAATTGATCGGCGTTGATGAGCGTACAGACGTTGCACTTGTGAAGATTAATGCAAAAAATCTACCAACAGTGATGATCAGCGATTCTAATATGGTCCGAGTGGGGGAATGGGTTGTAGCAATTGGCTCTCCCTTTGGTCTAGAGAATACAGTTACTGCGGGTATTGTCAGTGCAAAAGGGCGTGATACTGGTGATTATCTACCTTTTATTCAAACTGATGTTGCAGTTAATCCAGGCAATTCAGGCGGGCCCTTAATTAATATGAAGGGCGAGGTAATTGGCATCAACTCTCAAATCTACAGCCGTACTGGCGGTTATATGGGAATCTCGTTTGCAATCCCGATCGATGAAGCAATACGAGTTGCAGACCAACTTAAGGTCAATGGACGTGTCGTACGAGGTCGGATTGCAGTAGCGATTAGCGAGGTAACCAAGGAGGTGTCAGACTCGCTAGGTCTAGCTAAAGCGAGGGGCGCACTAGTATCTAGTATCGAGATAAATGGCCCAGCCGATAAAGCTGGTGTGCAGCCTGGAGATATTATCCTGAAGTTTAATGGGCGCAATGTAAGCACAGCAACAGACCTACCGCGGATGATTGGTGAAACTAAGCCAGGTATCCAAGTAACGTTAACTATCTGGCGTAAAGGTAAAATAAAAGATTTATTTGTTGTCGTAGCTGAGATGCAGCCGGATATAACGATGCAGGTCAAAACAGACCGGCGATCTCCTGAGAAAGAGCGTGAATTTAATCAGCTTGGGCTAGCGATCAGCGATCTGTCGCCGGAGCAACTTAAATCGATGCATCTAAAGGGGGGGGTGCAAATCGATGATGTGTATGGACCGGGGACTCGAACCGGGTTACAGCGAGGTGATATTATCTTGCGAATCGGAGATATTGATGTTTTAAATACAAAACAATTTGAGTTGCTCGTGCAAAAACTCAAGCCTCAAAAAAGCATTGCTTTACTAGTGCGCCGCGGCGATAACACGCAGTTCATCCCAGTTAGGCCAAGAGCTGAGCCAGCTCAGAAATAAAGTCAATAATATCGGTTATGACCTGGAACTTATGACACTAGCAGTCGTGCTGTAATACAGCACGATCTTTCGTAGCGCGCTACCTAAATACGAAATACAGGCACTTACCTAATATCTCGTATTTAGGTAAAAGTAGCATAGCATAGCAGTATATGCTATTAGCATTGATGCTCGAGATTTATTGTTTTAGTCGAAGTGGGGTTAGGTAATATCTATATCGTTACTAGAAGGTATCGGGGTAGTCGCTACCGCTCTAACCTTTCTATATGACACAAGCAGTAGCTAGTGCCATGCTGGGTTATAGTGTGCTTATCCAGTATTAATGAGATATATTCTTATTAAAATGTGCAAATCCTTGATTTTGCCACAACGCGTAATCTACTTTTGTTTACGCCTACTCCTTTTTATTGATCGTCATTAAATGGGTGATACTCGTAATTTTGCGATCATTGCACACATCGATCATGGTAAATCAACGCTCGCTGACCGTATTATCCAGCTATGTGGCGGCTTGTCAGCTCGTGAAATAGAAACGCAGGTACTCGATTCGATGGACCTGGAGCGGGAGCGTGGTATTACGATTAAAGCACAGACTGCCGCATTAACTTATCTATCTCGGGATGGTCGCATTTATAACCTGAATCTCATTGACACCCCCGGGCATGTTGACTTCTCCTATGAGGTTAGTCGTTCATTGTCTGCCTGTGAGGGTGCAATACTAGTCGTTGATGCAAGCCAAGGAGTTGAAGCGCAGACTGTTGCAAATTGTTATACCGCTATCGAGCTAGGTATTGAGGTCGTTCCGGTACTTAATAAGATCGATCTAGCGGCGGCTAACGTACATAATGCGATCGCTGAAATTGAAGATGTGATTGGCATTTCTGCTGCAGACGCGGTTCAATGCAGTGCAAAAACTGGCCTAGGTGTGCAGGATGTACTAGAAGCGCTAATCGCTAGAGTACCACCGCCTATTGGCGATACACAGGCACGGCTGCAAGCGCTGATTATTGATTCGTGGTTCGATAATTACGTTGGTATTGTGATGCTAGTGCGTATTATAAATGGTGTGTTACACCCGAAAGATAAAATCCGGATGATGGCAACCGGCGCACAGTATCCGGTCGAGCGCGTCGGTGTATTTACACCTAAATCACAAAACCGTAATATTCTCTCTGCTGGGGAGGTCGGATTTGTAATATCTGGTATTAAAGAGTTAACAGCTGCGAAGGTTGGGGACACAATTACCCATGCGACACAGCCGGCAGATAAACCACTGCCAGGATTCAAGGAAGTTAAGCCCAAGGTGTTCGCCGGGCTATATCCAGTTCAAGCTAACCAGTACGACTCTCTGCGAGAGTCGCTCGAAAAACTTAAGCTCAATGATGCGTCTTTGCGATATGAACTTGAGGTCTCTCAAGCGCTCGGCTACGGCTTTCGATGTGGCTTTCTAGGCTTGTTACACATGGAAATTGTTCAAGAAAGACTCGAGCGAGAATTCAATATGAACTTGATTACGACGGCACCAACCGTTATTTATCAAGCGCTTATTAAAGATGGATCGATAGTAATAGTTGAAAATCCATCGAAGATGCCTGGGCCATCTAGAATTACTGAGATTCGTGAGCCGATTGTGACTATCAACCTATATATGCCGCAGGATTATGTCGGTGCAGTGATCAATCTATGTACAAGCAAACGTGGTAATCAGATTAACATGATATACCATGGTCGCCAGGTGAAGCTCACGTATGAAATACCGATGGCTGAGATTATTCTAGATTTTTTTGATCGTCTTAAGTCTATATCACGCGGCTATGCATCTATGGACTATGAGTTTAAAGAATATCGGGCATCGGATGTGCTTAAAGTCGATATGCTTATCAACGGCGATACTGTTGATGCGTTATCAATGATTGTACATCGCTCTCAATCGCAGTCTCGTGGTCGGCAAGTAGCTGAAAAGATGCGCGAGATCATTCCGAGACAAATGTATGATGTTTCAATACAAGCGGTCGTCGGTTCGAATATTATTGCACGA
The DNA here is from genome assembly GCF_910593725.1 of Candidatus Vallotiella hemipterorum. GTDB lineage: Bacteria > Pseudomonadota > Gammaproteobacteria > Burkholderiales > Burkholderiaceae > Mycetohabitans > Mycetohabitans hemipterorum. Next base: position 346,187 of record NZ_OU343031.1, read on the forward strand.
GAAAATATTAAAGCGTTACGTAAAAACGTGCTAGCTAAGTGTTATGGTGGAGATATTACTCGGAAAAAAAAGTTACTTGAAAAGCAAAAGGAGGGCAAGAAAAGGATGAAACGGGTTGGTAGTATCGAGATTCCTCAAGAGGCATTTCTAGCTATCCTTAAAGTCGACGACAAATAAACCCAGGATAGAATCCTCCATGAATTTTGCGCTGATCTTCTTCCTCTTAGTTGTATTAACTAGTATTGCATGGATAGCAGATAAACTAATTTTTCTACCTCGACGCCAGCGGGCTGCGAATGCAGTAATGTATACATTCGATCAGCAGCAAGAGAAACTAGAGAAGCTTTTTATTAGCGAAAATGCTACTCGAGAGCGGGCAAGGCTTTGCGAAGAAACGCTGCGCCGGCCGTGGTGGCTTGAGTATTCAGCGAGCTTTTTTCCAGTGCTCTTAGTAGCATTCTTGCTGCGTTCATTTATAGTCGAACCATTTAAGATTCCGTCCGGTTCGATGTTGCCTACGCTGCTTGTCGGCGACTTTATTTTAGTTAATAAATATAACTACGGGATCCGCTTACCAATTATCGATAAAAAAATTACCCCTGGTCGAGATCCCCAGCGGGGCGACGTTGTGGTATTTCGATACCCCCCTCAAGAGTCAATCGCATATATCAAGCGCGTTATCGGATTACCTGGAGATATAGTCTCGTATCAGGATAAGCGCCTCATGATTAATGGTAAGATGGTACCCAAGACGCCTATTTCAGATTATTTAGATAATAGCCCAATATCACTCGGGCAGACCCCTAAGTACGTGAAGCAGTATCTTGAAGCGCTTGGGCATAAGCGGCACGCGTTGTTAAACGATCCGGCTATACCCCCATTCTTAATTGAGACGGACGATTATCCTTATCGGAAAAATTGTTTTTATAACAGCCACGGTATGATTTGTAAGGTGCCACCTGGCCACTATTTTGTCATGGGCGATAATCGAGATAATAGTGCAGATAGTCGGTATTGGGGTTTTGTACCTAACCGCAATCTTATTGGTCGCGCGTTTTGCATCTGGCTAAACTTTTCAAGTTTAAAGCGAATTGGCTTCTTCGAATAAAGTGAGATAATTGCTCCGTTTAAGCTGTGGCCTGCGCTATACTTATATCTATGTCCTTGTCACCGCTAGAAAGTCGGCTGCATTATAAATTTCGTAACACGGAATTATTACAGCAGGCAATGACCCATCGAAGCTACAGTATCACGCATAATGAGCGACTTGAATTCCTTGGCGATTCTATTCTCAACTGCGTGGTAGCGGCTATTTTATTCAAACGTTTTATTAGACTCGACGAAGGCGATTTGTCTCGAATGCGGGCAAACTTAGTTAAGGAACAGTCGCTATACAGAATTGCTCAGACGCTAAATATTTCAGAGGCATTGCGGCTCGGTGAAGGAGAATTCCGTAGCGGTGGATTCCGACGGCCATCAATCTTAGCAGACGCTTTTGAGGCATTGCTCGGCGCTATTTTTCTAGATGGAGGATTCTACCAAGTCCAATTGGTGATTCAGCGATTGTATGCTCCTATTTTAGATCAAATTGATCTGCATACCTTAGGTAAGGACGCTAAAACGCTCTTGCAAGAGTATCTTCAAAGCAATAAGATTGCATTGCCGCGCTATGCGGTAATCGCGATTTCTGGCGCCGAACATAAGCAGCAGTTTGAGGTCGAGTGCGTAGTTCCTGAGCTCGATGTTCATATGTGCGGCACTGGTGTTAGTCGACGAGCTGCCGAGCAGACTGCTGCAAGTAAGGCGCTTAAAGAAGCAATAACGATAATAGCACGGCGCCCGCTCGGTAAGTTAAAGCAACCGAAGAAAGCAGAAAAATTCATCGCCAATTTAGCGCCTAATAACACACAGCCAAACGACTCTAGGCTAAACAGCGTATTTAATCCCCGCCCCGTGTTGAGCAGAAAGGCTAAGCGTCTGGAAAAGCTCGCCGAACAAGTCATGCAGGCAATGCAGCAGGCGAATTGTGATGATAAGTATGCAAGTGACGTTAAGAGTCTGAACGATGCCGAAGTTATGCACGTTACATATACTAATAAAAATCTCACTGCGGTTAAAACATTAGATGTCTTATTAAATACGGTAGCCCCAGCAATCCCCGTGACTACTGCGTTTAATACACCAACTAAACCCCTACGGGTACTCCATGAGACGCCTGACATAGAGTCGCATTTACCTCACAAGACTGATACTAGTACATAACTGCAGCCATTTAATTTTTTATCGTAATATAAGGTGATTGATTTCACCTTGACTTTAAAATGGATCGCCATAAGCGCGTATTATATACGCATATTAGCAGCAGGTATTTCTTGTGGGTCCGCTTGCTATGAATTTTACTCTTGAACCAACCGGTTTCCGCTGTGGCACTGTCGCAATTGTCGGGTGCCCAAATGTTGGAAAGTCAACGCTAATAAACGCTTTAGTTGGTCAAAAAATTAGTATTACCTCACGCAAAGCGCATACTACAAGGCACCGCATTATCGGTATTCGGACACTGGATAATGCACAATTTATCTTTAGTGACACCCCTGGTTTCCAGACTCAGGGTAGCCCGATACTAAACCACACGCTTATGTCGACACTGGCTTCGGTAGACATCGTATTATTTGTGATCGAGGCCGGCCGTTACGGTCTGAACGAGTGTCGAGTACAACAATTAATCCCAAAGACAGCAAAAGTAATATTAATCGTGAATAAGCTTGATAAGCTTTCGGATAGAAGCGCACTGCTTGAATTCTTAAAAAGAACATCAACACTATGTATGTTCCCTGACATCATACCGATGAGCGCTAGGCGGATGGCAGATATCACGCGCCTATTAGCGATCCTGAAGTCATTCTTACCACTCGGTAAGTCTATTTATCATAAGAATGAACTAACTAACCACAGTGAGCGATTCTTGGCAGCAGAGATCCTACGGGAAAAAATATTCCGCTGGACTGGAGATGAACTACCATACACAAGTACAGTACTAATCGATAAGTTCGAACAAAAAAATCGCCTACGTCGGGTTTTCGCGACAATTCTTGTCGATCGTAATAACCACAAGGCGATGATTATTGGGCAAAAAGGCAAAAAGCTAAAGCAGATTAACACTGAGGCTCGAATTAGTATGACAAAGCTCTTTAATGCCCCAGTGTATCTAGAGACATTCGTTAAAATTAAGAGCGTCGGTATAGACATTAAAGCGAGATTAAACGCCCATGAGTACAAATGGGGTGCGGATGATTCATCTAGATGAATCTAAACAACCTCACTCCAGTGAAGCTCCTGATATTGTTCCGTTAGCCATGTCAGGTGACCCTGCACAAAAGTCGATGGAAAGTTGCAGCGTACTGACTCGTTTCCGTACTACTGAGTCGTATTCGGATTATCGTATAGCCGAGCAGTTGGGCTTCGTATTGCACACCTATCCTTATCGAGAAACAAGTCTTATCATCGACGCATTCACCCGCTCACATGGTCGTCTCGCACTCCTAGCGAAGGGAGCTAAAAGACCATATTCAGCCCTACGCGGCGTTCTGCAGACTTTCCAGCCGCTTGCGCTATCATGGGCTGGAAAGTCTAAAATGCGGACGCTTACTAAGGCCGAATGGGTTGGCGGTATGCGCCCTCTCGCTAGCGATGCACTACTGTGTGGCTTTTATGTCAACGAGTTGCTTGTTAGATTTTGTGCACAGGAAGATCCGCACATTGCGCTATTTGATCATTATTTGTTAACGTTAGCGAGGCTTGCACATCAAGAACCAGCTGTACAGGTATTACGTTCGTTCGAACTCCTCTTACTGCGTGAGACCGGCTTTGCCTCATCACTTGACAAGACCGTAACTAGACAAAGTGTTGTAACTGGCCGCTCATATGTATTTGATCCGGAGAAAGGTCTATGCGACGTAGAGATGCTTAAGACTCAGAAGAACGCATTTCGAGGGCCAGTTATTGCTGGACAAACGCTACTTGACATGGAGCGCGATGATTATTCAAGTGCGAAAACTATTGCGCAAAGCAAAGCCTTAATGCGTTTTTTATTGGATACTTATCTTGGTGATACGCCACTTTCTACTCGCCATATCTTGATTGATCTTCAAAACCTATGAATGTTTCTCCATTACTGCACCCCCCAATTCAATTAGGGGTTAACATCGATCATATTGCCACATTACGTAATGTGCGCGGCACCCTATACCCTGACCTGCTGCGCGCAGCGCTCCAAGCTGAAGCCGCTGGTGCAGATGCAATTACGCTGCATTTGCGCGAGGATCGTCGACATATCGTTGATGCCGATGTATACGCATTACGGCCCTTGCTTAAAACCCGCATGAATTTAGAGTGTGCATTAACTCGAGAAATGCTAGATATCGCCTGTGATGTACGCCCACATAACGTTTGCTTAGTACCGGAAAAGCGTGTCGAGTTGACTACTGAAAGTGGATTAGACGTAGTGACACACTTCAATGCAGTGAAGTCAGCGTGCTGGCAGCTAGCAGATGTAGGCACACGGGTGTCACTATTTATTGATGCTGAGCCAGAACAGATTCAGGCAGCCCACGAAAGTGGTGTTCTGGTGATTGAGCTACATACCGGACGCTACGCCAATGCAGCCGATAACGTTCTTCGACAGCAAGAATTTGATCGGATTGCTATGGGCGTCGACTTAGGGCAGTCTCTAGGCCTAAAAATTAATGCTGGCCATGGGTTACATTATACCAATGTACAGTCTATTGCTGCTCTTAATGGCATTACTGAGTTAAATATTGGTCATGCTATTGTTGCGCACGCGGTCTTCACGGGATGGGAAAACGCTGTACATGAGATGAAGGCGATTATCACCAAGGCACGTGTGTAGATAAAGTATACCAAAGTCGCTCTGCAAAACATGACCTATAAAGAACTAGCGAACATCACAACTCGCTTTCTGTATTGCCTGTGTGACTTGTTACCATATATGACGAACCTCAAATAGCAGATAAGCGGATCTCTCACTCAATCTACGCATATCCGCATTAGAACATCCTAATTGTAAAGTATTTTTTTGTTATTTCGTTATCTATAAACCATCTATCGATAGATGAGTCTCGGTGTTGCTATAGGCGCGCATATAACCGGTTCCAGGAACGTAAGTTGAACAATTGTAAGTATAAATATGCTCCAGTAATGCTCGATATTGCTGGTACTTCGTTAAATTATGACGATATCCGTCGAATTAGTGATCCTTTGACTGGTGGAGTAGTTTTATTCACCCGTAATTATACTAGCTGCGCGCAACTTCTTGAGCTTACCCGCGCTATCCGAGATGTATGCAATGATGTGATGATTGCAGTAGACCAGGAAGGTGGACGCGTGCAACGTTTCCAGGGTAATGGATTTACGTCGTTGCCGCCGATGCGATCCCTTGGCATATCATGGAACAACGATGCGATTGCAGCAATGCGAATAGCTACAGCGATTGGTTATGTAATAGCAGCAGAGTTACGCGCGAGCGGTGTCGACTTAAGCTTTACGCCCGTACTCGATCTAGACTATGGGTGCTCTAAAATAATTGGCGATCGTGCGTTCCACCCGAATCCTCATGTTGTTACGCTCTTAGCTAAAAGCGTTATGTATGGTTTAGCATTGGCTGGAATGGCAGCTTGCGGCAAACATTTTCCGGGGCATGGCTATGTACAAGCAGATTCCCATGTTGAGATGCCTGTTGACGCTCGAACACTCAACGAAATTCTCGCTTATGATATGCAGCCATATCATTGGTTAAGCCTATCGCTGCATGCAGTGATGCCAGCGCATGTTGTTTATCCCGCTGTCGACGATCAGCCAGCTGGCTTTTCATCTGTTTGGCTGCAAAAAATCCTGCGTGGTAGACTTAGATTTAATGGCGTGATCATCAGTGATGATTTATCGATGGAGGCAGCTCGCCAAGTCGGCACTACCGCTGAAGCTGCGCATGCGGCGCTCAATGCTGGATGCGGTATGGTTCTTATTTGCAATCATCCAGAGGAAACTGATGATGTGCTTGAGTACTTGCGTATGCGTGTTATTGATACTACCTCTCAAGGGCGTATTAAAAAGCTGATACCGCAAGGTAGCCCGCTAAAATGGAGTGATCTAGTTCGTCAACCTAGCTATTGCCAGGCGCTCAAACTGATCGATAGTCTAGAGTGAAAAAGAGGAGTATATTAAGGCCTGTTATGGGAGGCTTACCACTATACATCGTTTTTACTTGACATTTTACAGGAAACTATAATTTAAATCTAGAGCAATAGACGAGAAACAGATTTAAGCTATTGTAGCATTGACCCGGCGCATTTTATCTCCAAAATAAGCGTCTATGGCTTTAATGTTTTTACTAAGTTTACCCTCAAAAGAAGCATTATAGTAATAATTCGGACGTTTTCGCTTAGATCCGTAGAGATGTACTTCTATTTGATAGAATAGAGGTACATCTAGAATTCATGAAAATATTTTTTATAAACTATAGGAAGCAAACTGATTCAGTTAATAACTAGTGTGTTTTCTAGCTTTCGATATTCTTTTTGTCGAATACACTAAGTTAGTAAGCGAATAGTGTTTTTATGCATTTTACTATCGGTATAAGTACCAATAGTTCGGCTCAGCTTGACTATCTTGATTTTTATCAAATAGATTATTTCTTTCGGCAGTCTATTTAATAGTTTTAACCCTTTGACTGAAATATATTAATATCTCTAGAATAGTATGTATTATTCTAGAGATATTAATCAAAATGCTTTCTAATAAACGCTAAAATCTATAAATATTCACCGAATTAGTAAGTTATAAATAATACTGCAGTATAAGATTTTTAATCTCGCCTTTATTACAGTATGTAAACTACTATAATAGTAGTAACACGGACTCTGGCTTTGACAGCATTAAATGCTGTACAATTAATTTACGCAATACGCTCAAGCGAATAAAACTATATTAAGAATAGGCCGCTAAATATATAATATACGTTTGTATAAACGCAACTTTAGCGTCAACAAAACTATAGTACTCAATACCCAGGGTTATCTGCTATTGACAGAGTCTGGTTGAGTTATTGTTAATAGATCATGATTTTTAGTATAGCGCTATATGTAATTCTATTTTTTAAACACTGCATTAATAGTGCAAATAAATACTATTTAAATAAGTAATATTTACTTTAATCTTTAAAAAATTATCAAGTAATTTTTTGTACAAACGTATGTCATGAGTCTTCTAGTATAAGAGCTGCTCTAATTAGCCGGCTTGAATCTATATAGAATTAGAGAGGCGCAAGAAGCTATTACGCACGGTTGCGATATTCATGTGTACGAGTATCAATCTCAATCTTATCACCGATGTTACAAAATAATGGAACTTGCAATTCAAAACCAGTAGCTAGTTTAGCATTCTTAAGAATCTTACTAGAAGAGGTATCGCCTTTAACTGCGGGTTCCGTATAGACAATTTCTCGTATTAGTGTGGTTGGTAACTCAACTGAGATCACCTTATTGTTATAAGATATGACTTCGCAGGTCATGCCATCTCCAAGATAGAACAATGCACTACCCATTATTTCGTTTCCAACTTCGTACTGATTATAGTTCTCGTCCATAAAGACGTATATTGGATCGGAGAAATACGAATAGGTAACTTCTTTTCGGTCGAGCATGACTATATCGAACTTATCATCGGCTTTGTATACTGATTCATTGCCAGCGCTGGTCAGTAAGTTTTTTAGCTTTAGCTTGACAACCGCGGAATTGCGGCCTGACTTGTTATATTCGGTTTTTTGCACGACCATAGGAGCATTATTGATCATAATAATGTTTCCAGTACGCAACTCTTGAGCGGTCTTCATAAGACTATCCTATCCGATAAATGGGCACGATGAACGACTAACCGAAAGCCCCGCATAAGGTAGTCCGGTAAGCAATCCAAAAATCTAGGAAGCTCGCTATTTTAGTGTATTTTGGACAAATATAGACAGATTTTTAGCTAGATTACCTATAGCAGCCAGCTCATCCGCCCATGCATATGCGCGTGACCTAAAAACTTCTCGATGCTGAATAAAATCCTGCCAATCTAGAATTTTATACATTGGATTACCATTCCATGCATGCCAGAAGCGTATTAATGCGTCGCGCGGGCGCGATTCTAACGTCAAGCCAATACGAGTAAGTGCCGCATCTAACTTTTGTAGGTGTGCATTATTTGCCTGCGGATATATGTGCCAGATAAATGGCTTTCGTGCCCACTGAGCACGCACAAACGAATCCTCGCCACGCACAAAGTTAATATCGGAGCTCCATAACAACTTATCGTAGCCAAGCTGGTCGGTAAATGGAAGTATATGGATGCTTAGTGAGCATGTGCTCACGTTTGTGCCTGCTGCGAATGCTCGGGATCCTATAGGATGACCGAAAAACCGTGCTATAGATCTAGATATTTTTCCCTCTGGAACGAGCAGAACTAACTGATCTGTTCCATCACGCCATTGCTCGAGAAGAGCGTCGATGGCAGGATTCTCGTAAGAGAATAGGGATACACTTATAGCACTTGGATCTGGCTTGGGTATCCCAAGAGTCGACCACCAGCATTCCCTTGCAGCTAACGATTTTATAAAATTGCAACGATGCACGTCTAAATCTTGCTCGCAAAGCACTCCACCGGTATGCGTGTCGAAACCAGGAAAGAAAAACGTTTTCGTTAGCGCATAGCGAGGATGGGGCGATGTGCGTAAATGAAAGTCTGCTACCCAGTGTTCGAACGACAGGTATTCAAGATTAATCCAAACTACCCGTGACGGGCATTTCTCCATCGCGGCAAGATATAGTGGTGGTAAATGGCAGGCAAATGCCTCAATTACAACATTAGCAACACTCAGTACTGTTGAGATTGGTTTAGTAAACCGGAGATTATGCCAATGTTCGATAGCGACGCCAGCTAGCACTTGCTGCTCACACTTAGAATCTAGCCCTGGCGCTAGGTGTTTGAGTACGGTTAATTTATTAATAAATAGGTGAACTTTCCAGCTATATTCACTCGCTAACTGCCGAGCAAGCCGCCAGCAGACACCAGCATCGCCAAAATTGTCGATAACCGTACAAAAAATATGGCATACGATCGTTGAACGCATGCTAATAAGCAAAGCTAGGTAGGAAGGATATAAGAACGCACATGATGCTTAAACCTTTTAACAAATGATCTAGACTTCTTATCTTCTTGTTCTAAGGTATAGGTTCCATGCGGCGCATAGACCTAATCTGGTATTGTTTTTATATTCAAATTATTTGAACGTTAGTTCGTTGTTAAGTCCAGTGCGGGTTTTGACCTGAAACGTATTATCTACACAATTTCCGAATTTTCTAGGTATATATCGCTATTACAATACGCAAGGCTCCGTGCTGTACGTACATAAGTAACGTAAGCCTATTATAGGCTATTTTGTAATAGATACCAGTCACCACTCGCGCATTACATAAATAGGTCCAGTTAGTTGTTCGAATTAAGATTACAGTAATTTGCTCTGAAGCGGGGGCGCTACTATTAGTAGTATAATTTTATTGAAGTATTAAGATAGTGTTACGAAATTTAGAGATTAGAGTGCTAGTCGGCTCTACAAAATGTGAGGGTCGTAAGGCGGGTATTAAGATACTGATCTTTTTGAACCGTCGACCATCGCTTGATTTTAGTAGAGAGAGTGCTAAACTGACATTAGTTGCGCAGATCCGCGATGAGTCCTAGCGCATCGTTATCACCAGAATGCGGACCAACCCCTCCAAGGTTCGTTACCGATTGTATTTAGAAGAACCCAAAGAGTCGAGGTAAATGTCAATGGCGATTGCTTACGCGCTTTGATAGGCTTTACTATGTGATATCTAACAGCGTTAAGGAATTAACTATCGCTAAAAAGCACATCGCATATACTTAATAAGCCAATCTATCGCTAATTACATTCAGAACAGTCGACGACGGGTGCTTTCTTGTGGGGAGTCTGATCACGCGGCACAATAGCAATTGTGCGCAACTTTTCATCGCCAGTCTGCCCCAATGCCCTTCAATTTACCGATTTTTTTAACATGGTTACGGATTGTTCTAATACCGTTAATCGTTGGCGTGTACTATCTTCCGGATATAATACTAACCCTGCAGGATAAAAATGAAATAGCCGCGGCTATCTTTACCCTGGCAGCCTTAACCGACTGGTTTGATGGATTCCTAGCGCGCAAGCTGAATCAAACTTCTGTATTCGGAGCTTTTCTTGATCCAGTCGCGGATAAATTAATGGTAACCGCCACGCTATTAGTCCTAGTGCAATTGATTCGACTTGATGCGTCGATTGCTTTAGTGATTGTAGGGCGTGAAATAGCAATCTCTGCTCTGCGTGAATGGATGGCGAACGTTGGTGCATCTGAGAGAGTATATGTTAACTCGTTAGGCAAATTTAAGACTGCGTGCCAGATGATCGCAATCCCGATGTTGCTGTACTACGCGCCTATTAGGGTGCTGGGATGGTTTGCGGTTAATACTCGTGTTTTAGGAGGGTTGTTGCTTTACTTAGCAGCGCTGCTGACAATTTGGTCGATGCTGTATTATATGAAGCTAGCTTGGCCTCAAATCAGAGATCAAAAAAGTATAAAGGTATGATGGAATATAAAAATTCCGATTGCATAAACGCTCATATCGACCCTAATTCTTGACACCGCACTCTATATTGGACATAATGCTAAGTCCGTTCTGGAAAGTCAAAAGCATTAATAAATACAAGAGTTGTGCGGGAGTAGCTCAGTTGGTAGAGCGCAACCTTGCCAAGGTTGAGGTCGCGAGTTCGAGACTCGTCTCCCGCTCCAAAATTGCGGCGCGATAGCAAAGCGGTTATGCCGCGGCCTGCAAAGCCGTTTAGGCCGGTTCGACTCCGGCTCGCGCCTCCATTGTATTTTTCTGCAGGCATAAATTCAACAGCAATAAAAAAGAATAAACGATAGATTAAGTATGATAAGACGGGGGTTCTAAATTAAAACCACATAAAAATTCCATGCACTATTTTAGTACAAACTATCCTAGGTGTTTATAGGAAGTATCAAGATAATTTATCGAATCTAATGTTTATGGCTACCCAGGTGCGATGCTAGTGTTATCGTGTGGCTGTCTGTCGAGACAATACTGTAATTATTGTTTAGAACCGCCCCTAGTATGCGGGTTATTAATAAAAACATTATGCGCTCCCGCCGCCACGCTAATTATAGCGTTAGCATAGGCGAACAACGCATTGTTCGCCTTTATTTTCTTGAGTAGCAGTTTAATAAATAGCTAGCAGTGAACCCCTCCGCTCTAGGGGGTACGATCTATATAAGATAAATAAATTAATTTAATGAAATCTACGGGATTTATTAGGTTAAAAGTCACTATATCTACAAAATTTAGGGGGATTGTTACAAAAGCCCTTGTTAATAAGTAATAATGTACAGTTACAAACTATATAGTTGCATATAATGCAGATTACATCCTTATTTATTGTTTACCCTGAGGCGTTGATAAAAACACTGACGCCCCCTATGTATCAACGCATCCCTAGAAGTGCGCCTATCGTGCGTTATAAAGATATCTAAGCGGGCTTAAAAAATAGAGTTTCGTGTATATAGGGGGTGTGTAGTAAATATAGAAGCCTGCTGCTACAGTGGATAGCCAATTAGCTTTGTCTTTGTATTTGTCGATAGGCTATCGTTGATGCTAGTCCTGTGCACCTATTTTGCAGGTAATTATCTTATAAATAATAAACGCTTTATATGGTTAAGGTATGCAGTAGCTTACCTATTAAGATTTATAGAAGGGTTTTATATAGGATTAGCACTAAACCTCCCTGTGCGGTGCGTTCTGCGCTTTGATTGCATCTCTCATTGATCATTGAGGTTTTTAGATCTGCTAAACAAGATTAGTAATAAAACAATTGATTTAGGGTAAAAGATATGCAGATACGATTAATCGGTCTAATTGGTCAAGCTACTTTTATAGTAATACATATCTGAACTATTTGAGTAATACTACCTTAGACTTTCGGTACGGGATACTATAGCTCATTTTACTATCGCCGTAACTTTTGTTAGTTTAAGCCTATAGAGGGGGCTTGATAGTTATTAAACTAGCTAAAACCATGGGTGATAAGTTCTACTTAAATTTAATTTAAAAGTTGCTTCTATTTATGAGGCATATAACGTACCACAGTAGCTTACCCTGCATTCTATTGCTCTTATATACTTTCTGTTGACAGACTTTCTGCATATAGCAGCCAACTCAGATGCTATATTATTTTAGCCTAGTGTATTTCTAGATGGATGAGGCTGCATATACGGTGGACTATAAAGAGTATCTGGACTCTCTCCAGCCCCCCCTTTTTTAACAAAGCTATTGTGTAAAAATGGGAGAGTAGCTTTCAGCTCAACGTAAAGCAAATTCGGCGCTAGACAAAAATTAGGTTAGACGCAGGCAATATTCTTATATGCAGCTCGATATAAGAGCAAGTACTTTTACTACCGTAGTAACGGTGCCACACATATTATTTTATCTAATCTATTGCTGTTATCATCTGTTGATTTTAATTAAGTGTAGCTTCATACTTTATGGTAGACTAACCATAGTCACTGAGGTGAGTGCTCTCGTCAAGGTTAATAAAATAATAATCACTGCATGCCCCCAACTTGGTATCTCTATCATATCGACTGGCGCTCGGCGCTTTAGCAAGCGTTTTATATTATAAAATCATATAATGCGAGGCAATCCCTTGTTGGGCTAGCTTATTAAATAGTGCATTCTCTAAAATGCCGGAGACTACTGTCAGTACGGCTAATTACTAGATAATAGAGTGAGAAAATTATCGCAATCGCATTTATACGATTACTAAAGTATTTTAAGATACTATGAAGATCTGCCTATAACGAATAATAATAAGTTTAGTGTATTGCACTAAGTCATGCAACTTAACCTTTCAGCTCGCTTTATCGGCTCTGAAAATAATCTAAAACAGACTAATAAAATAAGGTCCGTAAAGTACATAAACACTTTAATAAGTAAAAACTTTGGAATGCAGACCCAAAGTTTTGCTGTATAACTAATTGATCATCAAGTCTAGAACAGCCCTAGAGTATTTCCGTATAGTGAATAGCTTAATCTCTTAAGGATTTATGGCTTGCATACTATTTTATACGCAATGCCATTGAGCATAAAAAACAAGTCAATATAAGGGTAAGCTGTACCCGTGCTATTGCAACTCGGAACGAATGCTTGAACTACTAGTGCAAGCATTCGTTCCGAGTTGCAAGCTAGGTTCTAAACCCGTGTCAAACTAAAGCAGTCACTGCGCCTAACTTTTTAGGAGTTTACCGACATGCGAATTGCTCAAATTGCGCCGTTACACGAGGCGGTTCCACCAAAACTATATGGTGGAACCGAGCGAGTTGTATCCTATTTAACCGAGGCTTTGGTTGAACTCGGACATAGTGTGACACTATTTGCTAGTGGAGATTCGAAGACATCGGCTAAGCTCGATGCAGTATGGCCCCAGGCTTTACGACTAGATCCATTAATTCGCGACACAATGGCGCCACACATGTTGCTGCTTGAGCAGGTGTGGCGACGGTCAAAAGAGTTTGATGTACTACATTTCCATATCGACTACTATCCATTCTCCTTATTTTCACGCCAGTTAATACCGTATTTAACGACATTACACGGCCGGCTTGACTTGCCTGAGCTGCAGCCGCTCTTTAACATATTTCAAAATGTTCGGGTTGTATCAATCTCCGATAACCAGCGCAATCCGCTACCGCAGGCTAATTGGCTCTCAACTGTATACCATGGTCTACCCATCGATCTATTAATGCCGTGTACCGACATTAAGCCAAGCTATCTAGCTTTTCTCGGACGCATTTCTCCGGAAAAACGCCTAGATACCGCTATCCGGATCGCACAACAGTGCGCTATGAAAATTAAAATTGTTGCGAAGCTCGATAAATCTGATCGTACATATTATGAGGAACAGATTAAGCCATTGATGTCACTACCACATGTTGAGTATATCGGTGAGATCTCTGAGACTGAAAAAGCAAAATTTCTATCAGGTGCACATGCATTATTATTTCCGATCGACTGGCCAGAGCCTTTTGGCCTAGTGATGATTGAGGCAATGGCCTGTGGCACACCAGTAATAGCGTTTAAGTGCGGGTCAGTGCCGGAAGTAATAGAGAATGGCGTGTCGGGTTTTGTTGTTGAAGACGAGTTAAGCGCAGTCGTTGCAGTGAATCAGCTACACACGCTATCACGAGCTGGTGTGCGAGCAGCTTTCGAGGCTCGCTTTACATCGAAGATAATGGCGCAACATTACGTTCATGTGTACGAGAAACTACTACATTACAGTCATCGCACAATAATGCGCGAAGTTACTGTGCGATAAGAGGGCATTTTAATTTCATTAATTTAATCTCTTCTAAAAATTATAGGTTTACTATTACAAATATTTTTTATGCTGTGATTAATGCTATATTCCAAGGATTTTTTATATGTACTCCTATTAAAATAGCCGAACGAAAAGCGGCCTGTTTAGTAGAAGGTAGCACACCTTTCGAAAGAAAAGTAGCTAAAGTCTAATATTGCGGCAAGCTCTATAAAAATTTTTAAGATCCGAGCGATAGATTAGCGTTACTTACTCGCTATGTTATATTAAACATCTCAAATAAGTCTTATGTCAGTTATAACTAATAATAGATTATTACCATTAGCATAACTGTATATTATTTACTATTTCTAGTAACTACTAGATCTATTAAACAGGAACAAATTAAATAGCAATACTATATATTATAAGGCTTTCCTTATTTTATTTTTGTTTACTGTCTAATAAAGAAGATTATTTATTTACTCTGCCGGACTAAAATAAGTACTCTAAACGATATTTAATAGCGGTAGATGTTTATATCACTTGGCTATATATTGCAGCAATAGAAATTTGATAGAATAAAGAATTCTAATTCTCTATTTTTTATATAGCACTTTCCTCGTGAATCTTACCATTGATACGTGCATGATTTTTTTAAATTTAAAGTAGAAAGTTTATCTCGTGCAATAGAAAAATTATAAATTTTCAGAATAAATATTTTAATTAACTTATTAATAAGTATATATTTATATTTCCTACCGCTAATAAATTCATATATAGAAAAATATGTAATACAGGTACTACTCAAAAATAATACAGATTACTCTTTTATCAGATTTTTTATCCCTAAAAGATAGTGCTAAATATGTTTTTAACATAGTCTTAGTTACTAAAGTTTTACCAGATGAGTATTTATATTTTTAAAAAATATATATAATAGTATTATATACTACTAATATAGTATAAGTTATAAAAAATAAGATTTAACTTATAAAAATATCTTTGGTAAACGACAAGTAATTATTTAATAAATATTAAACAAATTACACAAGCGTAATTTTAACAACTTAAAACTACCTACTAACCTATGTTTATATAAAACAGTATAATTTGCCCTATATAAATCTTTAATATTACAAACATTGTAATATTACTTAACAAGTCAAACTAAATTTTTTAAAAAACTTGCAAAATTCCTAGATGTCTACTAAATAAGTTGCATATAAAAGTTAATAAAATATTTATATAAATGATAATATACTATATTGCACTAAATAGTGCTAAGAATTTTCATAAAATATATGTAAATATTCGCAGATAGATATATTAATTAACTAAAGTACGCTACATCGCTTAGATACATACAATATTATAAGTATATAAGGATTGTATAAGTGCTTTCAATAATATAAATTTATAAAATGAGAAGGTTTTATAAACAACTTATATAAAAATTTCTATATTCTATGCCTTGGTTAAGGTTGGCGGTGTTCGATAAATATATCTTAATAAGAAAAGAGATTAGTAATATATAATCTTCAAATTATATTTTTAATAAAATTAAGTAGGTTGGATAAAAACCCAAGAATTATGATTCTATACCCCATAAAATTATTTTATAAAATAAAGTATTATTTTTAGTATACTACTATAGTAGTATAGTTACAGTACCGCCAATAGTTCAACTATTGAATATATTCTAAGGAAGATTTATAAGGGCTATAATTCGATTATAAATCGTATTTCACAAAAAAATTTTTCTATTTTTATAAATTTTTGTTTATTCTAGATTAGAATAAAATATGCTAGCTACATTAATCATAGAGATTTATAGCGACTAAAACGACATATGTTATATAAAATATTTAACATATTTTTTGCTGTTGAATTAAAATAGTTATTTATACAGTATGAAATATTAAATAAAAAATATATTGTATGATTTTCGAATAACCTATTTATGTTTAAATTAATATTTATACTTATATTACTATAAAGCAGTATAAATTTTAAGTATAGCTATCTACTGAATATAAGGCGGTATTTACACCATATTGTAGATACATCTGACTTTCAGAAAAATTACTATATGCCTAGAATTTATATTCTCTAAGCGCATAAGCTGTAATATTAAAATATACGCTACTAATCGTCAAAAAATCACTTTATATATTTTAAAAATATTTAAACTATATAGTTAATATTAATACAAAGTATTAGTATATATATACTTATTAGTATTTATATGTATAATAAGTACTGCTGTTATAAAACAGCCGCCTCTAGTCTAGACTGGAGGCGGCAAAAATAGCTATGCAGCTATATGACTCATGTCGAAATACACTTTCGTATGTATCGTATAACTACGCTAAACAAGTATGTATATATATAACATATATTCTAGGATAGAATACGTACTATATTGTTCTAATAAATATTCAGGCGCTAGTTATAGCTAAGCAAAAGTATTGTAAATATCTAATTATAATAGAGTTACAAACTAAGTAGTTCATTAGTCTACTATACATTAGTTAATACACTATTTTTTGTTCGGAGCGTAATTTCTATTAAAAGTTTAAATATATCCCAAAACTTGGGTAATTAATACTTCCTTTCCAATATTTTAAATGAGATTATTAAAAGTATTTAAAATAAGTTAAATACTTTTAATAAATACACTACACGCTGTTTATAGATGAGCGTTAAATTTATATTTATGGTGCATAAGATATGTTATATAAATATAATTTTGATATTAAAAATTCAAGCTTATAGAAAAATATTTATACCTAACTTACTTAAAAAGTATTACTAATTTTGAATAGAAATCTGATAGTAATTACCTTTAGTATCTCTACTCAGCTTATCTTGAGATAAAATCTATATAAAACCCTTGATTATATTATTTGAGTTAAATATATAAACCTATATAAAGTCACTTCTTACCAAGAATAGTGCCGTACTATACGTAGTCGGAATATAATTCCCTATAACCATAGGGTCTTATGAACAGAAATTAGATTTTGTACCGAAGTTAATATATAAAATATATGTTTATAGAAAAATATAATATCTAAACTATAAGTTTAACTAATATTTACTATTTTATAATATTTTGAATAGAGAGCCTAATCTTAGGATAGCAGTTTATAGGTATTTCTTAGTAGGTAAAACATCTAAGGTTTATGTAGATTGCAAATCTATAAATATTTTGTGTTTCTTATAATTACCACTCAGAGAGATTAGCTATAAATTTTTTAGCCTAGTTAAGGGCTTATACTTAATGAACATTAAGTACGATAGATCTCGTATTACTCTATTTTAGGTATGTTTAATACTGGCATAGTATTTTATATAGTCTGGAGGACTATCGAAGCGAGTAGACAAAGTGTTATTAATGAGGACTATTATATAATATGCGCCTAAAATTCATATTTTTCGATATGGTCCATGCTACTCTGCTCAGAGAGACTTGAATAATCTAATATGCGCATATGCTATTTATCAGCCTATATTAAGGTTAGTGAGCTTATAGAACAAGCAAAAAATTTTTTGTAAAGTCGTTATCAGTTTCAGATGGCGATTTTTGCTGCAAAATATTCGCTTACCTGTCTCTGATCATTCACTCAATAAGAAGCTTGCCTGCGCTTTAAAATGCCGTATTTACTCCTATTGCTATTTATTAGCTTCCTTACTTAGCTAGCAAGGAAACGCCTCTCTACACGTTAGATAAATAGTTAGATCAGCGATTGGCTGATCGTCGTTTTGAGCGTATAGACTATTGACAATAGTAATATGTACTCATCAATCTATATGACCAGGTATTTCAAAAGCGTTCAGCTTTAGAAGAACTCATTGGATTTCAACTACAACAACGTGAGTTATAGTTAGGGTTACAACTCCGCAGCTGTATTACTCAACAACAGCATTCTACTAGGTAAAAAATATTGATGTACGGTTAAACAATTCTCTATCTAAAGGCGTAGAGTTTATGCGGCTCGTATAAACAAGGTAATGGGGTATGTTAGATCTATGTTCTTACGGCTTACAAGGCAGTAGTTAGTAGGTATCTGTATTGGAGATTTCTCAAAAAGGGCTCATTAGCTACCGAGAGACTTTATTCCACGAGTTGTTCAGCAGATGTTTAAATATAATTTTAATTTCTACTAAATTCATGGAAAGATAGCTATATTACCGGGCGAGTGTATTTCGCGCACGTATGCTGTAACTAGTGTTTAAATTTATTTAATGCTACCTCGGCTCTTTTAAGAGTTGAGCTGCTCAAGCTTAGATTCTGCGAAGTTTGGGCGTCTCGTATATTGATCGCCGCGCGCATTAGTTACCTAGCAAAGGCTGCCGCATACATAAAAAATAATTTTATCAAAATGTTTTCCGGCTCGGCGATATATTCAACTGATTTGAGCTAGTGAAAGAAAAAAAGATGTTTATCATTTTCATGACTTGTAATCGTAGCCTGCTTCCGGCGGAGATTGCACTCATTATCATCGAGTGAAAATAATAGAACCAACCATATCTCAACTTATGAGACCAATAAATTTTCGTAGGAACGAGCTTTGGGATACGGTGAAGGCACCCCATCTGTGGGGCTTACTCGCGTGGTATGACATTAAGCAGCGCTATCGCCGCTCAGTGCTTGGGCCATTGTGGATGACGCTGAGCACCAGTATCTTGATTGCAACGCTCGGTATAGTATGGTCGCTGATCTTTAATATGAGGATTCAAGAATACTTGCCTTTCTACGCGGTAGGACAGGTAGTCTGGTCATTTTACTCAATGCAAATTAATGAATCGTGCATAGGCTTTACACAATTCGCAGGAATAATGAAACAGACGCGTTTGCCGGTACCCTCTTACATTTTAAGGCTCGTCATACGCAATCTTATTATTTTCGCGCACAACTTTCTTGTCGTCGCAGTTGTAATCTCATTTATCGGTCCTGGATGGTCGTGGACAGCGCTTGTAGCTATTCCGGGCTTACTACTTGCTAGCATAGCAATTTATTTTGCCTCGCTATGTATTGCTATTCCGTGCACGCGTTTTCGCGATCTGCAGCCAGTTGTCCAAAATATCATAATGATTGGTTTTTATGTCACTCCTATCCTATGGCAGCCAAAGACACTTGGCGATCAATTCTTATGGCTTGTGAATTTAAATCTAGCGACGCACCTTATTAGTGTAGTACGCGACCCACTACTCGGCACTCTGCCACCACTGCAGTCCTGGGTCTGGATGCTGGGAGCAATCGTTTTTTTCGGTGTAATAGCTTCATTATCTCTATCTCGCTACAGACAGCGCATTGCATACTGGCTTTGACAATAGGATTGTTGATGAATTCCATACATATTTTCGCCGAACATATCACGGTCGAATTTCCAATTTTTAATGTATCGCACCGCTCTTTGAAGAAGACGGTATTACGTGCAACTACCGGTGGTCTCGTTGCGAACGATGCTGGCAAGTATGTAGTTGTACGTGCTGTGAGCGACGCAAGCTTCGAATTTAAGGCTGGTGACAGAGTTGCATTAGTGGGCCATAACGGCGCAGGAAAAACTACGTTGCTACGGGTTTTATCTGGGGTTTATGCATCAGCGTCAGGCACGCTCGACGTTCAAGGAAAGATCGGATCGCTTCTCGACATATCTCTTGGTATGGATCCTGAGGCTACCGGATACGAAAATATCTTCTTGCGCGGGATTGTAATGGGGCTGCGCCCAAGTGAGATCGAAGAGAAAATAGAGGAAATAGCCGTGTTCAGCGAGTTAGGGAACTATCTAGATATGCCTACTCGGACATATTCGAGTGGGATGGTTTTACGTCTCGCGTTCTCAGTTTCGACAGCAGTGCACCCCGATATTCTGCTTATAGATGAATGGCTCTCAGTGGGCGATGAATCATTTAACAAGAAAGCGTCCGACCGTCTAAATTTACTTGTCGAGCAGTCATCTATTCTTGTGATGGCTTCGCACTCGGCTCCACTTGTTCAAAAAGTCTGTAATCGCAAGATCGTGCTTGAGAGAGGTATGCTGACAGAAGTGCCAGTAGATCAATCTCTTTAGCCCGGCGCACAGTTTCGTCAAGTATCTTATACTCATCTTTTAAGTATTACTTAACGGATCTTCCCGTCATGTCCGCGACGAATAGCCCAGTACATATCTATGTTTGCCATCATAAACCTGGACTACCATCGGTGTCGGATCGGTGCTTCTTGCCAATCCAAGTAGGTGCTAGTCATTCTTCTGTGAATCTAGGATTCAGACGAGATGACTCCAGGGATAATATTTCACATAAAAATAAAACCTTCTGCGAATTAACCGTGCTTTACTGGGCTTGGAAAAATGATCATGATGCCCAGTGGATCGGCTTAATGCACTATCGGCGTTTTCTAGATTTTAGCGGTGCAAGGCACGCAACCGACAGGCACGGATGTGTAAACTATTCCAGCCTTGATAAAGAAACCATAGAAAACCTTGGCCTAACAGCTGCACGTGTTGAAGAGCTATTGATATCAAAGCCTGGATTGCTTGCTGTGTTACCGAAAAAATGGTCTGTGCGCAATGTGGGAAGGCGCACATTGCGCACACACTATATGAAGGCTGCCCATCATTACGGGGCAGATCTTGATGTGTTGAGAGCTGTTATCGTTGATTTATATCCGACGGATGTAGAGCATTTTGATTTGATCATGAATGCACATGAGGGTTACTTTACGAATATTTTTGTTCTGTATCGCGATCTTTTTAAGCAATACTGCCAATGGGTCTTTTCGATTCTATTCGAGGTCGAGCGCCGGCTTGATTTAACTAACTATTCATTGGCCGCACAACGTGTCTTTGGGTACATGTCTGAACGTCTCTTTAATGTATTTGCGAGAAAGCACCTCGCTAATTCAGCCACTTATATTGAACTCGAGCGTGTATTCATTCGGGATAAACGGGTTGAGTGTCTTGTGCCCGAGCGGCCAGCTGCTAATGTGGTTAGCGTTGTGACGGCATCAGATGATAACTTTGTACCGCACTTAGCGACCTTCGTAACGTCACTACAGGCTAACCTAGATCCAAAGCGGGAGCTGGATCTAGTAGTGCTTGACGGCGGCATTTCCGATAATCACCGGATGCTGCTTAAACGGCAAGTTCGGTTAAATGGGGGTGGGCGTCTTACCTTCTTACCATGTTCAGATATGTTCGTCGATATTCCGCTACATGCACATTTTTCTGCTGCTACGCTGTATCGCTTAAGTCTTGGGGAGTTACTTGCTAATCATAACCGTGTTGTTTATGTTGATGCAGATACAGTTGTGCTTGGTGATCTATCTACGATTTATGATATCGATCTTAATGGGTATGTTATCGGAGCAGTACCTGACGTCATCATGCAAAGCTTTGCAGCAAAAGGTGTGCCAGCTCTAATAGAGGCTGGTGGCGCACGCGCGGGAGATTATCTACGAGACTGGCTTAGCATGGGTAATCGGGGCAAAGAATATTTCCAGGCTGGTCTAATTGTCATAGATCTCGAGGAACTGCGTATTATGAATCTCCGTGAGCACGCCTATAACGAACTTATAAAAAAACGTTACTGGTTTCTCGATCAAGACGTACTTAACAAGTGCTTACTTGGACGAGTCAAGTTTTTGGACTTAAGTTGGAATGTCGTTAACGCATCGATGGATGTGATACCTGGATTAGATGCAAATCTAGCGGAAAAAGTGTGTGAAGCATTTGCGGCTCCTCAAATAGTTCACTACGCTGGTTTTGAAGCGAAGCCTTGGAATAATCCTACTGTACCACTCGCGCATTTCTACTGGTATTATTTGCGGCATACATTCTGGTATGAGGCCGTAGTTGAGCGCCGTCAGATTACCGCACCCACTCTAGACGCGGGCATAAATCGAAGTCGCTGTTATAGATTAGCTCGCAAGATCTGGAGGTGTATGCCAAATTCGTTGCAGCGACAACTGTTCTGGGTACGAGATAAGATCGTGTAAGTGGGCAAGGGCGCTATTAGTTGTGGCGTGTTTAGTAATTTTATTAGGTATGTATGTGATCCTGCCTCAGATACCTCAAGAACTGAGTCGACTACCAATTGCATTGAAGCTACGTTCGATAAACTAATTCTACAGAGTAGAGTGCTTTAAATAGTTGTAGAGGTAGAAAGTGAAAAAAATAGGAACCGTAGGAGCAGGTTTTACTGGCGCGGTTCTCGCATATAGACTCGCGCATGCAGGTTATAACATTGACGTATTCGATCACCGGTCTCATCTTGCTGGAAATTGTCACTCAAAACGTGATAGCGAGACAGGCGTGATGGTTCATGTATATGGCCCGCACATTTTTCACACTAATAACGAGCATGTCTGGAAGTTTGTAAACCAGTTCGACGAGTTTATGCCATTTGTAAACAGGGTTAAGGCAATCGTGCAGGAACGTGTCTACACTCTCCCAATCAATTTACTTACAATTAATAATTTCTTTGGTAAAGTATTTTCACCATCAAAAGCAAAAGCTTTTCTCGAGTCAATTAGTGATAAGTCTATTAATATGCCCCAGAACCTTGAGGAGCAAGCGCTTAAGCTTATCGGGCGCGATCTCTATAGAGCCTTTCTTCTTGGCTATACCACTAAGCAGTGGGGCATACACCCAACGAAACTTCAGGCGAGTATTCTAAAGCGTTTACCAGTGCGCTTTAACTATGATGATAATTACTACAATAACCTTTATCAGGGTATTCCAAGGAACGGCTATACATATATCGTTGAAAGGCTGCTTGATCATCCTTTGATCAAAGTACATCTCAACGAACGCTTCGATCAAAAACAGGTAGGAGACTATTCACATGTCTTCTATAGTGGCCCTATCGATGGGTGGTTTAACTATAAAGACGGTCGTCTAGGTTATCGTACACTCGACTTTGAGACATCACGCTATAATGGCGATTATCAGGGTAACGCGGTGATTAATTACTGCGATCTTGAAGTACCCTGGACGCGCATCTCAGAACATAAGCATTTTATGCCGTGGGAGTCGCATAATCAAACGATTATCTTTAAAGAATATAGCCGGTTCTGTGGCAAAAATGACTTGCCATACTATCCAATTTGCCTCGCGAAAGAAAAAAAATTGCTTCGACATTACGTTAATCTTGCAATGCGTGAATACAACGTGAGTTTCGTTGGCCGTTTAGGTACCTATCGCTATTTGGATATGCACGTGACTATTCGTGAAGCGCTTGAGGCAGCAAACATATTCCTCGAAGCGTCTGCGCGGGGTAATAATATTCCAACTTTTTTCGTAGATCCCTTACAGTGAATATTGCAGCAGTTATCGTCACACACAATCGAGCTAAACTGCTGAAGGATGTACTACAAGCGATTCTTGACCAGACTCGTGCTATACAGCTTATTATCGTAGTTGATAACGCAAGCTCGTCGGAAACTATGCACGTATTGCAGGGCTTTAAAAAAATTGATATTTTGAGATTCGAAGAGAATATCGGTGGAGCTGGAGGTTTCGCCGCTGGTGTTGAGCGAGCTACAATACATGGATCTGATTGGGTGCTTTTGTTAGACGACGATGCTATTGCGGAACCCGATCTTGTAGAGTGCCTAATAGATGCATTACCTAGCCCTTTAGATGAGCGTGTAGGAGCGCTATGTTCAAGCGTTTTCGAGTTTAGTCGTGTTGCACTAATGCATCGACGTATGTTTGATCCAAGGACTCTACGGGAGCCCGTTGTTCCGAACGAATATTACTCCAGGATGAAAGTGAGGGTAGATACAGCTTCTTTTGTGGGATTCTTACTAAACACACAGGCAGTGCGCGAGATTGGATTTCCAAATGCATCGTTTTTCCTTGCTTACGACGATACCGAATATTCGCTGCGTCTAGGTCGTGCAGGTTGGTTTATCTGGCTTGTGCCCTCCGCAGTAATCAACCATCTTCGGAATCCAAAAAGACGCCTGCGTGATGGCCCGTACGCAACTAAGCATTATTATAATCTACGGAATCAACTAGCTGTTTTTCGATATTATGGTACCGCACCCAGATGGCGCGCATGGTTACCCATTATACTTCACGGCTTTATTGCAGCTAAAGATCTACGTATCAGCTCTTTATGCACCTGGCTTAGAGCGCTACGCGATAGTCGAAGTATAATTCTATGAGTACTTATACTGGGCTAGTAATATCCTTTTTATTTATGCTATAAGATTTTATATCATGGCTGAGGTGTAATGGACACGCACTAATTACATATGCCGGGGACAAGGTTAATTCTTAGGCGCAAGAAACAGTTGTTGAAGATTAAAAAATGTTGTTTATCCCTAGTTTGGGACTTATCTAGATTAATAATGTTTCTCTGAATTAATTTATACCTATTAATATTTAATTTTTCTTAAAAAATTTTTTTTCTTGGGGGTATACGCAGTGTTAGGTCGCTTTTATTTTAGCGGCTGATTAGATCGAGTAGTACACATACTATATAGCTCATAGTAGCTAGCTATTGCAATCCACTAAAGTGTGTACAAACACTGCGCACATAGTCAAATATAATAAACGCATGCGTACCTCTTTACAGAAAAACGGTAGAACATAGATTACTTATCACGCTAAGCAATTGTACTAATATCGCTAACGTCAGAGTTCCCTATTTGAAAGCACAGCTCCGTCGCAGAACTAAAGAGTATGGCATTTTTGATGATAATTACTTACGTTGTTATAGTAACCTACTTGCTCTAGCAGTTTTCTCTGTTATATCTCCCGAATAGCGGAACTTTATAAATATATACGTAGATATGTAACTAGATTTTTCTAAAAAATTGGTAGGTAGTGCTGGTATCGAACCAGCGACCTCTGCCGTGTGAAGGCAGCGCTCTACCTCTGAGCTAACCACCCATAAAGCATCTAAAATGCCAATAGAATTTACGTAACTCGTAAAGCATTCTTCACCAGACCAACCTACGTTATTAAGAACTCAACACGAAAATAAAGCTATAGTAATACCAGGTGAGTTAAATATTAGATTTCGTGTGCATTTATTGAAGTACGCTATTATATAATGATCTGGCGCTATGTTATAAGACCTTCGGAAAGGTATCTAATTTACGGTCTCTATATGTGGACACTTACCATACACAGGGCTTTTTATATGTTTTAATGAGTTCATCGAGTATACCTGCGTGGGCAGAAAGCTCGTCATCGCTTGCACTAATAACGGGTAGCGAAAACTGAGCGAGCGGTACGTGATCTCGGGCTACCGATCTAGTATCAGGTGTATCGGGCAGCATATCAATAACTAAATTTTCTTGCCCGCGCGTCATCGCCAGGTAGATAGCGGCTAGTAATTCTGCGTCTAGTAGTGCACCATGTTGCGTGCGATGGGCATTGCTGATGTTGAATCGTTCGCACAGTGCATCCAGCGAGTTTCGCTTACCAGGGAACATAGCCTTGGCCTGGATAAGTGTATCTATTACATCGCTACAATAATTTCGAAATGGCGGTAGTGCTAGCATCGCAAACTCTGCATCGAGAAAACTGATGTCGAATGGTGCATTATGTATAACAATACTGGCGTTCTTCACGAAATCGGTTAGTACACTAGAAATGTCTGCAAACTTTGGTTTGTCACTTAGAAATTCAGTAGTTAATCCATGCACCGCTAATGCGCCGGGATTGCTGTCTCGCTCTGGATTAACGTAAAAGTGCAGGTTATTGCCAGTCAGTTGCCGGTTTACTATTTCAACACAGCCAATTTCAATAATTCGGTCGCCGCCCTTGGCGTTTAAACCAGTAGTTTCTGTATCGAGTACAAGAAGACGCATGATGGGATTATCTATTCATAAGAGATCGGCACGCGGTTCGAGGCCGCATATGGCCATTGCTTTCTCAAGCGATGTTACACCCCGGTTAGCTAATGCGTCAGCCCGTTCATTTTCTGGATGGCCGGCGTGGCCGCGGACCCAGCGCCACTTAATCTCATGTAGTAAACCTAGTGCATCAAGACGATGCCATAAGTCCGCATTTTTAACAGGAGTTTTTGAGGTAGTCATCCAGTTCTTCTTTTTCCATCCGTGAATCCATTCGCTGATCCCCTTTTGGACATAGCGAGAGTCGGTATAAATAATTGCTTCACATGGCCGCTTTAGTACCTCAAGAGCAGCGATGACAGCCATCAGCTCCATTCTGTTATTAGTCGTTGAGAGCTCCCCGCCAAATAGCTCTTTTTCTTGCTTGCCAAAGCGTATCAGCGCTCCCCAGCCACCTCGACCTGGGTTTCCTTTACACGCGCCGTCCGTGTAAATCTCAATAACAGTATTGTATTCCATACGTTTGTTAATCAAGCACAACTTAACGATAGCCTATGCTGGGAGCATCATTAGAGAGCGTTTGCGCTTCAGTCGGTTTTAGTGTTACCGCGAGCACCTTATTTGTAACTTTAGATGGTCCAATTAGCCTCATACCATGCATTCGCTTAATTGCAGTGATGATGTATATAGCTCCGAAAATTGGCCACCAGCGATCGCCGACCGCTTCTATAAATGCATATTGAGAGAGCCATTTTTTAGTATTTAATGCCGGACGGTAGCAGCCGAAGCAGCCCTGGTCTAGTTCAAAGCAGAGTAACTTGATCCAATCTTTTATTCTTGTAAAAGCAATAAAATCGTTTACTGCTGGTATGAATGCACAACCGCTGCAGCGGCTAATCCACTGTCGTACTCCCCAAAGGCTCAGAGAATTGAAACCGGCAATCACGAGCCGGCCTTCTGGTACCAGAACCCGTTCGGCTTCACGTAGTAGCCGATGCGGATCATGTGTAAATTCAAGTGTGTGAGGCAAAATTAATAGGTCTACGCTCCGTGATTTGAATGGTAAATCTAGAAAATCGCACCAAAGTGTTTCGCGTTGCGTTAGCATGTTGCAGTTGCTAACATTGATAGTTCTATGAGTGTTTTGGCCTAACGCTAGGCCGCGGCATGGCATGCGATTTTCCCGCAACGTTGGTAAGCGATATGGCGCACTCGCGGCGCTAGCCGTATCTAACGCTAGGCCGCGGCATGGCATGCGATTTTCCCGCAACGCATCGAGCCTTGGCAAGCCTAACTGAAGTGCATAATAGCCAAACATATCGGAGACTAAGCGATCAAGTTGGCTCTGTTCCCAGGCGAGAATGTATTGCCCCGGTGCTGATTCGGCCCAGGCCGGCCAGTCTATAATTGATTGGTTCAACATTGTTTCCATGGATCCTGCGAGATGAGCATACCGTTAAAAGCTAAGTCGACACGTAACACTAATCGTAGGCTGCAATACATCCCAGTTCCGGCTTTTATAGATAACTATATCTGGGTTATCACGAACGGATGTGATGCTGTAGTGGTCGATCCAGGCGATGCGGCAGTAATTACTGGCTTTCTAGGACGACACAGCCTTCGGCTGATCGCTATTTTACTCACCCACCACCATGCTGACCATGTTGGTGGGGTCGCTTCGTTGATCCAGATGTATAGTACAAACAGTCCTGTCCTAGTATACGGGCCACGCAGCGAGCCCATCCCAGAAATTACGAATCCACTTATAGGCGAAGATTTAGTCTATATCGAACCACTTGACTTGGTATTATCCATAATTCATGTGCCTGGCCATACACGCGGACATATTGCATATTTCTCAGATGCCACCTCCTTAGACCAAGCACCGCACTTGTTGTGCGGTGACACGCTATTTTCTAGCGGCTGTGGACGTCTATTTGAGGGTACTCCACAGCAGATGCTAGCGTCTCTAGATACCCTGATGGCTCTGCCCGATGCTACCGAAGTACATTGCGCGCACGAATATACACTATCTAATATTGCATTCGCACTTCAGGTGGAACCAGATAATATAGACTTGCTTGCCTGGCAAGCTCAAGCTCATAATTTACGTGCTGCTGGGGAAGCGACTTTGCCAACTACGATAGGTCATGAAAAGCGAGTTAATTTGTTTTTGCGCGTTCATTTACCAGCAATTCGCCAGAGACTAGCTGACAAGCGGCATGTGTACACGATTGGGCGGCTCGAAACCTTTACTGAGTTGCGTGAATGGAAAAACGTTTTCTGCTGCGGTTAATTGTCTTATCAGATTGGAATGCTATCACTGATTATAATGTGGTGATATATTTCTGAATTCCTCATATTTTATTATATAAATATAGCATTCTTTCTGGGCTTAAATAGTCTTTAAGGCCTATATTTAGCGGGATTTTGCGGTTTTGGGTTGACGTAACGTAGACGTTCTGAATACTATTAGATCGCATTTTCCGTTGCCCCCTTTGGAATTCGAGACGTTCAATGCGATTAGTATTCGGCGCGCTGTTGGTATTGCTACTCGCTGCATGTTCAAGCAGTGGTCAGAATATGGTGGGAACCTTTCGGTCATTCGAAGGTAACTCGACCCAGAAGCATACTCAGATATCTGCTTCCCAGAATACTATTGGCGTTAATCACGGCAGCGCAGAAACCTTGCAGGGCAACGATGATTTATGGAGACGGATTCGTGCCGGTTTTCAGATCCCGAATTTAAAAAGTCATCTAGTCGATATGCAGACCAATTGGTATGCAAAACATCCCGAATACGTTCGGCGCATGACCGAACGCTCAAAAAAGTACTTATATCACATTGTTGAGGAGATTGAGCAGCGGCATATGCCCATGGAACTAGCATTGTTACCGTTCGTCGAGTCGGCGTTTAACCCGCACGCACTATCTGTGGCGAAAGCCGCTGGCATGTGGCAGTTTGTGCCAGGTACAGGTCGAACTTTTAAACTTAAGCAAAACTTGTTTCAGGATGAACGACGTAACGTCGTTGCGTCTACTAATGCAGCGCTGGATTATTTGTCAAAGCTATATAGTACGTTCGGTAACTGGTATCTAGCGCTGGCTGCATATAAC
Source organism: Candidatus Vallotiella hemipterorum (assembly GCF_910593725.1). Classification (GTDB taxonomy): domain Bacteria; phylum Pseudomonadota; class Gammaproteobacteria; order Burkholderiales; family Burkholderiaceae; genus Mycetohabitans; species Mycetohabitans hemipterorum. The sequence continues at coordinate 375,595 of NZ_OU343031.1, forward strand.
TGGGGCGAAGGCAGTGTAAAACGCGCAATTGCGCGTAACTTAGCAAGAGGGCTAAAAACCGACTATCAAAGCTTGCCTATGCCCTCCGAGACGCGAAACTATGTGCCAAAGCTTCAGGCGGTAAAAAACATTGTGATGGACGCTCGGAAATATAAATTAACGTTGCCGGATATTCCAAATCACCCATACTTTGTTATGGTGACCACAGCGCGTGACCTTGACATTAAAGTAGCATCTAAGCTTGCAGTGCTTTCGCAAGAAGAGTTTTACTCGCTAAACCCGGGCTTTAAACAACCAGTAATTCTCCGGGCATCTCAGCCTCAGATCTTGCTTCCGTTTGAGAACGCGAATCTGTTCGAGCGCAACCTCAAAGACTTTGATGGAAATCTCTCATCTTGGACGACGTATAAAGTGACCGAACGCGCAACGCCAGCGGTGCTAGCCAAAAAAATTGGCGTTGACTCAAGTATGCTGATGGCAGTCAATAAAATTCCTGCCGGTATGCGGCTAAAGGCCGGCTCTACACTGCTAGTGCCTAAAGATGATGGCGATGATGAAGATATCAGCGCTGACGTCGCGGAAAGTGCTGTGCTCACGATAGAACCAGATGTGCTTGATACTCGAAAGATGTTGATTCGTATTCGGCGCAGGCAGTCAATCGCGGCTGTGGCACTGCGTTATGGTGTAACGGTCGCGCAAATTAAGGCGTGGAACCATACGAGGCGAGATACTGTGACGGCAGGTCAGAGACTAATGTTACACGTCCCAGTCCAGCGTCCAGCCGCTAAAAAGGTTTTAGTGTTGCATACAGGCAAGGTGCATCAAGCAGGCAAGGTGCATCAAGCAGGCAAGGTGCATCAAGCAGGCAAGGTGCATCAAGCAGGCAAGGTGCATCAAGCAGGCAAGGTGCATCAAGCAGGCAAGGTGCATCAAGCAGGCAAGGTGCATCAAGCAGGCAAGGTGCATCAAGCAGGCAAGGTGCATCAAGCAGGCAAGGTGCATCAAGCAGGCAAGGTGCATCAAGCAGGCAAGGTGCATCAAGCAGGCAAGGTGCATCAAGCAGGCAAGGTGCATCAAGCAGGCAAGGTGCATCAAGCAGGCAAGGTGCATCAAGCAGGCAAGGTGCATCAAGCAGGCAAGGTGCATCAAGCAGGCAAGGTGCATCAAGCAGGCAAGGTGCATCAAGCAGGCAAGGTGCATCAAGCAGGCAAGGTGCATCAAGCAGGCAAGGTGCATCAAGCAGGCAAGGTGCATCAAGCAGGCAAGGTGCATCAAGCAGGCAAGGTGCATCAAGCAGGCAAGGTGCATCAAGCAGGCAAGGTGCATCAAGCAGGCAAGGTGCATCAAGCAGGCAAGGTGCATCAAGCAGGCAAGGTGCATCAAGCAGGCAAGGTGCATCAAGCAGGCAAGGTGCATCAAGCAGGCAAGGTGCATCAAGCAGGCAAGGTGCATCAAGCAGGCAAGGTGCATCAAGCAGGCAAGGTGCATCAAGCAGGCAAGGTGCATCAAGCAGGCAAGGTGCATCAAGCAGGCAAGGTGCATCAAGCAGGCAAGGTGCATCAAGCAGGCAAGGTGCATCAAGCAGGCAAGGTGCATCAAGCAGGCAAGGTGCATCAAGCAGGCAAGGTGCATCAAGCAGGCAAGGTGCATCAAGCAGGCAAGGTGCATCAAGCAGGCAAGGTGCATCAAGCAAATTTGAGGTGAGCGCTATTTTGCGCTATACTCTTAAAGTTTAAGTTAATTAACCAATACCCTATCGCCTACCTTCTAAAAATTGGCAGTCTGCCGCAAGACCGATGCTTTTTAGCTATTGCTAGCAGCAAGGATCGCTTTTATACACCATAAGTTGTACAAAAGTTAATCAAATCTTGAGCGAATCATGCAGCTCGGGTACAGACAACAGGTCGGCGGCAGGGTATCTCTAGAAGGAGCTTTTCCGTGTTGCCGTCTTTTTCTCCCGCTCTGCTCGCGCTTGCCGATGGCACTATTTTACGCGGCTACTCGATCGGTGCCATCGGCAACACGGTTGGTGAGGTAGTATTCAATACTGCGATCACTGGCTACCAAGAAATTCTCACTGATCCGAGCTATGCTCGCCAAATTATCACGATGACGTATCCTCATATTGGTAATGTTGGTGTGAATGATGAGGATATGGAGTCGGATCGCATCTACGCGGCTGGCTTGGTAATTCGAGACCTGCCGGTTCTAGAATCAAATTTCCGCTCTCAACGGACCTTGTCCGACTATCTATCAAGTGAAGGTATAATTGCGATTGCTGGTCTAGACACGCGCCAATTAACACGTATCCTGCGCGAACGCGGTACGCAGAACGGATGCATCTTTGTTGGTACTGATGAACAACGGGCGGTCGAATTCGCACGCTCGTTTAAGGGTTTAGCTGGGATAGATCTCGCAAGAGTTGTATCAACGAGCACTCACTATAAGTGGACTGAAACCGAATGGCGTCTAGGAATAGGTTATCGATCACAACAAACTACTCGATGTCGAGTGGTTGTATTCGACTACGGTATCAAGCGAAACATTCTACGAATACTAGCGGAGCGGGGCTGCCATATTACCGTTCTACCCGCGCAATCAAGCGCTGCTGACGCGCTAGCACTTAATCCGGATGGTGTATTTCTATCTAACGGACCCGGCGATCCGCAGGCGTGTGATTATGCGGTTACTGCGGCACGTGAATTAATCAAGCGCGGCATGCCGATGTTCGGTATCTGCTTAGGTCATCAAATTATGGCACTAGCTATTGGTGCGAAAACGTTGAAGATGAAAACTGGCCATCATGGCGCTAATCACCCCGTCAAGGACCTAGACAATGGTAAAGTTGTAATCACCTCGCAGAACCATGGCTTCGCAGTCGATATATCTACACTGCCGGCTGATGCAAAAGTCACGCACGTCTCGCTATTCGATGGCACCCTGCAAGGGTTTGCATTGCAAGATAAGCCCGCGTTTTGTTTTCAGGGGCATCCTGAATCGTCGCCGGGTCCACATGATATTAGCTACCTGTTTGACAAATTCGTTAACCTGATCGAGTTGAATAAAGCTCATCGTAGCTGTTCTGCAAGCACTTAGTACATTTCGCATGTGCGCGTGGAATATGTGTCATACCCGGTACCACCAAAGATATAGATATCAGCGCGATACACGCGCATATCAATGAGTAGAGCGTTATGCCAAAGCGGATAAATATCAATAGTATTCTTATCATCGGCGCAGGGCCGATTATTATCGGCCAGGCATGCGAGTTTGACTATTCTGGCGTGCAGGCATGCAAAGCGCTGCGCGAGGAAGGTTACAGAGTAATCCTAGTAAACAGTAATCCGGCAACGATTATGACCGACCCGGATATGGCTGATGTTACATATATTGAGCCAATTACCTGGGAGGTTATCGAGGCGATCCTTGCCCAAGAACGTCCCGACGCAATCTTGCCGACGATGGGTGGGCAGACTGCACTGAATTGCGCTTTAGACTTATATAGGCATGGTGTGTTAGATAAATATGGCGTCGAGTTAATTGGTGCGTCGTATGCAGCAATTGATAAAGCCGAAGATCGACAGAAGTTTAAACAAGCCATGCAATCAATAGGTCTAAACTCGGCTAAGTCGGGGATTGCCCACTCCTGGGAAGAAGCGTTAAAAGTCCGAGCTGAGATTGCTCAAGCAACTGAGGATAAAGACTATCCAATCGTAATCCGACCATCGTTTACACTCGGGGGTTCAGGGGGGGGTATTGCATACAATCGCATTGAGTTCGAGGAGATCTGTAAGCGCGGATTAGATCTATCGCCTACGCGCGAGCTGCTAATCGAGGAATCTCTACTAGGTTGGAAGGAGTTCGAGATGGAGGTCATTCGTGACCGCCGCGATAACTGCATTATCGTCTGCTCTATCGAAAATCTTGATCCAATGGGCATACACACCGGCGATTCAATCACTGTTGCGCCCGCACAGACGCTGACTGATAAAGAATACCAGTTAATGCGAGACGCGTCGCTCGCTGTATTGCGTGAGATTGGCGTTGATACTGGTGGGTCTAACGTGCAATTTGCGATTAATCCACGTGATGGTCGTATGATCGTAATCGAGATGAATCCGCGCGTATCTCGATCTTCCGCTCTCGCATCGAAAGCAACAGGTTTTCCGATTGCGAAGGTCGCAGCCAAGCTCGCGATCGGTTATACACTAGATGAATTACGAAATGAGATTACAGGTGGTCAGACGCCAGCATCATTCGAGCCGACGATTGATTACGTAGTCACTAAAGTTCCACGCTTTGCCTTTGAGAAATTTCGAGAGGCTGATCCGCACTTAACCACTCAGATGAAATCTGTTGGCGAGGTAATGGCAATTGGACGCACGTTCCAAGAATCGTTTCAGAAGGCGCTACGAGGGCTGGAGGTAGGCGTAGATGGACTAGATGAAAAGTCTACAGACCGCGATGAGATAACCGAAAAAATTAGCACACCAGGTCCAGACAGAATCTGGTATGTTGGTGACGCATTTCGAGCAGGTCTATCACGCGATGAAATCTTCAAGGAAACAGGGATTGATTCTTGGTTTCTCGCTCAAATTGAGCAGATCGTCTTAAAGGAAAAAAAACTCGCCACACGCTCGCTAGCTAGTCTATCGCGTGCCGAGCTTTTATTCTTAAAGCAAAGCGGCTTCTCAGACCCACGCCTAGCTAAGATCTTAGGATCAAGACCGGCTGATGTGCGTGCGCGACGTATTCAGTTAGATATTCGGCCAGTATATAAACGTGTGGATACCTGCGCAGCAGAGTTTCCTACAAAAACCGCATACTTATACTCGACGTATGAAGAGGAATGTGAGGCTCAGCCAACGACGAATAAAAAGATTATGGTATTGGGTGGCGGCCCAAATCGGATTGGTCAGGGTATAGAATTCGATTACTGCTGCGTGCATGCCGCACTAGCGATGCACGAGGACGGCTATGAAACGATTATGGTTAACTGCAATCCAGAAACTGTATCGACGGATTATGATACATCGGATCGGCTCTATTTTGAGCCGCTGACGCTGGAAGATGTACTAGAAATAGTCGATAAAGAAAAACCTCTCGGCGTGATTGTTCAATATGGTGGCCAGACACCTTTAAAGCTGGCTCGAGATTTAGAGGCTAATGGTGTGCCGATTGTAGGTACGTCGCCAGATATGATAGATGCGGCTGAGGACCGTGAACGCTTCCAGAAGCTATTGCAGTCACTCAATCTACGTCAGCCACCAAACCGAACTGCGCGTGCTGAGGACGAAGCACTACAGCTAGCTAAAGAGATTGGCTATCCGCTGGTCGTGCGTCCTTCCTACGTTTTAGGAGGGCGTGCGATGGAGATCGTTCATGAGTCGCGTGATTTGGAACGCTACATGCGTGAAGCGGTCAAAGTATCGAACGATTCACCGGTATTGCTTGATCACTTTCTAAGTGATGCTATTGAGTGTGATGTAGACTGCATCTGTGATGGAAATGCGGTTTTTATCGGCGGCGTTATGGAGCATATTGAGCAGGCCGGCGTGCACTCTGGTGATTCCGCTTGCTCGCTACCATCTTACTCTCTGTCAACCTCGACCGTAAATGAACTTAAATTACAGACCTCAGCAATGGCACGCGCACTGAACGTAATAGGGTTAATGAACGTACAATTCGCGATTCAGCAGATACCTCAAGCCGACGGCACGTTAAGTGATATTATTTATGTGCTGGAAGTAAATCCGCGTGCATCTCGTACGGTACCGTATGTATCGAAGGCAACTGGTCTGCCACTAGCTAAGATTGCCGCACGGGTCATGATCGGACAAACGCTGGCTATGCAACGAGTGATACATGAGGTTAAGCCGCCCTACTTCAGCGTAAAAGAAGCTGTACTTCCATTTATTAAATTCCCAGCCGTTGATCCGGTATTAGGCCCAGAGATGCGTTCTACTGGTGAGGTGATGGGTATTGGATATACATTTGGCGAGGCATTATTTAAGTCTCAATTAGCCGCAGGCTCTCGGCTTCCAGCCTCGGGCACTGTACTACTAACAGTCATGGAGGCAGATAAGCCTAAGGCCGTTGAGGTGGCGCGCATGTTACATGAGCTTGGCTACCCATTAGTTGCGACAAGAGGCACAGCATCCGCTATTATGGCTTCAGGCGTGCCGGTTAAAATTGTTAATAAAGTTAAAGATGGGCGGCCGCATATTGTTGACATGATTAAGAACGGCGAGATTGCGCTCGTATTCACAACTGTCGATGAAACACGGACCGCGATCGCTGATTCGCGCTCAATTCGTATGAGCGCGCAGGCAAATAAAGTTACTTACTATACGACAATATCAGGTGCTCGCGCCGCGGTTGAAGGCCTGCGCTATTTAAAAAATCTTAAAGTCTATAATTTACAAGGGCTTCACGCTCGCCTACACTAATTACTAATCTGGCGCGTAATAAGCCAATATAATATAAGACAAGTTTATACTTGTTAGTAGTACCAAAGTAGCCCTATAAGCCGCGGTTGAGCGGTATCCTAGAATTGGGATGCGGTCAACCGCGGTAATTTTTTAATTCTGAGCTGTTTATGAGCACTATTCCATTGACAAAGCGCGGTGCCGACCAACTGCGTGATGAATTACAACGATTGAAGTCGGTTGAGCGTCCAGCAGTTATTCGAGCTATTGTAGAGGCTCGTGCACAAGGTGATTTATCAGAAAATGCCGAGTACGATGCCGCGAAGGAAAAACAGGCATTTATTGAGGGTCGTATTGCTGAACTTGAATCGAAGTTATCGTCTGCTCAAATTATCGATCTAAAGTCAGTTGATAAAGATGGGCGAGTTGTATTCGGCGCTATTATTGATCTTAAAGATCTTCATTCGAGTAATAAGGTTACTTATCAAATCGTCGGGGATGATGAGGCAAATCTTGAACATAGCCTAATCTCGGTTAGTTCACCAATTGCTCGTGCGTTGATTGGTAAGTTCAAGGGAGATGTAGCGGAAGTACAAGCACCTAGTGGGGTACGAAAGTACGAGATCATCGCAGTGCATTACGAGTAAATATTATCCTTCTATTAATTGTGGTATTCGAGCGTTGATTCCACAACGCCTGTTCCATCTTTAGCGATGCTATAGGTTGGCGGTCTCGTTAGTATCGGTTCTTGGGCTGCGCCGAGCCCGCTTGAATCTCTTAATCTTGTAAGCGCGTTCGCAATCGCTGCCTTACTATTTTATATGAAGGCAATAATTAATACCGTAACCGGCACCAGTGCTACTGGCGTTTTCCCATGTGTTTTTTAGGCGGCAGCGACTAAGAGTCGTATCAAGCCGCGCGCTGGATAATAACAAGCCACTATGTGCTCTAGTAGAGCTATTGTGTACCACAGCCGCTCATAAGAGGATTCCTAGTTAGACTAGCAAGTCTAGACTAATAGCTAACACTCCACTTATGCAGCGGGCTTTAGCGTATTACGCTTTGCATCTAACGCGATCTACCTGGAGAAAAGAGTGCTTGCACTGGTTTTGGTATGGCGTTTACCAGTTGTGCTACGCGCTTAATGTTCTAAGCGATTAGCCAACCTAATGATATAGCCAGTGTACGAGCGTATACCTAACTTATTGAAGTTAAAGTAGTAGGTTACATTATCGGGTAAGAATTATGTGCCTACTTAGTTAATTGGTACTGACGCTTCGAACTTATCTGTCGCTTTTTTGCTTTTTTGACATTGCCATTGGATGTAAGACGTTCATTACCAAGAACTTTAACCCATTGTAGCTTTGGACGCTGTATCGTGCTAGATGGTTTTACAACCTTAACGACACGTGATGAAGCGTTGGTTCTCAACGTGTTACGGCGCAGAGGGGAAAGAGTACTATTAGCGAATTGCGGCCTCCAGATCGCGAGTAACTTACCGATATTCTGAATGGGTGCCGCTGATAGACGATTACAGATCATGTCACAAAGAGCGATGCGATCACCACTAAATACTCGGATTATAATCAGCTGCTGTGCTTTTAGCTGTACATCAATCTCGTTGATGACCGAATCTGTTAAACCGTTTGCACCAATTAAAACGACTGGCTTTAGCGCATGGACTTGCGAGCGCAGTGCAGTACGTTTAGTAGAAGAAAGAGTAAGGGCTGGCATACAGATAATATGTTAGACATATTAGAGGGGATAAAAAATCATTATCCGCCTAAATAGCCGTTACTCGAACTAAATATAACTTTTATGTCAAAAAAAAATTTCATCAATCGTGGCTGCATAATCATATTAATGATCCATACGTCAAGCTTGCACAGCGCGAAGGATACCGGGCTCGAGCGGTATATAAACTCAAGGAAATCGATACACAGGACCATCTAATCCAGCCTGGACAAGTAATCGTCGATCTAGGCGCTGCGCCAGGAAGTTGGAGTCAATACGCACGAAATAAGCTAGTAGCTAACCCCTACCATGCTAGTAGCGGAATTAATGGCACTATTATTGCAATGGATATATTACCGATAGAGCCAATTTCTAACGTGCAAGTCATTCAGGGCGATTTTCGAAACGATATAGCTCTAGCGCAGCTAGAAAAGGCTATTAATGGCCGCAAGATAGACCTTGTAATTTCAGATATAGCCCCCAACCTGTCGGGTATCGCAGTAGCTGATGCCGCGCGGATCGAACACGTGTGTGATTTGGCACTTAAATTTGCTCAAGATTACCTGGTACCAAATGGAGCGCTGTTAGTTAAATGTTTTCATGGCAGTAAATATAGTCAAATCGTGGAGCGATTTAAGCATCAGTTTAAGACTGTAGTGCCGCGTAAGCCAAAAGCTTCGCGAGATAAATCATCAGAAATATTTATCCTTGGTCGAGTACTAAAGTATCCGAGAGCATAAGTGTGGGCTATTAGCCTGAGGTAGTGTACTGTTTCGACATTACGCAACGCAGCATGTGAGATGCTTGAAGTTTTTTGATATCTGCTTGAGAGTCAATTGCTACGGCCAGAGGGAATGGACTAGATTAGAATGCCTAAAGTAGTTAGGTTTAGGCTACGAGTTGGATGCCGTCCTATATGAGTAAAGGAGTCGTGCGTTGAACAACAACATGTTTTCCAAGGCGGCAGTTTGGCTGGTCATCGCACTCGTGCTGTTTACACTTTTCAAGCAATTTGATAAGCCTCGCGTCCAGGAAGGCGTCACGTATTCAAAGTTCATGGATGACGCGAAAAACGGTAAAATTCAGGACGTCATTATTCAAGGTCGAAATCTAGATATTACTCCTACCTATGGCCGCAAATATCAAATTGTGTCGCCTGGTGACATTTGGATGGTTGGCGATCTAATGAAGTATGGTGTTCAGGTTAGTGGGAGGGCTGATGGTGAGCCGAACGTACTAATGTCCGCGCTGTACTATCTTGGTCCGACAATGCTAATCATTGGCTTCTGGTTCTACGTAATTCGTCAAATGCAGAGCGGCGGCAAAGGTGGTGCGTTTTCATTCGGTAAGTCGCGCGCCCGATTAATTGATGAAAATAACAACACCGTGACTTTTACTGACGTTGCAGGCTGCGATGAGGCAAAAGATGAAGTATATGAGCTAGTAGATTTTCTGAGCGATCCACTTAAGTTCCAAAAGCTTGGTGGGCGTATTCCATGTGGCGTGCTACTTATTGGGCCACCAGGAACTGGAAAAACATTGTTAGCGCGTGCAATAGCGGGTGAAGCTAAGGTGCCATTTTTCAGCATTTCTGGTTCAGATTTCGTTGAAATGTTTGTGGGCGTTGGTGCCGCACGTGTACGCGATATGTTTGAACGAGCGAAGAAGAACGCGCCTTGCATCGTATTTATCGATGAAATCGACGCGGTTGGGCGCCATCGTGGTGCTGGCATGGGTGGTGGAAACGACGAACGCGAACAGACACTTAACCAGATGCTGGTCGAGATGGATGGATTTGAAGCTAATTCCGGTGTAATTGTAATTGCTGCAACAAATCGCTCTGATGTACTCGACAAAGCGCTACTACGTCCTGGACGTTTCGATCGTCAGGTCTATGTCGGCTTACCAGATATTCGTGGACGAGAGCAGATTTTAAAGGTCCATCTACGAAAAGTACCTATCTCGCATGATGTCGATGCTTCAGTAGTAGCGCGCAGCACTCCAGGTTTTTCTGGTGCAGACCTTGCGAACCTGGTAAACGAAGCGGCCCTGTTTGCTGCGCGTCGCAGCAAGCGAGTAGTCGAAATGCAAGATTTCGAAGACGCCAAAGATAAAATCTTCATGGGTCCAGAGCGCAAGTCGGCTGTGATGCGCGAAGAAGAACGTCGCAATACTGCATACCATGAATCAGGCCATGCGGTCGTAGCAAAACTACTACCGTACGCCGATCCGGTGCACAAAGTTACAATTATGCCTCGAGGCTGGGCGCTAGGAGTCACATGGCAGTTACCTGAGTATGATCGCGTTAATTTATACCGCGATAAGATGCTTGAAGAAATTGCGATCCTGTTCGGCGGCAGAGCTGCAGAGGAGGTTTTCTTGCACTCGATGTCTACTGGTGCATCGAATGACTTCGAGAGAGCAACTAAGATAGCTCGTGATATGGTGACGCGCTACGGAATGTCCGATGTACTTGGAACGATGGTTTATATTGACACTGAGCAGGATGCCATGTTTGGTCGTATCTCCGCTCGCTCAGTCTCCGAAGCAACTCAACAGAAAGTTGATTCAGAGATCCGTCGCATCCTTGATGAGCAATATGCGATAGCTCGCAGCCTCCTCGAGGATAACCGAGAGAAGGTTGAGAGAATGGTTAAAGCATTACGCGAATGGGAAACGATTGATGCAGAACAAATCAATAGTATTATGTCTGGGAATGACCCTCTTCCACCGAATAATCTCCCTCCACCATCCAGTGACGTTCCAAGCAGCGGAACGGGTGAGGGCATTGAGGTAAAGTCCACAACTAGTGCAACCGCCCATGCTTAATCTAGCTTATATTTTATATAAAGCTGGCGCACTAGCTCCGGCTTTATATAAAACTTTATAGTAGGGTATATTTTTTAATGGCTAGTACCTCTAGCGTAATCGGTTTAGCTAATAGCACAATATTACAATGTGGTCGCTTTAGACTTACTCTAGCGCGGCCTTTGGTAATGGGTATTTTAAACGTGACACCAGATTCATTCTCTGATGGCGGACATTTCGTCAGCTATCACACTGCGCGCGCACAGGCCCAGAAGATGATTGATGAGGGAGCAGATATAATCGATATTGGTGGCGAATCGACGCGACCTGGCGCATCTTTGGTTCCGCTTAACAAAGAATTAGCACGCGTATTATTTCTAATCGAATATTTACTAGATACAAATGTTCCAATATCGATTGATACGTATAAGCCGCAAGTAATGCGTGCTGCACTCAAAGTCGGTGCCGACTTAATTAATGATATCTGGGGTCTTCGTCAGCCAGGCGCTCTCGATGCAGTGCGAGACACTTATTGTGGGCTGTGTGTGATGCATATGCAGGGTTCACCTAGTACGATGCAACACGAACCAAAGTATTATGATGTTGTAACGCATGTCCATGACTTTCTTGACGAGCGAATCCGCTTACTAGAGCGGGCTGGAATCTCTACAGACCGGATCTGTGTTGATCCCGGATTCGGTTTTGGAAAGACAACCGAGCAGAATTTTACGCTACTACGTGAGTTGCCGCGCGCTATACCTTCTGGCGTACCCACTCTTGTAGGGCTATCACGTAAGTCAATGATCGGCGCAGCTACTAGTCGTGAAATGCCACAGCAGAGAATGTCTGGCAGTCTTGCTGGTATGCTGGCTGCGATCGATAGAGGTGCGGCGATTGTACGCGTACATGATGTTGCACCAACAGTTGATGCATTAAAAGTGTGGCAGGCGGTGCAGGGACGATCATGGTGTCATGTACAGTCTATGAACATTAATAAATAGTAAACGATGCTAGGCATGCCTCTAAAAAAATCGTACAGCACGAAAAAAGAGGAGTTCGAGATGAATCGTCGCTATTTCGGTACAGATGGTATCCGCGGCAAAGTAGGTGAGCCACCGATTACTCCGGATTTTATGCTCCGTCTCGGATATTCAGCAGGCAAAGTGCTAGCTGGAGTAAGTCCAATAAGCAGTGCGAGGCCAACCATATTAATCGGTAAAGACACTCGAATTTCTGGTTATATGCTTGAGGCGGCTTTAGAAGCTGGATTTTCTGCGGCCGGTATCGATGTAATGCTAGCTGGACCAATGCCTACACCCGGTATTGCCTATCTGACACGCGCTCTACGTCTAGCAGCTGGTATTGTGATCAGTGCATCGCATAACCCTTATTACGATAACGGTATTAAATTTTTTTCGAGCCATGGCAATAAACTACCTGATGAGATCGAGTATGCGATTGAAAGTCAGATCAAACAACCAATAATTTGTGCACCATCCGAGCGGCTCGGCAAAGCGCATCGGCTCGATGATGCAGCAGGGCGGTATATAGAGTTTTGTAAAAGCACGTTTCCAGCAGAATTTGATTTGCGCGGATTAAAACTTGTCGTTGATTGTGCAAATGGCGCAGCATATCATATCGCGCCGCATGTATTCCATGAGCTTGGAGCCGAGGTCATATCGCTTGGTGTTACTCCAAATGGTTTGAATATTAATGATGGAGTAGGTTCTGCTGCGCCTGATATGCTAGTTGCTACGGTACAAGCTAATCATGCTGATCTTGGTATCGCACTAGATGGTGATTCAGATCGATTAAAGGTTGTCGACGCAGCTGGCCGTTTATATAACGGCGATGAGCTTTTGTACGTTCTTTTAAAAGATCGCATCATCACACACGGATCAGTGCCAGGCGCAGTCGGAACTCTAATGACGAATCTAGCAGTAGAAGTTGCATTACAGCAGCTTGGCATTAAATTTGTACGTGCGCCTGTAGGTGATCGTTATATTTTAGAACAATTGCGCGAACGGGGCTGGCAGCTTGGAGCCGAAGGATCAGGACACATCCTATCTTTAGATCACCACACAACTGGTGATGGCATTGTATCGGCATTACTAGTCCTTGCTGCAATTAAACGTAGCGGCCAAATGCTAGCTCAACTACTTAACGGGCTTATATTATTTCCACAAATGCTAATTAACATACACATATTACCAGGTGCTGATTGGCAGAATAACGTCGCGATTCGTAAAGCTGTTGAGCAGGCTAAAAGCGCATTAGGTCATTCTGGACGAGTATTAATTCGAGCGTCTGGCACTGAACCATTGCTAAGAGTAATGGTTGAGGCCCAGCAGTTAGATAAAGCTAGCGCTTATGCACAGGCCATTGCCGAAGTCGCTCGAGGAGAGTGCGGGGTAGTCTAGGTGCTAGAGCAATAAAAATATAAAAACTATACTAGATACATTTAGTAAAGTCCTAATAAAGCAATACTTAAATTATTAAACAAACTATAAATAATAGAACATGCCTATAAAAAATAGTAAGTTAGTAATATATAGATTAGTCTGGGTAGACTAGATACTAGCTTTATTTAGAAAAAAGAATTGATCTATTTAAGACAAGCCGCTAAGCTATTAGCAATACTTGCGCTGTTTTAGTATATTTATACTAAGAGCATTGAGATACTCTCTCAGATAATTGTACTAAAAAATTACATTATTAGTGATAGTATTACTGCTCTTAATATAGTAATTTTTCATAAATAGTAGCTAATATTCTTATATCTATTGCATTCTGATTTATGAAATTTTATATATGAATACACTGCATATCTATGACTTATTTTAAATGAGGAGGGTACGTAGAGTATCTTCCAACTAAACTAGTATTTAGCTCCGATAAAAACATATAGATTTAATCTAGTAGAACTAGATCACTAAATTTTTAGTAATGTTTAAGGATCTGAGTTACATTTTTTAAGATTTATATTTTTAAAGTTAAACTTGAAAGTTCTAGTATGTTAAGAATTGATTAAAATAAATAGATAAAATTATAATCCGCCGACTAAAACTAGAGCTAGTATACTGCTAGTCCTATGTTTAATAAATTTATTAAACATAGGACTAGCAGTTACATATTCAAAAATCTTAGCCAGATTACTTATTTTTAGTGCTCTTAACATACTGGAGTTATAAAAATGCTATCGCGTTTCTTTGAAAATTTTAGTATGTACGCACCAGGTGCTCTAATCATAATCTTGCTGAGCATTTAAATATATTCCTAGTTTATATAAGTAAATATTTAATGTCGGCAAGTAATAAATTCGACTAATGTCGATATTAGTATGGATTCTATCCGATAAATTTAGCTCTATTCCAAATATATATAAATGACTAATATTTATACTAATCCCATATATATAATATGGGATTTTTTAAAAAATTTTATAGATTTTGTAACTAAGTTATGCTATATTTAGAATGCAATTAACATAAAATGGCCGGTTATTACGCAATATTATTGCAATGTGAGCAAAGAAGCTAATACAATATAACTTCTTATAAAGAAGCGTTATTTACTCAATAAGTTTTTTAATTTTTTAAAGAATAAAAATATACTAAGGAGTATTTAACGTCTAGCTCTTAATATTATTATATAGTTTAGCAGCTTCACGGCATTACATAGTAATAATAAAACTAATTATAGATAGTAGCGCTTATTATGTATGGTAAATTTTGCCCTGTTTCGGGTTATGAATAAACCATAGTCTATGACGTGGTCAAGCTTATTTTTTACTATGTCTCAAGTTTTATAATTATTTTTACAATAGGTAAATTAGTAAACCGCACCTCTAGCTACTACTAGCTAGTAGTATTTTTATATATAGAATGACTACTATGCTGGTATATGGAACTCATGTAGTATAAGTAAGTAGCTTGTGAGCTGGTAGAGGGACAATGTGACTCTACCAGTCAATTGACTCAACCTAGCACTAATCTTGCCTTTAATAGAAGCCTATCTAAGCTAGCTTAATCTTGATTCCTATGTAGTAATTACTGTAGAATTATTAGTTTCTTTAAGTTTTAAACGATATAAAGGGTTAAACTTTTTAAGGGAATATATAAGCCTATTCTATTAAAAATATAAAAAATTACTATTTATTTTTTAACGCTATATTAGTTTGCGTAGGGTTTAACCCCGAAACAGATACAGCATAAAGATAGTCTCACGGAGATAAGCGTACAATATTCCATGTGTTGTCTGGATTGCGTAAGTACTGGATTCTATCGTGCAGACGAGAAGGTCGTCCTTGCCAAAATTCAATTGCGTCTGGAACGAGCCGATAGCCTCCCCAATATGAGGGCCGTGGCGGATTATTGCCGAACTGTTTGGAGAAGTATGCGACACGTGACTCTAGTTCTTGGCGATTATGTATAATAGAGCTTTGTTCAGAGGCCCATGCGCCTATGCGCGATCCAAGAGGACGAGAGATAAAATAAGCATCGCTTTCTGTCTCAATAATTTTACCTACTTTTCCTGAAATTCTAACCTGACGCTCTAGTTCAATCCAATAAAAAAGTAAAGTAGCATGAGGATTATTCGCTAGTTCGCGACCTTTCCGACTCTGATAGTTAGTAAAAAACGTAAAACCTTGAGCATCAACTCCCTTAACTAATACAGTGCGAGCGTTTGGATGGGAACGATCATCAACAGTAGATAGTGTCATTGTACTTGGTTCGGGAAGCCCAGCATGAAGAACTTGCTCAAACCAGCGCTTAAATTGCTCAATTGGATTAGAGTCGACATCGGTCTCCAATAATGTATCTAGCATATAGTTTTTTCGTATACCGGCGAAGGAAATCATTTTTTTGAGGTCGCTTGATATATAGCTTTCAGTATATCTGAAAATGACGATAATAGTCTGTCTGAACGATAAGGGTCTATCCTAGGAAAGGGCTACCAGATTAGTTTTGCTCTATTATCAAGTTGTGAGATATCCCACTTAACTCTAGAAGCCGTGGAATTTACGATAGAAGACCACATTCGCCGGTTCAACGGCATAGCACGATTATACGGCGCAGACGCTCTGCAGAAATTTGAGCGCTCTCATGTCACGATTATAGGCATCGGAGGAGTCGGTTCGTGGGTGGCTGAAGCACTGGCGCGCAGTGCGATCGGTCGTCTAACACTAATTGATATGGACCATGTTTCTAAAAGCAACACAAATCGCCAGATCCAAGCATTGAATGCTAACTATGGTAAGTCGAAGATCAGAGCAATGACTGAGCGGATCGAGGCAATCCATCCACAGTGCATAATTACGCAAGTTGATGACTTTATCGGGGCTCATAATCTAGATGCTCTTCTGGACATTAGCTGTAACTTCATTGTCGATGCTATTGATAACTCGCGCGATAAAACAGCTCTAATCGCATGGTGTGTTCAGCGTCAGATACCGTTAGTAACGGTAGGTGGCGCCGGTGGTCAACTAGATCCAACTCGTATTCGTATTGATGATTTATCTTGTACAATTCAAGATCCCCTATTATGTAAGGTGAGAGCGCAGCTGAGAAAACATTACGGGTTCCCGAGACAGCCGAAAACAAAGTTTAACGTTCGGGCTGTTTACTCTGATGAGCCGTTAATTTATCCACGTATAGACGCTTGTAATTTAGCCAGCGCATCGGCAGGTAGGCTTAACTGTTCAGGCTTTGGATCTAGTGTCTGCGTAACCGGCAGTTTTGGTTTTTCCGCGGCAGCTTATGTGCTATGCGCTCTAGCCTCCAGTCATATCAGGATATAGCGCCTAGCAAAATGCTATATCTGTAGTAAATATTTTATTTAATTGAGCGGCATTTTCTTGGATTTTATGTAAAGAACCAGTGCAGTATAAAGACTAGTTAAATATCGTATTACACAACTAATAAATCCCACATTATGCACAATTTTCCACAGCGGACGTATCGAGTTTTACTGGGTATATTGTCACGGATTTGATGCGGCCATATTACTACTGCATTCCCTCAACCATGCCCGCATAATCTAGAAATTAGATTTCTAGTAGTTAAGATACTTCATGCTAAGTAAGCCACTAACTACCAGTATGAGAACAGATTCAAGCCTTACTTAGTCATGTTAAGATACGATCTGCTAAACGTTATTATGGCTACTTAGGCAGTATATCGTCGGACAGACAACAGGGTTAATAACAGATAA
The DNA here is from genome assembly GCF_910593725.1 of Candidatus Vallotiella hemipterorum. GTDB lineage: Bacteria > Pseudomonadota > Gammaproteobacteria > Burkholderiales > Burkholderiaceae > Mycetohabitans > Mycetohabitans hemipterorum. Next base: position 392,778 of record NZ_OU343031.1, read on the forward strand.
AGTATACGCCCCAAATACTTTATACTGTTTTTATTAATTATCTACTAGAGCGCCATGCTTAGTAGAAGGTATATAGCATAATAGACGACCTAATATGCTGGTAAAATTACACATAGAATCACTAAACTAGTACATAAGCGCGAATAGTGCGAGGCAAATATAGAGCAGTAGCTCGCATATCGTCATAAGGTTTTTTAAAGTTAATACGTCAGACGTAATATAAGTAGCCCCCTGAACAAACAGGGTAATCTGTAACGCACTGGGTACACAATACCCAGTAAGTCATCACAACAACTTACTTTGCCGCGCAAGTGTTTTAACCATTATATTTTTCGACGATCGCGTCTGCTGCAAGCCGTCTAAGTATTTAGGGGCACTATACGCTCTATTCTTATAATACGAAGACCTACAGACCAAAGCTTTCTAGATCTAGCGTTTCTATGCCAAGACTATGAATTTCAATATTTGCGTAGTTCTCCTGTATTAGTAAAAGAAGTTTTCGATCGGTGTGACCATAAATAATATGGTGGATTTCTAATGATGGTAGGCAACTTGCCAGAAGAAAAGCTGACGCCGATACTTAGGCTTGAACGTCCGTCTCCGGAATACAGACTGTTACTCGGATGTACTCCAACTGTTGCGCAAGCTAACAATTCGGTTGAACACTGGTTTTCCAGGTACTGAGTTGACGCGGTCTGCAATGAAGTAACCATGCCGCTCAAACTGAGCTCGCTCTTCGGGTAGGAAGTGCTGTGCGCCAGGCTCCAGGTAGGCAGTTACCACGCGCTTAGCATTGGGGTTGATCGCTTTGAGGAAATCTCGACCATTGGCATCCGGATGTGGCTCTTTAAACAGCCTATCGTATAGGCGAACTTCAGCGCAGTAGGCGTGAGCGGCGCTAACCCAGTGAATATTGCCCTTAACCTTATAATGGTTAGAACCCTGGGTGCCAGATTTGCTATCTGAGAAATAGTTGCAATGTACTGCAATAATATTGCTATTAATATCCTTATCAACACCCGTGCATTCGACAACGAAGCCGTAGCGAAGCCGCACGCGATTACCTGGAAACAGTCTAAAATAGCCTTTAGGGGGGGTTTCGTTGAAATCCGTGCGCTCGATCCATAGCTCTCGAGAAAATGGAAAAGTTCGCGTGCCGCGCTCTATATGATGCGGATGCACGGGCGCGCTGCATATTTCTTTGCTATCCTTTGGATAGTTATCTATGATAAGTTTAAGCGGATCGAGTACTGCGATCGCTCGTGGAGGTTTCTCGTCTAGATCTTCGCGCAACGCCGCTTCAAGTAATCCGAAATCGACCCATGAACTAACTTTAGTTAACCCAGTACGTTCGCACATCAGCCGGATGCTCTCTGGCGTAAAACCCCGGCGACGCAATCCAACGATTGTTGGCATGCGCGGATCATCCCATCCGTCTACGTATTTTCCCTCAACCAGTTGTAACAGCTTGCGTTTGCTCGTAATTACATACGTTAGATTAAGTCTTGAGAACTCAATTTGCTGCGGCATGGGATGAGTCAAAGCACCAGCATTAATTAGCTCAGAGAGAAACCAATTATACAGTGGCCGATGATCCTCGAACTCAAGCGTGCACAGCGAGTGCGTAATATTCTCTAGCGCATCGGAGATACAATGTGTATAGTCGTACATCGGATAAATACACCATGCATCACCAGTACGATAGTGATGAGCGAAGCGAATGCGGTAAATAACCGGGTCTCGCATGTTAATGTTCGGTGAAGCCATATCGATCTTCGCTCGCAATACATGTGAGCCCTCAGGAAATTTTCCTGACTTCATCTGGCGGAACAGTTGCAAGTTTTCCTCCGGAGTACGGTCACGATAAGGTGATGGTGTACCTGATACGATCAGTGTGCCGCGAGTCATGCGGATCTGTTCTGCATTTTGACTGTCCACATAAACCTTTCCGTGCTGGATCAGCAGTTCAGCGAAAGTGTATAACTGATCATAGTAATCGCTAGCAAAGTATAGGTGTTCACGATCCTCTTTTTTCCAATCAAAGCCCAGCCATCGGACTGAGTCAATGATTGAGTTGACATACTCCATATCTTCTTTTTCTGGATTAGTATCGTCAAAACGCAAGTGACAAACACCACCGTAGTCGCGTGCGATGCCGAAATTCGCGCAGATGCTTTTAGCATGTCCAATATGTAGGTAGCCATTCGGCTCAGGCGGGAAGCGCATCTCAACCCGTTGATTCCACTTACCGGACTGTTTATCATTATCAATAATATTTCGGATAAAATTCGATGTGCTAGCAACCGATTTGGTTGATACCTTTATTAGTGCACTAGAGTGGACAGCAGGCTTATGATCGGATTTAGGGCTTAATTTTAAGTCGTTGCGTTTAATATTCATAGTGTGTATAAAAGCTAGGCCCACTTAGGCTAAGCTATGTTTGTAATACAACATTTTATGCGATGTAATAGTTCAGTAAATATAATGAGGCGAGATTATAGTAGTGCTGCTATAGCTATAAGGAATTTATTGTTTATATTTCGGTTAAAATTCACAGAGTTTCTGTATGCATACGCCAAATAAATCATAAAAAGAAAAAATAGACGCTAAAAGCGTCGATATCTAAGTAGTCCCTCTATCGCTCGTTTTAGTATCATCTCCTCTGAGGCGTTATTGCTTTTTAAAAAACATATAGTAATTGGCGCGCTAGCTAGAATCGGATCGTGTGCTCAGCAGCGTATAATAAGCTCAGCTGTGTGGCGCGGCTAGCTACTGCAATAGGCACGTGTCACTAATCTATACTCCCGATGAGTGATAAAAACTATTTTATTTACTCTTTATATAAATTAGGCAATATATAACTGCTGAACAAAACAAAAAATTAGGTCGAGCATTTTCTTATCTGTTTTTAGCTATGAAAGACTTATGTAACTTTAAAAGTTCAGCTTATTCGGCTTATAAGTAATTAAAGTACCATAGCATGGTAATGCCCGCTCTATGAAGCATAGAATACCGGAAATCGAGCTCAGATCCTGTTTTGTCATACGATGGGCCTGGCTTTATGCCAAATAAGTTATTTAAAACTTTATTGGTATCCTAGACGAGGATTAGCAGCCTGTATATCTTTGGCGGGTTAGCTTCTTAACATCTCAGTTTTTTCCGAACTGCACAGCAAGCTAATGCATAACTTTGTGTGATTAAGCAATGTCTTGGGTCAAGCTATCTTAACCTTAGTAAGTCGCGGTTAATTGACTTTAGTAAGTCGTGGTTAAGCCTATGCTTTTGGCTGAAGATACATTGTGTAGTTTTTTAAGCAGCATATTTATGCAGGTGGTAAGCTCAAGAAAATTAGGACTGCTATAAACAAAATATATCTCCCAATAATTCTATGATAATAACGTTACAGAAATTATATGGTAATAAGACATATATGCGCATCTCGTATAATCAAACTTTTAAACAAAATATATCCGTATCCGGATTCACTCGATATGCTGCTTATCAGCAATAGGCTACTCGGAGCACGCTTATGAAAGCCGCTGAAATTCGTGAGAAGTTTTTAAAGTTCTTCGAATCAAAGGGTCATACAATCGTTCGCTCCTCGAGTCTAGTACCTTCCAACGATCCAACGCTTTTATTCACAAATTCTGGCATGGTGCAGTTTAAGGATGTATTTTTAAGCACCGAAACTAGGCCATACTCGAGGGCTGTAACTTCACAGCCTAGCCTACGAGCTGGCGGTAAGCATAATGACCTGGAGAACGTTGGCTATACCACCCGGCACCATACATTCTTCGAGATGCTTGGAAACTTCTCGTTTGGCGACTACTTTAAGCGAGATGCGATTCACTATGCGTGGGAGTTGCTCACGCGCGTCTATAAGTTGCTGCCAGAGAGACTAACCGTGACCGTGTACTACGAGGATGATGAGGCATACCATATCTGGAGCCACGAAATCGGCCTGCCACTTGATCGAATTATTCGAATTGGTGACAATAAAGGTTCGCGCTATGCCTCAGACAATTTCTGGCAAATGGCCGATACCGGTCCCTGTGGCCCGTGTTCTGAGATCTTTTATGATCACGGACCACAACTATATGGTGGGCCACCCGGATCAACCGACGAGAGTGGTGACCGCTTTATCGAGATCTGGAACCTAGTATTTACGCAATTTAACCGTGATGTGAAAGGTAATCTTGAGCCGCTGATCCAGCAGTGTGTCGATACCGGCATGGGCCTGGAAAGGCTTGCTGCAGCGTTGCAGCATGTGCATAGCAACTACGAGATTGATTTGTTCCAACAGCTGATTGCCGCAGCAGCTCGGGCAACCGGCATATCGGATCTTCAGCATAACTCGCTAAAAGTGATTGCGGACCATATTCGTGCATGTAGTTTTATGATTGTTGATGGCGTAGTACCAGGTAATGATGGGCGAGACTACGTGTTACGTCGCATTGTGCGCCGCGCAATCCGACATGGCTATAAGCTTGGTTGTAAGCGCCCATTCTTCTATAAACTAGTCGAAGATCTTATCCATGAGATGGGGAATGCTTATCCTGAATTAAAAACGGCACGACGGCGTATAACCGATGTGCTACATCAGGAAGAGGAACGTTTCTCTAAGACGATTGAGCAGGGAATGTTGATCCTAGAGGCCATGTTATCTGAGCTTGAGGTGCGTGGAGTGAAGATCTTCGATGGTGAACTTGCATTCAAGTTGCACGATACATATGGATTTCCGCTAGATCTGACGGCGGATGTTTGTCGTGAGCGAGGCATTAATATTGACGAGGTAGTGTTTAGTGAGTCGATGAAGCGCCAGCGCGAGAAAGCTCGTACAACTTCTAAGTTCCAGGTAGCTCAAGAGCTTGATTATAGAGGTGTCAAGACTATATTTCACGGCTATGATCAGCACATATGTAACGATGCTAGTGTCGTCGCGCTATATATTAATGATACAGTGGCGTCACTGCTTCAAGCAGGACATAAGGGCATTGTTGTGCTTGACCGGACGCCTTTTTATGCAGAGGCGGGCGGCCAAGTTGGAGATCAGGGGGCGCTTATTAATTCGACAACGCGTTTTACTGTATCTGATACATTTACAGTCCGGGCTAACGTAGTTGGTCACCAAGGCATCCTTGAGAAAGGCGAACTAAAGGTCGGCGATGTTATCAGTGCGTGTATCGATGTGGAGCGACGTGTTCGTACCACGCGCAATCATTCAGCGACACACCTGATGCATAAAGCGCTGCGCGAGGTATTGGGCCTACACGTTCAGCAAAAGGGTTCACTAGTCAGTCCAGAGAAAACTCGTTTTGATTTCTTACATAATAAGCCTCTTAGTGATGCCGAGATTCATAGTATCGAGGTATTGGTTAATGCCGAGGTATTGGCTAATACCCCGAGTATTGCTCAAGTAATGTCATTTGATAACGCTGTTAATCTAGGTGCGACAGCGTTGTTCGGTGAAAAGTATGTTGACGAGGTTCGTGTGATCGACCTAGGTTTCTCGCGGGAGTTATGTGGTGGTACACATGTGCAGCGTACCGGTGATATCGGTTTGTTTAAGATCGTGTTTGAGGGCAGCGTAGCGGCAAACATCCGTCGCATTGAGGCTATTACGGGCGATAGTGCAGTGCACTATGTGCATAGCCTAGAAGCGATACTTTCAGGAGCTGCTAGGGTATTAAAAGTTCAACCAATAGAGCTTACTCCGCGCGTTATGCAGATCTGGGATCAACTTAGAGTACTAAAAAAGGAACTAGTACAGATTCAATTAAAACTCGCAACGAGCTCGAGAAATGAGTTACTGAGCAAAACAGTCGACGTATCAGGCGTGCATGTATTGGCAGCTGAGGTTGAGAGTACTAATATAAAGATGCTGCGCGAGATAGTTGATAGGCTAAAAGATACACTTAGTCATTCGGTGATCGTACTGGCGACTGTCTCTAGCGGTAAGATCAGCCTGATTGCTAGTGTAACAACCAGTGTAAGTAAAAATATTCATGCCAGTGAATTAGTCAACTTTGTTGCAAGACAAGTAGATGGCAAAGGAGGGGGGGGTGCGTACATAGCACAAGCGGGTGGTACTAATATGTCAAAGCTTCCGGAGGCACTTCTTAGCGTTAAGGAATGGGTCCAAGCACAGCTATAAACGCGTTACAAAGATATAAGGAAGGCGCCAGCCAGGCTAGCCTAGAAGAAGCATGACGCTCAATGTTAGATGCGCATAGCACCACAGCTATATTCGTTCTAAGGGGGGGTCAAGATGAGATATGAAATTATGTGCAAAATATCAACGTTTTTTCCCAGTAATACTTTATGTTGAGAACACTTATTGGTAAACATAATGTATGTCTTATCGGACGACGTAATGTTAATCAATCGATACGTAGTTAAATGTGCCCTAACATTACTGGAGTAAGTTTAGTGTCTTGTCAGATAAATAACTGTATATACCATCTTGACTTACCTGTCATAAAAAAACTATAGATACAATGTTCTTGTTGCCAATATAGGGTCCTCGTGACGACTATTACGGATACATTGTTGGAGCGCGCGCTACACTTAGGTTATAAAGTGCTGAGTCTCCATTGTTAGAGGTAGACCAGCAATAATTTTACAGAGTATTACTCGCTATTAGTAAGTGCAACGAGTTTAATTTGATGTCGGGAATTATTCTGAAATTGAGCTGAGGTAGCTCTGCTCAATGCATGTCGATAAGATGTGTAATAAAAACTCTACCAAATTGATGCGCTGACGATATGAACTTTCAGTGCCGTTTTTGCTATATTAATAGGTATGCAAATAAAACCTTATTATGTTTAAGGTCAAAATAATATGAATTCGATGGAAATCTATAAGGAAGTTGATACACGTGGTCTAACCTGCCCGTTGCCAATCTTGCGTGCGAAAAAAGCTTTAGCAGATATGCAAAGTGGTCAGGTTCTAAAAGTACTAGCGACGGATCCTAGTTCGCATCAGGATTTCGCCGCATTTACGAAGCAGACTGGTAATGAATTAATTGCAGTTACTGCTTGTATAAATAAAACGTTTGTATTCCTGATACGCCGGCGTTGAGTAAAGGCGCCGTAGCTTACCACCTTGTACTTACGGCACCTTTTTGTGTCGCCAGTCTTAGCCTTCGAGCACTGGAGAGCGAGTATGAAGGTATTCTGAAAACTCGTTGCAAACCTCTGGATGCTGTAACGCAAACTCGACGGTTGCCTTTAGATAGCCAAGCTTGCTGCCGCAGTCAAATCGCGTTCCGTGATACTTATATGCAAGCACCTGCTCGTCTCCGAGCAGAGACTGAATTGCATCAGTCAATTGTAGTTCACTGCCCGCACCTGGATTCAATGCACGCAAGTGACTGAAGATACGCGGTTTGAATACGTAGCGTCCGACCACGCCAAAATTGGATAGCGCTACCTGTGGGGCTGGCTTTTCAACGATTCCTGACATCTTAATGATGTTATCTTCCCATTCTTTGCCATCGATAATACCGTACGACTTTGTTTCCTCATGCGGAACTTCTTCTATTCCAATCACTGAGCTATGATAGTGATCAAATACCTCAATCATTTGCTGCATCACCGGCGGCCGACCATACAAGAGATCATCAGCGAGGATAACTGCGAATGGGTTATCACCGAGGAGCTTTTCCGCACATAATACCGCATGTCCAAGTCCGAGGGCTTCAGGCTGTCTAACGTAGCAACAGTTAATATGGCTTGGTTTAATTCCTCGTACTAACTCGAGCAATTTATTCTTACCACGAGCTTCAAGTTCTGATTCTATCTCATACGACTTATCGAAGTGATCTTCGATCGCGCGCTTACTACGGCCTGTCACGAAAATCATCTCGGTTATCCCTGCGGCAATCGCTTCCTCAACTGCATACTGAATCAGCGGTTTATCGACCACTGGAAGCATTTCTTTCGGGCTTGCTTTGGTGGCTGGGAGGAACCGCGTGCCAAGGCCCGCCACTGGAAAAACAGCCTTAGTAACTTCAAGCATCTTTAATTACCCCGTTTGTTTCCGGTTATACTAGGTTAGCCCGATATTAGGAAAATAGACAGCCCGTCAGAATCATTTTTACACTATAACCTACATATACTTATACTTTATGATGAAAGTCTCCTAAGCTGGTCCGTCAAGGACGTTAGAATAGACTTAAAATTCATCAATCTTTTCTGCTCTTGGTTTACAATAGCGGCCGGCGCGCGGTCTATAAAATACTTATTTTGTAGCTTCGCATTGCATTTAGTAAGTTCGCCTAGAATTCGGCTAATTTCATGAGTCAGTCGCTTGCGTTCGGTAGTAATATCAATCTCGACCTTCAGTACTAGCTTGATTGTGCCGACCATAACAACAGGAGAACCATGCGACTGTTGATTAAGCGCAGTTTCGTCTGCGAGTATCTGGACCTCCGATAACCGCGCAAGAGCCTTCAGATAAGGCGCGAATTCCATCAAGTTTATCGCATTAGCGCTTGCTATTAGCCGAACTCGAGTTGCTGGTTCTAGGTTTATCTGGCTACGTAGATTGCGGCATGCATCAACTATTGCCTTTAGTTCGGACATCCATTCTTCCGCCTGCCTATCGATCTTCCTAGGCGTGCTACACGGATAAGGTTGCATCATTATAGAGGCATCTCCAGATGCAATGCCAGCCGGATATTGACCTGCTAATGGCGCAACTTTTTGCCACAACGATTCAGTAATAAACGGTATTAACGGGTGCGCAAGCCGTAGAATTATTTCGAGCACCGTAAGCAGAGTGCGTCGAGTACTACACTGCTGCGCTGGTGTACCAATCTGTAATTGGACCTTGGCTAACTCAATATACCAGTCGCAGTACTCTTCCCAGACAAACTTGTAGAGCGCACTTGCAATGTTATCAAATCGGTAATCAGAAAAACCTTTCTCAACGTTTGACGCAACCCTTTGTAACAGCGACATGAGCCATCGATCAGCCAGCGAGAAGTGGAGCATGCCGTGCAACCCACAGTCGCCTTGATGTGAAGCGATACTACAATTATGTCCCTCGCACTTTATCAGCACAAAGCGTGTGGCGTTCCATAATTTGTTGCAAAAGTTGCGATAGCCCTCGCAACGTGCCAGATCAAAGTTTACATTACGCCCAAGTGTAGCCATCGAGGCCATTGTAAAACGGAGTGCGTCAGTGCCGTAGGCAGGAATCCCGTTTGGAAACGCTTTACGTGTCTTTTGCTCGATTAATACTGCCCGCCCTGGATTCATCAACCCGGTTACGCGCTTAGTGATAAGTTTTTCCAGGTCAATACCATCAATAATATCAATTGGATCGATTGTATTGCCGCGGCTTTTAGACATTTTCTGGCCTTCAGAGTCGCGCACTAGGCCGTGTACATACACAGTGCGAAACGGCACTTTATCGGTGAAATGTGTAGTCATCATCACCATTCTAGCAACCCAGAAGAAAATAATATCGAAGCCTGTGACTAATACCGCTGACGGTAGGAAGCGCTTGAGTTCTGGTGTTAATTCTGGCCATCCAAGCGAGGAGAACGGCACAAGTGCAGATGAGAACCACGTGTCAAGAACATCCGAGTCGCGTTTAAGATTGCCGTTATAAGCCTGTAAGCGGGCCTGTGCAAGCGCCTCAGATTCATTATGCGCGACGAATACTTGGCCATCATCTGCATACCAAGCAGGAATTTGATGCCCCCACCAAAGTTGGCGTGAGATGCACCAATCTTGGATATTCTCCAGCCACTGGTAGTATGTAGTAGTCCAGTTTTCTGGTACGAACTTGATGTGGCCTTGCCTTACTACGTCAAGAGAGGTTTGCGTAATTGACTGACCTGGATAAAATGTATCTTTAGGCGCTGGCCGGCTCATTGCAACAAACCATTGATCAGTCAGCATGGGTTCAATAATCGATTGTGTGCGATCGCCACGCGGTATAACCAGCCGGTGCGGCTGAATGGATTCAAGCATGCCGAGCGAGTCGAGATCTGCGACGATGCGCTTACGCGCGTCGAATCGGTCAAGCCCTCGATAAGGGGCCGGCGCGTTATTATTAATCTTTGCATCAGGTGTAAGCACAATAATCTGCGCTAATCCATGGCGTTTTCCAACCTCATAGTCGTTAAAATCGTGCGCTGGTGTAACCTTAACCACGCCCGTTCCAAACTCGCGTTCTACATAATTATCGGTGATTACCGGTATCTTACGTCCTACTAGCGGTAGTATGAGGGTCTTACCGATTAGCGCTGTATAACGTTCATCTTGTGGATGAACCATCACCGCAACGTCTCCCAGCATCGTTTCGGGTCGTGTGGTTGCTATGGTTAAGCAGCCTGAGCCGTCAGCGAGCGGGTAGCGGATACGCCAGATATTACCATCCTCCTCTGCGCTGACTACCTCTAAATCTGATACCGCAGTCCTCAGCTTTGGATCCCAATTTACAAGCCGTTTTCCTCGATAGATTAGTCCTTGCTGGTAGAGGCGCACAAACACATCAATAACAGCCCGGGACATGCCTTCATCCATCGTAAAATATTCTCGTGACCAGTCAGTCGATGCACCAAGTCGCCGAATCTGTTGGGTGATTATAGAGCTCGATTCCTGTCTCCATTGCTGGACGTACTCAATAAAGCGCTCTTGTCCTAATGCTTGCCGCGATTTTTTTTGTGCATCGAGTTGTCGTTCCACGACGATTTGTGTAGCAATGCCGGCATGATCCATACCGGGCACCCATAACGTATTATCGCCCCGCATTCGATGGTAGCGAGCTAATACATCTATAATAGTCTGGTTAAATGCATGACCCATATGCAGCGTGCCGGTCACGTTCGGTGGTGGAAGATGAATTGCGAAATCAGGGCGCTGTGGGTCTAAAGTTGTCCTTGAGTAGCCGCGTTTTTCCCATTCTGGGCCCCAATATGCCTCAATCGTTGACGGCTCAAAATTTTTTGCAAGCGTTGTATCGCTGTTGCTCATTGTTAAAATCTGCCTGAAAGGCGGTGGAAATGCAGTGGAATTAATTATAATAGGGACTGTAATATGCCAACCATAGCGTATCAAGCTAGACTATACCGATATAATGACAGGCTTGTTGTGACTAAGATCGCTCATGTCTGATTTACTTGATAATCTAAATCTAGAACAATATTCAGCAGTGACTCTGCCGAATGAATCAGCTCTAATTCTCGCCGGCGCGGGCAGCGGAAAAACGCGTGTTCTTATTACTAGGATTGCATGGTTGATTTCGTGTGGTGAGGTAAATGCTACTGATATTTTAGCTGTTACATTCACGAATAAAGCAGCGCGTGAAATGTTATTGCGACTAAGTAAAATACTAACGCTTAACACGAATAGCATGTGGATTGGCACTTTCCATGGATTGTGCAATCGGATGTTGCGTGCCCATTATCGAGATGCTGGATTACCTCAAGACTTTCAGATTCTAGACTCAGCAGATCAATTAATGGCAATTAGACGATTGATGAAGAGCCTAAACATTGACGATGAGAAATATCCCGCAAAGAGTCTACAATACTTTATCAATAACGCAAAAGAGCAAAGTTTGAGGCCTGCAGAAATCGATGCTAGTGATAACCACAACCGTAAGTGGGTAGAGCTGTATTCTGCCTATAATCAACAATGCCAACGCGAAGGAGTCGTCGACTTTTCGGAATTGCTGTTGCGCTCATATAATTTACTACAATATAATCCCGCGCTAAGAGCATATTATCAAACTCGTTTCAAGCATATTCTGGTTGATGAGTTCCAGGATACTAGCAAGCTGCAGTATGCGTGGATAAAGCTTTTGGCTGGTGAGCGCAATGGTGGGATATTTGCGGTTGGAGATGATGATCAGTCAATTTACGCATTCCGCGGCGCTCACGCGGGAAATATGCTTGACTTCGAGCGAGAGTTTAATGTTCAGCACCTAATTAAGCTTGAGCAGAATTACCGTTCACACGGCAATATTCTCGACGCGGCTAATGTGCTAATTTCTCATAATTCGAAGCGGCTTGGTAAAAACCTGCGTACGAATGCTTGTCACGGAAAACTAGTACAAGCCTATGGGGCGGCGACTGATTCACAGGAGGCTAGTTGGATTGCGGGAAAAGTCCAAACTCTTATCGATACGGGGCTGTCACCCGATGAGATTGCGGTGCTTTATCGTAGCAATGCACAGTCACGTATAGTCGAACATATGCTAGTCAATGCGGGAATTGAATATCGCGTGTACGGTGGCCTGAGATTTTTCGAGCGCCAAGAAGTTAAACATGCGCTAGCCTATCTTCGGCTCATCAATAATTTTAATGATGATATAGCGTTTGATCGAGTAGTTAATTTTCCAGCCCGTGGCATTGGTACGCGCTCACTCGAGCAATTAGCTAATACTGCGCGTACATATAATTGCTCGATGATGCAGGCAATTCCATATATGCTCGGCAGAGCCGGCCAGCTATTTAACGAGTTTCTCGCGTTAATTGAGCGGATAAGTAATAATACCCGTGCCATGAGCTTACCGGAGATGGTTGAGGCAGTAATTAGCCTCAGCGGTCTAGAAAAGTTCTACGCTAATAAGCCAGAGAGTCAGGAGCGCATCGAAAACTTGCGGGAACTCGTTAATGCAGCCAGTGCATTCGTAGTTGAAGAGGGCTATAATCTTATGCCAGCGCGCTCGATTTTACCCGTATGCTCAACTGAGAACTATGCAGTTATACTGGGGGAAAATAATAATAATAAAGAAAAAACCGGGGCGGCTTTGCCGAGTATAGAAGAATTACAGAAGAATCCTAACCAGATAACGCCGATTTCTGACTTCCTATCGCATGCATCGCTCGAGCCTGGTGATAATCTAGCCAATACCAGGAAAAATGTAGTGCAATTGATGACAGTACATGCCGCTAAAGGACTCGAATTTGTAGCTGTATTTATTACTGGACTTGAAGAGGGTTTATTCCCGCATGAGAATAGTGCAATAAAAAAAGATGCGCTAGAGGAAGAGCGACGCTTGATGTATGTTGCAATTACACGTGCCAAGGAATCTCTCTATCTGTCCTTCGCCCAAAGCCGGATGCTGCATGGAAAGACACGTTATAATGTACGTTCTCGTTTCTTTGATGAATTACCAACTAGAGTATTGCAGTGGACCACACCTAGGACAAAATCTAATTTAAGTAAGCGCCAGCGAACCAGTCTGGATAATAACTATGCTGATGCCTACTTTAATGACAATACGATAGCGTTAAAGCTAGTTAACCAGAACCAGTGTACACAGAGCGTGTTTCAGATTGGCAAATCTGTATTCCATTCGAAATTTGGAGAAGGAAAAATCACCGAGCTAGAGGGGGATGGGTCCGACGCAAAAGCTAGGGTTGAATTTAAGCGACACGGCACAAAGTGGCTTGCTCTTGCGATCGCGAAACTACAGCCAGCATGACAATGCTTATGGTCGTATATTGAATATACGAAGTTATATTATATAATCTGTCCCTGGGCTAGTATGTGGCTCGAAACTCAAACAACCACAATAGCTCATGTAAAACGAGCAGTAAATTACTGTCCATAGAATTACACTCACTGGTAATAATGCAGTCAAAACCCCATTTGATGTGTTTAACACTACTACAGCCAAACCCAGTACTAACGATGTGACTATTATAACTGCGAACCACGTAGCGAGATATACGAGAAATGCGATACGATTGCGCCAGCAGATAACAAAGCTACAAAACATCGCTTTTACTGGCGGCACGCTATGCCAAGCAGTGAGTACCGGCGCAAACCAAAACAACATTATTGTTGGCATATAGACAACCAAGCCGGATACGATACTGGAAAAGAGGACGCGCCTATAGTCGACGTCATCATCCAGTTTTACTTCGCCGCTCATAATCTTTAGCAGCGGCGTCCAGTCGCCGCTAATTATCGAGCTTAGGAACAGGCTAGTAGTGACTAGTACGCAGTATATCAGTCCGAGCTGTAACAGACGCCAAGCGACACCGCGACCATGCGAGCGAAAACCAGTAAAAAGCGTGAGTGGAAAAACGTGTTTATTAGCAAGCACATCGCGGCATGCGCTCATAAACCCAATAGAGAAACCTGGTACGAGTATCAACCATAGCGCATATCCAATGACTGGTATATTTACGACTAGCATCATCGAAAATAAATATGTTAATAAAAGAGCTAGGAGGTTTAGTGGATTTTTTTGGAAAAGCCAGATGCCTTTTCCAATCCAGATATAGCCGGATTTCGCGGACGTCTCAATTAGTTGCATAGCAGAATAGTTAAAGCCACGGCAACATATCAGCGCTAATGCGTTCACGCAACACCTGCTCGAAATGAGCTGGGTTGTGCGGCTTAAGCAAGTGAGCATCGCGTGGCAAGTAAAAGTCATAGAGTCGAGATAACCAGAAGCGAAATGCCCCAGCACGCAGCATATTACGCCAATGCTCTGTCTCGGAAGAGGTAAAAGGTCGTACAGCATGGTAAGCACACAGTAGTGCCTGAGTTTGAGCCTGATTCAACCGCCCGGTATTTAGATCAACACACCAGTCATTGACAGTTACGGCGACATCGAACAGCCACTTATCACAGCCGGCAAAATAGAAATCGAAAAAACCACCTAGGGCATCACGCCCGTCGCATGACGTGAATAGCACATTGTCTCGGAATAAGTCACAATGGCATGGCCCGCCGGGCAGTCCCGCATAGTCGAGCGACGCAAAAAACGACTGATGATACGCTAATTCGCTGGTTAGCAACCGATGCTGCGAATCAGTCACATATGGTAGTACTGCTGGGACATTATCTTGCCACCAGGGCAAGCCGCGTAAATTCGGCTGATACATCGGGATATCTTTTCCAGCAATATGCATTCTCGCTAGCATTCGTCCGACTTCGGCGCAGTGTGCAACCTGTGGCGCTAGCCGCGGCGAGCCAGCTAGCCGAGTGACGATTGCGGCAGGCTTATTCATTAACATGCCGAACAATGCGCCATCAGCGCGCCGCATAGGGTCTGGCACAGGAACATGATGCGCTGCTAGATGGCGCATTAATTCCAGGTAGAAAGGCAACTCGTGCGCAGTAAGTTTCTCAAAGATCGTTAGCACATATTCGCCGGTAGTTGTTGTCAAGAAAAAGTTACTGTTCTCGATTCCGGACGCAATACCGTGGAAATCGATAATCTTACCTATCGCGTAGTGCTGAACCCAAGCGGCGAGCCGGGCTTCGGAAAGGGCAGTAAAAACGGCCATGCAAACGTTATTAGATAGGTTCGAGGGCTGCCGCTATCTAGGCGGTCAGTACTTGAGTTGCAGGGATGAAGGTCATGTAATGGCCTATAATTCTCATGAACCTGCAGCGAGACATCTAGTAACGCGCTTATCTAGCGGCGTATACCAAAGTTTAGAGAGACTAAGAGCTTGGATGGTTTGCCACGATCGCGATATTTGGTAATCGATGTGCTGCTCGAACTTTTCTTGTAAAAGTATGTCGAGCTGCACGCGTTGAATGTTATTTAAGAATGCGAAATACTGAGCACTAATAGCTCTGCTGATTATCTTCATATTCGAGAAGATAATCGTTTCATATACATCCTGCGATGTAGCGGCAGTTTCGGTTGGTACAGCATACAGTTGTAGCACGTTAACTGCAGCGGCTATCCTGGTAGTGAACACCAGAGCAGCTGCTAATAGTAATGTCTCGACCCGGTTCGCGACGCGAGGGATTGCGCCAGGCGCAGTATGGAACGGCTTCATGATGGTTCTCCGAGACGGTAGATGATTTTACCAAACCAGTATGCACCATAGGTGTCGGCGTGACGCCACCACCGAGTTTTTAATACTCTACATTACAGCCGAGTTCTATAACGATACCGATCAGCCATGTTTTGCATGAGGTAAATGTGCTTTTGTATCTATGCTGTTATCTTTACTATCTACTTAAGGATGCGAATAGATAGTACTCATGTTAACTAGCGCTACTTTTTATAGTTTCCTCGTAGAGGTCCTGTTCTAGGTTGTACTGATTATCTTCTAATTGTTATTACAAACAGCTGAAGCAAATTACAAAGAACTAAAAAACGCCAATTGGAATCTGATCTATCGCAATAGCCTATTGTGAGCTACTTTTCGTTTAGATCATATTGTTAATAACACATATCAGATCTCACTTAGAGAAACCTATCTACTGGATACTATTTATCATAGTGCCAGTAGACTTTTTAGTACCCCACTAACTGGTGAGTCGTATACGTTGCAGCAATTTCCACCGTCGAACTTCCCACACTAGGTGCTATGCTTAAATGCGTAGGTCTACGTTAACTGGTTTATTAAGATTAGCTCTTTGATAGTCATAAAAATCGTATTGAATGGGTTGCGTGCTGCACTTTCTAATCCTAGCTGGGTTGACCGCTATAATACAAGCTTAACAGAAGCCTAAAATCTAAGCTTCTAGTAGAGCTCATAGCGAAGATATGCGCACATCATACGCAACTTAAAGCGTGCTGATAGTAACTGCACCATAATAGTGGTGGGGCATATCGAATTCTATGACAAGATTGAAACGCATTGTAGTATTACGTCTGCGCATACAGAACATTCTTGTGTACTAGCGCGCTCTTTAAGGATACGCGGCACAACCTAGAGATGAAATACTTTTGAGCTTTTCTTAGATTAAGTATTAGATACCTAACGATAATTTATTACTATCAGTACGGATGCTCTAGTTATATGTACAGATTGCATAGAGCAGGCCCTTGACAGGTTAATAAGACATAATAGCGCCTCCCGCTTAAGCGGGTTTATGCCACTATAGCATGGTCATTATTATAGATGGTTATAATTATCAGAGCACCAAAATCGTTAAAAATAGTATTCCCGCTCTCGCGGAGCCAATCAAGAGCGCACTGGAAATAGATAGAGCAATAGCTGTACAGAAAACCTGCTTTCTCTGCCGGCTTTATCGCGCATTGCTTTACATACTGGATAAGCGTACCGAATGTTGAAAATAAAGTTGTTAGGCATGGCGGATTAATTCTAACGTGTTCAGGTTAAGTTAATCTGTATCTAAAAATAAAACTTCTCCACTTATTACAAGGCTTTGTTACGGGAAACGAGCACTCCAATTTTATTGGAATTCGTTCAAGCTTATCTAGATATAATAAATTCTCTCTTGATGTACAATATACAAAATATGTTAAATCTCTAGATTTATGTATATAATACATAGTACGTATATACACTTATACAGTTATAGTTTTACTAACTCCAGTATCTATCCGGATATAATTTTTTATATTTAGGCCTACATCAGGCTATATTAAGCTAGCTTAATATAGCCTGGAAACTATTTAAAGCTTTTAAGCTACGACGTTATTAAGCCCTCGGCTGCCAGGCGGCGTTTTTAGCTGGCTGAAGCTTAATATCCCGTTTTATTTTACAACGCAGTGTTTGACCTTCTTTATAATACTACCTATTTCTGATCAAGATTGAGTGTTATTTAGTCGACATGTCTCTTAATTTATATACTTTTAGCGATTTTTTGATATCTTTCGACTTATTCGCTGTCCATAAAATCCGATCAAAATCCTCTTTATAATATATCCTTATTCTTTTAAAGAATAAATGTAAGATAAAAAATTGACTTGATGATTAATTGTGACCGAAGATAGTCAGATACATTATTTACTAACTCTTGGTGGATAAGCGATCTATGTATAAATAAATTATTATTTAAATAAAATTAGGTAATTATTTTCATTTTTATGTCTAGCTTAACTAAGCTTATGAAGTTCTATTTGTCGCCTTTATATTTTATACCTCTTTCAAAGCACTCGAGTAACCCGGGCCATCTAGATGACTTAATAATATAAAAATTAAATTGCCGAAAGAAATAACTACCTCTTTAACTGAATATACGCTTAAGCTAATTCAGTCTTCAGCGACTAGCCTATATTGGGGGAGGGGTGCGCATAGAATATATCTAGCCTACTAACGCGCACTAGTAGTACATAGATTATGCATTCGTATAGTAAGTAAAGTTTTTAAAGTATTAAATCTATTAAATAATATATCTAAATCACCTTATGGAACATATTTCGTAGATTCAAGGTGTATGGTAAATAATCGCTATGTGGTAATTAATAAGATTCAGGGTTTTAGGGGGGGCTGTTAGTTCTTTAGGCTAATTAAGTACTATGCTGGCATGACATGCCATAATTCTAAAATCGGCCAAGCTAAGTTACCTCTTAACTAGCGTGCTTTGTATATTACAATTTTTTTGTAAAGCAGACGGGTTGATAGTAGTTTGGGTGCCTGTACTATAAATAGTACAGTACTCTACTGTAGCATCTGTTGATACGTAAAATATTTTATTCCTGTCGCTCTTTATGGTCAGCTATATGTATATTTAAGTAGGGCTTGCGCCCTATAGGGATATCCTATTAATTACCTAGATTCACTTGATATTATACGTGGTTAGTTAGCCCTGATTAATTCTGTCAAGTACATATTAGTCCACAAAACTCCTCTAGAATAATAGACATATGCCGAACCCACTCTTCTCGATTAGAATGAGAGCTTTCATGGGTACGTTGATAGCTCTAAACCTATCGAGAGCATCTCTCTAATCGTGTTAGAGTTTTTAAAAAAGACGTTTCGAAAAGTAATATCTAGAAAATAGAACACTATTCTAGTTGTAGTGGCCATTTTATTTATATAGTCACGCGGCACTCAAATTGATCCAAGGTGCTTTATTTACATTTGCGTCCTTGATATGTGGCATCTATTATGCTGGCCGTAAAAGGCTAAACCCCTCTTTAAAAGCTAGTCTATCAGACAGAGTCGTAAAAAGTTTTGTATAACGCATGTGATAGCAAATGTTTGGGCGGGACCGACACTATAAATGTTAATTTTACAGTTAGACTAATCCTTGATAACGCTACTCAGCTAACTTAAGCAACTCCGCCATAATCACAGATATTTATAACAATACGATATTTTGATGTTGCGCCTTTTGGTCTACTAGTTAACCCAAACTTAGAATTATCTCTCTTTATTTAAAATGCTTAAGAAGCGGAATTTTCATGATAAAACTTTGCTATTAGTCGATGGTTCGAGCTATCTATACCGGGCCTACCATGCGCTTCCAGATTTGCGTGGGCCAGATGGTGGTCCAACTGGTGCACTGTATGGCTTTATTAATATGATGAGGCGAGTGCGTCGCGAGATTCCTACGGAGTATGGCGTATGTGTGTTTGATGCCAAAGGTAAGACATTTCGTGAAGACTGGTACCCAGCCTATAAGGCAAACCGTTCTCTGATGCCAGGAGATTTATCTAGACAAATTTCGCTCATTCACGTTGCGGTATGTGCGCTCGGTTGGCCTAAGCTAGTGATTAATCGCGTGGAGGCTGACGACGTGCTTGGCACACTAGCGGTGCGTGCTGCGCAATCCGGCATGAACGTGGTAATCTCTACGGGCGATAAAGATCTTGCACAACTAGTAAATGGGCGCATTACATTAATTAATACCATGACTAATGAGTGGCTTGATTGCGAGAGTGTGATCAAGAAGTTCGGTGTTCCTCCTGAGCGTATCATCGACTATCTAACATTAATCGGCGATACTATCGATAACGTGCCTGGCGTAGATAAGTGCGGCCCAAAGACGGCACTTAAATGGCTTCAGCAATATCAATCTCTAGACGGCATCATCGCGCATGCGAACGATATTAAAGGGGCACTAGGCAATAATCTACGTCGTGCTCTTGATTTTCTGCCTACTGCCCGCCGGCTTATTACCGTTCATACCAACTGCGATCTATCCCCGCACGTTCGGTCCATTACTGAATCTCTACAGCTACGAGAAGAAGCCAAGGATAAATTACGTAATATTTATTTGTGTCATGGCTTTAAAAAATGGTTTCTCGAGCTCGATAACCAATCTAATGGGGGGATACTGACCACCATTGATAGTGGGGCCAAGCTAGGTCCAAGTGCTGTCAAGACTAGGGTGGAAATTAATATTGATCGGCAGTACGAAATGATTAATAAATGGGAGCAATTTGAAAAATGGTTAGTAGTGATCAAGAGGTCGACGCTAACGTCGTTTAATGCTGAAACTACATCTCTAGACCCGCTACATGCCCGCATAATCGGCATATCATTTGCGACCGCTCCTGGATGTGCCGCATATATTCCACTTTTACACTCCGGACAGGATCATCCGGTACAACTGCCGTATCATGAAGTTCTCGTAAAGCTCAAGCCATGGCTAGAGAGCTCTATACATAAGAAGGTTAGTCAACATCTAAAGTATAACGCGCAGGTCTTAGCTAATTATGGCATCATGCTGGCTGGCATGGAGCATGATATACTGCTGGAATCATATGTACTTGAATCGCATTACCCACATGATATAGATACGCTTGCGATGCGGCACCTCGGCATAAAAACGATAAAATATAAGGATATTGCTGGCAAGGGTAGCGCACAAATCAGCTTTGATAAGGTTACGGTAGACGTAGCTACGGAATATTGTTCTGAGGATGCGGATATTACGCTGCGCTTGCACCAGGTGCTGTATTCGAGGATTCAAGTTGAGAAAGGACTAAGCTATATCTACCGCTCGATCGAGCTACCAACATCGCGAGTGCTCCAAATCATTGAGCGCAACGGTGTGCTGATCGATAAAGACAAGCTTATTGGGCATAGTAAAGAGCTTTCTATTCGGATACTCCAATTGCAAAATGAGGCGTATGCACTAGCCTGCAGTGAGTTTAATTTAAATTCGCCCAAGCAAATTAGCGAGATCCTCTTCCGGAAGTTGCGGTTTCCAGTAATAAAGAAGACCTCATCAGGTGCGCCATCTACAGATGAAGAGGTATTGCAAAAGCTTGCTGAAGACTATCTTCTACCGAAGGTGTTGCTCAACTACCGCGCCCTAACTAAGCTTAAATCAGCTTATACAGATAGGCTACCTAAAATGATAAAACCGGATACTGGCCGCGTGCATACTAACTATGCACAAGCCGTAGTCGTGACCGGAAGACTCGCATCTAATGATCCGAATCTACAAAACATCCCAGTTCGAACGCCAGAAGGGAGGCGTATCCGAGAGGCGTTTATTGCCCCGCCTGGGAGCAGCATCGTTTCGGTCGATTACTCGCAGATTGAGTTGAGAATTATGGCACACATCTCTGGCGACGAATCTCTAATAGCGGCTTTTGAACAGGGTCAAGACGTACACAAAGCGACTGCATCAGAGATCTTTGGGGTGATACGGCACGAAATCACGAATGAGCAGCGTCGTATTGCGAAAGTTATTAATTTTGGCTTAATCTATGGCATGAGTGCGTTCGGTCTAGCTGCGAATTTGGGCATTGCTCGCGCTGTAGCTAAGCTTTATATTGAACGCTATTTCGCTCGCTATTCGGGTGTTGAGCGCTATATGTACGAAATACGGATGGAGGCGAAAGCGCGAGGTTTCGTCCAAACCGCATTCGGTCGGCGGCTATGGCTTCCAGAGATTAGCGGCGGTAGTAGCCCGCGGCGCCAAGCCGCCGAACGAGCCGCAATTAATGCGCCAATGCAAGGTACTGCAGCCGATCTGATTAAGCTATCTATGATTGCTGTACAAAATTGGATTGAGCAATCGGGAGTCAAATCGCGGTTAATTATGCAGGTTCATGATGAACTAGTACTAGAGGTTCCAAATAATGAATTAGAGGTTATTTGTAATAAGGTTCCTAAGCTGATGTGCTCTATTAGAAAGCTCAATGTACCTCTCGTCGCTAAGTTAGGTGCAGGTATCAACTGGGAAAGAGCACATTAAAACCGTGTACTTACATTACAAGTATCACTTAAATAAAACTGAATACTAAAAAATATAATATGCATTAAAGCATTGTAGTATGCAGCAGAATCTAGAGACATGCGTAGACCATTTATCCGATTTAAAACTTTTATGGTAAAACTTAAGTTAACTAGCGCCGAAATATATGTGTACGTGTAAAATAAAATGACATGTAATACTATCTAAGCACTTATTCACCTAGCTGTTAGTCGATAATATGTAGTATCTGTATACTAAGTTAAGCAATGGTTAGTCTAGTACAAGATAGCGTAGACTAAGACTATTAATTTATTTCGTGTATAGACTGAGCGTATAGTGTCACCCAATACAATTTTATGCTTATTATCGAATAACTTTTTATAGAAAATAAAGTGCTAGAATATCGAATTTATTAGAATATGTCAGGTGGGATATCAAGCATATCCAGCTTCTATTTTTATATGTTGCTGTACGTCATTAACATTAAGTTTAATCACGACATTCTTGGTACTGAATATAGTCAGGAAGGCCAAGCTAAAAGTATACTGCTAGGTATAGCACAGGAAATCATCTGTACGCTATAGATATAACTTTTCGATACATAATAACCGTAATAAATAATATATAAGCATCTTACATGCAGTAAGTAGTAGCTATTATTTATTAGTATAAATTTTTAACTTATACAGGCCGAAGTTGATATCCATATACTATTATTTTTAGATATCCTCGATATTATAAGTAACCTATACAGTTAATTTAGAAGCTGTATAAGTATTAGTTTATCTAAAACTCGATAAAGTGTATGAATACACTGTATTATAGCCACCCTCTTATAGAGATAGTTAAATATTAACCCTAGATAAATCGACCATAGTATACAAAAATCAAAGCCAGAACTTAATCCGTCTTTTATTTATTCAAACTCTACTTAGATTCTGATGGTGCTATTTTTCCGAATAAGAAAACTTCGTGACTAGCACTATTAGGCGTATGCTATAGGGTACAGGATTAGATCCTAAACAATAGGAGGATGTTGTATATGCCATCCAGTTATTGCTGCGTCTATATAGGCCTAGTACCTAAGTGTAAATAAAGATACATGCCGATCGAGCTAGACAGCTTTAATGTTTTAGACATTTAGCGTGGATATTCAATACCAGAATAATTTTAAAGAAGTCTCCTATAATTACAGGATTATATATTAATATAATATATAATCCTGGTTTTTGTAAGTTTACCATTTATGGTTTATAAAAACTTTTTATTATTTTAATAATTTTTAAAATAAATTTTTAAACATTTTTAAAAAACTTAACTATATGGAAATATTTATGTACAATATGTATTGTACTTGTATTTTTATATATATAATAAAAATTTTGTTAGAAAAATATATTGCTGATTTAGCAGTTACTAAACTAAGTAGGCTTAAGCGGTTAGTACCGCTAGCAGTTGTTTGCCGTAAAATGGGGTGACTTGCTAAAATATATGCGCATCATGCCTAATACTACTGCTAAATCCTATAACAGAGCAGATATCCCATTGCCGGATAATTATGAAACAGCACTCGATGAACTTGAGTCACTAGTCGAGAAAATGGAAGGGGGGGGGTTAAGCCTTGAACTATCGTTAGCAGCATATCGCCGAGGTGTGGCGCTAGTTGCGTACTGTCAACAGCAACTCGAGAGAGTTGAGCAGCAAGTTTGCATACTTGATGGTGAGATGCTTAAGCCCATCCATCCAGAGGCTGATGACGGAGAATGTGCGTGAGCACTATAGCATTTGATGAATGGGTGCGTGAGGTCCTGGCGAGAACTGAGGCGGCGCTTTCACTTGTACTGCCTCCAGCGAATGTTGAGCCGATACAGTTGCATCAGGCAATGCGCTATGCGGTACTGGGTGGCGGTAAGCGTATTCGGCCTATGCTGTGTCACGCAGCTGGCCAGGCACTAGGTGCTCCTAGCCAGCTGCGTGACACAGCATCATGTGCTCTCGAACTAATTCATGTGTATTCGCTGGTTCATGATGATTTGCCATCCATGGATAACGATAATATGCGGCACGATAAGCCGGCAGTGCACATACAGTATGATGAGGTAACAGGGCTTCTCGTTGGCGATGCACTACAATCGCAGGCGTTTATTGTTCTAGCTTTAGATGTATTCGACGTATACCGGCAGGTTGCGTTGATGCGTATACTAGCTTGCGCGACCGGCTCGCTGGGTATGGCGGGGGGGCAGGCAATCGACTTAGCAAGCGTAGGCATGCGGTTGTCGAAGACACAGTTAGAAGTAATGCATCAGATGAAAACCGGTGCATTACTTCGCGCGGCCGTTAAGATGGGGGCAATATGTGGTGACGGTATGTCGGCTGACATTGAGGCCGGGCTCGATGCGTATGCGCAAGCAGTGGGCCTAGCATTCCAGGTAGTTGACGATATCCTAGATGTCACAGCTCGCTCAACCTTGCTTGGCAAAACTGCCGGAAAAGATGCAGCTAACAACAAACCCACATACGTGTCAACCATCGGGTTGCAAGCGTCTCTGGAACTCGTGGCGCGGCTACGACTCGACGCGTATGCTGCCCTCGCACCGCTAGGTAAGCGCGGCATACGATTGGCACAAATAGCTGATATGGTGGTCGAACGTGTGAATTAAGCTAGCGCGTACTAGCAACAAAATGGGAGCGTTAACGCATACGCCGCAGGATTGCTTGGAATAGAGCGACGATGTACAACTTGCTAAAAACCATTAATAACCCCGACGCGCTTAGGTGTCTAGAGCGCCGGCAGTTAAAGACACTTGCTGATGAGCTTCGTGCTTTTATGCTTGACAGCGTATCTCAAACAGGCGGGCATCTATCATCGAACCTAGGCACTGTTGAATTGACGATCGCGTTGCACTATGTTTTTGATACACCAAGGGATCGGATTATTTGGGACGTTGGCCACCAGACTTATCCGCATAAGATTCTCACTGGACGACGGGATAAGATGAGTACACTTCGGCAGTGGAATGGCATCTCTGGTTTTCCGCGTCGTTCCGAGTCGGAGTACGATACATTTGGAACTGCGCATTCAAGCACGTCGATCTCGGCGGCATTGGGTATGGCTGTTGCAAGCAAACTTAAAAGTGAAGACCGATATGTGATCGCTGTGATTGGCGATGGCGCGATGACTGCCGGCGAGGCATTCGAGGGACTAAATAACGCCGGCGTGTGTGAGGATATCCCGCTTCTGGTGATCTTAAATGACAACGGTATGTCGATCTCACCTCCAGTGGGTGCGCTCAACCGTTACCTTGCTCGATTAATGTCGGGTCAGTTTTATGCAACTGCAAAAAAGAGCGTTGAGCGAGTGCTACGCCACGCTCCGCCAATGCTCAAGCTTGCTCGCAAGCTGGAGGAGCATGCAAAAGGAATGGTAGTACCCGCGACGCTGTTTGAGGAATTTGGCTTTAACTATATTGGTCCTATTGATGGACATGATCTTGACTCACTCATCCCAACTCTACAGAATATCCAAGGCTTATACGGCCCACAATTCCTTCATGTGGTCACAAAAAAAGGCCAGGGTTATAAGCTTGCTGAAGCTGATCCAGTTTTATATCACGGTCCCGGAAAATTTAATCCGGCTGAAGGCATTAAGCTGGCTGAGTCTTCAAGGAAAACCTATGCGCAGGTTTTTGGAGAATGGTTATGCAATGCAGCAGAATTAGATATGCGAATAGTCGGCATTACGCCGGCGATGCGTGAAGGTTCAGGGCTCGTTGAGTTCGAGAGACGTTTCCCACAACGCTATTTTGACGTAGGCATTGCTGAGCAGCATGCGATAACTTTTGCTGCCGGGTTGGCGGCCGAAGGGTTGAGACCAATAGTAGCGATCTACTCAACGTTTCTACAGCGCGGCTATGACCAGTTAATTCATGACGTAGCGCTACAGAATCTGCCGGTTATGTTCGCGCTGGACCGAGCGGGACTAGTGGGCGCAGACGGAGCGACACATGCGGGTGTTTATGATATAGCGTACCTGCGGTGTATCCCGAATATGGTGGTGATGACTCCGGCTAACGAGAATGAGTGTCAACAAATGTTATATATAGGCCTGGAACTTGACGGGCCGAGCGCGGTACGCTATCCACGTGGAATAGCGTCGGAGCAAACTTCAAAAAAGCAACTAAGCGTTATTCCGATTGGCAAGGGAGAAATCCAACGGCAGTCGAAGGCTCAAACTAGCCATAGAGTGGCGATTTTAGCATTCGGCTCGATGCTAGAGCCTAGCCTGACAGCGGCACAGGAATTTGACGCAACAGTGGCAAATATGCGCTTTGTTAAGCCGCTAGACGAGTTGCTGGTTAGGCAGCTCGCAGATACTCACGAGTTACTTGTGATTATTGAGGAAGGTTGCATTATGGGGGGGGCTGGATCTGCGTGTCTCGAGTTCCTACAGTCAGCAGGAGTAAATCGAGCAGTATTACAATTAGGCCTTCCTGACCGTTTTATTGATCACGGTGAGTCCTCTCGCTTGCTTGCTGAGTGCGGTCTAGATGCAGCTGGAATTGCTAGCGCGATCCGGGGGCGCTTACTAAGCTCGCAATAACAGGTGAGATGGCAAGGTAAAAAAACCAGGTTCGTTGTATAGACCTCGCCTCAAAATAGATTTTTTTTATTTAGTCTTTGCATGAGCATTATTCCGACACTGCCATAAATTAAGGCGCGCGCCGGTTATCAAGGAATTCTGATGAACCAGATTAATCACGCTTTTGTAATGCTTGATGTACAGAGCACGCCGGATAGCCGGCAGATCCCGATCCAGAGAGTCGGCATCAAAGCAATACGTCATCCACTGACAGTAAAAACTGCGGCAGGTGATATACAAGCAACAGTGGGATCCTGGAATCTTAATGTGCATCTTTCTGCCGAGCAGAAGGGGACGCATATGTCTCGCTTTATCGAGCTACTAGCACAATCTTGGAATCCATTAGATATCACTCGTCTCCAGGCTATGCTAGCGAGCATGCTCGAGAAGCTTGAAACTACAGCAGGTCAAATCGAGGTCAAGTTTCCCTATTTCATCCGGAAAACAGCGCCTGTATCTGGCGTCCATAGTTTACTTGACTACGAGGTGACGTGTAGTGTTGATACCCGAGATAGTAACACACGTTTATTTACTAAAGTGGTAGTGCCAGTTACTAGTCTCTGTCCATGTTCAAAAAAAATCTCTCTGTACGGTGCGCATAATCAGCGTTCGCATATAACAATCTCTGCTGAACTAGCTGATGATCTTCCAGTTGAAGACCTAATTCGGATAGCCGAAGAAGAGGCCTCATGTGAGTTATGGGGGCTGCTAAAGCGTCCTGATGAGAAGTTTGTTACCGAGTGGGCCTACGATAATCCAAAGTTTGTTGAGGATTTAGTGCGCGATGTTACAAGGCGACTCAATGCCGATCCTCGAATAGTTGCCTATGTACTTGAGGCTGAAAATTTTGAGTCCATCCATAATCACAGCGCATACGCGCTAGTCGAATACGACAAGCGGTTTTCCGACTAGCTGCCTATATATTGACTAAGGTATCGGCACTTATATGAAAAATGCCATCGATAGATGATATGCTATGCTAGCTCCCCCAGGGATCGGCAGCACTTAAATCCCATCGGGGTTTAACAGTAAACGAGTACGACATATTAACTACTTTTGGATTGCGTTGTAGCCGTAGTGCACCTGCGAGCGCGATCATTGCGCCATTATCTGTACATAGTGCAAGGTCGGGATAATATACGTCGAATTTACCCTTGGCCGCAGCATGTAGAGATTCGCGCAACTGACAATTTGCGCTGACTCCACCGGCCACAATGAGTCGACTTATTCCTGTTCGCTGCAATGCAGAAACTGCTTTTGCAGTCAGTACCTCGACTGCAGCATCAACGAAGCTACGCGCTAAATTAGCTTTTGTCTGCTCACAGATGTTTGATCCGCTGCGGCGGAGATGCATAAGAACCGCTGTTTTTAGTCCGCTAAAACTAAAATTTAAGTTGCCCGAATACAGCATTGGGCGTGGTAATGAAACAGCGCCTGGAGTACCTAACTCAGCTAATCGCGAAACCTCAGGCCCTCCTGGGTAGTTTAATCCAAGCAGTTTTGCTGTCTTGTCGAACGCTTCGCCGACAGCATCATCTAGAGTTTCGCCAAGTATCTTGTATATACCAACATCGGCCACGTACATTAGTTGCGTGTGACCGCCGGAGACTAACAGTGCAACAAATGGAAAAGACGGGGGGTTTTGTACAAGTAACGGCGATAGCAAATGCCCCTCAAGGTGGTGGATTCCGATGGCTGGCTTTCTAAGTGCCAAGCCTAATCCATTTGCAATACTAGCCCCGACGAGAAGTGCACCAGCTAGGCCCGGACCCCGCGTGAACGCGATCGCATCAATTGCTGTGCGTGAAACCCCAGCCTGTTGCAACACCTGCTGTAGCAGTGGTAAGACATGCTTAATGTGGTCGCGTGACGCAAGTTCCGGCACGACGCCTCCATAGTCTCGATGCATAGCATCTTGCGAATGCAGTGCGTGCGCAAGAAGCCCGAGCTCGCTGTCGTATAACGCAACGCCGGTTTCATCACA
This sequence comes from Candidatus Vallotiella hemipterorum, assembly GCF_910593725.1. Classification (GTDB taxonomy): domain Bacteria; phylum Pseudomonadota; class Gammaproteobacteria; order Burkholderiales; family Burkholderiaceae; genus Mycetohabitans; species Mycetohabitans hemipterorum. The sequence goes on from NZ_OU343031.1 coordinate 421,246, forward strand.
CGAGCTTTCGATACCTAGAACGAGCACGAGAACTGAAAAAATAAGTGACTAGACTGCATACAGCTTCTCTTGCTTAGCTAAATGGTAGATTTGGCGGGCCGAAATATATGACACCATATTATGGCATTGATTAGTGTAAGAGTGCGAACGTTAAGCTCAAGAACTATGCTATAGAGTGCAGGCACTAGAATAATTCTATAACCGAGATCTATCTCGGATAAAGCAAGAGTATGCGTCAATAGACGCTATTTTTCTTGTAAATAAGAGCTATTGCTATAGTGCTTTAATCAGGACTTGCTCCTATTTAACGCTAACTAAATGCATGAAGCAAGCAGCATGCTGAACGAAGACATTTACTGATCTAGATTTTTGATCTATATGAAGGAATGTTGCTATTGTAATGTATAGACTAGATATAAAACAGCTCTCTTTAAGAGGATGAGTTTTCTGCAATTACGATTGGCTACATCTTAACAATTGTGCTAAATAGATATTAGAAATCTATAATCTCAAGTGTTAGAAGGGCCAATTGCTGAATATAAGTAAAAGCGTCAGCTACAAAAAAGATCTAATAATTTCAATTATTTATTGAGAAAGTAAAGCAGGTGCATCATTATATAAACGTGTAGTAGGTGAAATTGTATAAATACCGCTAAGTACTACTAAAAACTGTATTGCCATGCAAGACCACTGCGGATCGTACCTCAGCAGATCTCATATTATATATCATAGTTACATAGTTAAATCTGGGGGTGGTTAATAGTAATACACATGAGCTGCAGGGGGTTGTATTAATCGTAGTACAAAAAGTGTTATACCTGACTAAAATAACAGGTATCTTAAAACTATGCGTCCGTTGTGGGCTGTAATTAAGCAACATAAAATATATAAAAGCATGACTCTCAGCGACACTACAATTAAGTCGCTCATTGATCGTTAGTCCAGCGGAATAAAGATTCTATTTCGCAGACACGAGGTGTAGTATTAAAAATACCAAGACGACTTATGCTTCTTCGGAAACATATCCCGTCATGCTCGAGGCTCTCCGCTAGTAACGTTGTCTTTTAATGCAAAACGTAATAAAACAAGCAGGATTCGCCAACCCATGGGAGATAAGCAAACTTACAGGTTCTGCTGATATAACAGAATTTTTCTATAAGTAAGATTATTATCATCTCTAAAGTAGCCTGGCTGATGCGGCTGTGATTCCACGCTCATTTCTGCAGAACTTATTAAACCGCGTTGATATTGTCAACGTAGTAGGGGAGTGTGTACGTCTAAAAAAGAGTGGGGCAAATTTTAGTGGGTTATGCCCGTTTCATAAAGAAAAAAATCCCTCTTTTATTGTTAGTCCAGCGAAGCAGTTCTACCACTGCTTCGGCTGTGGTATACATGGTACAGCAATCAGTTTTCTCATGCAGTATCACGGCTTGACGTTTCCAAAGGCTGTTAATGAGTTAGCACAGTCTACTGGATTCGCCGTTCCACACGAAACCGCGCTAGGCACATATAGTGTTAAGAGTCCGCTGCGACTAGGGGGTGGTGCCGATCTGCCATCTACTTCTCCTAGAACAGCACGCATATTTATTGATATTATGCGCATTGCGACTGACTACTACTGTAAGCAGCTGCGGAGTGCACCAGATGCGATTCAGTACTTAAAAAAACGGGGTGTGACAGGTAAGATAGCACTCTACTTTGGCTTGGGGTATGCGCCAAATAACTGGCAAAACCTAGGGTCAATTTTTACAGACTATCTCGACGACGCATTACTTGATGTAGGTCTAGTAATTATTAGCAATAAGGTCTCAAGTAGCGTCGGGGAACGTCGTTATGACCGTTTTCGCCAGCGCATTATGTTCCCTATCCGAAATATGCGTGGACAAGTAATCGGTTTCGGCGCACGCGTGCTATATGCCCGCGGAAAACCAAAATATTTAAATTCACCAGAAACGCGACTATTTAATAAGGGGACTGAGTTATATGGCCTTTTTGAGGCACGTCTTGCGATCCGAGAGAGGGGCTTTGTTCTAGTCGTAGAAGGTTACATGGACGTTGTTATGCTGACGCAATTAGGTTTTCCGAACGCGGTGGCAACTTTGGGTACTACGTGCACACCCGTACATGTACAAAAATTAATGCAGCAGACGGACACGATAATTTTTAGCTTCGATGGTGATACAGCGGGACGCCGTGCAGCTCGCCGAGCTTTGAATGCGTGTCTTCCGCATGCATCAGACAATCGCACGATCCGTTTTCTATTTCTGCCTGCAGAACACGATCCAGACAGTTATGTCCGAGAGCACGGCGCCAAAATATTCGAGGACCAGATTAAGCGGGCAATGCCGCTCTCACGGTTTCTGCTGAACGAAGTTTTAGCGGACAAAGAGATTGGGCAGCCAGAAGGACGAGCCAAGGCCTTGTATAATGCCAAGCCACTGTTGCAGATGTTGCCACCTAACGCACTAAGGGCTCAGATTATACATACGCTAGCAGCTCAGATATCGATGACCATCGAAGACGTAGTGAAGTTCTGCGAAATTGGCAAGCGAACTACAGGTACAGTTCGCGTTCCAGTAAAGATCGATCGTTGTTCTGTTACCGACCACGAGCATCGAGCGCTACGTAATATAATTATGTATCCATGTATCGTCGCAATGCTTAGTGTGCAGGAATGCAACACGCTAGCTACACTTTCCAGACAAAAAAATCTGTTTTCTGAGACGATTGCATATACGCAGACACTAGGAAACACGGCTGATTATCAGTTGCTTAGGGATTTGCTACTTAATTCTCCAAATTCGTCAATATATAAGGAAATATTTCGAGAAATTTTCTTATATGATGAAAACGTGCGTGATTTACTAGATACATCGCCGGATGACAATAGCATACGCCAACGTGATAAGCAGAAACAAATCGCAGCTGATGAAGTCAAGACAGTCATCTCAAAGATGCGTTATGACGCTTGCTCTGAGCGCCTTAAGATTTTATCTCGGCAGATAAAACTAGAGGGGGAACAAGCCAGGGAGTTTGCTGAATTATCAAGGCAACGCGCCGATCTGAAACGCTAGATCGGCGCGTTGCCTCTTGCAAAAAAAGATGATCATCGTGCTATATTGAGAGGATTCTAAATGGGGGTTATTTCTAGACAGAATAAAATAGATGCAGCATTACTATAAAAACTCCTGGGTAGCCAGGGATTAGGTTGCATTAAAAGTGCAAATTGATAGTTATAAAGATAATGATTCTATTCGAAAAGAAACATTTATTTTTTAGATATGTCTTGCCGGAGGCAATTATCCGATCTAGTCGGCTAAAAACTATAATGCTGCTCTCCAAAATAGAAGTTTTTATAAAGCGACTTTGCAATGTGGTCTAATCGCAAGGCGTATAAAGCGAGAGATATGTAGTTTTAGCCGCTAGATACTAGACATACTAGACAAATAAGACTGTATTAATACGAGTAAAGCAGCAACCATCTGACAAGCCCCGCAAGTCGAGACTAAAGCCGTAATGGCGACATCCATGACAAAAAAGCTGAATAAAGTACTACTTAATAAGGAAATGAAGCAACTCGATGAGTCGGCCGGCTCATTCACGACAGTGAAGGGTGAGAAGATTAAAGCGCGTGATCGCAGGGCGAAGGAAAAAGCACTGCTAAAAGATGCATTTGCATCTCGTCAACCAGGTACGGCTGAGGAGCTTGAGGAGCGCCGCTCAAAGCTTCGGGCTCTGATTAAGCTAGGCAAAGAAAGAGGCTTCTTAACCTATTCTGAAATTAATGATCACCTACCAGACAATTTTGCAGAAACTGAGGCGATTGAAAGCATTATTAGCACGTTTAATGATATGGGCGTGGCAGTTTATGAACAGGCACCTGATGCAGAAACTCTGCTACTTAACGATAATGCGCCTTCGTTATCGTCCGACGACGAAGTTGAAGAGGAGGCCGAGGTCGCATTATCATCAGTAGACTCTGAATTCGGTCGCACAACAGATCCGGTGCGTATGTACATGCGAGAGATGGGTACTGTTGAGCTATTGACGCGAGAAGGTGAAATTGAAATTGCTAAGCGTATCGAAGACGGTCTTAAGCATATGGTCCGGGCAATTTCAGCTTGCCCAACGACGATTATAGACATCCTTGCGATGGCTAAGCGGGTTACTAGTGATGAAATCCGTGTAGACGAACTAGTCGATGGCCTCATAGATCCAAATACAGAGGATATAATTAGTGCATCTGATGCAGATGAGATGGCATCAGAATCTGATAGAACAGACACGAGCCACGAAGAAGGAGATGGGGGGGGTGCTGGAGCGGATGCAGCCAGCACTGCGCAGCTTGATGCGCTGAAGCACGCCTCTCTAGAGCGCTTTGCTCTAATAAGCGAGTGGTTTGAAAAAATGCGGCTTGCATATGAAAAGGAGGGGTATAAGTCTCAGCTATACCTAAGGGCGCGAGATGCTATTCAAACAGAGTTAACATTGATCCGATTTACTGCTAGAACGGTTGAAAGACTATGCGATACGTTGCGCATGCAGGTTGATGAGGTACGTCAAGTAGAACGACAGATCTTACATATTGTCGTCAATAAGTGTGGGATGTCACGCGAAGAATTTGCCTGGCGCTTCCCTGGTAATGAGACTAATTTAGACTGGGCAGAACAGATTATTATAGAGGGGCCGCCCTATGGAGCAGTACTTGCGCGAAATATCCCCGCAATTCGCGAACAGCAGCAGCGATTGATTAACTTGCAGGCGCGCGTTGTATTGCCGCTAAAAGACCTGAAAGAAACAAATCGCCAAATGGCGGCAGGCGAGCTCAAAGCAAGGCAAGCTAAGCGCGAGATGACTGAGGCCAACTTGCGGCTAGTTATTTCTATTGCGAAAAAATACACGAATCGTGGTTTGCAATTTTTAGATTTGATCCAGGAAGGTAATATAGGCTTAATGAAAGCGGTTGATAAGTTTGAATATCGGCGGGGCTATAAGTTCTCTACGTATGCGACATGGTGGATTCGTCAGGCGATTACTCGATCGATTGCAGATCAGGCTCGTACGATACGAATTCCGGTGCATATGATCGAGACAATTAATAAAATGAATCGGATATCACGGCAAATCTTGCAAGAAACAGGTCTCGAGCCTGATCCTGGCACACTTGCTGAAAAAATGGAGATGCCAGAAGAAAAAATCCGAAAGATTATGAAGATCGCAAAGGAGCCAATTTCTATGGAAACCCCGATCGGCGACGACGACGATTCACATTTAGGTGATTTTATCGAAGATAACAATACACTAGCACCAGCTGATGCCGCATTACACGAGAGCATGCGAGATGTCGTCAAAGAGGTGTTAGATTTATTAACACCGCGTGAAGCAAAAGTATTGCGAATGCGCTTTGGAATTGAGATGAGTACAGATCATACGCTTGAAGAAGTCGGTAAACAGTTCGATGTAACACGAGAGCGAATCCGCCAGATCGAGGCAAAGGCATTACGTAAATTGCGTCATCCAAGCCGTTCAGATAAACTAAAGTCTTTCTTGGAGGGAAACTAAGTCCTATTTTCGAAATAACTAATTCGGGCCTCTAGCTCATGCTTGGTTAGAGCAGCGGACTCATAATCCGTTGGTGCCGTGTTCGACTCACGGGAGGCCCACCAATATCTAGCTAGGTTTATACAAATCTCGCTCAGCTTATATTTGAGAAAAGTATCTAATTCGTACTAACACATATACCTAAAAAGTCTTTCTTGTAAGTATTACCTTCTCAAGGTATATATTAATTTATAATAGGCAATATTCTATTTTATCACCATATACCTCTATATTACTAGCTAACCCCCATATTCAGAAGTTATTAAAAATATTACATATATATTATAAAATATGGTTATTATCAATAATATTTTGATTAATTAAATGGAAAAACGGGGCATTAGATTGGTAATTAAAACATATCTACATATATCTTGCTTATATCGTTATATTTCCCCTGAATATATAGAATTCAATTTTTTAATTAATTCCGCAGGAGCAACATTATTACTAATATAGATATCTTATCTATAAGATATAAAACTTATTTTCTTAAAGAATAGTTCAATAACAGAATTAAGAAGACATATAATATAAGACACAAATAATATAATACCCTTAATAGATGTAAAACTTCCCGCTTTTGCTCAGTCTTCTTAAATTTATCGCTTGAAAACCTAGAACAAAATCAGCTAAAAGCTGAATTAAAAGTATTATATAGTTGCTAAACTATTAGTTTCATGCTTGCTTGATACTGTGCGACAAGTAAAACAGTAAGTAGTTACTAAGACTAAGAAATTTTCTAAAAAGCTCTTGACGTTTCGTAGAATTACACCGAGAATGCTAGTTCTTTGTTGTTAACACAATAAAACGCAAAAAAATCTTTAGCTCAAATAAGTTAAAGCTAATTTAGCGCGATGCTCTTTAAAAAAGTAACAGCCGATAAGTGTGGGTACTTGATGGTCAGGCAAAACTACACTTTACATAAAATATAAAGTGTAAAAAGCAAAGAAAATAATCAAGTCTCATGCAAAATTAAAGTAATTTTTAGAAATTTAAAAATTATCAATATTTTGAGTTGAGCGACAAAGCCTAAAAAGCTAAAATAAGTAACAGGTTTAAACTGAAGAGTTTGATCCTGGCTCAGATTAAACGCTGGCGGCATGCCTTACACATGCAAGTCGAACGGCAACGCAGGCTTCGGCCTGGCGGCGAGTGGCGAACGGGTGAGTAACACATCGGAACGTATCTTAGAGTGGGGGATAGCCCGGCGAAAGCCGAATTAATACCGCATACACTCCAAAGAGGAAAGCGGGGGACCCTATGGGCCTCGCGCTCAAAGAGCGGCCGATGCCAGATTAGCTAGTTGGTAAGGTAAAAGCTTACCAAGGCAACGATCTGTAGCTGGTCTGAGAGGACGGTCAGCCACACTGGGACTGAGACACGGCCCAGACTCCTACGGGAGGCAGCAGTGGGGAATTTTGGACAATGGGGGAAACCCTGATCCAGCAATGCCGCGTGTGTGAAGAAGGCCTTCGGGTTGTAAAGCACTTTTGTTCGGAAAGAAAGCAGTCTAGTTAATACCTAGACTGGATGACGGTACCGGAAGAATAAGCACCGGCTAACTACGTGCCAGCAGCCGCGGTAATACGTAGGGTGCAAGCGTTAATCGGAATTACTGGGCGTAAAGCGTGCGCAGGTGGTTTGCTAAGACCGATGTGAAATCCCCGGGCTCAACCCGGGAACTGCATTGGTGACTGGCAGTCTAGAGTATGGCAGAGGGAGGTAGAATTCCACGTGTAGCAGTGAAATGCGTAGAGATGTGGAGGAATACCAATGGCGAAGGCAGCCTCCTGGGTCAATACTGACGCTCATGCACGAAAGCGTGGGGAGCAAACAGGATTAGATACCCTGGTAGTCCACGCCCTAAACGATGTCAACTAGTTGTTGGGGATTTATTTCCTTAGTAACGTAGCTAACGCGTGAAGTTGACCGCCTGGGGAGTACGGTCGCAAGATTAAAACTCAAAGGAATTGACGGGGACCCGCACAAGCGGTGGATGATGTGGATTAATTCGATGCAACGCGAAAAACCTTACCTACCCTTGACATGGTCGAAACTCTACTGAGAAGTAGAGGTGCTCGAAAGAGAATCGACGCACAGGTGCTGCATGGCTGTCGTCAGCTCGTGTCGTGAGATGTTGGGTTAAGTCCCGCAACGAGCGCAACCCTTGTCCCTAGTTGCTACGCAAGAGCACTTTAGGGAAACTGCCGGTGACAAACCGGAGGAAGGTGGGGATGACGTCAAGTCCTCATGGCCCTTATGGGTAGGGCTTCACACGTCATACAATGGTCGGAACAGAGGGTTGCCAACCCGTGAGGGGGAGCTAATCCCAAAAAACCGATCGTAGTCCGGATTGTAGTCTGCAACTCGACTACATGAAGCTGGAATCGCTAGTAATCGCGGATCAGCATGTCGCGGTGAATACGTTCCCGGGTCTTGTACACACCGCCCGTCACACCATGGGAGTGGGTTTTACCAGAAGTGGCTAGTCTAACCGAAAGGAAGACGGTTACCACGGTAGGATTCATGACTGGGGTGAAGTCGTAACAAGGTAGCCGTATCGGAAGGTGCGGCTGGATCACCTCCTTTCTAGAGCGAAATGTCTGTACTACAAGTACTCACACTTATCGGCTGTAAAGTTACGGGGACAGACAAAGGGTCTGTAGCTCAGTCGGTTAGAGCACCGTCTTGATAAGGCGGGGGTCGTTGGTTCAAATCCAACCAGACCCACCATACGTGGCGTGTCTAGCGAGTAACAAATCCTGTGCAAAACCTAATAAGTTATAAGGGGGCATAGCTCAGATGGGAGAGCACCTGCTTTGCACGCAGGGGGTCGTCGGTTCGATTCCGTCTGCCTCCACACTGCTTAATTACTAATATTTAAACCTAAATGTTAGTAATTAAGCAGTGTATAAAAATATTTATACGACTGTAGCGTTCTTTAACAATCTGGAAAAGCAGTCTATCTATTAAATACATCTTAAAATAGATGTAAAAATAGATGGGTAGAATCATTTACTTTTTAAGTTAATTAAAATACTTAAAAAGTATTGCACAACACAAAACTTAGACTTTAACAAGTCTATTAAAAACGGACTTGTTATAGGATCAAGCAAGTAAGTGCATGTGGTGGATGCCTTGGCGATCACAAGCGAAGAAAGACGTAGTAGCCTGCGAAAAGCTGCGGGGAGCTGGTAAACAAGCCTTGATCCGCAGATGTCTGAATGGGGCAACCCGGTCTGTATAGACCATCCATAACTGAATCTATAAGTTATGTGAGGCGAACGCGGCGAACTGAAACATCTAAGTAGCCGTAGGAAAAGAAATCAACCGAGATTCCCAAAGTAGTGGCGAGCGAAATGGGATCAGCCTGTATCATTTAGCACTCTAGTTAACTAAACGCTTTGGAAAAAGCGGCCATAGTAAGTGATAGCCTTGTAAGTAAAAACTAAGGTGTAGAACTAAGGATACGATAAGTAGGGCGGGACACGTGAAATCTTGTCTGAAGATGGGGGGACCATCCTCCAAGGCTAAATACTCGTGATCGACCGATAGTGAACTAGTACCGTGAGGGAAAGGTGAAAAGAACCCCGAGAGGGGAGTGAAATAGATCCTGAAACCACATGCATACAAACAGTCGGAGCCTTGTAAAAGGTGACGGCGTACCTTTTGTATAATGGGTCAGCGACTTACGTTCAGTAGCAAGCTTAACCAAATAGGGAAGGCGTAGCGAAAGCGAGTCCGAATAGGGCAAATTAGTTGCTGGGCGTAGACCCGAAACCAAGTGATCTATCCATGGCCAGGTTGAAGGTGCGGTAACACGCACTGAAGGACCGAACCCACTAACGTTGAAAAGTTAGGGGATGAGCTGTGGATAGGGGTGAAAGGCCAAACAAACTTGGAAATAGCTGGTTCTCTCCGAAAACTATTTAGGTAGTGCCTCGTGTATCACCTTCGGGGGTAGAGCACTGTCATGGTTGAGGGGTCCATTGCGGATTACCTCGTCATAGCAAACTCCGAATACCGAAGAGTGTAATCACGGGAGACAGACGCCGGGTGCTAACGTCCGACGTCAAAAGGGAAACAACCCAGATCGCCAGCTAAGGTCCCTAAAATTAGCTAAGTGGGAAACGAAGTGGGAAGGCAAAAACAGTCAGGAAGTTGGCTTAGAAGCAGCCATCCTTTAAAGAAAGCGTAATAGCTCACTGATCGAGTCGTCCTGCGCGGAAGATGTAACGGGGCTAAGCTAATTACCGAAGCTGCGAATATGTACGCAAGTACGTATGGTAGGAGAGCGTTCCGTAAGCCTGTGAAGGCGCATTGAGAAATGCGCTGGAGGTATCGGAAGTGCGAATGCTGACATGAGTAGCGATAAAGGAGGTGAAAAGCCTCCTCGCCGTAAGCCCAAGGTTTCCTACGCAACGTTCATCGGCGTAGGGTGAGTCGGCCCCTAAGGCGAGGCAGAAATGCGTAGCTGATGGGAAGCAGGTTAATATTCCTGCACCATTGTTAGATGCGATGGGGGGACGGATCGCAGAAAGTTGTCCGGGTGTCGGAAGTCCCGGTCTCTACATTAAAGAAGGTGCTTCGGCAAATCCGGGCGTCATAATTCAAGGATGTAGAGCAAGCGGCTTTTTAAGCTGCAAAGCAATTGGAAGTGGTCCCAAGAAAAGCCTCTAAGCTTCAGTCTAACAAGACCGTACCGCAAACCGACACAGGTGGGCGGGATGAGTATTCTAAGGCGCTTGAGAGAACTCGGGAGAAGGAACTCGGCAAATTGGTACCGTAACTTCGGGATAAGGTACGCCCTATTAGCCTAACTGGCCTGCGCCAGAAGGGTAAAAGGGTTGCAATAAACTGGTGGCTGCGACTGTTTAATAAAAACACAGCACTCTGCAAACACGAAAGTGGACGTATAGGGTGTGACGCCTGCCCGGTGCCGGAAGATTAAATGATGGGGTGAAAGCTCTTGATTGAAGTCCCGGTAAACGGCGGCCGTAACTATAACGGTCCTAAGGTAGCGAAATTCCTTGTCGGGTAAGTTCCGACCTGCACGAATGGCGTAACGATGGCCACACTGTCTCCTCCCGAGACTCAGCGAAGTTGAAGTGTTTGTGATGATGCAATCTACCCGCGGCTAGACGGAAAGACCCCATGAACCTTTACTGTAGCTTTGCATTGGACTTTGAACCGATCTGTGTAGGATAGGTGGGAGGCTTGGAAGTGTGAACGCTAGTTCGCATGGAGCTGTCCTTGAAATACCACCCTGGTTTGTTTGAAGTTCTAACCTAGAACCCTGAATCGGGTTTGGGAACCGTGCATGGTAGGCAGTTTGACTGGGGCGGTCTCCTCCCAAAGCGTAACGGAGGAGTACGAAGGTACGCTAAGTACGGTCGGAAATCGTGCTGATAGTGCAATGGCATAAGCGTGCTTAACTGCGAGACCGACAAGTCAAGCAGGTGCGAAAGCAGGTCATAGTGATCCGGTGGTTCTGTATGGAAGGGCCATCGCTCAACGGATAAAAGGTACTCTGGGGATAACAGGCTAATACCGCCCAAGAGTTCATATCGACGGCGGTGTTTGGCACCTCGATGTCGGCTCATCTCATCCTGGGGCTGTAGCCGGTCCCAAGGGTATGGCTGTTCGCCATTTAAAGAGGTACGTGAGCTGGGTTTAAAACGTCGTGAGACAGTTTGGTCCCTATCTGCCGTGGGCGTTGGAAGTTTGAGAGGGGCTGCTCCTAGTACGAGAGGACCGGAGTGGACGAACCTCTGGTGTACCGGTTGTCACGCCAGTGGCATTGCCGGGTAGCTATGTTCGGAAGAGATAACCGCTGAAAGCATCTAAGCGGGAAACTTGCCTCAAGATAAGACTTCCCCGGGGACTTGATCCCCTTAAAGGGTCGTTCAAGACTAGGACGTTGATAGGTCGGGTGTGTACGCGCAGTAATGCGTTAAGCTAACCGATACTAATTGCCCGTAAGGCTTGATCCTATAACTAGTCCGTTTTAATGTTTTGTCGTTAATTTATGCTAACCTCTACCGACTGCTTTTCTCCAGATTTGTTGTACTATATGCTGTATAGAATCAAACAATAACTAACTCTTTTCTTTTTGCCTGATGACCATAGTAAGTTGGACCCACTCCTACCCATCCCGAACAGGACCGTGAAACGACTTCACGCCGATGATAGTGCGGATTGCCCGTGTGAAAGTAGGTAATTGTCAGGCTTTTATTTTGTGCCAGTACGCCCGTTTCAGATATAGAAACGGGCGTACTGTATTTATTAATTAACGAGTTTAATTAATAAATACAGTACCGATCATTAGCGGATTTAATTTACTTAGTTCACTAACTATAGTTCCTAACATTTTGTATTACCTAAATAATTTATATAAAAAATAAAATAATGTACAAAGTATGCTAATGTTTTATAGAGGTAACTTCTGTAATAAAGCACGTTCGTACAGTATGTGTATATACTTATTAATAAAGGTATGGAAAGTTTTGTTAGCTACATACTTTAATGAGAACATGCGCATGTTGCTTTAGACGAGTTTTTTAAAGATTCCGTCTGAATATATACAACCTAAGTAATTTGTATTCAACGCCCTAAAAACTATCTATTGTTATGTTGTAAGCTAAATAGGAATACGCCAGCAATAAGATTTCTACAGTTTCGGATCAGTGTAAAAAGTAATGCAAGATTTTCCTCTATAACGCGCTAGATATTAATGCGATAGGCCGGATATTTATCTTGCCTGCACTAGCGTTGCCTGTGCTATAAACCTATAGTGCAGACATGAGGTGATATTGCTTAATATAAGTAGTTATTTCGTATTATGGGGGTGTACACGTATACAAAAAAGTATATTTTGATGCCGCAATATATCTAACATCTTAAAAACTTTACTTTTTATTCCAGAGTATCGGATGGCTTTAGCAATAAAAAATCTGGGATGGCATTGTCCAGTCTTGTTAGATGAGGCGGTTAACGCTCTAATCACGCGCACTAATGGAATCTATATTGATGGAACATTCGGCCGAGGACATCATAGTCGCTTAGTGCTTACCCGGATTGATTCCGGCGCTCGATTGATTGTATTCGACAAAGATCCTCAGGCTATCCAGGCAGCATACCAGGTTGCTGATTCACGCCTAGATGTCGTTCACGGTAGCTTCACGAAATTACGAGAAGTACTAACGTCATACGGAAATATCCGTCTATCTGGTATATTACTTGATTTGGGCGTGTCATCGCCACAAATTGATGATCCGGCTCGAGGTTTTAGCTTTCGTCATGACGGTCCACTAGATATGCGAATGGATCCGACGTGCGGTGAGTCCGCTGCGCAATGGCTTGCGCATGTGGACGAGCGGGAGTTAATCAGGGTGATACGGGATTACGGGGAGGAGCGGTTTGCGATTCAGATTGCAAAGGCGATTTCTGCTCGTCGCGCAGCATCTAGGTATCTTGGTCCTCTTGAGCGTACAAGTGAACTTGCTAAGATTGTTGGGCGCTCTGTTAAGACTCGCGAGAAAGGTCAGGACCCAGCTACCCGTACCTTTCAAGCAATACGGATTCATATTAATCAAGAGCTTTCAGAGCTACCTATAATTCTCGAGACCGCATTAGAATCGTTAGAGCAAGGGGGGCGTTTAGTGGTTATCAGCTTCCATTCTCTAGAAGACCGTATTGTCAAGCGGTTCCTACAATCGAACTCGCGCGCTCCAGCTATAAACCGTTACATACCTATTCGGGTAGCGGATTTACCTACTCCACCGCTACGTATTCTAGGGCGTGTTTTTGCTAGCGAAGCAGAGGTTGTAGCTAACCCACGTGCTAGATCTGCCGTAATGCGTATTGCCGAGCGGGTATTAGAATAAGCCGGCTTAATTTTTCCCTGCTTATTGTTATGCTTACCCTAGAGGTGGGTTGTGCGTTGTCGGTCGTGAACGCAACGAACAGGCAACGCGAGGTGTTTATTGATCTTCAGCATGCCCAGTTTGAAGAGTATGAGCTACACTTAAACAATGCGGAATTACAATACCAACAAAGTGTACTATCTAAAACCTTACGAATTGTACGTATTGCTACAGCCGATTTAAATATGCGGCCAGTAGTTTTAGATTGTACTCAGTTAGTGCAGGACTCTCCACAAGCAAGCGATACAAGAGCGACAGCATCTGGTCTCCAGACGTCAATTTTTATGGCAGAAACAGTCCAATGAAACTGCCAGATTATGATCGCAGTCGTGTGTTTCCCTCATCAGCCTCCGTATGCTCAGTTCACTTATTAATGTGGCGCTCTAGGCTTGTCGTATTTCTTCTATTTATTGCGTTTATTATACTAGTAGTGCGTGCATTTTGGATTCAGGGACCAGGTAGCGCATTTTATCAAAAACAAGGTGAAAGCCGCTACCGTAGAACCATAGAGTTGCCTGCCACTCGCGGCAGGATCCTAGATCGTAATGGACTAGTATTGGCTATAAGTGTGCCAGTTCAGGCGATTTGGGCTATTCCTAAATTAGTGCCGCATGATTTGGGCCAAAATAAATGGGCAGAGCTTTCCAGGCTGCTCTTAATAAGTGAAAAAAAACTGCGGGCAAAGTTGTCGAGAGACAAGACATTTGTCTATGTAAAACGGCAGGTATCATTAAAAATAGCTCAACGAGTGGTCTCACTAGATATCCCCGGTATATACGCACGCCACGAATATAAACGCTTTTATCCGGAAAGTGAGATTACCGCGCATATGATCGGCTTTACTAATATTAAAGACGAAGGACAGGAAGGAATAGAACTGGCGAACCAGAAAGAGCTAGCAGGTGTCCCGGGTATCCGCCGCGTGATTCAAGATCGAATGGGACGTATTATCGATGATGTTGGTGAGTCAGTTAAACCACGCAATGGTTCGGATATTGCATTATCGCTAGATAGAAAAATCCAGTATATCGCGTTTGCCAACCTTAAAGCAGCAGTTACTCAGTTTAAGGCGAAAGCTGGCAGTGCGATTGTTATTGACACGAAGACGGGCGAAGTACTTGCGCTAGCTAACTATCCAACATATAACCCGAATGACAGATCGCACATTACTAGCCAACAGTTACGTAATCGTGCGTTAATTGACGTATTTGAGCCCGGTTCAGTTATGAAGCCGTTTATTATATCACTAGCACTAGATCTACACTGCGTGTCGCCTACGACATTAGTTGATACCGGAAGTGGGTACTTTATATTGGATGGTTCGACAATTACAGACGAGGCTAGCTTTGGCATTTTAACTATCAGTAGCGTCATTCAGAAGTCTAGTAATATCGGCGCGACAAAAATCGCGATGCGGTTAAGGCCTGAGGAAATGTGGAATATGTACATGAGCATCGGACTCGGGCAGGCGCCGAAGATCAACTTCCCTGGCGCAGCAGCTGGACGATTACATCCTTGGCAGGACTGGCGTCGAATCGAGCAGGCAACAATATCGTATGGATATGGCTTATCTGCGTCGCTATTTCAGCTGGGGGGTGCTTATACTGCGCTCGCGCATGATGGCCGTGTTATTCCCCTTACTCTGATCCGGGGTAACAACGACGACGCCCCCCAAGGCATACAAGTTTTTTCAGCTACCACGGCGCATCAGGTCCAGTCGATGCTGGAAACTGTGACACAGTTAGGCGGTACATCGCCTGACGCGGCGGTGCCGGGCTACCGTGTCGGCGGCAAAAGCGGCACTACATATAAGCACGTAGGACGGGGCTATGACCATAGTAAGTATCGAGCATCATTTATTGGTATAGCACCGCTGCCGCATCCGCGTATCGTTGTAGCAGTATCTATTGATGAGCCAACAGCTGGAAGTCACTTCGGTGGACGGGTTTCTGGTCCCGTATTTTCAGAGATTGTTAGCGATACCCTGCGTTTGCTAAATGTGCCTCCTAATATGTCATATAACCAGATTATAGTTGGCAAAGACTCTCAGTCAATTACCAAGGTAGGCGCGTCGCAAAGGACTATTCGATGAGTCGCTTTCCGCTGACGCCAGAGCAAATCGAGAATGCAACTGCCGAGGTACTCGCATGGTTGCGCACCCGCCTTCTTGCGCCTCATGCACAACTGCATGTAGATAGTCGTGCGGTATGCAACGGTGATGTATTCATCTCGTATACACTGGACGACACAAACAGTCATCTTTATATCGTGGATGCACTACAGCGTGGCGCGGCAGCGGTGCTCGTTCAAGCTGGTCAGCAGACCCCTATTAACCTGCCAGTGCTTGAAATCCCTGAACTTAAGCAGCTTGCTGGCTATATTGCGAGTGCATGGTATGGCAAGCCAAGTTGCGGCATGCTAGTAGTTGGCATAACTGGTACTAATGGTAAGACCACAACTAATCACTGGATTGCAGGGGCGTTGAGCAGCAGTGGCATTCCTTGTGCGATTATTGGAACATTAGGAACTGGATTATTAGGGCATCTTTCCTATACCGGGTTTACAACCCCGGATGCACCACAGGTACACCATAGTCTTTCAGTGCTGCGCTCACTAGGCGCACACGCAGTTTCTATGGAAGTTTCATCTCATGCACTACATCAAGAGCGAGTGAATGGAGTCAATTTTGACATCGCGGTTTTTACTAACCTAACACAAGACCATTTAGATTATCACAAAGATCTTGCGTCGTACGAATCCGCTAAGGTACGGCTATTCGATTGGCCGAGTTTGCGCGCAGCAGTCATTAATCGAGACGATGAGGTTGGGCGACGGCTAATAAAGCATGTGGCCACGCGAGTACGTGTAATCTCGTATGGCATATCTTTGCCCTCTAGGGACAGCGATGCCTCGCTATATGCGATAGAAATCCGTGCTATTAACACCGGAACGGCTTTTACCGTGCTATCTGATTGGGGGCGCGCTGAGGTCGAAGTGAGCGCCTTAGGAGCATTTAATGTAGCCAATCTGCTTTCTGTCCTCGGTGTACTACTGGCTGCTGACGTACCATTCGACACGGCAGTATCGCAGCTCGCTCAGTTGGAGCCAGTTAACGGCCGGATGCAGAAATTCGGAGGGCGCATAAATATGGGTGAGCCGTTAGTAATTGTTGATTACGCGCATACGCCGGATGCATTAGAAAAAACGCTCGAGGCCCTACGACAAATTTCTACTCAGCGAGGCGGAAAACTTATCTGCGTCTTTGGTTGTGGGGGTGACCGTGATGCAGTAAAACGACCGATAATGGGGGCAATTGCCGAACGACTTGCCGATAGCGTTATCGTAACAAGCGATAACCCGCGTAGTGAACAGCCACTTTCAATTATTAAGCAAATCGTCGACGCGATGCGTGAACCCAAACGAGCACGAATCATCGAGTATCGCGCTAGCGCGATACTCGATGCTGTTCGTGCCGCTGCTGCCGATGATGTTGTTCTAATCGCTGGAAAAGGACATGAAACAACACAGGAAGTAATGGGTAGAAAGTTTCCGTTTTCTGATCAAAATCACGCACGTCTTGCGCTTGAATTATGTGCTATTCAAGCTCAAACAAAATCTGAATGATTATGTTAACGCTACGTGAGGCAGCAGCACTAATCGATGGTGCAATAATATTAGGCGACGACGATACGATCACTTTTGAACATATCTCAACTGACACTAGAGATTGCAGGCCAACAAGCCTATTCGTCGCGCTTCAGGGGGCACGTTTCGATGCACATGATTTTTTGTCAGAGCTATCGCAACGCAACATAGCTGCTGCGTTAGTGTCACGCACCCCAAGAGATTGGTATGTTCCGACAATACGCGTAGCCAATACTCGGGCTGCGCTCGGCGAGCTTGCAGCTGGCTGGCGTCGAAGATTCACGTTGCCACTAATTATTGTGGCTGGCAGTAACGGGAAAACCACGGTTAAGGAAATGATCGCATCGATCTTTTCCGCCGCTCTCGCACATCACACGCAGTGGCTTTCAACGCAAGGCAATCTAAATAATGATATTGGCTTGCCGCTCACGT
Source organism: Candidatus Vallotiella hemipterorum (assembly GCF_910593725.1). Taxonomy (GTDB): domain Bacteria; phylum Pseudomonadota; class Gammaproteobacteria; order Burkholderiales; family Burkholderiaceae; genus Mycetohabitans; species Mycetohabitans hemipterorum. The sequence goes on from NZ_OU343031.1 coordinate 438,852, forward strand.
TATTGCGTCTTAGGCCGCAACATCGGCTCGCCGTCGTAGAGCTCGGTATAAATCATCCTGGAGAAACACGGCAGCTAGCTCGGATTGCTGGACCTACAATTGGGCTAGTAAACAACGCGCAGCGCGAGCATCAAGAATTTATGCTTACGGTCGAGAGCGTAGCTATAGAGCATGCTAACGTGCTCTATGCGCTGCCACCGGGTGGCACGGCTGTGTTCCCCGCAGATGATCTGTATACAGAAATATGGCGAGTGGCGGCTACTGGTAATCCTATCGTAGACTTTGCGATGTGTCGGCCTGGTACTAGTAGCACTGCAGCAGTGCAAGGCACGATTATGGACACTGGTGCACTACGCATTAAGACTCGAACTGGTATGTTTGAGGTATCGTTACGTGTGCCCAGCGCACATAATGCACTTGCCGCCACCGCAGCGACGCTTGCTGCTGGTGTTGGACTGGCTGCTATACGACGTGGGCTAGAAGCTTTCGAGCCGGTTGACGGGCGGCTGCAGACTAAGCTGGCTCAGATAATGCCATGGGCCGGTGCAATGGTAATTGATGATACTTATAATGCGAACCCAGATTCAATGCGTGCGGCAATCGATGTTCTGGCTATGCGTCCAGAACCACGCGTGTTCGTGATGGGTGACATGGGTGAAGTTGGAAAAAATGGCCCCGCGTTTCATCACGAGGTTGGTTCTTATGCCCGTAATCGCGGGCTCACTGTAATGTACGCGCTTGGTGACGCGAGTCGAAATGCGTGCATAGCATTCGGCCAGAACGCCTATCATTTTGATTCAGTTGATGCACTCGTTTCAGCGCTGCTGCATAAAGATGCCGTCCCATTACATGGGGCAGCTAGCGCGACAATCTTGGTTAAGGGTTCTCGTTTTATGTGCATGGAGCGTGTGGTTCGGGCTTTAAGCACTCCTATGTAAACTGATTCGCTGGTTAAAACCAGGGCATATTAAAAGGACTTCGAATGCTATTGGTATTGGCGCAATGGCTGCAAGGCGACGCAAGCTATCTGCGTGTCATCAACTATCTGACGTTTCGTGCAGTGATGGCGACTATTACTGCGCTATTACTTGGGCTTATCTTTGGTCCCGTAGTAATACAAAGGCTTTCTGCTATGAATATAGGCCAAGCCGTGCGTAAAAACGGACCGCCGACACATTTAATGAAATCAGGTACTCCAACGATGGGAGGTGTGCTGATCTTGATAAGTATTGCTATGTCGACTTTGCTGTGGGGTGATTTAACAAATCGCTTCATCTGGATTGTAATGCTGGTTATGTTTTGCTTTGGCATGATCGGCTTCATTGACGATTATCGCAAGGTTATCTATAAAGACGCTCGCGGTATGTCATTGCTCGAAAAGTACTTTTGGCAATCAATAATCGGTTTATTCGCTGCCGTATATCTTGCATTTTCTGTATCTGGGATGAATAACGAAGGCATGTTCGATTTGTTTATGGTGTGGGTGCATAGTCGATTTTCAATCAGCTTGCCAGTCCAAGCAGATTTAGCGCTACCCTTTTTGAAGGGGATTAGTTATCCGCTAGGCGTCTGGGGCTTTATTATATTGACCTATTTAGTGATCGTTGGCTCGAGTAATGCAGTGAATTTGACAGATGGGTTAGATGGACTGGTAATCATGCCGGTCGTCTTAGTTTCTGCAGTACTCGGTGTATTTGCTTATGTTATTGGAAGTTCTATCTATTCAAGATACTTACTATTTTCTCACATCCCTGGCGCAGGCGAATTACTTATATTCTGCGCTGCGATAGGCGGCGCAGGACTCGCTTTCCTTTGGTATAACGCATACCCTGCTCAAGTATTTATGGGAGATGTTGGTGCTTTAGCACTTGGTAGTGCGCTTGGTACGATCGCAGTGATAGTACGCCAGGAAATTGTGTTACTTATTATGTGTGGCGTGTTCGTTGCTGAGACCATTTCAGTAATGTTACAGGTCACGTGGTTTCGTTACACGAAGTACCGTTATAGTGAAGGCCGTCGAATCTTCAAGATGGCGCCTTTGCATCATCATTTTGAGTTGTCCGGATGGACAGAGACTCAAGTTGTCGTCCGTTTTTGGATTATTACATTAATGCTATGTCTATTTAGTTTATCTACACTGAAATTGCGATAGCCAACAACCGAGAAAAAGAAACAATGTTTGGCAAGAAATTTAGAGAGAGACAGCGCCCAACGACGCTTGTTCTGGGACTCGGCGAATCGGGTCTAGCAATGGCTCGATGGTGTGTACGCTATGGTTGTCGCTTACACATAGCCGATACCCGAGCAGTGCCACCAAATCTTTTTAGATTAGCAGAGTTAGGTATCAATGCTAAATTCGTTGGTGGTGCATTTAGCCCAGCATTACTTGATGACGGTGTAGAATTAATTGGCATTAGTCCAGGTTTATCGCCGTATAGTACAGACTTAGCCGAATTAATTCGTACAGCTCGTAAGTACAGTATTGAGGTATGGGGTGAGCTCGAGTTTTTTGCGCGGTCGTTGCGGATGCTAGCAAGAAATGGCTACCAACCTAAGGTGCTCGCAATTACCGGAACGAACGGTAAGACAATAACTACATCGCTCACTGGGCTACTATGCGAACGTGCTGGTAAAAGCGTTGCAGTAGCCGGAAATATTAGTCCAGCAATACTCAACAAGATGGCTGAGGCTATTGACTCAAAAAAAATGCCCGATGTTTGGGTACTAGAGCTCTCTAGTTTTCAACTAGAGAGCTCGTACACATTTAAGCCTGACGCAGCGATTATACTCAATATTACGCAAGATCATCTAGACTGGCACAAAGGGCTAGATGCTTACATTAAGGCAAAAAGTCGGATTTTTGGGCCTTGCACGATGCGCGTTTTGAATCGCGATGATGCTCGGGTAATGGCATTCGTACCAACTAGCGATGCTACCGTTGCATATCAGACCTTTGGGCTTAATATGCCGCAGAATATTGGCGACTACGGTATCCAATACGACGGAGATATCGCTTGGCTCGTCGAAGCATGCGATAGCAATAATATATCTACTGAGTATCGTACGCCCGGGCGGCGCAAAAGCGCCGCCCGGGCGTACGATATCGTGATTAATCGACTTATACCTATAGATTCTCTACGCATCCGCGGCTTACATAACGCCTCGAATGCGATGGCCGCTGTTGCTTTAGCCAAGTCGATTGGTCTGCCAGTTTCAGCGTTACTATGTGGCTTGCGCGAGTATCGCGGGGAACCGCATCGCGTTGAATGGATTAGATCCATCGCTGGAGTCGACTATCTCGATGACAGCAAAGGTACTAACGTCGGCGCGACTGTAGCGGCGTTAGAAGGCCTTGCACAACGAATTGTATTGATCGCAGGTGGTGATGGCAAAGGGCAAAATTTTACGGCGCTGGTGCCAGCAGTCTCCCGCCACTGCCGAGCCGTGATGTTAATTGGCCGGGACGCTCCTACATTGTATGAGGCATTGGCTAATACCAGTGTCCAACTGACTCTACATTTAAGCCTGCAGTCCGCAACACGTGCTGCAGCGTCTGTTGCTCAGCCGGGGGATGCGGTGCTGCTATCTCCTGCGTGCGCGAGCTTAGACATGTTTTCCGGATATGTACAGCGCGCACAGGTATTCCGAAGAGAGATCAAGGACATCGCCGCTGAAAAAGAAGGATAATATGCGTCAAGTTCGTTGTATTCTAGAAAACCTTGCTAGATGCTATATAACGCTTCATAGCACTGCTACCACAATCCTATCACGCCCACTAAGACTAGTAGCTAGTGAGGCTGGGGACCGCCGCACGTTTAACGCGTGTATGTGCGATTATGATTACATGCTGCTCTGGGCAACGATCGCACTATTATCACTTGGTCTTGTAATGGTGTATTCGGCATCAATCGCACTGCCTAACTCAGCCAAGTATTTGGCTTATATGCCATATCACTTTCTTATTCGACATATTGCATCTCTTATAAGTGGTGCTCTCGGAGCCCTGCTGGCATTTCGAATTCCGATCAAGATTTGGAATAAGCAAGCGCTTAGGCTCTTTCTAATCGCATTACTATTGCTGGTGCTTGTACTGATTCCTTACTTAGGCAAAGGTGTAAACGGTGCTCGGCGCTGGATCTCTCTGGGTATCACGGGCATACAGCCGTCAGAAATTATGAAGCTGGCGGTAACCATTTATGCCGCTAACTATACTGTTCGAAAACAGGAATACATGCAGCAATTTATAAAGGGTTTTTTACCGATGGCGCTCTCAATTGGCGTGGTCGGTGCGATGCTGCTACTCGAGCCGGATGTAGGAGCTTTTGTGGTGATTGTAGCGATCGCGATGGGTGTGTTATTCTTAGGGGGTATAGGTGCTCGCTTATTCAGTAGTCTAGCACTAATTGTTATTGGTACTTTCTGCATTCTAGTTTGGCTCTCGCCATGGCGGCGAGAGCGCATTTTTGCATATTTAAATCCGTGGGATGACTGCTATTCTCAAGGAAAATCATATCAGCTTATTCACTCGCTTATCGCATTTGGGCGGGGCGGGTGGTTCGGGGTAGGCCTAGGAAGGGGCCTGGAGAAGCTCAACTATTTGCCTGAAGCACATACTGACTTTATTCTTGCAGTGATTGGCGAGGAGCTTGGTTTTTTCGGCGTGATAATCGTAGTACTTCTATTTTATTGGATCGTACGACGCGCGTTCGAAATCGGCCATCAGGCATGCTCACTCGATTATACTTTTGCCGGATTAGTCGCAAAAAGCATTGGCCTATGGATTGGAACGCAAACGTTTATAAATATGAGCGTGAACCTAGGTCTGTTACCGACCAAGGGATTAACGCTGCCTCTAGTCAGTTATGGTGGTTCTGGAATTTTGATCAACTGCATATCAATCGCACTTCTAATGCGCATAGATTATGAGAATAAAGCATTGATGCGCGGAGGTAAGGTATGGGCGTACGCACGCTACTTGTAATGGCGGGCGGTACCGGAGGACACATTTTTCCCGGACTAGTGGTTGCGCAGCGGATGCGCGAGAAGGGCTGGCGAGTCGTATGGCTCGGCAATCCAAATGGATTGGAAGCAACACTAGTGCCTAAGCACGACATTCCAGTCGAATTTATCCATTTTGGTGGTATACGTGGCAAGAGTGTTACTACAAAAATATGCTTACCACTAAACCTACTACGCGCGTGCTTAGAAAGTATGGCAGTGCTTCGCCGGGTGCAGCCTGACGTTGTGCTCGGTATGGGGGGGCATATCACGTTTCCAGCCGGTTTAATATCAGTGCTTGTACGCATTCCACTGGTACTGCATGAGCAAAATTCGGTGGCAGGCTTAGCTAACAGTTTGTTAGCTAAGCCTGCCAGCCGTGTGCTAGTTGCTTTTCCAGATGTGCTGCCCGGTGCGCACTGGGTCGGAAACCCAATCCGTCCGGAGCTAGCTCTACTAACCCCGCCCGAAGTGCGGTACGCAGCGCGCACTGGCCCGTTACGAATTCTAGTAATCGGTGGCAGCCTTGGTGCCGCAGCACTGAATAAAATAGTACCACGTGCTTTAGCGTTATTTGATCCATCTCGGCGGCCGTACGTTGTACATCAAGCCGGCACCAAGCATATCGAAACACTGCGCATACATTACGCGGAAGCGGGACTAGCGCAAGATAACGGTATCGAACTGGTTTCGTTCATCGAAGACATGGCGCACGCCTATGCTGAGACTGATCTCGTAATTTGTCGTGCTGGCGCGATAACCGTATCAGAAATTGCCGCTGTAGGCGTAGCGGCGCTGTTCATACCATTTCCATTCGCCGTTGATGACCATCAAACTGCAAATGCAGCATTTCTAGTTATGCATCACGCAGCGAATGTAATGCAACAAAATGAATTGTCAGCAGAGAAACTCGCAGACTGGATCGGGCAGCAGACGCGTGCTTCACTTATGAAAGTCGCAGTCTGTGCGCAGGAATTAGCTAAATGCGATGCTGCCGAATCCGTTGCACAAGTGTGTGCATCGCTCGTCACACGAGACGTAGCATCTAAATCGGATAATGCACGGTCTAGTTCGTTAGGAAAGTAATGAAACATACTATCAAGCATATCCATTTTGTTGGAATCGGCGGTGCTGGAATGGGAGGCATCGCAGAAGTGCTGCTTAACTTGGGCTACCGGGTTAGTGGCTCGGATATTAGTAGATCGGCTATTACTGAGCGGTTAATCGGACTAGGCGCTGATATCAAGCTTGGTCACAATGCGAAGTATATTAACGGCGCCGATGCAGTTGTTATCTCTACAGCGGTATGCTCCAATAACCCCGAAGTGCTTGAAGCGCGCCGCAGGCGTATTCCAATTGTTCCGAGAGCCGTTATGCTTGCTGAGCTGATGCGACTTAAACAGGGTATAGCGGTTGCCGGCACGCATGGCAAGACTACGACCACTAGTCTTATAGCCAGTATCTTAGTGGCTGGCGGACTGGATCCAACTTTCGTGATCGGAGGACATCTAATCAGCGCAGGGACAAATGCACGACTCGGCACGGGTGATCTTATAGTTGCCGAAGCAGACGAGTCAGATGCATCGTTTCTTAACCTACTTCCAGTAATAGAAGTGATTACGAATATCGATACTGACCATATGGATGCCTATGGCCATGACTTTGCTAGGCTCAAGCAAGCGTTTATTACATTTACCTATCGGTTGCCATTTTACGGAATCGCAGTGCTGTGCGTAGACGACCCGAATGTGCGTGAGATTTTACCATTCGTGTCCAGGCCGATTATTCGTTATGGATTCTCGCAAGAAGCAGACGTACGCGCAACTAAAGTGCTTGCTAAAGAGGGTCAGATGCATTTCACCGTCCATCGTGTCGATGCTCCTTCATTAGATATTCTGTTAAACCTTCCTGGCACACACAATGTACAAAATGCTCTTGCGGCTATTGCGATTGCTACTGAGTTAGAGGTAGACGATATTGATATCCAGTCAGCGCTTGCTAAATTTAAGGGCGTGAGCCGACGTTTCCAGTGTTATGGCGAAATAGAACTCACGCATGGCGGTACTTATTTACTGATTGACGATTATGGCCATCATCCAGTTGAAATGGCAGCCACAATCGCTGCAGCACGTGGTGCATTCCCGGCTCGGCGCTTAATCCTTGTATTTCAGCTACACCGCTATACGCGCACGCGTGATTGTTTTGAAGACTTTGTTAGGGTGCTTTCAACTGTTGACGCGTTAGTACTAACTGAGGTCTACGCAGCCGGTGAGATGCCTATTGTAGCTGCAGACGGCTCCGCGCTAGCTCGCGCTATTCACCTAGCTGGTTGGATTGAACCAGTGTTTGTCGATAGTATTAATAAAATTCCAGATGTGCTAGCGAAAGTAGTCGCCGACGGCGATATAGTATTGACGATGGGCGCAGGCTCAATCAGCGTCATACCATGCCAGCTTATAGGGAAGCAAAGGGTGTAATGATGCGCATGATCGATCCAAAAGAGTTTGGTAAGGTGGCGGTGCTTTATGGTGGTGAATCGTCTGAGTACAGCATATCACTGATGTCAGGACTGCTAGTCTACGAGGGACTGCGCGACGTTGGTGTCGAAGCGCACTTATTCGATCCGAAAGAGCTACCCTTATCGACACTAATAGACGAACAGTTCGTGCGCGCATTTATTGCGCTGCATGGCGGATATGGTGAAAATGGCCAGATTCAAGCGGTGCTTGATTTTTACGGGATTCACTATACAGGTCCAGGCGTTCTGGGCTCAGCTCTGAGTATGGATAAGTTCCGAACGAAATTAATCTGGCAGCAGGTCGGGATTCCAACGCCACCGTTCGACAGAGTATTACTCGGTGATGATTACGATGCGAGGGCACGGCAGATTGTCTCGAACCTTGGGTTGCCCCTATTTGTTAAGCCAGCTTCCGAGGGATCAAGTATCTCGATTATTAAGGTCAAAGTTGCCGATAACTTGCCATATGTATTAGCGAAAGCTACACAGCATGATCCAGTTGTACTAGTAGAGAAGAGCATCGAAGATGGGGGTGAATATACCGTATGTGTCGCTGGTTCACTGCAATTGCCACTAATTCGAGTCGTACCAGCCGGTGAGTTCTATGATTACCATGCAAAATATATTTCCGAAGATACTCAGTACTGTATTCCATGCGGATTGAGTAATTCAAACGAACAGTGGCTGACGGAGCTGGCGCATCGCGCGTTTGAAATCCTGGCTTGCCCCCGATGGGGGCGCGCAGATCTTATGCTTGATAGCCATGGAAACCCGTATTTTTTAGAGGTGAATACTGCTCCCGGCATGACTGCTCATTCATTGCTACCGAAAGCGGCGCATGCAGCTGGCATCTCATATGGTGAACTACTCATGAATGCACTTTCGCTTACACTGTGAAGTGATGCCTCGCTGCCGATATGTGGAACAATGTGCGCCAGCTCAACATAATTACGAGTGCATTGCATGCAGCATTACTAGCTATCGTGCTTTCCTGGGGCGGCCTGTGGCTAGTGAAAAGGCCGTCTTTTGCATTACGCGCGCTATTAATCAGCGGCGATATCAATCATATCAACCAGACAATAGTTCGAGAGAGTGTATTAGGAAATCTGCGCGGTAATTTTATAACTCTCGATCTAGATCAAGTACGTATCGCATTTGAGCAAATTCCATGGATTCATCATGTGAGCGTTCGGCGCGTGTGGCCGAATAAACTAAGGGTTACCCTTAAAGAATATAAACCACTTGGTGTATGGAACAAAAACCAGCTTGTTAGTGTCAATGGTGAAGTCTTTAATGCCAACCAAGCAGGTTCTGAGCTACCAGTGTTTACAGGTCCCCTGGAATCAGTACACACTATTGTAACCCGATATTACGATTTTAGAAAATGGTTCTATCCGCTAGGTGCAAAGCTAAAAGAAGTGACGTTATCACCGTGCTACGCCTGGACTATTAAGCTGACTAATGGCATGCAAATAGAGCTGGGACAAGAACACACCAAGGATACGCTAGCTAGCCGAGCTCAAAGGTTCGTGGTGGCCTGGCCAATAGTCACGCAGCGCTGGGGCAGCGATATCCAATATGTAGATCTACGGTATCCAAACGGATTCGCGATTCGCGCCACAGGGATCGGCTTTATTCCTAGTAACCCAAAATCGAATAAGCCGATTCTATAAAGTAATAAACAGACAACCCTCGCAATTGAGTATGCTATGAGCAAAGACTACAAGGATCTGCTAGTTGCCCTCGACATTGGGACGTCGAGGGTAGTGGCTGTTGTTGCCGAGCTAAAAGACGAAAGCCACTATGAAGTAATTGGACTTGGCCACAGCGACTCGAAAGGTCTGAAAAAGGGGGTGGTCGTTAATATTGAAGCAACAGTTCAGTCAATCCAGCGTGCGCTCGATGAGGCTGAACTTATGGCAGATTGTAAAATTACAAACGTGTTTACCGGTATTACCGGCAGCCATATCCGAAGCTTTAATTCAAGCGGTATAGTAGCGATTAAAGAAAAGGAGGTCACACAGGTCGACGTCGCGCGTGTGATTGAAACAGCGCAGGTAATTAATATTCCGACTGACCAGCAAGTGCTGCATATCCTAACGCAAGAGTTCATAATCGACGGACAGGAAGATATTCGCGAGCCAATTAGCATGAGCGGCATCCGCTTAGAAGTGAAAGTGCACATTGTGACAGGCGCTATCTCTGCGGTTCAAAACATTATTAAATGCGTGCAATTTTGTGAACTACAGGTTAATAACCTAATCTTACAGTCGCTAGCATCAAGTCTAGCTGTGCTAACAGAAGACGAGAAAGAGCTAGGTGTTGTTCTTGTTGATATCGGTAGCGGGACTACCGATATCGCGATCTTTAAAAAAGGTGCAATCCGCTATACGGCAGTGATTCCAATTGCAGGTGATCAGATTACTAGCGATATGGCCATGGCGCTATGCGCGCCAACGCCGGATGCAGAAGATATCAAGATATCCTACGGGATCGCTAAGCAGGCACTAGCTGATCCAGATGAAACAATCGAGATGCCAGGTCTAGGCGATCGTGCCCCGCGAGCTCTATCTCGCCAGGCGCTAGCAGCAGTAATTGAGGCGCGTGTAGAAGAGCTATTTTTATTAGTTCAGCAAGTTATCCGCGAGTCTGGCTATGAGGCACTGATTAGCTCTGGCGTAGTATTAACTGGTGGAGCAGCAATGATGGCTGGCATGGTTGAACTAGGCGAGAATATTTTTCTTAAACCGGTGCGTATCGGCGTACCAGAATATTCTGGTGGACTGGCAGAGGTTGTGTGCAACCCACGCTATTCGACTGCGATAGGGCTGGTAGCAAAAGGGCATTTACAGCGTATGCGCGGGCGCAATGTAGCTACACAGCCTGGTTATGTAAAACAGATATGGGCCCGGATGAGGGAGTGGTTCCTGGGTAATTTTTGAAGTTGTTTGGCAACGCACGGGTGGTGGGTGCATAGTAACGAAATTCCTTAATTATTCAGCCACCGCATAACGTAGAGCGAAGTTGCTTAATACTTGACAGAGGCATTAATGAAATTCGAAATACTAGAAACTGAAATCAATAGCACGGTTATTAAAGTTGTCGGGGTTGGTGGCGCTGGCGGCAATGCTGTTCAGCACATGATCAACCGTGGTGTGCAGGGTGTCGATTTCATCGTGATGAATACAGATGCTCAAGCACTAAATAGATCTAAGGCTCAGTCTATAATCCAACTCGGTAAGACTGGACTTGGAGCCGGAGCAAAACCTGATATGGGGTATGCTGCCGCAGAAGAAGCGCGCGAGCGGATTTCCGATGCTCTACGCGGCGCACATATGGTATTTATTACAGCGGGTATGGGCGGTGGTACGGGTACCGGTGCGGCACCTGTAGTCGCTCAAATTTCTAAGGAGATTGGAATCCTAACAGTCGGCGTTGTGAGTAAGCCATTTGAGTTTGAAGGTAGTAAACGTATGCGAACTGCCGAGGCGGGCGCACAGAATCTTGAATCGCATGTCGACTCGCTTATTGTCGTACTTAACGATAAACTATTTGACGTGATGGGTGATGATGCCGAGATGGATAAGTGTTTTCAGTGCGCTGACGACGTGTTACACAATGCAGTAGCTGGTATTGCTGAGATTATTAATGTTGATGGCCTCGTCAATGTAGACTTTGAAGATGTCAAAACCGTAATGGGAGAACAGGGTAAAGCAATGATGGGAACTGCAATGGTTTCTGGCGGAGAGCGTGCTCGGCTAGCAGCTGAACAAGCTGTAGCCAGTCCATTACTCGAGGGCGTAGACTTGTCTGGAGCGCGAGGTATGCTAGTTAACATTACATCGAGCCGCTCGCTACGTCTGTCGGAAACCCGTGAGGTAATGAATACTATTAAGAATTACGTAGCCGACGATGCAACGGTGATTTTCGGAGCAGTATACGACGATGCAATGGGTGATGCGTTACGAGTAACTGTAGTGGCGACAGGTCTTGGCCGAGGCGCTGCAAAACGGCAGACATCTGTACCAATGACGCTGCTCCGCACTGGCACAGATAATCATCTGATTTCCTCTACACCGCCTACCGACTATGGCTCGCTAGATACATCGGCTGTACGGCGCAGCTCAAGGGAAACAGCTGCATCACATGTGCAGGCATTACAAGACAAGGGTGTAGATACGTACGATATCCCGGCATTCTTGCGCAAGCAAGCCTGCTAATCATATCACTCGGATATATGGGCGTCACGTGAGTCACGCAAAGTAGAGCCCTCCAGCCAGACGCGTGAAGAAAGATGTGTTACACATGTTTCTTTCTTCTAGCTTCAGGTACTTGCTGATATAAATCCGAAATTGCGAAATATTAATTTCGCAGCTTTAAGCAGCACGCTAGTAATTTACTCAAGACACTAATTAAGTTTTTGACAAGCTTTACTGTCTGTAAATATAGTAATTTTAATGACAGTAAGTGGTTTTTAATTTAGAAAATCTGCAGCCCTGCAAATTACCTATCATATAAAGCTATAAGCATAAGGATGTCAACTAAAATAATCTCTAAAGAGTTTACATAATGTTAAAGCAGCGGACTATTAAATCGATAGTAAAGGCGGTTGGTATTGGCCTCCACTCTGGTCGCAAGGTCGAGGTGACATTAAGACCAGCTGTTGCGAATACTGGAATTGTGTTTTGTCGAACAGATTTAGCTGTACCAGTAGATATCCCAGCTAGTGTGATGTCAATTAGTGATACTCGCCTTGCTTCGGTATTAGAAAAAGACGGTGCGAGAGTATCAACGGTCGAGCACCTGATGTCAGCCTGTGCAGGGCTCGGGATCGATAATCTATATGTAGAGGTGACGGCCGAAGAAATTCCAATCATGGATGGCAGCGCATCATCATTTGTATTCCTGCTTCAGTCAGCTGGAATCGATGAACAGGCTAGTGCCAAGAGGTTTATTAAAGTCACTCAGCCTGTGGAGGTACGTGATAGCGATAAATTTGCTAGGCTAGAACCATACTTCGGTTTCAAGCTAAAGTTTACGATCGATTTTCGTCACCCGGCAGTAGATAGAACTAGACAGGAATTAGAAGTCGATTCCGCTAATATATCCTATATACGTGAGATAGCGCGTGCTCGTACATTCGGCTTCATGCACGAGGTCGAAATAATGCGAGAGTTAGGCTTGGTGCAGGGTGGAAGTATGGACAACGCTATCGTACTCGACGAATACCGTATTTTGAATAACGATGGCCTGCGCTATGATGACGAGTTTGTAAAGCATAAGATGCTAGACGCAATTGGTGACTTATATGTAGTTGGTCATCCGTTATTAGCATCATATACCGCTCATAAATCCGGTCATAGCCTAAACAATGCGCTATTATGCAAATTACTTGCTCACGCAGACGCATACGAGGTTGTTATATTTTCGGACCAGAAAGCAGCTCCACCTAGTTTTTCCTGTGATCCACAAGCTGTGTTCGCCTGACTAGAAAATAGAGTGAACTATCGAACTAATAGTCGACATTCTTTTATTATAATCGGATCCAATCAAAGCGGATATTATTAGTAGAGCGATGATGTCTAGTATATCGCTGCGCTATGCGATTGATAGCCCCCTGTAACGGCGATAATTTCAATACAGTAGCCAACTGCCTTAAACAATCCACGCCAGTCGATGAAACCTGCGTCCGCTGACTCTCTATCCTCGTAGGGGATCGCGCCTTCGGATACACTCGAATTCTAATTGCCAGCAGTGCGAAACCACGTTTCTGTAGTGTAGCTAACACTGTGGGCTCTAAATGACGTAAACGAGCGGCCAAAGCATTATGGGCCGCAAAAATGGTAAGTGCCTGATCTTTAATTGGGGGAGCATACACATGACTAGCTAGATAATTAGGCAGCATAGCTTTTAGAGCCGAGTCTAGCTCTGAAACCTGTTGTATGCCAGCTTGTAGCCTAGCTAGCTCAGCGCTGGATGATATCCATTCAGTGAGTGGTTTAAGCATAAACTACCTACCCGGAAAAAAGTGGTTTGAATAATGATTTATAGAGTTTGTGTAGAGAATTTTGGGTCGCAACTGTTTAAAAATCAATATATCTCCGCACTCTACACGATTAAGCCGCTGTGACGCACTCCGGGAGATATTGTGCTCCCTGTAGCTAACACGGATTAATACTAAACGCGCTAAGGCGGAAGTGTATTATCAGCATGATAAAATCGCACTCTTAAATTTTACTAAATATAGTTGAACCGCTATGCGCTAACGGGCCGCGCCGATTCTGCGCCGCGTATCAACTCGAGATCCCGATCTGATGACCACCGGTTTTCTGCAAAAAATATTTGGTAGTCGCAACCAGCGCCTGCTCAAACAGTATCAAAAGACCGTCTTAACGATCAATGCGATGGAGATGTGGATCGAAAAAATGACGGACAAGCAATTATGCGCAAAAACTAACGAATTTAGGCAGCGTATAGCGGCCGGGGAGTTACTTAATAGACTGCTGCCAGAGGCATTTGCGGTGTGTCGAGAAGCGAGCCGCCGTGTGCTGAAGATGAGACACTTCGACGTACAGCTCATTGGCGGTATGGCTCTACACTATGGCAAGATTGCCGAAATGCGCACTGGCGAAGGCAAGACGCTAGTAGCTACGCTAGCAGCGTATCTGAATGCACTATCGGGAAGTGGTGTGCACGTAGTAACAGTCAATGACTATCTTGCTAGGCGCGATGCAGAATGGATGGGCCAGCTTTATAAATTCCTCGGATTATCTGTTGGGATTAATCTTTTGCACATGGGATACAGCCAGAAGCGAGAAGCTTACGCGTCAGATATCACATACGGCACGAATAATGAGTTCGGATTCGACTATCTGCGCGACAACATGGTTTACGAGCTAAATGATCGAGTGCAGCGTACTTTAAATTTTGCAATTGTCGACGAAGTCGACTCAATCCTGATCGACGAAGCGCGTACGCCATTAATTATCTCTGGTCAGGCCGAGGATCACACTGAGTTATATCTTCAGATGAATACCTTGCCACTTTTTTTAGAGTGTCAGATCGGTGAGGAACGGGCTGATGGTAGCGGAGTTGAGAAATCGGGCGACTATATTCTAGACGAAAAGACCCGCTCGGTATTCCTCACTGAATCGGGCCATGAAAAAGCCGAGAGACTCCTAGCTGAATGGGATCTTCTAAGTAATAAAGAAAGTCTTTATACACCACAGAATATTGCACTGATGCATCATGTATATGCAGCACTACGTGCTCATACTTTATTCTTCCGCGATCAGCACTATGTTATACAGAACGACAAGGTGGTCATCGTTGATGAATTTACCGGACGCTTAATGCCGGGACGACGCTGGTCAGACGGCCTCCACCAGGCTATAGAGGCAAAAGAGCATGTCAAGATTCAGCCGGAAAACCAGACGCTGGCATCGATCACATTCCAGAATTACTTCCGTATGTATACTAAGCTATCTGGTATGACTGGCACGGCTGAGACTGAGGCATATGAGTTTAACGAGATTTATGGACTTGAGACTATTATAGTTCCAACGAACCGGCCATCTAGGCGAACGGATTACCAGGACCAGATTTATAAGGTTGCGAAGGAGCGATATAATGCAGTGATTCGAGATATTCAAGACTGTTACAAACGCGGGCAGCCAGTGCTTGTTGGCACCACATCAATCGAAAATTCCGAGCTATTGTCGCATCTTCTTAAAAAAATTGGGCTGCCGCACGAGGTGCTTAACGCGAAGCAGCACGCGCGCGAGGCAGCAATTGTCGCCGAAGCAGGCCGCCCAAGGCATATAACGATTGCGACCAACATGGCTGGCCGTGGAACCGATATAGTGCTCGGTGGAAATCCAGATAAGCAAGCATCACTTATCAAGGCTAATCCGTCAATAAGTGATAGCGAGAAGAAACATCGAGTCGGACAGATCTACGCAGAATGGCGGATGCTGAATGAACAGGTCAAGGCAACTGGTGGCCTGCATATTATTGGAACCGAACGGCACGAGTCGAGACGAATAGATAACCAGTTGCGCGGACGGTCTGGTCGGCAGAGTGACCCTGGTTCGTCGCGCTTCTACTTATCGCTCGAGGATCCTTTGCTGCGTATCTTTGCTGGCGACCGCGTACGCGCAATTATGAATCGGCTTAAGATGCCGGAAGGCGAGGCAATTGAGGCTCGAATGATAACGCGCTCGATCGAATCAGCGCAACGCAAGGTCGAGGCTCGTAATTTCGATATCCGCAAGCAATTACTTGAATATGATGACGTCTCTAATGAACAGCGCAAGGTAATTTATCAACAACGTAACGAATTGTTGGAAGCCCAGGAGGTTCGCGAAACAATCATTGCCATGCGGCATAGTGTGCTTACTAAGCTAGTGCGCACCTATGTGCCGTCCGGTAGTATAGAAGAACAGTGGGATATTAAAGCGCTTGAAGAAGCGTTGCGTAATGAGTGGTTGCCTGATCTTTTACTGCAAAAGATAATAAACAAGATGGATATAAGGGAAGCAGATGAGGTACTTGATGCAGTACTCTCGGAGAGTAGTAAAGTGTATGAAGCCAAGGTTATTCAGGTTGGCCGTCAGGAGTTCCGTAGTTTTGAGCGCTCAGTCATGCTTCATACTCTGGATGCACATTGGCGCGAACACCTAGCTGCACTCGAGCATCTGCGTCAGGGCATTCACTTACGTGGCTATGCACAGAAAAATCCAAAACAGGAATATAAGATTGAGGCATTCGAGCTTTTTTCGGCAATGCTGGACACAATCAAGTACGAAATAACGCATACTATAATGAATGTAAAAATTCAGACAGCAGAACAACCTAGGGATGCTTCTAAAGCATATAGAGAGCGGCGGATAGACTATTCAGGGAACACTAAATGCCGAACCGAAGATCTTATAACTGATCTAGACTCCGACACCGGTAAATCGTCGATCGCTGCATGCAACAACTCTTATCTAAAAGTTAGCCGTAATGATCGCTGCTCGTGCGGCAGTGGTAAGAAGTATAAACAGTGCCATGGGCGACTTGTATGAGGCGCTTTTTATGACTAGCGCTTTTAATTACGGCCGTCAATTTTCCACTTTATTCTACTTGATTAATCATGTATCGCCCTATATTGTACATATCTGGCTGAGCTGATGTTAATCTACTTACACCGAATCGTAAGAATGTACTAGTAATCGCTATTAATAGGGCTCAACTGTATCTAGCCGAATATTAAAGAGATGCTCAGAATATCTACAATACAAAGTCTAGGATATTAGCATACGAGGTCCAGGGCACATTCCCATAAGAGAGTTATACGGCGGAATTGCGTTAAAACCCACCACATCAGGTTCTGCCGCTCTCTTCTGAAGA
The DNA here is from genome assembly GCF_910593725.1 of Candidatus Vallotiella hemipterorum. Lineage (GTDB taxonomy): Bacteria > Pseudomonadota > Gammaproteobacteria > Burkholderiales > Burkholderiaceae > Mycetohabitans > Mycetohabitans hemipterorum. The sequence continues at coordinate 455,761 of NZ_OU343031.1, forward strand.
GTTTCTTGTAGACCTATATACCCGATAAGAGTCTCAAGGCGGGATTACCTTAAGCTATTACGAGACTCACGTCTGTGCTAGGTGTACTGGTATATAGAGAGAGGCAAGGAAATTATGATAATAAATACGCAGCCTCAGTTTGGCTCACGGCAGCCCGAAGCTATTCGGAGGTCCAGGAAACCGGGATCAGCAAGGGCGCTCGAATTGATTAACCAAACATAGCGTGGCTATCATACTAGAATCTTCGAAACTAACTCAGCAATCATCCAGGCTGAGCTGAATTTAAGGACGTAGCTGGCTAGCTTTAGTTATATACTATTGCAACGATGTATTAAAGAATAACTCTTTCATTGTTATGGCGATTACTCGCTTAACGTTGTCGGTAATCACGCCTACGTAAAGTCCCGAATACCACGCGTTACATCATGCTTTAACTCAGCGGCGTACGAGAACTTTTAGATAATTTATTGCATGCAATAACGAGGGAGCAATAAAATTTATAACGGTGCATGTTAAATAAGGGCGAGATATTGCTAAATGTCAGCAGATACCACTCATACGACTAACCGATCGGCGTTAGTTAAAGCTGCGTTCTATACAGCCAATACAATCAAGTCGGACTCTAGCAGTAATTGGATGCGCCAGTATTTCTAATTGAGATGTAAAGAAAATAGACTGGTATTTGGATACCTGACTGGTACCAAAGACTGGTATACGCTAGGTCAGGAGATGGATGGTCTGCGCATAATTAAGCAAAGTAAAGTTATTATTCCAGCACGTTTAGAACATAGCAATGCTCAATGATACCTTCTCTGATTGCAGACATACAGGGTATGCACATACTAGATTAACTATTCACAATAAGTGTGAATAATTCATGAGACGCGCTTAGGTATCTATTAACCTCTCAAACACCCAAAAACCGATTACTATGTCTGGTACCTGTAAAATTTCGATGATCAAAGCAAAGCTTGCGTCTCTGATAAGGATCAAAATAGCACACAATGTATATTGTGATAGAGTATCTTTGCTAAAAAGCAAGAAAGAAAGTCCAGATATAAAATTATGAAGGTATCCCTGGATAGAACTTAATGCAGTTAAGACTAACAATGTCCCCCACATCCAATGCTACTCAAATCCTCTGTGCGGGCTGGCAGCATGATGTGTTGCAGATGCGTTCTGCCGCCCATACTATTGATGGACGAAAAATCACGGAGGTGGCCGTTGGTATAATGCTTCGTAAGGATAAGCGTTTCTTGCTCACGCAGCGCCCTCCCAGCAAGCCCTACGGGGGCTATTGGGAATTTCCAGGTGGCAAGCTAGGTACGGGTGAAAGTATTGAAGACGCATTAGCTCGGGAGCTACATGAAGAACTCGGTGTCTCAGTGATCAAGAGTATTCGTTGGCGGGTTCTCGAACACAATTACTCGAACGCTTGTGTGCGGTTGTTCTTCTACAAAGTGATTAAATGGAACGGTAATTTGAGCGGTCGAGAAGGACAAGCATTTATCTGGCAAACGCCGCCAATCGCAGTTGCACCACTTCTACCTGGGATGTTAATAGTAATCGATTGGCTCACTGCTTAACAGGCGATTCTCGATGCTAACAACATATTTTCCGATTTCTCATGCACCGAGATCAATTTGCTTGCAGCGCTCAGAACAAAAAGGGCAGAACAGACTTTCTATTTCCACTCTACTGTCTCGCTACAAATCGGGAAGTTAATGAAAGTTTCATAATCGAAGAGAGTTTATTATCTGTATTATAGGGTGCATAGTACCAGTTGGAATGGCACATCAACTTCAACTGTTCGAGGACGTGAGTCTCCCTCCTGCTCAGTAAAGCGTACCCATAACATATATTTGTTGGCGCTAGCCTCCGGGATAACACAGAGGTCTGGTGCTACACACACTCGCATTAATTGATAGATCCGTCTTGATAACATTTGTTGATAACTACCATGCAGCGCTATGACCTTTGTTGCCTGCCCTGATTCACGCGCAAGACGTAATATAATTACTATCGCATCGCGTAGTGGCATCAACGGTATTGCCCATCTCACAATATCTGCTCGGCGTTCTTCCGCAGTACGACGCTGCCATGCGTAATATGCTGGTAAATCGAAACGGCAAGTTGCGCCGGGAATAATAGCTCGACTTCGAATACTAGTGAGCCATTCATTATTAGCTATATTCTGTCCTGTTTTTCCTTGCATTTGTGAAAGACCGGCTAGACTTTTCTCGATTTGCGTGAGAATTATCTCTAGCGCATCCTGTTTAATCCCGGGGCTGCCTCGAAAAGATTCCAAGGTTTGGCGCTGGCGCTCGAGTTCCTTCATTAAATCCGACTTTAACTCGCTGCGACTCGTTACTTCGGTAATCTCAAAGAGTGTAGTGAGGGCAACATGATGTTCTCTCGGGTCTTCTCGCGCCAAGAAAAACGTAAAACGATCAAATAGATCTTCAAGGCGTAATAGCGTTCGGATGCGCTCGTTGAGCGGATACTCGTATAGAATCAAGCGTAAGCGCCTTTCACTTTAGAATATACAACAGCGGAAGAAATGTTAGCATTATTCTAATGCGGCCGCATCTCTGTAGCAATTGTCTAGAAATTTTGACTGTCTTAAACATTACTTAGTATGCGTCTTTGTAATGGAATACTACAGCGCGCTAGATACAAATAGAGCTGATGTAGCAATGCTATTTGAGGTAAGAGTGACCTGTTAATCTCATTAATAAGAATATCATCAGCAACGGCGAGTCGTGTCTGTCGCGTAGCCTGAGATGCAATAATGGCTTGCACTTGTTTGCACGTAAAACTATTGCGCCGTATCACGTTCGCAACCTGCGTTTGCACAGCACAATCCACCACAAGAAAGCGATCGACACGTTTGCGCCAATTTCCTTCCTCAGCCAGTAACGGCACTACACAGATTACATATGGGCCACTTATAGCTTGCATTTCGCGGTCCATCTCGATGCGGATTAGTGGATGCAGGATAGATTCAAGTAGTTGCTTTGCCTGCGCATTATTAAATACTAACTCGCGCATCTTCGTGCGGTTCATTGCTCCTTCTGTCGTGATGAAGGTGCTACCAAATTGCTCCCGAATGCTATGCATCGCTGTACCACCCGACGCAGTAACGCGATGTGCGATGAGATCGGTGTCCACGATTGGCACGCCATAGGCTGCGAAAGTATTGGCAACCGTTGTCTTGCCGCTGCCGATCCCGCCAGTGAGTCCAACTTTAAACATTGTCATCTCCTAATCAGCTGATCAAGCTGTATGTCGCTGAAAAGCGTAGGTCCTGCTAATCTAGACGGAGACGGATCCGGGTTATTCTTTTTTAAGAACATTGGCTAAAGAAGATGGTGCTAAATCTAGTCATCGACCAACAGCGCGAAATAACTAGCATGACTTATAATAGCAAGTAAGTGTCAACCTAACCATACACTTAATAGCAGCAAACCAACTGCTGGACGGCTCGCAGTAATACAACATACTTAGCCTCTACTATGATTAAAGATGTGTTTAGTACGCGATGTATATATTAATTAGCACCCCTCTAGAATAGAGGTAACGTTAGAGAATTGAGTGGAAGCTTAAGTTCGCAGATTAATAGCGCTGATTAAGAGTAGAGAAACGCGGCAGGCATTTTGCGGCGGGCTCTAGATATGCAGAGCCCGCCGCAAAATAGAAGGTCGTAAATATCATACCGGATGCCTAAATCAGTAAATAGCTCAATAGATCTATGTGCCACGCACTACACATCGACCGCGCAATGTACGTCCTAATGGCTGAATCTCTGTAATTAACGGCTGTATTGCTTCTTTAAATTTGTTCGGTTCTGGAATCTGTGGGCCGAGAGAGAATTTTTATTGAATTATGCGTATGCCGTAGTCAAGTAGTAAATGACCGGTCTATATAGAATAACTGGAGTAGTTTCCGTCTCACGGATCCTACTAATCTTAATGATGTTTAGGATCTTACCTCAGTAACGCTCGTAGGGTTATAGTTAAACCTAGGCTTGTGTAATAAGTTAATAGATACTCGTTTATCCTAGTAATTTGCAGCTAGGTATGTAGAGACGCCCGTACGGTATTCAATCCTAGTGCTATTGAATATAGATAATTGGGCAGTTCATCAAAGCCATGTAACGCAGCTGCTTTATGAAATACCGTGAATAGTAATCGACATACGGAATTTGGAAAACCTTATACTGAGGGAAATACGATGTACAATCAGCTAACCTCCCTCTCCGATAGTAATAACGCACAGCACACCTTGCTTTGTATAAATATCCCGTTATACGAGTGCGTAGATAAATTATCCAGACGATTGATCTGATCTTCGATTTATAGCTACATCTATTATAAATACCGTCAAAAGTATGTAGAATCTTACAAACAGCAATAATCCGTACAATACTATTGACATCTCGATGGCACGAATAGCTCTATACAATTGGATATGCGTAGATGTTAAGGACTACACTTATGCGCACTGCTAGTGCAGCGTAAGCATCTTACTATTACACAGTCGTCAGTATATTAATACTACACTGCTGCGGTGTGTATAGAGTCTAGCTGACTTGGTCGGAATAGTTTCACTGTACGAATAGCTTGGTTATCAATCTGCATAACCTGGATGCGTGTGTTGCTAATTACCAAACTCACATCGGCTTCCGGGATAGACTCTAGTAATTCTAGGATTAGCCCATTTAAAGTTTTAGGCCCGTCGAGTGGCAACCTCAAGCCAAGCCGACGATTTAGCTCTCTCAACGAAGTACCCCCTGTTACAATACATTCCCCTTGTGCATTCCAGCTATTTGCTATACCACTTGGTATACGTGGCAATGTCGTCGTAAACTCGCCAATTAACTCCTTAATAATGTCCTCTAGCGTTACAAGCCCTTGGATTTCACCATATTCATTAACGACTAGCGCCATTTGGTTCTGATTTTCTTGAAAGTATTGTAACTGTTGAAAAACAGGCGTGCCACTTGGAACAAAATATGGTTCTACAAGTAACTCTCTAAATTTTTCACGTCTGAATTTTTGGTTCTGCAGAGCCGCAAGAATCTTACGCACATGAAGCATACCCAGAACACGGTCAATATCGCCTCGATAGACAACTAATTGATTGTGATAACAAGTTTCCAGCTGTTTAACGAGCTGATCAAATGGCATATTAAAATCTAGTGCCTCGATACGCTGTCTCGGGGTCATGACGTCATCGACAGAGATGTTCTCCAGGTTGAACAGGTTAAGCAGAATACTTTTGTGCTTACTGGGTATAAAGTTACTCGATTCTAATACAACACTACGCCATTCTTCGTTAGACATGCGTAAATCGCGGCTCCTTTTCATATTGATGTGTAAAATGAATAGGATACTGTTGGTTAGCAGGTTTATAAACCAGATTAGAGGTCGAGCGATTGTAATAAGGGGCTTAATGACGAGACTTGCCGGCAACGCGATTTTCTCTGGAAAGGCTGCGCCGACAATTTTCGGTGTGATTTCGGCAAATACAATAATCAGGAATGCCACGATACCGGTGGTAATAGAAAGCACTGCACTATGATTTCGGAATGCGCGCAGTGCGATTGATGTAGTGAGAACTGGGATAATGACGTTTATCAGATTATTACCGATTAAGATCACACATAACAACTGGTCGGTATGAGCAAGCAAACGCTGCGTTGTTTTCGCACCCATCACCTCCTTAACCGCTAACTCTTTGAGTTGATGACGATTCAACGACATCATTGCAGTCTCTGAGATAGAAAAAAAGCCAGATATAAGCAACAGTATAACTACGGCGCCGATTTGCGCCCAAAGAGGAAGAATTTCCACACTAAAAAGCCGGATGCCGACTAATAAACAATAAAATCAACTATATCAGGGTGTCGTCAAAGACCTCGGTCTAGTAGCTTACCGAGGGAGACTATTACTGTAAGTATTCTCGCGTTTTGTCCTCAGATTTATTAAGGATTGTGATAGCTTCCTCAGCCTTCGGCATATAAAGTAAGAGAGCGACCTATAAGACTGAGATGGCACATACTACAGCGTGACCAGAATTTACATGCAGATAGCGCCCCGCATATTATCTATATGCCTAACACTATTACATTATTTTTTAAGCATAGAAATAGTGCTGGCGCCTAGCTCTTAAGATTATTGTCATCCGCTCTGTCACTTTCTGGCTTATAAGAACAATAAAAAGCCTAAAATTGATTGGTAGATGAATATTGCCCACCACCACCACTTAACAAGTATTGTTAGTCATCGGTCGATCTAAAGATTAGATGGGATATTTTATATTCTTTGTTTAAATAAAAATTGATTTTTTGATGTCCCGGTGTGATGACATAAAGTTTATAAAACATTCTATGTTTCTAGTTATAGCGCTGGCAGATATGAATGCTAATGCAATAAAAATAGCAAAAATAACCACCTAGTCAGATTGAGAAGATATATTGCGACAAGACCCAAAAGCTATTTGGGCTCAACATACAAGATATTAGGTCCAAGTGTTCGGTGCATTAATAATCTTAGTGTAAATTTGGTCGGGGTGAGAGGATTTGAACCTCTGGCCTCTACGTCCCGAACGTAGCGCTCTACCAGACTAAGCTACACCCCGAATTAAATTAGTTTAGTATTTTTTTAGGACTGGCGAGACGCTGAGTAATTACATAATCCTAGCAGTGATTCTTTAAATTTGGAATCTGGAAATGCAAAAATAACTCATGCTACTGCCTGTGCTTCTACTTTAGGGCAGCATAAAGTGTAGTAAGATTCGCCAGACTAAGTGACAGCAGTAACAATAGTTTCGAACTGGTTGATGCTGCCGCGCTGGATTTCTTCCCGAGTTAATTACGCTTGCTTATCTATCTGTTCCGTGTTTAATTAGATCAGCGGTAGTGTTGGTTTTCCTTCTTATAAGTCATCACCAGTATTCTGACCCATTGACTCGGAGGGGCGTGTCAGGCTAGTTATCTATAACCTAGCAGGCTAGTATAAATCGTTCGGCTAAACTCGGTGGCGTCAGTTTCTATGCCGGTATTACGCCAGCAATAACAGCTCTCCAGGCTAAGCTGCTACCTAGAGCAGCTTAGCCTATCTTATAGTAGACATACTATGCGTGTAGCGCTCTTACTGTCTACATCTGAAATGCATATTAGTAACTAAAGTACTTCGCCTTCTGTTATCACGTTGGTAGTTCCAGATGGAATCTGCATTACTCGTAAGTTATTGCATGCGACTCTCATCTGGGTTTGAAATGCAGGTGAATAGAATATAAGAACTCTCCGACGCGTACGCTAACAGCGTTCCGAATAATGCATTCGCGGTTTTCTACCCCGTCTTAATGACGATTCGTCGACTATATGTGTCATAGAGTAATGTTGCTGTATAGGTCAAACTCAATGACCGCAGCCAGCTCATGCCAGTAGCCGCTGCAGTCTCCTAGTGAGTTTGCAATAAGTAATGGTAGAACGGGCGTAGGCGTTTGACACTAGCACTAATAATGTATTCGGCGATTTAATTGATGAGAGCAACGTTAGATGTAAGATAAGTACGGATTACATGATTGACTTGTTGTATATCATCGACAATCAGACTGAGCATAGCCGCAGTGGATAGAGAGTAGTGGCTATCAACAACGTCGCTAGAAAAGGAGTGGGCAGAAAAAATAGATGAATTATAAGATCTAGGGGCAACGGCTCATGCCTTACAACTAGTTTATTAATCAAAACTTAAACATCATGACCTATCTAGTATATCTAGATCTCATCAGAATTTTGACCTGCCTTAGAAATCTCTATACAATTAATCGTTCCTGTGCATAAGTACGCTAGTATTTACGAAAAAGTAGTGCTTGCGGAATAAAAAAGTGAAAAAACGCGTATTAAAATAGATATGGTTCAAATTTAAATTGCTTTGTAAGCGAGGTACAGAATGTACGCGGTCGTAAAAACTGGTGGCAAGCAATATAAAGTTGCTACCGGAGAAAAATTAAAAATAGAACAGATACCAGCCGAAGTCGGCACTGAGATTACTCTAGACCAAGTGCTTGCAGTGGGTAAAGGCGAATCTATGAGGTTCGGTATTCCCTTGGTTAATGGGGCTTCTGTTAAAGCTACTATAGTAGCGCATGGACGGCATGCAAAAGTTATCATTTTTAAAATGCGTCGTAGAAAGCATTATCAGAAGCATAGCGGTCACCGTCAGAATTATACCGAATTACATATCGACGAAATTAAATCGTAATAAGCAGTGGGGCTATAAATGGCGCATAAAAAAGCGGGTGGCTCTTCTCGGAATGGCCGAGATTCCGACAGTAAGCGGCTCGGTGTCAAGGTGTTCGGAGGACAGGCAATTAATTCTGGTGGAATCATCGTTCGTCAACGCGGTACTCGGATGCATGCCGGCGTCAACGTTGGGATTGGCAAAGACCATACTTTATTCGCTCTAATAGATGGATATGTCTTCTTTGCGATCAAAGGCCTAGCGAAGAAACATGTTGTTGGTGTAAGCCCGACTACTTAAATCTCGAGGCTTAGCAGGCGGAAAACAGACTCATAAATTAGTCTCTTGCTATACCCCACTATTAATAAAAGGCCTCGAAATTTCGAGGCCTTTTATTAATAGTGGGGTATTTGTACCAACAAAACCTTATGAGAATAACTCAGTTAGCGCGCTAACAGCAACATACAAGGGAAAATGGGGTGCATTTTATTGACGAAGCAAGAATAGAAATTGCTGCTGGTGATGGCGGAAATGGCAGCGCATCGATGCGTCGAGAGAAATTTATTCCATTCGGCGGCCCAGATGGAGGTGATGGCGGGTGCGGCGGCAGTGTGTACGCAATCGCCGATTGCAACATCAATACGCTAATTGACTATCGGTACTTAAAAAAGCATCAGGCATGCAATGGTGAGCACGGGAGGGGCTCGGACTGCTACGGGAAAAAAGGGAGGGGGATCACGTTACGGATGCCGGTAGGTACTATAATCACGGACGGAAATACCGGTCGGCTCATTGCTGACCTAGCTCAGCATAACCAACATGTACTATTAGCTAAGGGCGGTTCAGGAGGGCTTGGCAACCTGCGATTTAAATCAAGCACTAACCGTGCCCCACGTCAAAAAACAGACGGCAAGCCGGGCGAGCGTGGCCTGCTAAAGCTTGAGCTAAGAATACTAGCTGATGTCGGCCTTCTAGGGATGCCTAATGCCGGCAAATCGACCTTTATCGCAACTGTGTCAAGCGCAAAACCTAAGATCGCTAGTTATCCGTTTACAACGCTTAGTCCGAATCTTGGAGTAGTCCGGATTGGACCGGAAAAAAGCTTCATAGTTGCTGATACCCCCGGGTTAATCCGGGGCGCTGCTGAAGGCGCTGGGTTAGGGCACCAGTTTCTACGGCATTTACAACGTACAAGAATCTTATTACATCTAGTTGATCTTATGCCATTTAACAATGATATTGATCCGATCCTAGAGGCAAGCGCGATTGTCAACGAGCTGCGCAAGTATGACGAAACACTTTACCACAAACCACGGTGGCTAGTTTTAAACAAAATCGACATGGCTAGAAAGCAAGAGCGCGAGTTTCTCGCAGCTAATTTTATTAAACGCTTTGGTTGGAAGGGGCCAGTATTTCAGATCTCGTCACTTACTGGCGCAGGCTGTAAAAATTTGTGTTATGCAGTCTACGACCACTTAAGGGAGAGCAGTCTAGCCGTGTGTGAGCAGCGTACTGAGAAAGTGGTATTGCATAATGCATGACTATAGGATAGCGCACAGACCCGTGGCAAAGACATACTACGCGCCGTTGATATAGCGACTATTAAAATATATACAACATGCTCCGAAACGGGAGAGTAAGGATAACGGAACGATGCATTCAAGCATTGCTAATGCAAGACGGCTAATTGTAAAAGTAGGCTCAAGCTTAGTAACTAATAATGGACGCGGGCTGGATCATAACGCGATTAGGTGCTGGGCTTCTCAAATAGCTACGTTGCGTCAACAGGGAAAAGAAGTGGTATTAGTAAGTTCTGGAGCAATCGCGGAAGGCATGCAACGACTAGGCTGGAGCCGTCGTCCCTATAAGATTGCCAAACAACAGGCTGCAGCAGCGGTCGGCCAAATGGGGCTGGCACAAGTCTATGAAAGTCACTTTTCCAAATATTCAATCCGAACGGCGCAGATCCTGCTTACACACGCAGACCTTATTGATCGAGAGCGGTACCTCAATGCGAGTTCAACGCTACTCACATTACTTAAGCTTGGCGTAGTGCCAATTGTTAATGAGAATGATACGGTTATCACCGATGAAATTAAATTTGGAGATAATGACACATTAGCTGCATTAGTTACGAATTTAATTGAGGGAGATGTGCTAGTTATTCTGACTGACCAACATGGTTTATACACAGCCGATCCGCGTAAGGATCCTTCTGCGACGCTAGTCAAAAAGGCTAATGCTGGTGATCCGGCATTAGAAATAATAGCGGGTAACACTAGTACAGGAATTGGTCGGGGGGGAATGCTAACTAAAATACGGGCTGCTAAGCGCGCAGCATATAGTGGAGCAGACACGATAATCGCGAGTGGTAGGGAACCTAATGTACTAGTCCGGCTAGCTGCGGCAGAGCTCATTGGTACCCAACTTGCTGCACAGACTACTCGCATTACTTCGCGCAAGCAATGGATTGCAAACCATCTACAAGTGCGCGGTTATATAGTCATTGATTCCGGTGCGATCGAAAAGTTAACTTTTGGTGGAACAAGCCTGTTACCAGTTGGTATTGTCGATGTACAAGGAATTTTTACCCGGGGCGAAGTAATTGCATGCTTAAACGAAACGGGCCACGAGGTAGCTCGTGGATTGACAAACTACAGTAGCGTCGAAACGAAAATGATTAGCCGTCATCCCAGCGTAGAAATTAACTTGATTCTTGGTTATATGCTTGAGCCAGAAGTCATCCATCGAAATAACCTTGTAATATTCTAGTCTAATTTAGGTACAGTGCACGAAGCCGCCTATTGTAGAACAATATAATACATATAACAGGACTGAACTGCCTTAGCAGTTTGCTATTAATCGTGTGACGTGGCAATTTACTTGTAACAGATATTTTTTGGAATTTATTCCCGCACATATAAGGGGGGGCGAAAGCAAATTGCCGCTAGAAAAGATACGCGCTCTCAACTAACTCTTCCGATACGTTACGTGTAGGTCAACTAAGGCATCCTCCCCTTAGTATCTTCCTATTATTATCAGCTGCATATTAACTATTTAATAGACTCTGAAGTACCAGGATAATTATTATATGTAATACACTACAGGCGTATAATCATAAGCGTACAGCGCGCTATCCCTCGGTACCTATACAGCTCTCTTAATTATTTCGAAAGAGCCTCTAAGTGGCCTAGAAGGCGTAATGCGCTAATATGCATAAACCTTCACCAGTCTTAGCTGAATCTAGTGTTTAATATAGTTCAAGTGGTGAGTAGATAAAGTCTTGCTTGATTTTAACTCTTTATTCCAGCGAGATAAGCACACGCCTATGCAGCATTTCGGTGTGATAGATAGAAAATGGGTGATAGCATTTCAATAGGAATACTCAGACTTAGGTTTTATGCTTAAGAGCAAGGCATAATTTTACTTAGTCATTTTCTACAATTGAGTCTCCTCACTACGACCAATAGTATCAATAGTCGTACTGTACTGATTTAGTAAACTCATAGCAGTTATAATTTTGGCTTGACCTTGATAGGATCTATGATAGAGATACGCAGTACTATGGTAGTCTCTCGTTCTAGATCAGGCCCGGAGTTTAAACGTGCCCTCTGAATTAGTATTATTATTAATCTTATATTCGACTGTAAATGGTGTCCTTCATAATGTGAGGCATAGCCCCGTAGCGTATAGGCTTTCTTTGTAGGCAGCTAGAAAGCTCAGTTAAAGCCATCTGATATACATCTCTTTTGAATTCGATTACCGTATCTAACGGTACCCAGTAATTACTCCAGCGCCATGCGTCGAACTCCGGATGAGTGGTTGCGCGTAGGTGGATATCGCAGTCTCGCCCGCTCATTCGCAATAAAAACCACAGCTGCTTTTGTCCACGATAATGCCCGCGGACCTCTCGTCTAATATATTTGTCTGGCACTTCGTAACGTAACCAATTTCGGGTTCGACCCATAACTTTAACATGCTCAGGTCTTAAACCAGTTTCTTCGTATAACTCCCTAAACATTGCTTTTAGTGGTGTTTCGCCGTACTTAATACCTCCTTGAGGAAATTGCCAGGAATGTTCATGTAGTCGTTTGCCCCAAAACACCTTATTACTTGTGTTCAAGAGGAGGATGCCGACGTTCGGGCGAAAGCCTTCACAATCCAGCATACAATCACCTTAAAATCCTTTAAAATTGTTCTAATTATAAACAGTTCATAGGCGCTGTGCGACCCAACATAAAAATGGGTGTGCTTGAGCCTTCGTTTTGGAAACCCATCAAGAATGAAAGCTTCGCGTTTTTTCATCAGCACGTTGAAGGAAGCGCCGGCCGATGCCGAGATTATCAGTCATCAACTGATGGTTAGGGCGGGGATGATTCGCCGCATTGCTGGCGGTATCTACAACTATATGCCAATTGGGTTGCGTTCAATTCGCAAGGTAGAGGCTATTATTCGTGAAGAGATGAACCGCACGGGAGCGATTGAGCTGTTGATGCCCGCAGTGCAGCCGGCTGAGCTATGGCACGAATCTGGACGCTTGGAGCAATATGGACCCGAACTGCTGCGTGTAAAAGATCGATATGACCGAAACTTCGTTGTTGGACCGACACATGAAGAGGTAGTTACTGATCTCGCTCGAAGGGAGATTAAAAGCTACCGCCAGTTACCTATAAATTTTTATCAGGTACAAACTAAGTTCCGAGATGAAATTCGCCCTAGGTTCGGAGTAATTCGGGGGCGGGAGTTTATCATGAAGGACGCGTACTCATTTGACCGAGACCATGCGGGATTGCAGCTCTCTTATCAGAAGATGTACGACGCGTACATGAGAATCTTCACCCATCTTAGGCTGGAGTTCCGTGTGGTAGCGGCTGACAACGGCTCGATCGGAGGCACTCAATCCCACGAATTCCATGTAATCGCTGCAACTGGCGAGGATGTTATTGCATATTGCCCTAGCTCGGACTATGCTGCCAATATCGAGGCAGCTGAAGCTGTATCGTTAATCGAGTCGCGAGCGGCTCCGAGTGAGCCGCTAACTAAGAAATCTACACCAGGCAAAGTAAAATGCGAGGAGGTAGCTGATTACCTTGGTATTACATTGGAGAGAATAATCAAGTCGATCGTACTGGCTGTAGATAATGAGGGTGCCGACCCAACAATTTGGTTACTACTCTTGCAAGGCAACCATGAACTCAACAAAACTAAGACTAAAAAGATACCGGGTCTAGCCGATTATCGCTTCGCTACCGAGAAAGAGATCTTTAATTGGTTCGGCGTACCGCCTGGCTATTTGGGGCCGCTAAACACACGAAAGCCGGTAAAAGTAGTAGCCGATCGAACCGTAGCAAACATGAGCGACTTTGTAATCGGCTCGAACGAGATGAATTGCCACATAACAGGAGTGAACTGGGGGCGAGACTTGCCTCTACCAAAAGTAGCAGACTTAAGAAATGTAAGAAAAGGTGACCCATCACCAGATGGCTATGGCGAACTAAATCTATGCCGTGGCATAGAGGTCGGACATGTCTTTCAGCTTGGCACTAAATACTCAAAATCTATGGGCGCCATATTCTTAGATGAAAATGGTAAGCCGACACCAATGACAATGGGTTCCTATGGAATCGGTATCACTCGGATTCTGAGTGCCGCGATTGAGCAAAACTTTGATGAGCGCGGCATTATTTGGCCTGAAGCTATTGCGCCATTTCATCTAGTTCTATGCCCTATAGATTATAAACGTAACGACGCAGTGCGAAAGCAGGCGAACCAGCTCTATAACGAACTACTCGACTCGGGCATTGAAGTGATCCTAGATAATCGTGGTGAGCGTCCAGGCGTGATGTTTGTAGACTGGGAATTAATTGGCATACCTCACCGGCTTGTAATCGGCGAGCGCAGTCTCAGGGATAAGAAAATAGAATACCAGGGTCGACGCGATGCGGAGCCAACGCTATTACCACTTAAACAGGCAGCACCCTGGGTAGTCGAGCGGGTGTGTTCGGCACTAGTACACTGACGGAACACGCCATGCAATACACATTTCTATCTGTGACAGTCCTGCTAATCCTGATTACAGATCCATTAGGTAATATTCCACTCTTTATTAATGTACTGAGAAATGTTGCACTAGAACGGCGCCCAAAGGTAATCTTACGTGAAGTGGCGATTGCGTTTATTATTCTGCTCGTATTTATGATCGCAGGCCATACATTCCTGAGTATGATGCACCTTACAGATCTTTCACTGAGGCTAGCCGGTGGGATCGTATTATTTCTGATTGCACTTCGGATGATCTTTCCGCACGCAGAAGGTCCACTAGGCAGTGAACCTCTGGGAGAGCCACTGATTGTACCGCTTGCAATTCCAGCACTAGCTGGGCCCTCGGCTATTGCAACTGTTATGTTACTAACGTCGCAAGCACCCGGGAAAATGCTTGAATGGATTAGTGCGCTTACCGTAACGATGGCCGTATGCGCAATTGTGCTACTTCTAGCTGATAAGATTCAGAGATGGCTCGGTGCGCCAACTGTTACTGCGTTCGAGCGGTTAATGGGACTCGTATTGGTTGGAATTTCCGTAGAGATGATTCTAGAAGGTATTCGGATCTTTATGCGACAGCTTTAAGGCTAAGCTGCCCCGACGGCTAACAGCATAGGATTTAGTTGTCATCATTTAACTAGTGTATATTAAGCGGCAACTGAATATAGCTTTTACTTAATTCAACATATTCTATATGCTGGTAACATTATTGCCTGTAAGGCTGTAATCTTAATACAGTAGTAAAACATAAAAAACCTTACTATGGTCAATATCTGTACAACTACAGAGCCATAGCGATTTTTAATCTTTAAATACCGTGAGAGTTTGTCAATTCCTTTAGACCCCGGCAATTATAATGGGGAATATGTATTTCAGAAACATGAAAGCTTGTGATAGAACAGGTGTCGGCAGATTAATGTATAGTAAGTACTATCTAGCCGGCATTATTCCTGTCATATTTCTTATTGTCTTAGATAAGCTACCACCCTGTAGCTTCTTCATCATACTGCGCATCTGTTCAAACTGGCTGAGCATCCGGTTTACCTCTTGTATTTGCACGCCGGCACCAGTAGAAATTCGGCGTTTTCTGCTAGCTTTTATTAATTCGGGTTTTGCGCGTTCGGCGGGCGTCATTGAAGTGATGATACCTTCCATACGGCGTATATGTTTCTCAACTTGAGACATGTCGCTATTACTAGCAGACTGCTGAAATTGCGCTGGTAGCTTTTTTATTAGCGTCGAGAAGCCGCCTATTTTTTTCATTTGTGACAGCTGGGCTCGGAAATCATTCAAGTCGAAAACACCTCCTTTTTTTACTTTCTTAGCGAGTGTTTTAGCAGCTTGCGCATCTACAGTAAACTGCGCTCCTTCGACTAGCCCCAGAATATCTCCCATGCCTAAGATCCTATTAGCCATTCTTTCAGGGTAGAATATCTCTAGGTCGTTAAGCTTTTCACCAACACCAATAAACTTAATTGGCTGTCCGGTTACGTACCGGACCGACAGCGCCGCACCGCCGCGAGAGTCGCCATCTAGCTTAGTTAGTACAATACCAGTGAGCTGTAGTGCATCATTGAATACCTTCGCAGTATTAATCGCATCTTGTCCAAGCATTGCATCTATAACAAATAATGCTTCTGCTGGCTTAAGCTTAGCGTATAACTGAGCAATTTCTTGCATTAATTTGTCATCGATGCCGAGCTGACCTGCTGTATCTACAATTAGTATGTCATAGTAGTGTCGCTTGGCCCAGTCTAATGCATCTTGCGCAATATCTAATGGTTTTTGATTTTGTTGGGATGGGAAGAAATCTGCACCGACCTGCTCAGTGACGATCTTCAGCTGCGAAATTGCCGCTGGCCTGTATACGTCGCACGACATAGTTAAGACTTTCTTCTTTTGTTTCTCACGTAAAAGTTTGGCTAACTTTCCAACTGTAGTAGTCTTTCCAGCGCCCTGAAGACCTACAATCAAGATCACAGCCGGCGGCGTGACCGCTAGGTTCAGCTCAGCCGCCTTGCTATCGTAGCAACCACCAATTAGCATGGTTAGTTCGCGTTGCACAATACTCACCAGCATCTGTCCGGGCGTAAAACTGCTAATTACCTCCTCACCAAGTGCTTTTTCACGGATCTTTGTAATAAATTCTTGTATTACCGGCAGGGCAACATCTGCTTCAAGCAGTGCCAGGCGCACCGTGCGTAGCATTTCTTGTATGTTAGGCTCGGTGAGCCGGGCTTCGCCACGCAGCGTCTTCATGACGCGTGCCATACGCTGTGTAAGGTTGTCGAGCATAAAAATTATGTGTAGTTTGCCGGGGGGGGCGATTAGAGACCAAACGGATATTTTGGTCCTTATGTATTAAAATCTACAAGGGAAACAAGATTTGAATCAACAGCAGAGTTCTGCTGTAAACTAAATGACAGTACGCATTGTACTGTACGCGCTTACCATCCTTTTAATATCGCAGTGTTGACATTACCCATCTAATAAACACTATGGGCGCGTCTGCATATGCCAATTTTCCTAGCTGATAGGAGGTAGTTCGCTTTGTATATACATTGTCGTTAATACCGTGATTCGTCTAGGGTGTTTATATCCCTAAAATTTACTTTTCCAGCTCGATAGGTTTGAAATTACTATCCATGCGTAATTGCTTACGTTGCTATGCTAATACAGCTTTTATTCGGTGGCGCAGGATACCTATACGCCGGCTGCTCTATCTAAGAGCGGCCGGCGTATATAGATTACTAGCGATTGCTGCATTTCTGCAAGCCTAGTGCTGATGTTTAAGTGCTGCTCATATGCATTTTGTGGCATTTCCATACGCCTCGGGTCAGGTACTCATATGCGACTACTTATCGAGTGGATTCAATGTTTTATCGTCATTTGACTTATATTCTAGATATTACTGCTAAGCTATCGCCGATATAGTTAGCATAGTCAAGCAGCACGGCATAAAGTGATTACATCGTTTACGCCAGCGCTATGCGCTTATATAGCGCGACGTTACTTTATACCGAAGGCTACATGCTACATGCATAAACTATCGTTATAATGTAGCATAGTCATATGCTGTATCTAATCTATACAGCCCTCTTTATATTTGGGAGGTTTATTATGATTCATATCCTATTTAGATTTTTATCTCGCTATTCTGTTTTTATAGAATGAAGGTAGGTAGAGATCCTGGTTCTCATCCTACAGAAATTAATCAGGTATTTTCCTTAAATAACTTCATTTCGCTACATATGTAGGCTTACGTATGAGCACGCTATGCTAGGTGCTCAGTTTCGTTATCCACAGAGTGTTGTTATGAGCTTTTTTGGTATCACACTAGAAAGCCTAAATAAGCAATTGTCGAAACAACTCAAATACAATATACACTAACGCGATTCTGTGTAGTGCCATATGATGGCTATCTAATCATCACTAGCCGGTTATGTGGGTATTACCTAGATCTACTCAACTAGAGCATCAGTTATATATGTAAACAGCGCTATTAGCGATGTTTGTGAATATATTTCGCGTAGGGTCCATGCTGCGATACTTAGGCATATAGCGTCTCTAAACTTGTGCGTAGAATATACTTGCAATCATATTAGGAATTCTTAAATTTTCGGTTAGCACCCGAAAATTTATTCGTGGAATCTAGTATAGATTTACACTATAGTTAGTGTGTATTTGTATCTAATACACTAGATATTGTGTATTTTGTAATGCTGTATCTACGGTAATTCCAGCGCATTACTTTCCTCTAATATCGTTTTATAGGGTGGTACTGTGGCAATACGCCGGGCCACGCCTTATTCGTTCTAGGCATACAGATTCCACCGCACAAGATAAGATTAGGAGTTTTGCCCATACAACGAGAACGCTATGTCCCATCATCCTGATGCCGCAGCTGGCTTGCCGTATAGCGACACCATTTTATATGAGTCGAGCTCATTACCACCTCAGACGAAGTTTACTAACTATAAAGTTATTCGCCGAAACGGGAGCGTAATGTCGTTCGAGCCATCTAAGATCACGATCGCAGTAAGCAAGGCTTTTATTGCTGTTAATGGCGACCAAGGTGCCACGTCGACACGTGTGCGAGAATTAATTGAGACGCTAACGAATAGGCTTATATGCGCACTTATTCGCAGCCGGCCGAATGGCGGCACGTTCCATATAGAGGATATTCAAGACCAGGTCGAACTCGCGTTGATGCGCGCTGGCGAGCACAATGTTGCTCGCGCCTACGTGCTATATCGAGAGAAACGCGCTGCAGAGCGTACGTATAAAGTGGAACAGAAACCGGTGCAAGGAGGGTTAAGCGTTATCGATAACGGTGTTATGCGTCCATTAGATCTTACTGTCTTATGTCATGTGATCACCGCGGCCTGTGACGGATTCGGCGATGTGGTTAGTGCGGAGTCGGTTATTGCTGAAACGATTAAAAATCTTTATGACGGCGTCCCATTGACGAGAGTTTATAACTCAGCAATCCTTGCCGCGCGTACAATGATTGAGAAAGAGCCGGCCTATAGTCAGGTTGCTGCTAGGCTACTGTTGCATATGATCCGTCGCGAGGTTCTTGGCGAAGAGGTTTTGCAATCTGAGATGGAGGGGCGGTATGCGGAATACTTCTCGCAGTTCTTGAGGCGAGGGGTCAAGGCCGAGTTACTCGACGAGCAGTTACTGCAGTTCGATCTCAAACAGCTAGCTAATGCATTAGATGCGTCACGTGATCTAAAATTTAGCTATCTCGGTCTACAGACGCTGTATGACCGTTATTTCTTGCACGTAGATGGGGAGCGCATTGAAATGCCGCAGGCGTTTTTCATGCGGGTAGCTATGGGTCTGGCGCTAAACGAGACCGACCGCGAGGCAAGGGCGATCTCGTTCTATAACGTACTATCGACATTTGATTTCATGAGCTCGACCCCAACGCTATTTAATTCTGGTACGCGCCGCTCACAAATGTCGTCATGTTACTTAACAACCGTTTCAGATGATCTAGATGGTATATACGAAGCACTAAAAGAAAACGCACTCCTATCTAAGTTTGCTGGCGGGCTTGGAAACGACTGGACTCGCGTGCGTGCGCTTGGCTCCCCTATTAAGGGCACTAACGGAAAGTCACAAGGCGTAGTTCCATTTCTGAAGGTTGTTAACGATACGGCAGTTGCTGTTAATCAAGGTGGCAAGCGTAAGGGCGCAGTATGCGTATATCTTGAAACTTGGCATCTGGATATTGAAGAGTTTCTAGAACTACGCAAGAATACCGGAGACGATCGCCGACGTACGCACGATATGAACACCGCAAACTGGATCCCAGATTTATTTATGAGGAGGGTAATTGAGGGGGGCGACTGGACACTATTTTCGCCGTCAACCTGCTCAGATCTTCATGATAAATTCGGTATTGAGTTTGAGAGGGCATATATCGCATATGAAGAAAGAGCCTTGTGCGGCGAACTAAAGTTATTTAAGAGGATCCCGGCCGTACAGCTATGGCGTAAGATGCTTGGGATGTTATTTGAGACCGGTCACCCATGGATTACATTTAAGGATCCATGTAATGTATGCTCACCACAACAGCATGTAGGCATCGTTCATTCCTCGAACCTCTGTACTGAAATCACGTTAAATACAAGCGATAGCGAGATTGCTGTCTGCAATCTCGGCTCGGTCAATCTAGTAGCACATATGAAGCAGAGCCTAGACGGCAGCTATATACTAGACCATGATAAGCTCAAACGTACGATCAGCGTTGCAATGCGCATGCTTGATAATGTTATCGATATTAATTATTACGCGGTTGATAAGGCGCGAAATTCGAATTTGAGACATCGGCCAGTCGGGATAGGCATCATGGGATTCCAGGACTGTTTGCACCTGCTACGTACGCCCTATGCGTCGCAGAGGGCGGTAGAATTCGCAGATCGCTCAATGGAGGCCGTCTGCTACTACGCATATTGGGCGTCTGTTGAATTAGCAAGCGAGCGCGGACGCTACTCGTCTTACCGAGGCTCGCTATGGGATCGCGGAATTCTCCCGCAGGACACACTACAACTACTCGCTAATTCGCGTGGCGGCTATGTCGAGGTAGACTCGTCTGAGACGATGGACTGGAACGCGCTACGCGAGCGCATTACCATACATGGTATTCGAAACTCGAACTGTGTTGCAATCGCGCCGACTGCGACAATCTCTAATATTGTTGGCGTGTCTGCGTGTATCGAGCCAACATTCCAGAACCTATATGTAAAATCGAACTTGTCAGGCGAATTCACGGTCATTAATGGATACTTAGTGCGGGACCTAAAATCGCGCGGGCTTTGGGATGAGGTAATGGTAGCTGATTTGAAGTATTTCGATGGATCTCTGGCGCGTATCGATCGTATTCCTATAGATCTTCGTGAGACATATGCAACCGCATTTGAAGTAGACCCTAAGTGGCTCGTCGAAGCAGCAGCGCGCCGGCAGAAGTGGATCGATCAAGCGCAATCTTTAAATATCTATATGGCTAGTGCTTCAGGTAAAAAGCTAGAGGAAATCTATAAGCTAGCCTGGCTACGTGGTCTAAAAACGACGTACTACTTGCGCACACTCGCTGCGACGCACGTCGAGAAATCGACGGTTACACACGGCGCACTTAATGCAGTTCGATCTAGTGCGTCGGCGCGTTATACCGATATGTGTATGCCTATCGATTCGAGATCACATGATGAGATCGCGGCTCAGGTCTGTATTCTGAGTCCTGGCGATATAGGGTTTGATGAGTGCGAGTCCTGCCAATAATAATATATTAGCAGTATTCATAAGCGTGTTGCTGATACTAATACGGCCTATAGTAAAGCGCCTAAAGATTACTTCATATGCACACGGTGTGTATATAGAACGCTCGGTGAATAGGCATGCAACACAGGGGGTGTACTGCGCTGCACTGACCGGAGTAAAAGAGAGAGAGATGCTAAAGCCTTAAAGATTAAGTATTGCATGAAGGTCTTCATGGAAGATAATAAAAAAGCGTTTTTGTCAGTAGACCTTTTATTGAAAGTTCAAAGTTGGTATAACCCGATCAAAATTAATAGTAAAACCTATGCCCCACTGGAATAATCCAATTGCTGCGAAAATTTTCACGAATGATGTTATGCAACCTACAGCGAGAAAAACAATGGCTGCCGGAGCTGTAGAAACGTCTACCAGGTACAAAGCGCAAGCTTCTAGTACGCCATCTCAAGCAGAGGATCTCTTGAGGAGCGATGCTACTATTACACTGGGCCAGAAACCTAACGTATCGTCTTCAACGCCCCTACCTAGAGCGCGCGTGAACGTAACTGACAAGCGAATTATTAATGGTAAGACAGATGTTAATCAACTCGTGCCATTCAAGTATAAATGGGCGTGGGAAAAGTACCTTGCTGGCTGTGCAAACCACTGGATGCCGCAGGAAATTGATATGTCCCGAGACATTGCGCTTTGGAAGGATCCGGGCGGTTTAACCGACGATGAGCGTCGCATTGTTAAGCGCAATTTAGGTTTTTTCGTTACAGCTGATTCACTTGCGGCTAATAATATCGTGCTTGGCACATATCGTCATATTACCGCCCCAGAATGCCGACAGTTCCTGCTACGACAGGCATTCGAGGAGGCTATCCATACGCACGCGTACCAATACATCGTCGAGTCACTTGGCTTAGATGAGGGCGAAATCTTTAATGCGTACCGTGAAGTGCCATCGATCTATGCGAAGGACGAATTTCTAATTCCATTTATTTATACACTAACCGACCCATCATTCAAGACTGGAACGCTCGCAGCAGACCAAGAGCTGCTAAAGTCGTTAATCGTTTTCGCATGCCTTATGGAGGGTCTATTCTTTTACGTCGGGTTCACGCAAATACTGGGGTTAGGTCGACAGAATAAAATGACTGGTGCTGCTGAGCAGTATCAGTATATCCTTCGTGATGAGTCAATGCATTGCAACTTTGGTATCGATTTAATTAACCAAATCAAACTTGAGAATCCAAATTTATGGACTTTAAAATTTTGCGAAGAGATTCGTAGCTTATTCAAGCATGCAGTCAAGCTCGAGTGTCAATATGCAGAGGACACGATGCCGCGCGGCGTGCTAGGATTAAACGCTGAGATGTCTAAAAGTTATTTACGCTTTATCTGTAATCGCCGGTGTCAGCAGATTGGTTTAGAACACTTGTTCCCAAGTGAAGAAAATCCTTTTCCATGGATGAGCGAGATGATTGATTTAAAGAAAGAGCGAAACTTTTTTGAGACACGAGTGTTCGAGTACCAAACGGGTGGCGCCCTAAGCTGGGAATAATATGCTAGTAAATAATCTAGAATACAGTGAGAGATAGCAGGAACAACACTATACAAACTTTTTGATACAACAGGCAAACTCACTTCCTAAAACCCGGTATAGTGCCGCAGACTACTTAAATATTACTAATAGTGATCATAACCATACATCCTAGTGGGTATATGCTCAATGCGAAAGCGAAATGCAAAAAGTGCACATGATGACAAATAATCTGTCATGCAATTACCGCGTTTAAGGTAGTCCTAGAAAAGAGCAATAAAAGTTGTTGTAACTCCTATTTGGATATAAAGTAAAAAATGTTTGCTTTAAAGAAAGTCATAGCTCAAAAAAAATCAGCGTCGGCTGAAAAGAGCACTATAAAGAGCACTATAAAAAAGCCGATACTGTCCCAAGAAACTCTGATTAAAAAGTCTTCACCTGAAAAAAGGGCACCAATTATTCAGCCTAATACGACAACAGTTCAAACTACGTTGAATCCGACTGCGGCATGGCCATTCCCAACTGGAAGCCATCCATAATCAATTTTATTAAAATAGTAGATCCTATATTGCTCTATCTAAGATGTTTCTGTTATACATATCGCAAGTGATATTACCTGCGAGCGGAAACCGGACGCAGTTGCCCGTATAGAGCATACTACCAATTATTAACTATGTGGTATAGGTCAGGTAATCAAGTCCATATCACTGTTTTTAATCAGTATCGTAATATACGGGCTGTAAAAGATAACAGACTTTTTTAAAATCATTGATTGCTACTGCATCCCTAACGCCAATTAAGCGCTAAAATCTATTGTTTCTAATATAAACCTACCCGACACTGTGTTAAAGAACCTAACTAAGCATCTAACATTTAGCGGTATTTTATTATATAGTGGTCTGCACCAGGCGCCGTAATGTACATATTATATTAAACGAGCTAGCAGATATAAAGTAGGTTTAATCAAGGGGCAAAGAAGAGCCCAGAGATATAAGCATTGTATTTGCTGTTTCAGCAAACTACTAGCGATTAGAATAATCGATAGTTAAATACGGTTTCGAACCGGTCCCTAATTTCTATTTGATTTAACACGTAGGTTTGTGGTCCTTGATGCTCAATCTTGATTGAGCCCATCAAGCTTGCTAAGCGTCCGGTAGTAGACCAGTCTAACCCTTTTTCGATGCCATAGAGTAATCCGCTTCTAAAAGCATCACCACAACCAGTAGGTTCGACAATCCGTTCTGCAGGCACGACCGGAATAGCTTCGATGCTGTTTCTATGATAAATTGTCGCCCCCTGTGCGCCGCGTGTGATAATTAGGGCGTCGACGAGCCGTGCGATGTTGGTTATAGACCAACCTGTCTTTTTGCTTAAGAGTTTTGCTTCAAAAGCATTAACTGAAACATAGGTTGCGAGTTCAATTATTTGGCGTAACTGATCGCCATTTAAAATTGGCAATCCTTGACTTGGATCAAACATGAACGGAATATCCGCTCGCGCAAATTGCTTGGCATGCTCATACATACCTTGTGCGCTATCCGGCGCGACAATTCCGAGCGTGATATTTTGAGCGTCGTCGATATGGTTCAGGTGACTGAATAGCATAGCCCCAGGATGAAATACAGTAATCTGATTATTTTCCCGGTCGGTGGTTATCATGGCCTGTGCTGTGTACGTATCAGGTAGCACGCGCACGCAATCACGGCATATACTCAGTGAGTCAAGTCGATCTAGGTAGCATTGAGCGTCGATCGCCCCGACTGTCGCCATGATTAGCGGATCACTACCAAGCAACTTGAGGCCGTATGCAATATTTCCAGCGCAGCCGCCAAATTCACGGTGCATAGAGGGAGCGAGAAAGCTTACATTTAGAATGTGAATTTGATCAGGCAAGATATGCTCACGAAAGTGTCCTTCGAACGTCATGATATTGTCGTACGCAAGAGAACCACAAATTAGCGTAGCCACAGTAGTGATTCCTTATTATTAATTCAGTGCCGGATCCGGCGATATTCAGATGCGTACTTTCCCTGGACACAATACGCTTTTTGTAAGCTTCGATATTAAAGGGCTCTCGCCGCGATAGAGGGGCGGTATAGAGTTTATTCAGGTACTTAAGATGTTCTAAGGGATAGGTAGCTTGTATGACCAGGTTAGGTAGTGAGTTTACAAGTTTAGAGTTTTAGGCTTTTATCATACTTTTAATGCGTTTAATCGTGGAATACACTAATACAAACTGTGAATTAGTCTTTATTTCCATAACAGCTTTTTAGAACTGGCGTATTTTATTCACCTCATCGTGACTTGATACCACTGCCTCTAACTAATAATATAGTTACAGAGCTAGATAGGCGAGTATAACTCGAGTGGTGTTATAGTGATGAATCACATACCCTAAAATAGGTAAGTTCTATTACTAGACTATCAATACTTTATAATAACAACTTAATATAAATAAGCGCTTATTCTTGTTTATATTACTGCTCCGTATTCAAAATAAATAAAATAGTCCAAGTAAGCTAGATGCGCTAGGGTGCATACCCTAAAAGTTAGGGGCTGATATATACGTAGGTAATATCTATGGTTTGTTCTCGGTAAGCAGGCTCGGTGTCTCGCATGGACTGTTATATATTTAGAGCTGTATGCTCCTATCGCAGGTATTAGGGCCTAATTTTTTAGCTCTCATCGTTAAAGATTGCCTAATTATAGCTATAATATATTAAGCTTTAGCGCTATAATTTAGCGGTGCTACAACGGTAGACAATACTGAAACGAAACTGGATATTGGTGTCTAGTTTTTGGTTAACAGATTACTGTGATAGTATAAGACTACATACTACGCTAGTTAATTGTTGGGCGTCTGCCGGCTAAACAAACCCATCCATTACATTCTCGCCATACGGCAAGCTCTATATGGCCCGTATAAGCTGCTACGACTGAATCTACTTGGCAAGTTAGTATGCCGGATAGCACAAGTCTCCCTCCCGGCTTTACCCTGGAGGTTAGCATCGGAGCCATTAGCTTTAGCGGATTGGCCAGTATATTAGCGATAACTACATCTAATTCGTTTTCATGGCACTCGCATGGAAGTCCATACGAGATCCGGACATGATTGCGCTCACTGTTGAGCTGAGCCAGCTCAACAGCCTGTGGATCGGTATCGATTCCTACAACTGGAGAAGCACCGCACTTAAATGCAAGTATTGCTAGGATGCCAGAACCACATCCATAGTCTAGCAGAGAATCTCCGTCCCGCACGTGCTGCTCGATCCATTCCATGCATAGACGCGTAGTCGGATGGCTACCAGTTCCAAAAGCTAGCCCTGGGTCAAGTTCCAGTACTATAGCGTCTTTTTTTTGAGTATTATTCCATGATGGCATAACCCAAATCCGATGACCGATATGAATCGGCTCTATGTAAGATTGCATAAAACGAACCCAATCCTGCTCAGGAAGATCGCGAGTAGTAAAGACTGGGCACGTGGGTAGGGAGGCTTTATTCGCGGCTGCTGCCAACAAAACCGCAGGATCTTGTTGTGGCCTAAGCATTGAAATTACTCGAGAGCGCATCCAGGCGATCTGATCTGTTACGAATCCCGATTCACTAAACAACGCCTGTTCATGCGGCATTTCTGCATCCGCATCTTCAATACAAACCGACAAAACGCCTAGCTCGAGTAATGCGTTTGACAAAGCCTCGGTGTTATCGCGATCAATTTCTAAGATAATTTCGCGATAGTTCATATTTATACGCCTATTAGAGGCAGCTTACTGCTTAGTAGCTAATTTAGCTTCAAGGTAATGAATGCTAGTGCCTCCTTGGACAAACTTGGCATCTAGAATCAATTCCCGGTGTAACGGAATATTCGTCTGAATGCCTTCGACTACCACCTCAGATAACGCAATACGCATACGGTTGATTGCTTGTTCTCGAGTTGCACCGTACGCAATGATTTTTCCAATCATCGAATCATAGTTCGGGGGTACACAATAACCATTATACGCATGCGAGTCAACCCGAATACCAGGTCCACCGGGCGCATGCCATGATGTAATTCGTCCTGGCGATGGTGTAAACTTGAAGGGATCTTCCGCATTAATACGGCATTCTATTGCATAACCACGGAATACGATATCGCGTTGTCGTATTGATAATTTCTCACCTGCTGCGATGCAGATTTGCTCCTGAACAATATCTACTCCTGTAATTAGTTCTGTCACTGGGTGCTCAACTTGGAGACGAGTATTCATTTCAATGAAATAAAATTCGTTATTCTCATACAAAAACTCGAACGTGCCTGCACCTAGGTAGCCCATTTTTTTGCATGCCTCTGCGCAACGATCGCCGATCCGGTCGATTAACCTGCGTGCGATATGGGGCGCCGGTGCTTCTTCAATTATCTTTTGATGGCGCCGCTGCATGGAGCAGTCGCGCTCGCCAAGCCAGACTGCGTTTTTAAATGAGTCGGCTAGTACCTGGATCTCGATATGACGAGGATTCTCTAGGAATTTTTCCATGTAGACTTGAGGGTTGCTGAAGGCCCTACTAGCTTCTTCACGCGTCATGTTGACAGCGTTGACAAGTGCTGCTTCCGTATGTACAACTCTCATACCGCGCCCCCCACCACCGCCAGCCGCTTTAATAATAACCGGATAACCAATTGAGCGTGCGATCTTAACGATTTCTTTCGGATCGTCTGGTAAAACGCCCTCTGAACCAGGAACGCATGGCACTCCTGCCTTAATCATCGTTTGTTTGGCGCTAACCTTATCGCCCATAAGCCTAATAGTTTCTGGTCGTGGTCCAATAAACGTGAAGCCGGACTGCTCGACTCGCTCAGCAAAGTCAGCATTCTCGGATAGAAAACCATAGCCCGGATGAATCGCTTCAGCATCGGTTACTTCTGCTGCACTAATAAGTGCAGGCATGTTTAGATAGCTTAGGTTCGATGAGGCTGGTCCAATGCAAACCGCCTCGTCAGCAAGACGTACGTACTTTGCTTCTTTATCGATCTCTGAATAAATAACAACCGTTTTAACGCTAAGTTCGCGACATGCGCGCTGAATGCGTAATGCAATCTCGCCGCGATTAGCAATGAGTATTTTCTCAAACATTAGCAGAGAAACCTATTAATCGATTACAAATAGCGGCTGGCCATATTCGACAGCCTGGCCATTGTCAACAAGGATTTCCTTGATTGTTCCTGTCTTATCCGATTCGATCTCATTAAGTAGCTTCATAGCTTCAATAATGCAAATTATCTGACCCTTTTTAATAGAGTCACCTACTTGTACGAACGGATCGCTTCCCGGCGAAGGTGCTCGGTAAAATGTGCCGACCATCGGTGAATTAACCATGTAACCTTTCGGCAGAGTAATAGTGCTCGAAGCTGTATCTGACTCAACCGACGTAGCAGTAGCTGCAATACCGGACGCTCCGATGATCTGCGGTGCAGAAGTATATTGTGCTTGGGACAAATAGATGGGTGCTGTATTCTTGACAATCCGGACCTTACCTTCGCCTTCAGTAACTTCAAGCTCTGAAATGCCGGATTCGGATACTAGGTCAATTAAGGTTTTAAGTTTGCGTAGGTCCATCGGGGTCCCTAAATTTATGTGGCATTCTGCCCATATTTAGAATAGCAAAAGTGTTGTTCTATACGAAAAAAATATATAAATGCGGGCGATATATGCCAGTCTAAGGCGAAGTCTATCGTGTCAGATGGATTCATGAGCTTATTTTGCAGTTTATGCTTTTATTAAGTTTAAGAAATACGGCGCTTGATTGGAAATCTCGCATTAATGCGCAACATAATAATCTAGCTTTCGTGATTTTTCCGGGGCAATTAACCACCCACACAGCGCCGATTTTTTCTACCGGTGACTCCTCAAGAAAACCCCATAAAAGTTTGTTTATGCAAAGTTTCGCGCACTTTACCGATAATATAAAGAAAATGGCGCATTTTAGTCTACTTGACATGAAAAGATCAGATATGTTCTTCAATATAGTGACCACAGCATTTACTCAATCAAGAGAAAGGACTCATAACTACAATAGATCTTTATAATTTACCAAGAAATCCTGGTGCATTGCGCTATCAATAATTAGCTTATAAGCATAAGGCTATACATACTGTACACTGACTACAGTTTAGTGTAGCTTACGTACCTACATTATTGATGGTCATAATAAGTGGTAATCTACTTCTTTTTTTAAATTCTCGCATTAAATCTATCCTTACCTAAGCTGTCTACATAGACCGAATAATGGATGTGCTATCTTAAGGGGATCTAAATATGCTTAGTTATAAAACCGAGACTAGCGTCACCACAGTACGCGTTTATATTCGTAACTGCGCTAAAAACCGGATAGCACTAGCAGTCTATGCGAGCATCAAAGAATGGCCCGACACGATAAAAATTAACCAAGACGACTTTGCTACGATACCAGTACCTCTCTAGATAGGGTAAGTAGAGTACTACCGAGAGAGAGATAGACAAAAGCCTAAATACCAGGCTATTTTTAACTTATACTTGGATAGCCGCTACATTTGTATTTGCTTACTAAGCGTCGCTATCAAAATGACATACTAAGATCTCTAACCTCGCCTATGATAGGCAAGCAGATAGGCACGCAATCTCTCCTAACCACCATTTAAGTGATGAATTAAGTATCAGAAATAGTCATATCTGTAGATTGGCGTTTAACAGGTTGAATTATACGCTTATCAAATTTTTGAAAAAATTTAGACTTGTGAATCTACAGATAGGTATCAGCCAAATGATGATGACCACGGTCTAAGTTACGTCAATATCCGAGATGCACATGATATTGTCATCTGGTTTAGGTCGGCTTCGTGTAATGGCTATTATGAGAACATTCTAAATATTCAAGCATTTCTTCCTTAACTTAGTCACCACTAAATTACCCTAAGATAGGCGTGCATATTTTAATGATTTTCGGCGTGTTTATAAGTAGTTTAGCAGGCTAGCATTAGCATCTAGTTGTAGAGTAAAGGATTAGACTAATCCAAGGGGCCAAAGAATTTCTGGCTGCGATGCTCGGCTTTGGGTCCCATCGAACTTATAGTGGCTAAAAAGTACGCGCCGGACGACAGGCTATAGAAGCCCTCTTCGAGCACTATTATTTTCGTAGTCCCCTCTCGGATTGTAATTAGTCATATACCTTATTGTGGGGGGAGTACTCAGGCGTCTTTACCAGTTTAATTAATATAGGTTTATGTGTGATTGCAGTGGATAGTCAATACCGCATTCTTCGAAAAATGTTCTACTATTCGATCAGATCAATATCTTTTCTGTGATTTCTAAAGCGAGGCGAGCTGATGCGGAGTGGGGGGCGAATGGCTAGCGCGCCCCCAGTTAATAAACTTGTTCTGATAGATAAACGTTTTATTATATCTTTAGTAAAGTGTAATCAGTCAACTTGCCTTATATCCCCGCCTCTGGCTAGAGGTATGCCAGTGTGTGGCTTGGCAAACTTCGAAACATAGAGCGTTATATAAAGCTGAGTAAGTCCTAATCCTTTAATGCTCGATTAACAACTCGAAAACAATGAATTAGACATAATAGAAGCTCAGTTTCCGGTAAATCTTAGTAAGCATTAATTGTGTATCAGTTTCAGCATATCCTAAAACAAGTACATGCTCTAGTTTGGAGCTAGGTCGCACACTTTCTTAATACGGCTTGATATCTAGTTTTAGCCCAGCTCTTCACAAGATCGTCGTATGAATGAGTAACTTCCTGCATAGCCTGAATAAGCACGTGTAGCAGTATTTTTTATATGCAGATTACTATAGTACGGCTACCTAGCTTAAGTTTTGTTACCTATTTTAGAAAAATATGATTGGCTGATGATACTGCTTCACCCATATTTGATGGCTCATCACTACTCGTAAGCGCATCTAAGTAAATAGACGTTATAATATGAGACAGGTAGCTTAATTATTTATGATCCGCTATATTTCTATAAGTTATCATGTACTTTAAATCGACGCAATCATGCAGTTCGCACAGTATTGTTTAATCTCTGGCATGCATAACGTGCTTGAGTTTGGTAGGGGGCATCCTCATCAGGCCTTGTCAAGGCGTAGAACTAAGCCCTAGAGCAGCGTATGCAGCTTTTTGTTTCGAGAATACTGAGTGAATGTTTTTTTTGAAGAATCCGGTGGCCTGAAAGTTGGCATAGTATTAAATCAGCAGGGTGATATATTTCAGGTTGAGTTGCCGAGTGGGCGTCGCTCTAAAGTTCGTAGAAAAGACGTGCTTATTGAGTTTAACAGCCCGAGCGCTGCCGATCTAATCCAGCAGGCTAATTCAGCATCAAAGGAAATCGACCTAGATTTCTTGTGGGAAATTTCTCCGCTAGACAAGTTTTTCTTTGTCGACCTGGCTAATGAATATTTCGGTGGCACACCAGATCCTGTGCAAAAAAGTGCCCTGATACTGTGCATGCACAGCTCGCCTATCTACTTCCGACGCAGAGGGCGTGGAGAGTACCAGCGAGCACCTGAGGAGCAGTTGAAAATGGCGCTTATAGCTCTTGAGCGGAGGCGCCAACAAGCTCTCATACAGCAGCAGTACGAAAATGAGCTTAAGTCCGGTAGACTACCTGCTTCTTTTAATGGAAAAGTGCTTAGCTTACTCACGCGTGCAGATAAGAATTCGATTGAATATAAAGTACTAGAATCAGCCGCGCTCGCATTGGGTAAGTCAGCAGCACAGTTGATGTTAGACATCGGTGGTATACCATCGGCGCGCGAGTTTCATGAGGCGCGTTTCCTATCTGAGTATTTCCCGAATGGCACTGATTTCCCTGCGTTGAATGTTGGTCCGTTACCGGAGAACCTAAGTAAAGCGATTGACGTGCAAGCATTTTCCGTCGACGACGTGACTACTACTGAGATAGACGACGCTTTTTCTGTGAAACGCCTATCAGGTGAACGCGCTAGAATTGGTATTCACATAGCGGCTCCAGCATTAGGGATTAAAGGCGGCGATGCTGTTGATGTAATCGCGCGCGCTCGATTATCAACCGTCTATACACCTGGTAAGAAGATTACTATGTTACCAGATGATGTCGTCAAAACGTTCACCTTACAAGAAGGTGGATTTAGACCAGTAGTGTCATTATACCTAATCATCGATACGACTACACAGGATATCATAATGTCTGAGACGGTGGTCGAGCGCGTGTACGTTCTCAGAAATTTGCGACATAACATACTCGATGAGATTATTACTGAACAAACTCTCCTAGACGGTATTCAGGACTATCCTTATAAGGATGAGATCGATATGCTTTGGCCTTTTGCTAAGTCGCTTTACGAGCGACGACAGCGAGCGCGCATTGGCTACGGTCTTAGGCGAGAGGTACCTAGCAACCTTGATTATAACTTCCACATCTACGGCGAGCATGTTAGCATCACACCACGCCGGCGTGATGCGCCACTTAATCTAATTGTCGCAGAACTTGCAATTTTAGCCAATAGCCACTGGGGTGCGTTCTTGCATGATTATGGGGTTCCGGGTATCTATCGCGCACAGCGAGCATACGGCCCGCATAGAACACGAATGCAGACTACACCAGCACCGCATGAAGGGCTTGGCGTTATGCAGTATGCGTGGACTACTTCCCCGCTGCGCCGATATGTTGACTTAGTTAATCAGTGGCAGCTATTAGCGTGTGTCCGACATGGAATTACAGCGAAGCTAGCTGCGCCTTTCAAACCTAAAGATCTGGAGCTATACGCTATAGCTCGGAATTTTGATGAAATTTATATGGCCTATGCTGATCATCAGCGGTGTATGGAACACTTTTGGTGTCTGCGCTGGCTAAAGCAAGAGCGTCGGAACCGAGTGGTGGCCACTATCGTTAAAGACGGCGTTGTGCGACTTGAGGAAGTACCACTCCTCTTGCATGTACAAGGATTAGGTGTGCATGCAAGAGGCGTACGTGTTCTAATCGAGGTAATAGCAATTGACGAATTACGGGTAGAGGCGCTGTGCCGACTTATTAAAGTAATAGACGTGGCACAAGTAACCTGTAGCAATGAGAATAATAGTAAAGTGATTCAATAAACCCCATCTTTCCACGTCTAGTGCCCAGCAGTGAGGTAGATTAACGAGAAGTGGCGCGCTCAGCTAGGACTGAGGCGTCTCAGGCAGCACGTACACTATCAGTGAGGGCTACCTCTACCACTACAAGTACCCGTAGTATTTCTTTTTTGTAGCATGAGATTCGGCGTGGTGTTCTCGACTGAGCTTTAGCGCTTACAATGCCTCTACATATAAATATAGGCACATACATTTCGTTTATACGTCATAGCGAGAACCGTTATTTAGTGCTACCTTGACTCTACAAGAAAGTTACTTAAAACCTCAAGCGTGCTATCCGTGCATCTATGGATGCGCATTTTCCTAGTAATTATAATCCGACGAAGTGCTACACAGGTTTAAGGGGATAATAAACCTAGTGGTATATTCACTGTGAGCTTGCTAATTACCTAGCAGGTGGTGCATGACTTATTTGTGTATCGAGATAATAGCCGCCCCATCTACTAAACCCAGGGTTAGCTATCACGCAGATTAAAAAGGAGTGTCGATCGACAAAGTCAGAATTTCCTCATTACTGTAGTTAACTACGGTGGAGTGGGGGCGGTGGAGTTTTTTTATGTGGATGACAGCGCAACATATCTCTATGAAGAGCTCAATTTATATGACATGAGTGTAAGTGAATATAGAGGGGTACTAGGAGAAGTGAAGCAACGACGCACATATTATCTAAACGATGATGGGCACTATATTATCTTGACCGGATTGCCATGAGATTGCGTGTTTTTATCGAAGGATAGTAGCTCGAGCTACAACACTCTTTCTACGCGGAGAAGAGACTTTAATGAATACTATGCACTGTAGTTCCCTGGAATAAAACCAGGCGAGAAATCCCAAGAGGGTCCTATGCATAAGCAGAGCTAAACTAACCATTCGTTACGTTATTAACGATTATTTTTAAAAGTCTAATCATGTCTTTTATTACTGCCCTTGAGGATGCTTGGAAAAACACGCAATCATTACTATGCATCGGACTAGACCCTGAGCCATCGCGCTTTCCACCACATCTAGCTGGGCGCGATGATGCTATCTTTACGTTCTGCCGAGATATTGTTGATGCTACTATGCCGTATGCCTGCTCATTTAAGCCACAAATTGCTTATTTCTCCGCACATCGGGCGGAGGATCAACTTGAGGCATTAATTGATCACATTCACTCCTGTTACCCAGGGCTTCCAGTCGTACTAGACGCTAAGCGTGGAGATATCGGTAGCACTGCTGAGCAGTATGCACGTGAGGCATTTGAGCGATATCAAGCTGATGCGGTAACGATTAATCCTTATCTAGGATTCGACTCGATTAAACCATATCTCACATATCAGGACAAGGGTGTAATTATTTTATGCCGGACTTCTAATCAAGGTGGATCGGATTTACAATTTCTTAACATTAGCGGGCGGCCGCTATATCAGCATGTAGCGGTGCTTGCTGCCGAGGAATGGAATATAACTGGACAGCTCGGTCTCGTAGTGGGCGCGACTTTTACAAATGAAATCTATGCGGTCCGCCGGCTTGTTTCTACTATGCCTTTACTGATCCCGGGAATTGGTGCGCAAGGCGGCGATATTAAGGCAACAGTTAATGCAGGTCGTACAGCTAACGGCACAGGTATGATTATCAACTCATCACGCTCGATTTTATATGCGGGTAGCGGTGAGGACTTTGCATGCTTTGCGGCTAGCGCTGCGCGTGATACGCGCGACGCGATTAATACTTACCGTTAACAGCGCTCCCCCGACGGATTACCCAGTATTTTTATTATATAATGCTTTAGTCTTTCAAAAGTAGGTTGGTATATTAACCAGCTAAAAGTAGACCACCAATATTTTCGGTATCAGTTACGGACATCATAACCATGATGCCGATATTTAACAGCCAAAGTAGTGATTATCCGCTAGGTATCATTTAAATAGTTATTAGTTGTTAATAGCCAGTAAATAAAACTTTCTAGCATTATTTAGCATTAAAATGCTACGTGGCTATCGCTTAACTATCAGAGATAGTGATGCCATCATAATAACAATTAACGTGAGTAATGCCGCAATCATATCGTCTAGCATAATGTCGAATCCCCCTGATAGCCGTCTATTGAAATAGCGGATAGGCGGTGGTTTAGCTATGTCGAAAAATCGGAATATTAGAAACGCGCTGAGTTGGTAGGTAAAGTTTGCTGGCGTGATAAACAGCATTACCACCCAAATTGCGACGATTTCATCCCAAACTACTGCACCTGGATCCTTCTCGCTCATCTGTCGTGCCGTGAAGCCGGTAAATCCACACCCAGCAGCTAAGCTAGATGCAATTAGTACCCACCATTGCATGCTGTTTAAGTATGTATTTAATACGGTGAACGACATCCAGCCGAACAAAGTTCCAAGTGTTCCTGGGATTACCGGCGACAAACCACTACCAAACCCAAATGATAACACGTGCAGAGGATGGGATAACATAAATTGTATAGTGGCGCTTGATCGTGGTTTCGTGGCGGGGCTAGGCTTAGTTACTAATAAAGCGGCACGCGTTTTATACGGATCAGAGCGGGAGGAATCATTCTTCATAGAAATGATCAAAGCTACGCCAGGTTGTGCTAATCGGAGAGCCGAATCTATCGTACCAATGTACTGTGTTTGTGTTAATAATACTAGTGCTGCCCTCAGCTAAATCTGCAGGGGCATCTATTGTGCCTATCCGCGTAAGCGGCACGCCGATACGTGGGATAAGCGCAAGCAGCATGTCACGACGACTGGGCGGCGCGGTAAAACATAGCTCGTAGTCATCACCGCCTTCAACTGCGCACCGGTATTGAATAGAGAGGGGTTGCGCGCGTAGAGCGGCCGAGCGGGGTAGCGCGTCGACGTCTACGCGCGCTGCTACGTTAGAGCGCTTAAGAATATGCGCTAAATCTCCGGCTAGTCCATCAGACAGATCGAGTGCCGCATGCGCGATGCCTCTTAGCGCTATGCCGAGCGCGATACGCGGCTCAGGCATTTGTAACGCATAACGTAGTGCAGGTAATTCATCTGTAGCGAGTGGCCATTCGCCACGCAGAGCGCCTAGTGCTAGGCGCGCATCACCCAGTGCGCCGGACACCCAGATATCATCGCCAGGCTGGGCAGCATCGCGGCGCAGTGCTTGACCGCAGGGCACATCGCCAAATACGGTGATACAGATATTCAGTGGTCCCGCAGTAGTATCGCCGCCAACTAACTCGCAGCCATGGTAATCCGCTAGCGCGAATAATCCGCGCTCAAATGCGCTCAACCAGTCCTGTCGTGACGCGCCGGCGTCCGGCAGAGCTAGTGCGAGTGTGAACGCCCGTGGTTCAGCGCCCATTGCCGCTAGATCTGATAAGTTAACAGCTAATGCCTTATGCCCCAGTGTCACAGGCGGGACGTCAGCGAAAAAGTGGCATCCCTCGATCAGCATATCGGTAGATACAGCTAATTCGTGATCTGGTCGCCCAGCAAGTAAAGCGCAATCGTCTCCAATTCCCAGCACGGCTGCGTGTCGTGGTTGCTTGCGCTGAGCAGAATAGCGGTTAATAAGGCTGAATTCGGATAAAAATGTCGGCATGATGCGAGACGAAGCTTGCATGACAAGAATACGCACTACGTTGTGTGCGCTGTGGTCATATAGTACGGTCACCCCTGCGGCTACTGTAAAGTACCCGTTTGTGGTTGGCTAGTAACGTTACAATGCGGCTCAAACATGCATTCTAATCCGCACTGGCAGGCCATTATGTCGACATCGATCAATAGTAAGTTGCGCGAAGCTGCGCTTGATTATCACGAATTCCCAACACCAGGGAAGATCTCCATCGTACCAACTAAGCAGATTATTAATCAGTGCGATCTTGCCCTAGCCTATTCGCCCGGCGTCGCGGCTGCGTGCGAGGAAATCGTCGCCAATCCTCTCAATGCAGCGCGTTTCACTGCGCGCAGCAATTTGGTGGGCGTAGTGTCAAACGGTACAGCCGTTCTCGGTCTAGGGGATATCGGACCGCTTGCGGCTAAGCCGGTCATGGAAGGTAAAGCTGTGCTTTTTAAGAAGTTTGCGGGCATTGATGTGTTTGATATTGAACTAAATGAGAAAGACCCACAAAAGCTGATCGAGGTCATTACCTCTTTGGAACCTACCTTCGGGGGCATTAATCTGGAGGATATTAAAGCGCCCGATTGCTTTACAATCGAGCGCGAGTGTCGCAAGCGGATGAAGATACCAGTATTTCATGACGACCAGCATGGTACTGCAATTGTAGTTGCCGCAGCAGTGACTAACGGGCTGAAGATCGTCGAAAAATTAATCGGCGAAGTAAAAGTTGTTGCTTCTGGTGCTGGTGCTGCAGCATTAGCATGCCTGAATCTACTGATTGATCTCGGGCTGAAGCGTGAGAACGTATTTGTTACAGATCTAGCAGGTGTTGTATACGAAGGCCGTACGGAGCTAATGGATGCAGATAAAGCGCTGTTCAAGCAGGTTACCGACGCTCGGACGTTATCCGATATAATTGGTGATGCTGACGTATTTCTTGGTTTGTCTGCTGCCGGCGTGCTCAAGCCGGATATGGTTAAGAAGATGGCGGCTCGACCGCTAATTCTAGCGCTAGCTAATCCAACGCCTGAAATATTGCCGGAGGTTGCGCTCCAAGTACGTCCAGACGCAATTCTAGCGACTGGACGTGCAGATTATCCGAACCAAGTTAACAATGTTCTATGTTTTCCTTTTATTTTTCGCGGCGCACTCGACTCTGGCGCGACTACGATTACTAAGGAGATGGAAATAGCTGCGGTCAACGCGATTGCCGAACTAACACGCCAAGAGCAAAGCGACATCGTGACAACGGCATATGGGATCCAGGGTATAACGTTTGGGCGAGAGTATCTCATTCCGAAACCATTCGATCCGCGCCTAATTATAAAAATTGCACCAGCGGTAGTGCAGGCCGCAATGGATTGCCATGTCGCGACGCGGCCAATCGAAGATATGGAAGCTTACAAGCAACATCTTGAGCAATTTGTATATCACAGCGGCACGGCGATGAAGCCAGTTTTCCACATCGCGCGGGGGGTTAGTGCAGATAAGAAGCGCATCGTATTCGCTGAGGGGGAGGAGGAGCGAATTCTGCGGGCAGCGCAAATTATAGTCGACGAGCGACTGGCCAAGCCTATCTTGATCGGGCGACCAGCTATAATCGAGCAACGCGTCGCGCGCTACGGGCTACGCCTCATGGCGGGAGAGGATTTTACGATTGTCAATACTGACCATGATAAGCGCTATCAAGATTTCTGGCAGACATATTTTAATATAATGGCGCGCAAAGGCATTACGCAGCAGCTTGCGAAGGTTGAAATGCGGCGGCGCACTACGTTAATTGGCTCTATGCTGGTGCTTAAGGGTGAAGCTGACGGGATGATCTGCGGTACGATTTCAACTACGCACAGACACCTGCATTTTATAGACCAGGTTATTGGCAAGCGAGCAGGCTGCTCAGTCTACGCAGCAATGAATTGCCTAGTGTTACCAAGTAGACAGATTTTCTTAGTTGATACCCACGTCAACGTTGACCCTACTCCGGAGGAACTAGTTGAGATCACGTTAATGGCCGCTGATGAAGTACGTCGTTTTGGCATTGAACCAAAAATTGCCCTATTGTCCCATTCTAATTTTGGTTCAAGCAACGCGCCAAGCGCTAGGAAGATGCGCAACACACTTGCGTTACTGAAAAAGTATGCACCACAATTACATATCGACGGAGAAATGCATGGTGATGTCGCGCTCAACGCAAGCCAGCGAAAGTGCGCGCCGCCGGAGGAAATGCTTAACGGCGAGGCAAACCTATTGATACTGCCTAACATAGATGCAGCTAATATTTCATATAACTTGCTTAAAACCGCGGCAGGAAACGATATTACAATCGGACCTATTTTACTGGGCGCAGCAAAACCTGTGCACGTACTAACCGAGTCCG
This sequence comes from Candidatus Vallotiella hemipterorum, assembly GCF_910593725.1. Classification (GTDB taxonomy): domain Bacteria; phylum Pseudomonadota; class Gammaproteobacteria; order Burkholderiales; family Burkholderiaceae; genus Mycetohabitans; species Mycetohabitans hemipterorum. Next base: position 494,459 of record NZ_OU343031.1, read on the forward strand.
CGACTGTACGACGTATCGTGAATATGACAGCACTACTAGTCGCTGATGCAGCCGCAGCTACTAAGCAGTTTGAGAAGATATTAAACGGTAGTTAGCGGGAATTATTCTGTTATTACAGCATAGCGCTTAACATACCAGGGAATATATGCACCAAATCTAAATAAATCAAAAGTATGACCTAGTAGGTGGGGTATATTAGTCTAAGGTTAGAGGGGGTAAGCGTTTCTATCGTTTCAGCTTAATCTGCCGTCTGTTCTATCCGCGACATCGAAAACAACATGCGCCCTGGTATGTTTGATTTCTAGCATTTAAGCATCCGGATATTATTCGAGCAATATTCCGGATGTCAGCTAATTGAGGGCGCCAATTACCTAAATTTATATGTCGTTATAAATATTTTGGTCTAATAGAATTCTAGCTCACATACTAGTAGTGCTAAAGCACCTTGGCATTTTCTAATACCATTGATTATTAATGTGATTCGGGATAACCTAATATTTTTAATATATGTATATGTGCATGCTTCCCAAAATAGGAGACAGAATCGGGAAGTGGCGTTATTATAACATACTTTCAGTAACTATGTCCGCTACTTACTAGATACCAATCTGGTTTCCATGGCGTATGGCGCGATACTATTCACCCTCGGACCTCCTTATAGGCATAAGGCTCGGTGAGCGGTTCGGTAATTTCGAGTCGTGTGAACACCTCCCGGTGTTCACACCATTGAACTTATAGTTCGCAACGAAAACGCCGTTCGGCGTGTAGCAAAGCAAAAAAATTATCTTTGAAGATGCGCTGCGTTATACCGAGTAAATATTATTTTACTAGTGACCATTACAATTTTTTTAAACAAATTTAAGAATGATTGCGGTGATAAGCAATAACATGTATTCCCGATAAGATGGGGTCTCGAGCGGATGTCTTCGTGCCGAGCAATTATAGATTGCTTAGGCGGCGCATAAAAACGCCGAACGTGAGCAGCGCCGTGTTGTCGACGCTCTTCTGTCCAATGGAGGGAATATGAGTCTTTTCAAGACGGTACGCACGAATATAGTGCAATCGATCCGTGCGTTCCGTGTACCGGAGTTGGTCGACGAAGCAGCCCGGTTGGGCCACCATTTCCTATATGCAAATTGTTCAGCTGCGCAAACAAAATCGGAGGTACTTGAGTCGATTTCAATATCGTTTCTTTTCCCAAAGCAGTTTAGAAAGAACTACGATGGGCTCTATGACTGTCTGACAAGTATCGTGCACCAAGCGGGAGTGCAACCCGGTTTCGTAATTGTGCTCGAAGGTTTACCTGCAACGCAGAAATTCGACAAAGAAGCGCGAGAAACTCTACTTGATGTGTTTCGCGAGGCCGCTGAATTTTGGGGGGAACGGAAAGTCAATTTCCGTGTGTTCTATTCGTTTACTTGATTACATTTAGCTGAAGCTTATCGCTTTCTTATCAAGTAGTGGAGTTAGTATAAGAGCGAAGATGATGCTGATCTGCTTATTTCGCAGCACGATTAGCCTACACTGACCCATATAGAGTGTAGTATTACGTTGCTTGGTCACTAGAAAACCCCTCGGGCGCTTGCAAGCCCATCTTTCGGCTGAACTATCCGCTATAAGTTGTCTATGTTGGCCACTAAAATAATGCTTTATGCTACTACAATATATGTATTAGGAATTGCTGGAACGTCTTGTCTGTGAAGATACAAAGGCACCCGTAGGTAGTAGCCCGCATATCGATAGAGCAAGCTCCGAAATAATGCGTACTATCCATGCCCTGCATATGCACTATGGCCGTCTTGTGATTTGTCTCCGCAAAGAGAATAATTGGAGCACGTTATATCAGGATGCGCTGGATAAGCATATAGGGTGGTAGCTCATGCTTTTTTGGTTAGTGGGTATCTATATGAGTGCAGATACTATCAGTGTGCCGCATTGTTTATGTCTATATGGTCCGGGTGTCGTCAGTATCCCTGATAGGCCTGTCTGTTAAACTCCAGTGTTTTGCGAAGCTTCTCACGCGGGTGTGTACCCGCCGTTTTATTCCTTCAGCCCCGCGAGGCCTTGTTCTTTCTGAGTCTGGACCTGATATGAAAACCCAGCCCTCTACACAGACTAGCAGAATGGCCAATGCAATCCGTGCATTAGCTATGGATGCTATTCAGCAAGCAAATTCTGGCCATCCGGGCATGCCCATGGGTATGGCAGAAATCGCTGTAGCACTATGGCAGCGCCATCTGCGACATAATCCTGTTAACCCGTATTGGGTGGACCGAGATCGATTTATTCTATCCAATGGGCATGGGTCGATGCTGCTATATGCGTTGCTACACCTAAGCGGCTATGATTTGCCAATGGACGAATTAAAGCGTTTCCGGCAATTACATTCGAGGACGCCGGGACATCCAGAGGTAGGGATTACACCGGGTGTAGAGACGACTACTGGGCCATTAGGTCAGGGGTTAGCTAATGCAGTAGGTATGGCGCTGGCGGAGGCATTATTAGCGGCCGAATTCAATCAGCCTGATGCAAAGATTGTTGATCATTATACGTATGTGTTCGTCGGAGATGGATGCATGATGGAGGGAGTATCGCATGAGGCCTGCTCTCTAGCAGGTACACTTGGTCTATCGAAGCTGATCGTTTTGTATGACGATAATGGTATTTCGATAGATGGGGATGTAAAGCATTGGTTTGCCGATGATACGCCAAAGCGTTTCGAAGCTTATGGATGGAACGTAATCCGTGCGGTCGATGGCCATAATGTAGACGAAGTTGATGCAGTTATCCGCATCGCAAAAAAATCGAATAAACCTACACTAATTTGCTGCCGAACTATTATTGGTAGAGGAGCGCCAAACAAAGCTGGCAGCCACAACGTACATGGCGCACCACTAGGTGAGGTCGAGATCGCCGCGACACGCCTAGAGATCGGTTGGGACCCTGAATCCTTCGTAATTCCACCTGACGTTTATGCATTATGGAGTGCGAAGAAAACGGGCATTCAGGCTGAGTGTGATTGGCGTAAGAATTTCGATGCATATCGCATAAAGTATCCGCAGAAAGCAGCCGAGTTTAAGCGCCGTATCGCCGGTCAGCTACCGGCGCATTGGGCCGATGTCGTACAGCGGCTGATCGCTGACGTTAATAAGCGTGCTGAGGCAATCGCGACTCGTAAAGCGTCGCAGCAGGTGATCGAGCTGCTAGCTGCGGATCTGCCGGAGCTACTCGGCGGTTCAGCTGATCTTGCTAGTTCGACTTTAACCTACTGGAAAGCTAGCAAGTCGGTACGCGCTAGATACGAAAGAGACATAAAGCTGTTAGAGTGGGGTAATCATATCAATTATGGTGTGCGCGAGTTTGGCATGAGCGCTGCGCTTAACGGTATTGCGCTACATGGAGGCTATTTGCCTTTTGGCAGCACGTTCTTAATCTTCTCGGATTACAGCCGTAATGCATTGCGGATGGCTGCACTGATGAAGACTCGATCTATTTTTGTATTTACACACGATTCAATCGGACTCGGAGAGGATGGCCCGACGCACCAGTCTATCGAGCATGTATCGAGCCTGCGCCTGATTCCGAATATGGAGGTATGGCGCCCAGCTGACTCGGTTGAGACTGCCGTGGCCTGGACGCAAGCTATCGAGCATTGTGGGCCATCCTCGTTGATATTCAGTCGGCAGAATCTAGAATTTTTCGCGCGGACCGATCAGCAGATTACAGCAGTCGCCCGAGGTGGATACATACTACACGACTGGAATAACGCTATCTTTGCTCGCAAAGTGCTTCTAATCTCGACTGGCTCCGAAGTAGGGCTTGCAATGAATGCTGTGGAGCCACTTGCGCGCTTGGGTATTAGCGCTCGTGTTGTATCGATGCCATCAGCTACAGTATTTGATCGACAGGATACTGAGTGGCGCGAGAGCGTGCTACCACGAGGCGTGGCGCGGGTAGCGATCGAAGCTGGCGTGACAGTGTTTTGGCATAAATACGTAGGAATCGAGGGTGGTATTATTGGGATTAATGCGTTCGGCGAATCGGCTCCTGCTAGCGCTCTATTTAAAAATTTTGGCTTTACGATAGACAATATTATTAATACTGTAAAGCTAGTATTAGATTAATCTATGAAATATAAGGTACAGAGTAAGTGTTACACGCACCTGTAAGGAGACAAATATGACAATTCGTGTTGCAATTAACGGTTATGGCCGAATTGGCCGAAATACATTGCGAGCCCATTATGAGGGTGGTAAAAAACATGATATCGAGATCGTAGCGATTAACGATCTCGGCAATGTTAAAACCAACGCGCATTTAACACAGTACGACACTGCGCATGGTAAATTCACGGGAAATATCTCAGTTGATGGCAACTACATGATTGTCAACGATGATAAAATCCGTGTGCTTATGGATCGCGATATAGCTAAGCTACCGTGGAGCGATCTCGCCGTAGATGTAGTGCTAGAATGTACTGGTTTTTTTACGTCGAAAGAGAAAGCCACCGCGCACTTAAAAAGTGGCGCGAAAAAAGTTGTCATTTCAGCGCCGGGTGGAAAAGATATCGATGCGACGATCGTTTATGGTATCAATCATCAGGTGCTAAAAGCAACGGATACGGTCATCTCAAATGCTTCGTGCACAACGAATTGTATTGCTCCAATGATCAAGCCACTGCAGGACAAGATTGGAGTCGAGAATGGCTTAATGACAACGATTCATTCGTATACAAATGACCAGGTGCTAACTGACGTATACCACGAGGATCTGCGTCGCGCTCGCTCAGCTACCCATAGCATGATACCGACGAAAACTGGTGCAGCGGCAGCTGTCGGACTAGTACTGCCGGAGCTTAACGGTAAGCTAGATGGCTACGCTGTGCGTGTACCAACAATCAACGTGTCGATAGTCGACTTATCGTTTATTGCATCGCGCGATACGTGCGTAGATGAAGTAAATAGGATTCTAAAGGAGGCGTCGGAAGGGCCGCTTAATAGCATTCTCTCTTATAACGCTGAACCGTTAGTATCAATTGACTTTAATAACAACTCAGCATCCTCGATATTTGATTCGACCCTCACTAAAGTATCAGGCCGTCTCGTAAAGGTTTCAAGCTGGTACGATAATGAATGGGGATTCTCTAATCGAATGCTCGATACGACAGTGGCACTAGCTCATGCGAAATAATATACATGTAAAGTACAGTTAGCTATTTTTCCGAGTCTCTTTACTTTTTCTCATAAAATGAGTTCTCTATTAAATTTAAAAACAACAGGCACGGGAGAGTAGCAAAAGAGTCGGTATTCGAGGTTATATTTCAAAGAATTCTTTGGTTAGGGTGAGCTATTTTTAGTGAAACTCTTGAAAATAAAATATTTTATATATCTTAACTACCAGTTAATCTATTTTAATTAAATCGTTAATTATTTCGATGAAATTATAGCGAACATCTGACAGCTTTATAAGCTTATCAGTGTAAATTGAACTATACTTCAATTTACGGGTCTATTATAAATAACTTATTAAAATAGCATATAAATATTTAATATACTAACCCCTTAGAGGGGTTAGTAATAATCTAAAAAGTGACTAAGTCATTTAGTGATAATATCCTATATTTAGGAAATACTATTTAATAACTTTAATTAAGCTTAAGCATAATTAATACTCTATAGTATAAAGATTATTTTTTAAATAGAGCATTTTTTAAACCTAATATTTTATATACCACTATCTGCTGAACTTTTCTAAAAAACTTAATAGTAAAATACTAGTATTTTACTATACTAATTGATAATTAATAGGACTATATAAAGTTTATATAGTTTATGTTGATCAACAAATATCTAATATATAGTCTCACAAAGGATTTTATATCTTTTGAGAGCGCCTTAAGAAGGCTGTATAGTAGCCTGGTTTTATACGCTTTTCTTCGCAATCCCTTGAATACGGGCTTCTACTTCTACAGCCTTTTGTGCAGAAACCGTACATCGCGAGTGCGTGCTCCTGCAGTTTAAAGCCACGTTCTTTAGCAATCAACTGCTGACGATATTCTATCTGTGGATCGTTAAATTCCTCCACTCGGCCGCAGTCTAGGCATACTAGATGGTCATGGTGAGTACCTTCATTAAGTTCAAACATTGCTTTGCTAGATTCGAAATTACTACGTCTAAGCAGGCCGGCCTGTTCGAACTGCGCTAACACACGATAAATAGTCGCCAGACCAATATCCAAATCTTCATTAAGTAAGCTGCGATAAATGTCTTCTGCGGTTAAATGGCGTATAGCGCCGTGTTGGAAAATCTCTAGAATCTTCAAGCGTGGCAAGGTTGCCTTGAGCCCCATATTCTTGAGGTCAGCTGGATCAGTCATTTCTAGGCACCATAGGGTATAATACGAGGTCCCAATAGTAATCTGTTTTGGGGTATTTCAGGTCAGGCTAGTATATCTTTAAGCTAAAATAGATCAAGCAGTGTTGGGCTGCGTTTTATGGACAAAAAGAGTTCAACATTCTCCTATGTATTACGAATGCGTACGATAGCCTTATCTGTAATGGTACGTATTCTTATTTTTATGGGCATCACTTCGCTAGGTGCATGCAAGACATGTGATGGCTTTACTCAGTCCGTAGTATGCTCAATTGCCCCATACCGAACTACGATTGTGCAGGGCAACTTTGTATCAGCCGAATCCGCATCAAGGCTCCATGTCGGTATGTCTGGCGACGAGGTGCGTAGCCTTGTTGGAACACCCCTCCTTACCGATATGTTTCATGTTAATCGATGGGACTATTTATTTTATTTTAAGCGCGGCTGGACTTCTGTTGTTCAGCAGAGAGACCTAGTCATAAATTTTATTAGTAATCGCGTAGTAAGCTGGACGGGTGCTAAAGATTTACTATCTGAGCGTGAGTTAATCGCTGAAATTGATGACAGCGGTAGGAAGTCTAAAAAAAGTAGAGGTTGAGACCTCGTCAGTTAAGGTTAGCGTATGTGTAGTAGTGCCACTGCACTCTAGGGCTAGCTAGTTCTAGAATATCATGGAATTTAATGGACTTAAATAATGAAAATTGCTATTACAGGGGCATCAGGACGCATGGGGCAGATGCTAGTTGAAACAGTGATGAATACATCGGGGGTTATATTATCTGGCGCACTAGAGCGCTCGGGTGCAGCATCACTAGGTCAAGATGCTGGCATCCTCACTGGACGGCGGACCGGTATCGAGATTACTGACGATGTGGATCGTATACTTGCGCATGCGGACGTGCTGATTGATTTTACGCGGCCCGAGGGTACTCTTGAGTATCTCAAAGTAGCCAGTCAGCACTGCACTCGCGTAGTAATAGGAACAACGGGTTTTACAGAATCCCAGAAAGCTGAGATCGTTGCCGCTGCGCAGACGCTCGGCGTTGTATTTGCTCCGAATATGAGTGTGGGTGTGAACGTGACGTTAAAGTTATTACAGGTAGCCGGTTCCTATTTCTCTACCGGCTATGATGTAGAAATTATTGAAGCTCATCACCGGAACAAAGTTGATGCGCCGTCCGGTACAGCTTTGCAAATGGGCGAAGTGCTTGCGACTGCACTAGGTCGTAACTTAGCTACCTGTGCCATGTATGGACGTCATGGCACAGTCGGTGAGCGCGATCCATCGACCATTGGGTTCTCAGTCATCCGAGGTGGCGATATCGGTGGTGATCATACAGTAATGTTCGCCGGCACGGGAGAGCGAATCGAGATTTCTCATAAATCGGCTAGTCGGCTCGCATACGCACAAGGCGCAGTACGAGCTGCTTGTTTCCTATCCGATCGACCGGTGGGGCTGTATGATATGTGGGACGTTTTAGATTTACACTAGCTTTTATGCTAGTAAAAGCGCAGAGCTATTTTTTTATTAACTTAAGGTATTATTGGGTATCAAAGTATTATTGAGTATCTTGAGTGAACAATATCGTAACGCGTAAGGTCTAAGCTAGTTTTATAGTCCGCATTACAATAACTGTCTCAAATTTTTTTACATACAACATCTGTAACGTTGTAGAAAATTTATTCTAGATTGTGCGGAAAACCCGCGTTCCTATTAATTAGTAGGTTTTGCGTAACGGGATAGATTATCTATTCTATTCGCACACTAGAAATTTATTACATCTCCCGATATAAACCTACGTCTTACATCAGGGGGGTTAGGTTGCTTGTCACTCACGACTATTATGCAAGATAAATACGTTCCTGCCAATGTCGAATCCGCTGTGCAGAAAGCCTGGCGTGATAATGATGTCTATCGTAGTTTCGAGCGCACCGATAAAAAGAAATTCTATTGTGTTTCGATGCTGCCGTACCCGTCTGGAAAGCTGCATATGGGACATGTGCGTAACTATACAATTAATGATGTGATGTATCGTTACCAGCGTATGCGGGGCTATAACGTGCTCATGCCTATGGGGTGGGATGCATTTGGAATGCCAGCAGAAAACGCGGCTATTTCTAATGGTGTTCCACCAGCTAAATGGACATATGAGAATATCGCTTGTATGAAGAAACAGATGCAAGCAATAGGATTAGCAATCGATTGGTCACGTGAGATTACAACATGTAAGCCAGAATACTATAAATGGAACCAGTGGTTATTTTTAAAGATGCTTGCAAAGGGTATCGCATATAAAAGGGAAGGAATAGTAAACTGGGATCCAGTAGAGCAAACTGTACTAGCTAACGAGCAGGTCATTGACGGACGTGGCTGGCGTTCCGGGGCGATAGTTCAAAAGCGTGAAATCCCGATGTACTACCTACGAATCACGGAATACGCAGAGCTATTGCTTCAGGATCTAGATGCGCTAGGGTGGCCCGAGCGTGTGAAAATGATGCAGCATAACTGGATTGGCAAAAGCTATGGCATAAATTTTAGTTTCCCGTATGAAATTGATGGGCGACAACAATTTCTGCGGGTATTTACCACCCGTGCAAATACGATTATAGACATCACCTTTGTGGCTATTTCTATCGAGCATCCACTTGCCACAAGACTAGCAAAAAAACAATGCGCATTGCAGGCGTTTATTGACGAGTGTAAAAACGCTAGAGCAGCTAAGTATGATATGTCTGCAATGGAGAGGAAAGGCGTTTCCACCGGTTTCTATGTTGCACATCCGCTGACAGGCGCTGATATTGAAGTCTGGATTAGCAACTATGTACTGATAAACCATGGCGAAGGAACGGCAATAGGCGTGCCGATGCATGATGAGCGTGATTTTGAGTTCGCAACGAAGTACCGCCTTCCCATTAAGCGAATCGACGCACCACGAGATAAGGGAATGTATTCGTCAAAAGACTGCTGCAGTGAGCGGTGTATTGGTGTCTGCGCGCATAGCGACAGGTATGATGGGATAGATGATAATCAAGTAGCGGAAGCTATCGAGGCAGACCTTGCTGTTAAGGGGCTTGGCAGAAAGCAGGTCACGTACCGGCTGCATGATTGGGGTATTTCGCGTCAGCGCTATTGGGGTACGCCCATTCCAATGATCTATTGTTCGATCTGTGGCGATGTGCCAGTGCCAGAGCAAGACCTGCCTGTGCTGCTACCTGAAGACTTGGTTCCAAATGGCAGTGGAAATCCGCTAGCTAAGTCCGAGGCGTTTATGTACTGTATATGCCCGCGCTGTGGCGCCGAGGCAAAACGTGAGACTGATACAATGGACACGTTTGTCGATTCTGCCTGGTATTTCTCGCGCTATACATGTTCAAATGCGTCAACAATAGTGGATGCCCGTACCGACTATTGGATGCCCATGGATCAATATATCGGCGGAATTGAGCACGCGATTTTGCATCTGCTATATTCGCGCTTCTGGGCTAAAGTAATGCAAGATCTTGGGTTAACTAATTTTTCTGAGCCGGCAACTAATTTAGTCACGCAGGGTATGGTACTCGATCAGACGTACTACCGTGAGGATTCGACCGGTAAGAAGACGTGGTTCAATTCCTCAAATATAACGCTGTCATATAACGACAAAGGTCGTCCGATTAGTGCATCGCTACATAGCGATGGCCAAGCGGTCCAGATAGGTGGCCTTGAAAAAATGTCGAAGTCGAAAAATAATGGCGTTGATCCACAGCATCTAATCAATTTGCATGGTGCCGATACTGTGCGATTATTTACAATATTCGCAGCGTCGCCAGAGCAGTCGCTTGAATGGTCTAGTGCTGGTCTTGAAGGTGCGCGCCGTTTTCTACGACGACTTTGGACATTCGGTTATATGAATCAGGCAATGTTTTCGACATGTCCTGTATTAGACACCGCAATTCTAGAAGACGAGAGCAAGATATTGAGGCGAGAGATTCACTCAATGCTCAAGCAGGCTGACTTTGATTATCAGCGGCTTCAATATAACACCATTGTATCTGCAGCGATGAAAATGCTTAATGCGCTAGAATTAGCTAAAGCAGTTAGTGCTGCAGTCCTCTATGAAGGATATGGTATCTTGCTGCGCATACTGTATCCGGTGGCACCACATATCACATTCACATTGTGGCGTGAACTTGGTTATACGACGCAATTTGGTACCCTACTAGACGCAGTATGGCCGAAAGTAAACCAGCAGGCGCTGGAACAAAGCGAAGTAGCACTAGTTCTGCAGATTAACGGTAAAGCTCGTAGCACGCTACAGGTAGCGCATAATGCGCCACGCGAGTCGATAGAGAAAGCGGCGCTTGAGCATGAAATACTTACCAAGTTCTCTAAAGGTAAAATTCCAAAGAAAGTAGTGATCGTACCGGGACGGCTTGTAAATGTGGTCTTTTAAGGAGTGGTTATATAACTAAATCAAAACTCACGCTCTGCTTAGGCGTGTTTACTACAGTAGTGTTATTGCTGTCCGGATGTGGTTTCCAGCTGCGTGGTAACTATAGTTTCCCGTTCAAGAGGCTTGCGCTTATCGGCCTGGGTATAGAGCTTAGTACTAAAATTCAAAGAATGGTCGAGAGTGGCAGCCAGACGCGCATTGTCAGGGGTGTAGATAGTGCAGATGCAATCTTATCAATTTCAGAGGAACGTAGTGCGATCGCGGTTTCACGTAACGTAGACGGGCATGTCGATCAGTATAAACTTAACTATACAATGTCCTACCAACTACTTAACTCGGATGGCGCAGTATTGCTTCCACCTAGCACCCTGCACCTTAATCGCTTAATGAGCTATTCAGATCAGTATATCCTAGCTAAGTCTCAAGAGTGCGATTTACTGTATCGCGATATGAGCAGCGATGCGCTTAGACAATTATTATGGCGAATAGGCACAGTGTATAAGACGAACTTAAGTAATGATGGGGTTCGGGTAAGGACGACACATGCCTTACCACGGTAAGGCGGATATAGGCTGATGCAACTTCATATAGACGCTCTAGAGTCCCATCTTGCGAAGACGTTAGGTTGTTTATACATCGTGTGTGGCGATGAGCCCCTGCTTGTGCAGGAAGCTATAGCACGCATCCGATGCGCAGAGCGGGCGTCAGTTTTTACTAAGCGCAACATGTTCTACGTCGATCGTAATTTTGATTGGAGCCTACTTCTTGGCACAGTACAATCCATGTCTTTATTTGATGAGCGTCAGGTTATTGAATTACGTATTCCAACTCGGAGGCTAGACAAAAATGGTGGTGAGGCATTAAAAGCGTTGGCAGCATCGGTCAATCCTGACGTGCTCATATTAATTTCATTGCCGCGGCTAGACGTCGTAATGCAGAAGACGGCATGGTTTGCTGCATTGCTTCAGACTGGCGTAATGATACGTATCGACACGATTAAACGTATGCAGCTACCGAATTGGATTGATAAACGGCTTGCGGCGCAGAAACAAGGCGTCCTTCCTGGCGATGAAGGACGACAGACATTGCACCTTATCACCGAGCGGGTTGAGGGTAACTTACTGGCTGCTCATCAGGAAATTCAAAAACTTGGTCTACTGTATCCTGCCGGCAAATTGACACTCGAACAAGTGCGGGATTCGGTGCTTAACGTCGCACGCTACAATGTGTTTAAGCTCAACGAGGCAATGCTTGCCGGTGATATTGAACGCCTAGCTCGGATGTTCGATGGATTACGCGGCGAAGGTGAGGCTTCGGTATTGGTTCTCTGGGCTATCGCAGAAGAAATCCGTGCGCTAATGCGCATTAAGCAAGGACTGGCTGATGGAAAAGAGTTAGCAATCTTAATACGTGAGAATCGCGTGTGTGGGCTACGTGCACAGCTTATGCCTTCCGCTCTACAACGTGTTAATAAATCTTTACTTGAACAGGCACTGTGGTTAGCATCGCGTCTAGACCGGCAGATCAAAGGGGTATATAGCGGGGTAGGCGTAGTGTATCTAGGTGTCGAACCTAGTTACACGTTACTCCCACCGGCTGATCCGTGGGATGGCTTATTCGATCTAGCAATGATGATTACACAGCCCGGCGCTACGACTACTGCTATGCAGGTAATACGCCTGTAGTTTGAGTCATTAAGTTGCTACGTAGCACGGCAAATCTATAAACAACGGTTTAAATTTGTATAGATAGGAATCTATAATAATGCCAGCTGCATGTGCGTATTACGAAAACAAAAGATGAATATTAACTGCTATATGGCCGATTTGGGTCGGCGAGCACGTGCAGCTTCAAGGAAGATTGCTCGGGTGTCGGGGGCTACTAAGAACGTAACGCTTGAACAGATTGCATTAGCAATCCAGAGAGAAGCCGACTCACTGCAGCAAGCAAATTCGCGTGATGTTGCTCGAGCACGGGCTCATGGGCGCGATGCGGCTTTCATCGACAGACTCACGCTATCGGATCAGGTAATAATAACAATGGTCGAAAGCGTGCGGCAGGTCGCGGCCCTGCCTGACCCGATTGGCGAAATTACTGGTATGAGGACGCGTCCTACAGGCATACAGGTTGGTCAGATGCGAGTGCCGCTGGGTGTAGTTGGCATAATTTATGAGTCTCGGCCGAATGTTACGATTGACGCTGCTGCGCTATGTCTAAAATCGGGTAATGCAGCGATTCTTCGCGGCGGCTCGGAGGCCATTGAATCTAATACAGCATTCGCTGCGCTAATATCTAAAGTACTATATACAAGTGGCCTACCTAGGGATGTAGTACAAGTGATCTGTACGCCAGATCGGGCAGTGGTAAGCAAGCTAATTACGATGACTGAATACGTTGACGTAATCGTACCGCGCGGTGGAAAGCGCTTGATTCAAAAATTGATGAATGAAGCGCGGGTACCGATAATTAAGCATCTAGATGGCGTATGCCATATCTATGTAGATGAGAGTGCTGATATTAATAAAGCGCTAAAAATATGCGATAACGCAAAGACGAATCGGTACGGCACTTGTAATACTATGGAAACACTACTTGTCGCATTAGGGATCGCACCAACCGTCTTACCGCTACTGGGTAAGTTATATCAGGATAAAGCCATTGAACTACGGGTAGATCCGGCTGCTCGCACAATTCTTACTAATGCTGGTGTTAAGCCGATTATAGATGCGACTGAGGCTGATTGGCGCACGGAATACCTAGCGCCAGTGCTTGCGATCAAAATCGTGGACGGCATCGATTCGGCGATCGAGCACATTAATACGTATGGATCTGCGCATACAGACGCTATCGTGACTGAGCACTATACTCGTGCTATGCAGTTCTTAAGTGAAGTCGATTCATCTAGTGTAATAGTTAATGCATCTACACGCATCGCCGATGGTTTCGAATACGGGCTGGGTGCTGAAATTGGCATCTCTAATGACAAATTGCATGCTCGCGGTCCGGTCGGACTTGAGGGGCTGACCTCATTAAAATATATTGTTCTGGGCCACGGGGAAGTACGACAATAAATAAGCGTTACGCGTGCTTTAAACATTAAATAATATGCATCGTATTGAGCAACTTTATAGTTTTTAGGACTATTCTGTTTGCTTTTTAAGCTGCCAGATCAAACGTTTTAATAATCTTCAGGTTCTCTGAATAAGTCTAGCGATTATAGATTTACGCAAAGACTTTTAGCGTTACTTAACTGAGTAACTAGCATCTTGCACCGATGAGGCGCGATAGCAGTTATAAGACTCTCGCCAAGACTATAAGCGCTAGAATATATGGTTTTGTCTCAGCAGTTTTATAGAAAAGTTGATTGTAACCGGTCGTGAGACCGGCAATATTCGAAATATGATCCGAAGTCATAGGCTTGCTTTACAAGGCTATCCAGCCAGCATGCCACCGGTGGCGTATTAACGCGCTACTATTATCATGTCCCGCATAGAGAAGCTACATAACTACCTAATGATATTGGAATGGGGGTAAGTGTGTACTCTTCTATTCTAAGAATGCGTACGCTACAAACTTTTTCTAGATTTAAAGTCTTAAAATATTTTAAAGCAGAGTCTGCGGCTGAAGTACGAAATTATAATTTCGTTTTCTTACCTTAGTAGAGGCTATATAGGAGGCCCGAGGATCTCGAAAATTATCTCAGTATATCCATCTTATCAAGCAAACTTATACGGTGACAGCACCAGCTTTACTGTAATCCATCCTGAGCTGTATTACTACGAGAAAGCTTTAATCAACTTTGATTGAGTCTAGTTTTAATTTCCATTAAACTCGTCAATAATACCTAAGCTTTTAATCTATCCGGCGATTCAAACTTTATAACTAAGTTGTATATGCCAACCGTTTCCAGGAACGATTTTCATGACTTCGTTACATCCTCGACTAGTAGCTGTGACCGATCGCATTATCGAGCGCAGTAAGGTAACGCGGCATGCTTATCTTACTCGAATTGAGGATGCGCAAGGACAGTTTCCTGCACGTAGTGCACTATCTTGCGCTAATTTAGCTCATGGCTCTGCCGGATTTGAGGGGCAGGATAAGATTTCGATCCGTGCGACGCAGCAGCCAAATATCGGCATTGTGTCAGCTTATAATGAGATGCTCTCAGCACATGCGCCGTACCGGAACTTTTCCGACATTATTAAGCAAGCTGCCCGAGAGGCGGGGGGTATTGCACAATTTGCCGGTGGAGTGCCGGCGATGTGCGATGGTATCACGCAGGGTAATGCTGGAATGGAGCTGTCACTCTTCTCCCGCGAGATAGTTGCAATGTCGACAGCGATTGCATTGACTCATAATATGTTTGATGCGGCACTGTGCTTGGGCATTTGCGACAAGATCGTACCGGGTTTATTAATTGGTGCGTTGCAATTCGGCCATTTACCAACAATCTTTGTGCCCGCAGGGC
The DNA here is from genome assembly GCF_910593725.1 of Candidatus Vallotiella hemipterorum. GTDB lineage: Bacteria > Pseudomonadota > Gammaproteobacteria > Burkholderiales > Burkholderiaceae > Mycetohabitans > Mycetohabitans hemipterorum. The sequence continues at coordinate 509,731 of NZ_OU343031.1, forward strand.
CTATGACTAGTGGCTTACCTAATGATGAAAAATCTAAGATCCGTCAGCAGTTCGCTATCGGCGCTATAGGGCGAGAGGTATTACTGGACAGTGAGGCTCGTGCGTACCATGGCCACGGAACCTGTACATTTTATGGAACAGCAAACTCAAACCAGCTGCTCATGGAAATTATGGGCTTGCACTTGCCGGGTGCTGCATTTGTTCATCCATATACGCCACTGCGTGATGCACTCACTGCCGAGGCAGCACGGCGCGTGTTACAGCTCACGGCGCAAGGTTCGAACTACACGCCGATCGGTCGATTAATTAACGAAAAAACAATTGTTAATGGTATTGTTGCACTACTAGCCACTGGCGGCTCGACTAACCATACTCTACACTTAGTGGCAATTGCCCGAGCCGCGGGTATTGTAATCGACTGGAACGACTTTGATGACCTATCTCGTTCAGTGCCACTGCTAGCAAAGATATACCCAAATGGTAAATCGGATATTAATCACTATCACGCAGCTGGCGGTATGGCTTTCCTAACACGTACTCTACTCGAGGCAGGCTTGCTGAACGATGATGTGACGACCGTTGCTGGGACTCGATTATCCTCTCATTACACGCATGAACCAGCATTAGTTAATAATCAATTACTCTGGATCGATGGTGCGAGAGAGAGCCATAACAAGGCTGTTTTGCGTAGTACTGCAGAACCATTTCAGTTGGATGGCGGGCTGAGACTGGTTCAAGGCCCGTTAGGACGGGGTGTCATTAAGATTTCTGCGGTGGCACCGAAACATCGCAATATTACCGCACCAGCAATTGTCTTTGATTCGCAAGAAGGCGTACAAGCCGCTTTCAATCGTGGTGATCTAGAGCGCGACTGCGTCGTTGTAGTACGATTCCAGGGGGCAAGAGCAAATGGCATGCCAGAGCTGCACCAGCTCACTCCACTGCTTGGAGTCCTGCAAGATAAAGGTTTCAGCGTGGCACTAGTAACCGACGGTAGAATGTCTGGTGCTTCAGGAAAAGTTCCAGCAGTTATTCATCTATCGCCTGAAGCACTTCTAGATGGCCCGATTAGTAAAGTGCGTAGCGGCGATATAATTACGCTTGATGCAGAGGCTGGGAGACTAGACGTAAATGAGGCTGAATGGGCGTGTCGCGTAGACGAAAAGCCTATTATACATCCCAACCAGAATGGGCTAGGTTTTGGACGAGAGCTATTCAGTGTTTTCCGTGCAGCAGCGCTTCCGGCTGAGCTTGGGGCATCGGTTTTTGGCGCTATACCGAATGAGGGTATCGTTTAATTTTGAACTATCGGAAAACTACAGATGAAATCTATAAGCGAAATTGTACAGATTGGGCCAGTTATCCCAGTTCTAACACTTGAATCAGTAGAGCAGGGTGAGAAAGTCGTGAATGCCTTATATAAAGGCGGAGTAAAAGTTTTAGAGATTACTCTGCGCACTTCTGCAGGCCTGCAGGCAATTAAGTGTGCGTCGCAGTTTTCCTCGGATATAGTCGTAGGCGTCGGCACGCTGACTACCGCTGTTCAGGTTGAGGAGGCTAAGCGCGCTGGCGCGACATTCGGCGTTTCGCCCGGACTTACGCGAGATCTTCATTGGGCTGCAAAGGATATTGGCTTACCATTGCTTCCCGGCGTGATGACGCCCTCTGATATCCTAATTGCACTCTCACTGGGCTATGATATAGTAAAATTTTTCCCGGCACAGCTAGCTGGCGGATTAGACATGTTACGGGCGTTTAGCGACCCATTCCCGATGTTGCGGTTTTGTCCGACCGGAGGTATCACGCAAGAGTTAGCAGGAAGTTTCCTATCGTTACCTAACGTGGCTTGCATTGGCGGCTCTTGGCTTACACCAAAGGAAGCAATGACCGCCCAAAATTGGGGCGAAGTAACACGTTTAGCATGTGCGGCAAGTCAACTGGCACAGCATAAAACCTAACTACTAGAGTCGAATAGATACCACACGACTAAGATCGTTCGGGCGATATTATCTTTTCATTAGCTCAATATATATACAGCGAGTAAATACTTATTGCATAGGTCGGGTAAGATATCGTCCTTATATTAATCGATACGTTGTGCGAGCTCAACTGCTTTACCAACATAAGATGCCGGTGTCATTGATAGCAGTTGCACTTTGGCCTCGATTGGAATTTCTAGTGCGCTAATAAAAGCGTCTAATCTATCGCGGGTAATACCCTTGCCACGAGTAAGATTTTTTAATTGCTCATATGAGTTTTCTACTTTATAGCGACGCATGACTGTCTGGACTGGTTCGGCCAGTACCTCCCAGCAGCTATTTAGGTCCTCATTAATTCTATTTGGATTCACTTCTAATTTATTGAGTCCTCGGAGTAGCGAATCATATGCAAGTAGAGAATAGCCAAATACAAGCCCAATGCTACGCAGAACCGTTGAGTCGCTTAGGTCTCGCTGCCAGCGCGACACTGGAAGCTTATCTGCCAGATGCCGAAGCATTGCGTTAGCTAACCCAAGGTTGCCTTCGGAGTTCTCAAAATCAATTGGATTCACTTTATGTGGCATTGTCGACGATCCAATCTCTTCCGAATTTATTTTTTGCCTAAAATATCCTAGAGATATATAGCCCCATAGGTCACGATCTAGATCCAACAAGATCGTGTTTGCCCGTGCAAGCGCGTCAAATAGCTCTGCTATATAGTCATGCGGTTCAATCTGAGTTGTATAAGAATTAAATGTTAGTCCAAGCCGGGTCTGTACGAAATCCCGAGCGAAACCTTCCCAGTCGAAATTTGGATAGGCAGACAAATGAGCATTAAAATTTCCTACTGCGCCATTCATTTTTCCCAGTAACGAAACAGAGGAAATTCGATCAATAGCATACGATATGCGATTAGCTACGTTAGCAATTTCCTTGCCTAGTGTCGTTGGACTAGCTGGCTGTCCGTGCGTGCGTGAAAGCATTGATTGCTTTGCATGTACGTGCGCAAGTACGATTAGTCGCTGATGTACGGCGCGCAGTGCTGGCTGTATCACATGTTCTCTCGCACCCTGAAGCATAAGCGCATATGCTGTATTATTAATATCTTCGGATGTGCAGGCGAAATGGATAAACTCATTAGTATGCTCTAGTTCTGGCTGGCCCTTAATCGACTCTTTTAGCCAGTACTCAACCGCTTTCACGTCATGGTTCGTCACGCGCTCAATCTCCTTGATACGAGCGGCATCGTGCAGGGAGAACTTCTCCACTAGCTGAAGTAGAAATTGTTCAGATGGTATAGAGAAGTCTGGGATTCCAGGCAACCCAGCATGTGATAGCGCAATTAGCCAATAAACCTCAACAGTGACGCGATGCCGCATAAAGGCGGCTTCAGATAGCCAGTAACGCAGGGGTTTAGTTTGAGTCGCATAGCGGCCATCTAGTGGTGATAGAACAGTTAGTTGAAAAAGCGTATCGATAGAAATATCAGACATAGTATAGGCCCAGGTATGGCAGCAGGCCCAACAAGATACAGCAATCGCTTATATGCATTCTATAGAGCCTAGAAATAGAGTAATCGAGAGAGCGCAGAGCAGTTAACATACTAATTTAAGAAAAGTGTCTTGTTTGGCAATAGCCGAAAACCCATTCTAAGATTATTGTGAGAACGTTAACACGCTCCGCCTATGGGACCCGCCTTTTCTCAGCCGCATGCCTCAGACAAGACTAGCCGATTGCCGTTATATAGTACCTTTATATAATTTTAGGGGTTGCTCATAGAATAGGATCGTACCCTCTGAACTTGTAGAGTTAGTGTCGCGATAGGTAAGCATGCGAATCGAGGAGCGCTAAACTTGAAAACCTACTAGGGGAGAACGCTATAGTCGGTGAAGACTATTATTATCATGCCAGCGCTCCAAGAGCAAAGGTTTAGCTACACCAGTGCGCTGGCATTACGATGATTCTGGGTTATTCCTTCAATTTTTTTCTGTGATAAAATCTCTGCGCTTAATCCCTAGACATATCGCTAGAGCAGCTGAGACGAATACTGACGAGTAGATACTAGATAAAATACCAATGGTCAGTGCTAATGCAAAATTATGCAGCATAATACCGCCAAACAAGAGTATTGCTAGCACCATCATCTGCGTTGCGCCATGCGTGATAATTGTGCGCGATATTGTCCTTGTAATAGCACGATTGATGACCTTAGTAACCGTCATATTGTGCTCTTGGCGGAATGTTTCTCGAATCCGATCAAAAATAACGACAGATTCATTAACCGAATAGCCGAGTACTGCGAGCACTGCCGCTAATACTGATAGCGAAAACTCCCACCGGAAAAAAGCGAAGAAACCTAGAATGATCACTAAGTCATGCACATTTGCAATGACCCCAGCAATTGCAAGTTTCCACTTAAATCGGCATGCAAGATAGATTAAAATTCCCATAACTACAAAAATGAGTGCAAGTAATCCATCCGTCATCAGCTCTTTTCCTACCTGGGGCCCAACAAATTCTATACATTGCAACTTGATCTGGTTATCAAGCGCTTTCAGCGCAGCCATTATCTGGTCACTTTGCTGTGCCGAGGAGAGCCCCTCCTTTAATGGAAGCCGGATTAGAACATCATGTGATGTGCCAAAGGTCTGTACCTGCGCATTTGTGTAGCGAATCCTATTTAAAGCATTACGAATTACATCAATTTTTTCAGCTTGTGGCACATGTATTTCTAGCACGGTTCCACCAGTAAATTCAGCAGATAAATATAGACCGCGATACATTAAAAAGAATACAGCTAGAAGGAATGTTATGAGTGAGATTATATTAAAGACTAACGCCCACTTCATAAAAGGAATATCTTTGCGAATCCGAAAAAATTCCATAAGGTTCTCCCTGAGCGCGCTTAGTAAGATTAGCTCAGCTTAGTCGGTACATTACATCGTGATCCATATTTTGATAAAAGTAGATTATTAGGTCGAGCGTTTAGATCCTCTTCGATTTTCCCTAATACTCGAGATGATTCTTTCGCGATAACTAGCGCTCTCTCTTGGGTAGATTCGGGGTATGCTGGACTAGCGCGTCTTCTGGGCTCCATATTTGCCCAATAGCTAGAGACTTCAGCCTCTTCTTATTTCCGTACCATAGATTTACCAGACCACGCGCGAAAAATACCGCAGAAAACATGGAAGTCAGGATTCCGACACAGTATACAACAGCAAAGCCACGTACTGGCCCCGAGCCGAACGTAAGTAATGACAGACCAGCGATTAGCATTGTGATACTCGAATCCAGGATCGTTACCCATGCATGTAAGAAGCCATTTTGGATAGCTAGTTGCGCAGATGCGCCGTAACGTAGTTCTTCTCGGACGCGCTCATTAATGAGAACATTCGAGTCAATTGCCATGCCTAATGTCAGTGCAATCGCAGCAATACCAGGCAGCGTAAGGGTTGCGTGCATCATTGATAGGGATGCGACGAGTAAAAACAAGTTCACTGATAATGCAATGACTGAAATCAGTCCGAACAGCATATAGTATGCAATAATAAACACCGCGATTGCGAGGAATCCGTACTGTACCGAGTTAAAGCCTTTTTTAATGTTGTCCAGACCCACGCTTGGGCCTAGCGTACGTTCCTCAACGATTTCCATCGGAGCGGCTAGCGAACCAGCTCGCAACAATAACGCGAGATCAGTTGCTGCCTGTAGCGTTAGCTCTCCAGTAATCCGAAAGTTTTCACCAAGCTCAGACTGGATTGTCGCCGCAGTTAAAATCTCACCCCTGTTCTTTTCAAATAATACGATCGCCATAGTCTTATTAATGTTGTTGCGCGATATGTCACGCAACACCCGTCCACCACTGGAATCAAGGTGAATTTTTACTGCTGGACGTTGATACTCATCAAAGTCAACTAACGCATCGGTGATTCTATGACCAGTAAAAATCACCTGTTTCTTTAAGTACATCGGCACGCTATTTCCTTGCGTGAACAGGTCATCACCAGCCGGTATCGGATCCTCGGGATTAAGCACTGGATTTTGGTAATCAACCATGCGCGCCTCAAGCGTGGCGGTCCGCCCGATGATATCTTTAGCTTTTGCAGTATCCTGAATGCCAGGAAGCTCAACAACAATGCGGTCTGTTCCTTGCTGCTGCACAATTGGTTCTGCCACACCAAGTTCATTAATTCTATTTCTCAGGGTTATAATGTTTTGTTTTAGCACACTGTCTAACACTATTTTTTGTACACTAGGTGTAAGTGTACCTATTACCCTATCGCCATGTAACGCTGGAAATAATTGCCAGGTTAACTCAGAAAGATTGTCCTCTAGTATCTGGCGAGCGCGGCGTGCATTATCCTGATTATTACAGTTAACTACCACCGTCTTGCCAACGCGATTTACACGGCTATCGCCTACTAACTTGTTATGTAGCAGTAGTGCACGTCCATCGGTTGCATCTGAATCAAGCCTCTTATTCAATACGCCATCTAAGTCTACCTGCAATAGAAAGTGCACGCCACCACGGAGATCTAGGCCTAGATACATTGGTAAAGCGTGTAGGGCGGATAGCCAGTGCGGCGAAGCCGATTGTAGGTTCAGTGTAACGATATAGGTAGGATCCTTTGGACGAGTATTTAGTGATTTTTGAAGAACGTCTTTTATACGTAATTGCATATCGGTATCTTTCAGTCGCACGTAGATAGCCGCATTCTGACTCATGCTGTCGAAGACTATGTCATCTTTATGCACGTCATACTTGTTAAGAGTCGACTTAACAATATTGAAGACCGATGCATCCAGCTTAACCGTCGCTTTACCGCTAGATATCTGTACCCCTGGAACCTCACCAAAGAAGTTTGGCAATGTATATAGCAAGCCGATAGCAAGTACTAACAGCATTACAACGTATTTCCAAAGGGGATAGCGATTCATGGAATAACTATAAGAGTTCTAGTAAGGCGCTTCCAGAGTCGCTCTACTTCAATGCGATATTGACTTATTAGACGCTAAGCCACACATAGATACCAGATATAAGTCAGGATTAGAGAGACTTTATCGTGCCTTTAGGGAGAATTGTAGAGACCGAGCTCTTTTGGATGGTAACTTCAACACCCTCATACAACTCTATCCCAACATAAACCTCACCGATCCTAGAAATCTTACCTATCATACCGCTGGATGTCAGCACTTCATCTCCCCTGATCATAGTAGCTAGCATTTTTCGGTGCTCCTTCTGCCTTTTCATCTGAGGGCGGATCATGGAAAAATATAGCACCGCAATCATGAGTATAAACAAGCCGTATGTCTGAATAAAACTAGCAGCACTATCTATAGTGGATACGCCTTGTGCGTACGCATTAAGAATGAACACGTTGGTCTCTCCGTAGTAGAAAGTAATAAATAACCCTACATTCTATCATTCTGTACCCTGCTACCTTAGACAATCCAGCTCAGTGGCGGCTCATCTGTCGCATAACTACACATAATAATCTTGTGCCTGTCATATTTCCGCTTCCCTTTATGTCTTTTCTAACCCGACTTGAATTCTTTGCTCCCTGCCCACGTGGTTTGGAGGGCGCGCTCGCAACCGAACTCCGCGAGTTATCCATACTCGCATCCGATCCAGCATTCGCTGTGCAAGCGCCGACGGCTGGTGGCGTACCGTTTAGCGGTACATGGACTACCGTTTTTGTTGCCAATCTATACTCTCGGATCGCTAATAGAATCCTCTTGAAAGTTGTAACGCAATCCTACTGTGACGAGCACGATATTTACGCGCTAACACACGAACAGCCCTGGGAACAATGGTTTAACGCTAGTCGAACGTTGCGGGTAGATGTAACTGCGATAAAATCTCCTCTTCGCAGTCTAGAATTTACGATGCTTCGCATTAAGGATGCGATCTGCGACCGGCTTCGCGAGCGCACCGGCTCAAGACCCAGTATCGATACGATCGAACCAGACGTACGTCTTAAGGCATTTATAACTGCTACAGCCTGCACGCTGTACCTGGATACGTCTGGCAGGCCCTTATTTAAGCGCGGCTGGCGTCTGGATAAGGGCATCGCGCCATTGCGCGAGAATCTGGCCGCGGGGATTCTTAGGCTGTCCGGCTGGACATCTGGACAGCCATTATTTGATCCGATGTGCGGGAGCGGCACATTCATTGCCGAGGCCGCCCAGATCGCTCTAGGCATCGCGCCTGGTCTCAACCGACATTTTGGTTTCGAAAAGCTCCTGCACTACGATCTTTCCGCATGGAAACACATGAAAGCCCAGGCGCTGGATGCTCAGCATAGCTCTTACTCTGCGCTAAGCAGCACTTTATTGATCTATGGTGGTGATATATCCAATAAAATGTTAGCCAAGGCTACGGCAAACCTACGGCGAGCAGGCTTGCCAATGATACCGCTGCAACGATGCGATGCGCGTGATATTGTAGCGCCATGTAATCATCCAGGCGTGCTAGTTATAAATCCACCTTATGGCGAGAGACTCTCGGTACACCACAGGAGAACTCGCTGCTGCGGGAATAACATCGCAGCATTTAAAGATGTTCACTCAAACGATGCGAGCAGCATATTTTTCCGTGTTTTCGGCGACGTGCTCAAGCAGCGGTTTTCTGGCTGGCAAGTATTCGCACTCAGCCCCAATCGAGGGCTGCCAGGTCAGATACGACTGCGCGAGTCGACGAAGACAGTGCTGTATAATGGAGCGCTCGAATGTCGGCTATTCTGCTTTAACTTAGCACTGTCCTGATATGCCAACGCTCGTTTACATGGATGTAGATCAGCTGACTCGATTGAAATACACGGTGCTGGCAACACATGCGCGCACGCCTACCCGGGTTTTATATGTCTGGACAGCATGCTGAAGTGTGTATTACAGCTTTCCATTCTTCGACAGACATACGTAATCTACGTTGAATAACTTCACTGCATTAATTTCCTATCACTATTGCTTATACTGCGGTCCGCTTTCGTTCTTGGAAACGGCGTAATATAAACCCGAATCGCAGCTCGCGCAGTCACGGATTGGTGTCTGTCTACCAGAGAAGCTACCCTAATTAGGAGATTTGGATAGAGATAAATAATCAGGGTAGATATTAGTACCATGCCAATCACGTATACATAACTATATTCGTGAATACCGCCATAATAGCTACAATTAAGTACAATTAGAGTATGCATGTCGCACAGCTCAGGCTAGAATTTTTCTATATGACTAGCATGTCTTCTCTGATCTTAAACGAAGCATACTCCAGACTCTAAGTACCATATTAAGATATATATGGCTCAAGACATCCTTACATAATAAGTTGACGTAGTCATACTTATTTGAGCATACTATTGTAGCATGTGGAAACTGGCTTTGTAGGAAGCTAACTAGTAGCAGTAGCACATAGGTAATATATTATGGCGAAGCAACGCGTCGTTGTCGGAGTATCAGGCGGAGTAGATTCTTCAGTCGCTGCGTGGCTTCTTAAAAAGCAAGGCTACGAAGTAATCGGCTTATTTATGAAGAACTGGGATGATGACGATAGAGAATATTGCTCAAGCCGACAGGACTGGATTGACGTCGTATCAGTCGCCGACCTCGTCGGTATCGAAATCGAAGTAGTAAACTTTACCTCACAGTATAAGAACAGGGTCTTTACTGAGTTTCTACGAGAGTATTCGGCTGGTCGTACGCCTAATCCGGATGTGTTGTGTAATGCAGAAATAAAATTTAAAGCGTTTTTAGACCACGCTACAGCTCTGGGTGCACAAATTATTGCAACTGGCCACTATGCGCGTATTCGCGAGATCGGCGAGCGGTTTGAACTGCTAAAAGCGCTAGACTTATCTAAAGATCAATCTTACTTCCTGTATCGCCTAAACCAATCGCAATTAAGCCGCACACTGTTTCCGCTTGGTGAGATGTTGAAGACGCAAGTGCGGGAGATTGCAGCACAAATCAAGCTGCCTAACGCAGAAAAAAAAGACTCGATGGGTATCTGTTTTATCGGAAAGCGGCCGTTTCGTGCGTTCCTACATCGCTATCTACCACTCTACCCTGGCCAGATGAAGACCTGCGATGGCAGGGTCGTTGGAAAACATATTGGCCTCGCATTTTATACATTGGGCCAGCGTAAGGGGATTGGCTTGGGCGGTTGGAGTGATGGCAGCGGAGAGCCATGGTTTGTCGCTAGTAAGGATATAGAGAGCAATACGCTACACATTGTGCAAGGTCACGATCATCCATGCTTACTCAGCTCAGCTTTGCGTGGGGAGGATGCTAGTTGGATTTCAGGTACAGCACCGCAGGAAGGTCAGCCGTATACAGCTAAGACACGCTATCGTCAGCAAGACGCGGACTGCATATTCCAGCATATGCTAGATAGACGCTTCGCGTTGCGTTTTTCCCGGCCGCAATGGGCTGTAACGCCAGGGCAATCTGCAGTACTATATGATGGCGATGTTTGCTTAGGCGGCGGTATCATCGATGATACATCGATGCCACGCATACCTACGGTAATGTATCGGCAAACGCCTACCGATACAACTGCCTCGTAAAATATTTATCTAGGCTCGAGCTTATATTAATCTTAGCCGACTCCGATAATCAAAAGTTTATTGTATTTTTTATGAAAATAACACGCTCAAGAATATACGGTGACTAACACAATATCTAGCAATAATCACTTAAGTCAGAAGACTACAGATAATCTGTACGACTATGAGCTTTGCTAGGATCACATATACAACTTGCTACGGGAAAGATTATTACGAGAACTTGATTCCCGAGAGAAAGTTAAGCTACTTTAGTAAAAGCTCACATGAATAGTATAGTGTACGTTGCATATAGCTTAATCAGCATTGATACTAGGACCTGAAAATCGGTCCTTGCTAATTGTCAGTATATTGTCCGAAGTATAAATTATTCTCTGGATATCTCTATCTTAATAAATACTAACGTCTTATTCATGCATTCTTAGATAAGCTGAATATAGCCATTCAATAAAATAACCCGTAGAAAATAAGATCTATTGCTCTTATGTATTGATTAGCATGGGTAAAGTAATTTTTGATTACAGGCCCTTGCTGTTATAAGCCTCTAGATAAGATAGGAGGGGGGGCTGGCTAACAGAAAAAAGAAACTATTAGTGCTGCGACATACATGTATACAACACGATAAGTAGAAAGAGGATATGCTCGATACACGCCCGGATAGGTAGGATAACAATAACCGGTTAGATATACGTATTCTAGTTTTCTATAAAATACATAAATAAATACATTTGTTAAGATGTCCCACCCTTAATAGGGCTTAGGTCTCTTAGCAGATATACTATTATTATTGCTTAAGATTTTCTATCTATATTTTAGGATAGGCTTTTATATTGCAGCTGTAGAACTAGCTGTAGTCTAGCCCGAAGATAGATTAATATTTTATAGCTAACCACCACTAATTAAGTATAGTTTATATTTGATGAGAGATTAATAACATACTTGCGTGATACCTGGACTTTTACTTAGTTTACCCACTCCTACCACTTAAATTACAGGCTGTATTGTAGGGTGCGCTGGATCTATTTTTATATGCGTAGCCCCTGAAATAGAATATAGGCGACTTTTATGTAGCATTAAAAATATAAAACTATAACTACATGTAGTGATATTGCTTATAACCTTAACGAGAGGCTGTTTAAAGGTACATGCAAGAATACGCGTAATAATATAGAGAGCTTATTTAAGGAATATACATTGCCCCCCTTTAAAGAGATGGTAGGTGATTACGGCACAAATGCTCTATGTGTCTTTGCGGGAGACACTTTAGTAAGCGATATAACAGCAGCTATTCTCACACTTGGGTCTGTTCAATGCATTATTATATGTCTCAAACATCATCTCGATAGGTTTTGTATGTAGTAAATAGGCTACGGTAGGTCGATTGCTTGTGAGTAAGCACAAGCAATAGAGTGATTGTGTTATCTACTAAAATGGGCTATGTACTATCTAAAAAAATTTAGTGTACGTTTAGCAAGGTCTATTGTCTATAGTATGTTATATCGTCTATTACATGGATTCTCCCTCTCAAAAGATACACACATTACTCAATACTACGCAGAGAGTGCCCCTGGGTATAATATAATGTAAAGATGCCCTAGAGATAATACGTTGCGGGGTAACTGTAAATATTCAGAAGCCCGTAACAAGCGCCTATTTGAGCGGTTGTGAAAGTATAGTATACCGAATCGTTCATATGATGATGATTAACAATACGGTATGCGGCTTGTCCAGCATATACTAGACGTTTTTATAACCATTAGCCCTGTCTCAGCTATAGTGCTAGGATGTTAGACTCGCCATTTTATCGAGCGAATTACTATGAGATGCCCCGAGCGCGGTCTTCGTGAAAATGAGTGACAAATACATTAAACGCTTCCTCTTTGATAGAGTTTCGGATTCTTTGCATAAGGTTGAGATAGTAATACAAATTATGGATCGTATTAAGCTGTGCGCCGAGGATTTCACCAATACGATGCAGGTGATGTAAGTACGCTCGAGAAAAGTGGCGACACGTATAGCAGGCACAGCTTTCGTCTATCGGGCGCGTGTCTTTACGGTGTATTGCATTGCGGATCTTTAAGTCGCCGAACCGTGTGAATAGCCAACCATTGCGCGCGTTGCGTGTCGGCATGACACAGTCAAACATATCAATACCAGCGGCAACGCCGGCCACTAAGTCTTCTGGCTTGCCAACCCCCATCAAGTAGTGCGGCTTATTAATTGGGAGCTTATAGCTGATATATTGTAGTACACGCAGCATATCCCCTTTGGATTCGCCTACTGACAAGCCACCAATCGCATAGCCATCAAAACCTATATCCAGTAATCCATCTAATGATTCTTCGCGAAGCGCTTCGTACATACCGCCCTGCACGATACCGAATAATGCGTTTAGATTAGAAAGACGCCTAAATTCATCAAACGAGCGCTTAGCCCAGCGTAATGACATCTGCATTGAACGCGCTGCGGCATCATATGCTATAGGCACACCATCAGTCATGTATGGGGTGCATTCATCGAATTGCATCGCAATGTTAGAGTTTAGTGCCGTTTGCACCTGCATTGATACTTCTGGAGACAAGAATAATCGATCACCGTTTATTGGCGAGGCGAATGTTACACCATCCTCGGTAATTTTACGCAGTTTAGAAAGCGAGAATACCTGGAAGCCACCGGAGTCGGTTAGAATTGGTCGCTCCCAGCCCATAAACCGATGCAGCCCGCCATGCTCGATGATCGTATCAAGTCCTGGGTGTAGCCATAGATGGAACATGTTACTTAAGATAATTTGCGCCCGGACATCCTCAAGCTCGCGTGGAGCTATTGCTTTAACAGCGCCATATGTGCCAACTGGCATAAAAATCGGCGTATCGACCGTGCCATGATCTAGGATTAGTTGTCCAAGTCGTGCAAGTCCGTCGGTGCGCAAAACATTGAATTCTATCATGATGGATGCAAGGCTCGCTCTATCTCAGTGTGCAATAAAGGAGAGAGTGGCGTGATATTAACTTATGGTTGTACAAGAGAGTGGGTAGCCCTAGTCAGTAGCATTGCATCACCGTAGCTGAAAAAACGGTAGCGTTTCGAGATAGCATAATCATAGGCGCGGCGTATCGGCTCGACACCCGCGAATGCGGACACCAACATCAGCAGGGTCGATTTTGGTAAATGAAAGTTTGTCACAAGCCGGTCAATAACTCGGAATTGGTAACCTGGCGTAATAAAGAGATCCGTTTCTGAACAGATAGAACCGAGTTCACGGCCTTCACGCTCAGCATCGAGTGCTGCCGATTCCAGTGCGCGCATGGACGTCGTTCCGACCGCGATTACTGAGCGTCCGGCAGCATGCGTGGCCCTAATTACTTCGACTAGAGCTGGCGGGATGGTATACCACTCGCTGTGCATCTTGTGTTGTTGAATGTCGTCAGTACGCACGGGCTGGAACGTACCAGAACCTACATGCAACGTTAGCGTTGCACAGCGGACGCCGCGCATCTCTAATGCAACGAGTGTTGGTACATCAAAATGCAGACCAGCAGTAGGCGCTGCAATTGCGCCAGGCGTCATTGCAAACACGGTTTGATACCGTATATCATCGTAACTATCTGGATAATGCTTAATATATGGAGGTAGCGGAATCCTCCCATACCAGTTCATTAATTCGATGCAATCGTGCGAGAAGTGCAGCGTATGAAATAGTTTTACGGACTGACCAATACTTACATCGAACGCGCCCGCGAGTCGGATGATTGAACCGGGCGCAGGGCGTTTACTTGCGCGGATTTGTGCAATCGCGGTGCGCGGACCGGTCACTCGCTCAATGAGTACCTCAACGCGGCCGCCACTTGCCTTGACCCCATCAAATCGAGCCTTAAGCACTTTCGTATCATTAAAAACTAGTAGATCTCCAGGCTTAACGCAAGCTAGCAGTTCAGCAAAACGGTGGTCTAGAAGCGAGCCACTTGGCGTTACTTCAAGTAATCGGCTTGCGCTACGTTCGGGCAACGCATTTTGCGCGACTAACTCTGAAGGGAGATTAAAATTGAAATCGAGCAGCGTGTACATAAAATTAGACGAGTAGAACAATACCACTACCCTGATGCACGATATAGAATCTCAACAAGAAACTAATATTATACTTGTGATAGAACAAACCTTTGTCCCGTTATCTGAAAACCTCATTATCTAGATCAACTGAACCTGACTCAGCTGAATCTGACGCCGCGCCTGATGATATTATGATAGTCGATAATTATCCTAGGCTGTTAGCTTATAAACACACCCAGATAGTCCAAGCTTTTTATAGCCTTGCCATTCAGCGTATTAGAGAAGTATCCACGAGGCAGAGTACGGCTACCCAAGTTTTAACCAAACCCGCTACTGATACTCTTACTCCTCCCGATCATAAGTTAGGTAGAAAGACACGTGATAAACTCGCCCGGCTTGGGTTAATCGCGATATCGACTTAGTGCTACACATGTCAATCCGGTATGAGGATGAGACAAGATTAACGCTAATCAGTAAACTTCTGCCTGGGATGACTTCGCAGGTTTCAGGTAAAGTCGTAGATAATAAAATTATCTATCGACCACGCCGCCAGATGCCAGTACGAGTGCGCGATAAAGATGGTGATGTACTAATTCTACGGTTTCTAAAATTTAGGGATTCTCAGACAAAGCAACTTGTGCCTGGTGCTCGCTTGCGAGTGCATAGCGACGTGCGAGTGGGTTTATACGGGATAGAGATGGTACACCCGGCCCATCACATAATCAAAAAGACGCGCCATTGCCTGTTGTATTAACGCCAATCTACCCAAGTACGACTGGTTCATGCAGTATGTATTCTGCATAACCCGCGCGCAGATATGTATGAGGCAATTTTTATAAATCGCACTCACCCGGCTTGGTTATGCATTAAGTTTGAGTAATTACTTGCGCAGAAATTATCGCTAAAGCAGGCTCATAACAAGCGACGTTTGCGTGTAGCATCAGCGCTTGCGCTTCGTTCGAGCGCTGATCATAATACGCTTGTCACACGATTTCGTATAGCATTACTATTTCAGCTGACCAGCGCGCAGCAGTGGGCTAGTGAGCAAATTTCAGCAGACCTAACCGCAACCTATCTGATGCAGCGGTTGCTACAAGGTGATGTGGGCAGTGGTAAGACAGTAGTTGCTAGTTGCTGCGCTTACTGCAGCTCAGGCAATTGACGCCAGCTATCAGGTGGCACTAATGAGCCCAACCAAACTTCTAGCCGAACAATATTTGCATAAACTGCGTAGCTGGATAGACCCGCTAGGTGTGTACACTACGTGGTTAGCTGGCAGCATGAAGGCATGTGATAAGCGTATCGCACTAGAGGCGGCTGCTAACGGTGACGTACAGCTGCTAGTAATTGGCACGCAAGCGATTATTCAGGGGGGTTAAATTTGCTCGGCTAGGTTTTGTGACCGTAGATGAGCAACACCGATTTGGTGTTGAGCAGCGGCTTGCCTTATGTGCCCAAGCACAAATTAAAACTACAATATCAGGATTTCAGCCGCATCAATTAATAATGTCTGCAATACCGATTCCACGCACGCTTGCGATGACGTACTACGCAGACCTAGATGTGTCTTCAATTGATGAATTACCACCTGGGCGAACGCCGGGGTGCTTACTAAGCTAGTGTCGGATATACGTCGTGACGAAGTGATAGCCCGTGTATGTAAGGCAGCATTAAGCGGAAGTCAGGTATATTGGGTATGTCCGTTGATTAAAGAAAGCAAGGTGCTGCAATTGCAGGCTGCAGTAGATATCTATGAGGTGCTTATTGCTGCACTCCACAACTGCGAGTTGGGCTAATGCGTAGCCGCTTAGCAGCCGCCGACAAGGCTGAGTTAATGACTGGCTTTATACACAATCAGATCCATTTGTTGGTAACCACTACTGTGATCGAGGTAGGTGTTAATATCCCGAATGCTTCGTTAATGCTCATTGAGCATGCGTAGCGCTTTCGTCTTACGCAATTACACCAATTACGCGGCCGGGTTGGTCGAGGCAGCCGGTCTTCGATGTGTCTGCTAATGTATGCTAGCCCGTTATCGTTAGCGGCACGCGAACGACTACGAACGATGCGCGAGACTACCGATGGTTTTGAGATTGCCCTTCGGGATTTAGAAATTCGCGGTCCCGGTGAATTTTTCGGTGCGCGTCAGTCTGGCACAGCGCTATTACGCTTTGTAGACATCAAGTAGGATGCTTGGCTTATCGAGCGGGCACAGCGCGCAGCTGAGCGATTGTTAGTCGAGCACCCGAAAGCTGCTGCCGAGCACTTAGCGCGTTGGCTTGACGGGCGCGAGTTATATTTGAAGGCGTAAGGATCATATGTAGACCTTTAGTATTTCTTCAAGCTTAGCGTAGTATGCAGTACCAATCGATTGAGTTAATTTGAGGATGGATCTACTTGTATCGATAGATAATATAAAGATCACTCTATTTAAGAACACTTTTTTGCAAAGGGAGGGTCAATATCACCCCCGCCTTACTCGTAAGTAGGCATGTCGCAAGATATGAAATTAAAACAGATCTACTTATCTAAGTAGGTTTATCCTATCAATTTTCAAACGGAAACATATAAGGTTTAAATATTTAAAGGTAGAGTAATCCATCGTATGGAACTTGTTATTCAACAACGTTGACTTAGCAGATTTTTAATAATCAAATGCAGCAATTAAGAAACTAGTTACTTAAACTCATAGATAATCAAGGCTATATCCGGCCACTTGCAGATATATGAACCAAGTAGATCCACTAAGTAATTATTATTAGCTGGCGTAGTATTATTATTATTATTGATTTATCCGGTTATTCTCTAGATACTAGTAGCCTCTCGAAGCTGTTTTAAGATATAGGCTGTAAGCAGCATATTGACTACAATTGTATCCAGAATTCCAGAATAATGGAGCATGGTATCATCATTTTGTGTCTGTCGTTATATTTCTGTCTACTGACATTTTCATCAGCTAATTGGAACCGGGCCGTTGCTATATCCGATGATCAATGTGTTATGGGTATTGTCAGACGGTTATATTGTTTTTATATTTACAATTGGTACCCTTTTGATGCGGTTATCTGAATATGCGATTAACGATTACGTTGACTGGGATTTAGATAAATATGTGAGGCGTATATAAAATTGCCCTATTACAGCAAGCTAGATTACCCCGTGGAAAGTCCTTGTCCTAGTAGCTTTATTTGCGGCAATGTCACTTTTATACTAATCATGTAGTAACGCTAAGGATTAAGGCATGGATTGGCTACAAGCTACATTGGTCTATCGTGTATTGAGCTGGATGGATTAGTTTACTTAGCAATTATTCCTATAATATCTTAATTCAAGGCTAAGACGGGATGCGGTGTTTTTCAGCGATCATGCATAATAATTGGCTTAGCGGTATGCTATTCAGCAGCATTTCTTTACATTATTATATAAGATCAATGGTCTGATTAGGCTTTATCTGTTATTGTTTTCCAAATGTCACACCTATCTGTATCGCTCGAGTATAAGCCGCTGAAACTCCTCGTGATATCGCCTTATTAATATTATCGGCCTCAAAAGACTGGAGTGCTGCAGCGGTTGTACCGCCTTCCGAGACCACGCGCTCTAGTAAGATGCCAGAAAACTCATCAGATTGAGCGGCTAGTTGAATGGCACCAGAAAATGTGGAAAGTACTAAAGCTCGAGCTTGTTTATCGTTAAGTCCTAGCTCGCATGCAGCATTCCGCATAGCTTCAATGAAGTAGAACACATAGGCGGGACCACTGCCGGAGATAGCTGTCACTGCATCTATTTGAGATTCATCTTCACACCATATAATCTCTCCAACGACTCGCAGCACCCGTTCAGCAAGAGCTTGATCGGCATCATCAGCGCTGTGTAGAGATACCAGGCCAGTCGCGCCTACACCAACCAGAGCTGGGATATTGGGCATCGCGCGAACTACGTGCGAGTAGCCATTAAGCCAACGAGAGATGTCTGCTAAGCGTATACCAGCTGCAACGCTGATAATTAATTGTGTACTCAGCCATGGTGCAAGTGGTTCTATCGCTTTTTTCATCACTTGTGGCTTGACCGCGAGGATAAGCGCATCATAGTTTTCTACTATAGAGCTTGCAGCTTTACTCGTCTCTATCGGATATCGCTTGTTTAAGCGCTTGCGCGCCCCGGCTGATGGATCGATAGCGTGTAGATCATCTGACGAGATGCCCTGTCTGAGCAAACCTCCGATTAACGCGCTAGCTATGTTACCCGCACCAATAAATATTATTTTCATAAAGATTTTGCTTAGTGAGTCTGGTAAGGTCGATCTCCGAAAAGCGCAGTGCCGACTCGTACAATCGTTGCACCCTCTAAGATAGCCTCGCTGAAATCAGAGGACATACCCATAGATAGTGTATCAAGATGAAGATCTTGCGCATTGACAGCATCAAATAGTTCACGCAATCTTCGGTGTGGAGCGCCTTTTATGTGCAAACCGGACACCGGTTCAGGAATCGACATTAGCCCGCGCAGTTGAAGCCGTGGTAATAATACAATATCGCGTGCCAGCGCAGCGATCTCACTAGGCGAGACTCCGCTCTTAGATGCTTCGCCGCTAATATTCACTTGCACGCAAACATTAAGCGGTGGCAAGTGGGTAGGCCGTTGCTCTGATAGGCGACATGCAATTTTAAGTCGGTCAATTGAATGCACCCAGTCAAATTGCTCTGCAATCGCCCGTGTTTTATTCGATTGTATCGGTCCAATGAAATGCCATTCAATAAATCTACGCAACGGATACAGTGCAGTCATTTTACCTAATGCTTCACGCATATAATTTTCACCGAAGGCTTTCTGGCCTGCTGCATGCGCGGCACGTATAGCGTCAGCTGAAAAATTTTTAGAAACAGCAAGTAATTGCACGCTTGACGAATCTCGGCCGGCAGCTAAAGACATGGCCGAGATTCGTCGGCGAACTACATCTAGGTTTTGCGCAATAATAGAAGGCATAATGCGAGAAGAAATGAGTTTAATCGGGAAAGAGGCTCTTGACAAGAGAGCTCCAGCGTAACTCATTTAGTTCAATTTGGTCGTATAAAAATACGTCGAATTGCTATCTAACCTATAGAAATCTACTGAAATTCAGGCAGAGATTCTACTATCACTGGTAAGTATTCTGTAATAAAAATATTAGATAAGCGCTCGCCTAGGCTGTCTAACCCGCCCCTCAAATTCTGGAGATAGAGATCGAAAATGCGTTTTTACATAGCGCCTAGAAGGCTATAGGCTTAGCACATTTGTTTAAGCTATAAATTTTCCTACATGTACAGTATGCGTGTAGCCTATGACTATAGGCTCTGGGCGTGCGTCTATTTTTATAGCATTACAACGCCCTAAACTATTTATTTTTCCAAAAAAGCACTTTCCATACCCTAACACAATACCAGGTTTGCCCAGTGGTTAGACACATATGTAGCTCACCTCATACAGACACAAATTTTTATGTGTATAGGAACTCAGAAATTCTTAGAAATTACGTCTGGCAATAGACGCATGGGAAGAGTGGCCTCAATAATTATATTGAGGCCGGCTCTAAGCTAATAAAAGAGTGCATTAGGTTGCTTTTCTAGCAAATGCTTTACGAGCACAAGATGATATAAGATTATGATTATGATCGCACCGATTGACCAACACTAATATTAATAAGTCCAGAGATCTTTTGAAATCATATCGTAAAAACCCCGCTTATATATAACGATAGACTTTTTCTATATATATCTATAAAAGTAAAACTCAGTGAGTTGTGTAATTCATCATTAATAATCTTGTATATACACTGGCTTGCGAATTAATTGTAAGCTATGCGTATCAGTTAATAATATCAAGCTTTTTCCAGAGAGATTAATCGTCATGCGGCCCTATATCTCGAGCAGGTATTTTGAAAGCAATGAGTATCTTCATGTGGAATTACTAGAACTTTATGCTACTCAGACATTATATTACTAGATTATAATTTCCGTATTATATAACGCCCGCACAATTTTTCCCAGCCAATACATGTAGTATTAATTTTTTAAGCAGCAATAGCAGTTAAGACCTGCATACTGAGAATATACATTTGAATAAGTTACTGGTTCATCTTCTAAAGATATAGTATCCTAAGCTAGTTAATTTAAAAAATTAGCCGAATATCTATCTTTATTTACTCAGTATTGATAACTATATTATCAATACTGAGTAAATAAAGATCCTCAAACTCCTCAAACTGCCATCGGCTCTGTTTTTGAGTCAACCAGGTATATGATCAGAGATTAGTTTTTAACATATAGCTGCTTTAGCAGAACATATTCTAATTCTTATTACCCAGCTTGGTTGCCAATCCTGGTTATATTAGTCTATAAAAACTATTTATTGTGGTACAAATACATTTTGTGAGTGTTATCGATCTCTATATCATTACCTGCTTTCGGCATAATCAGTGATCTAAATTTTAGAAGAAGACGTTTTTTGCAATTTCCCTAAGCAAAGCACTTATATTACTTTACCGCACACCGACACCTACCTTCAGGCCACCTGCGTATTATAATTAGGCATGGATTAAATTATAACGATAGGATATAGGCTACTTATTCTAAGTGTAATCTCATAAAGCAATTAACGATCTTTTTAGATTTGGATATGATTAGTCTGCTTTTAATTTTTCAGTTTAACTATACAAATCTTACGGGTAGTGTTCGGCGCTTGTAGTAGTGTTCGCTATTCATCGTAATATAGAGAATATACTTGTCCGAACCTATATTTCCGTTTAAAAGCGGCTTGATATATTTAGATTAAACCTTATTGGTAATAGAGAGAGCCGATAAGGGATAGTACTCATTGTATTATTTAATGTGCGTTTTAGGGAACGTGCCGTGTTTCTATAGTTAGTTCTATAGAGTTCCACCCACCGTCATATTATCTATACGCAGTGTCGGCTGCCCAACGCCAACCGGCACGTTCTGACCTTCCTTACCGCACATGCCTACGCCCATGTCTAACGACATGTCATTCCCAATTAGGGAAACATATTTAAGCGATTCTGGTCCGTTTCCTACCAGTGTCGCACCCTTAACAGGATAGGAAATCTTGCCATTCTCAATTATATAAGCCTCAGAGGCTGAGAATACAAACTGGCCGTTCGTTATGTCCACCTGTCCGCCGCCAAAGTTAACCGCGTATAGACCATACTTAACTGATTCAATAATCTCGAGAGGATCTTTGTTGCCCCCTAACATATAGGTATTTGTCATTCGAGGCATCGGTAACGCTGCATATGATTCTCTCCTAGCATTGCCAGTTACTTTGGTCTTCATAAGCCGAGCGTTAAGCGTATCTTGCATATAACCGGTCAGGATTCCGTCCTCTATTAATGTTGTACATTGTGTAGCATTACCCTCGTCATCAACGTTCAACGATCCACGCCGATTTGCCAGCGTCCCATTATCGACTACTGTAATGCCGTTAGCAGCAACCCTCTCACCAATCTGTCCAGCGAACGCTGATGATCCCTTACGGTTGAAGTCGCCCTCTAATCCGTGACCAATTGCTTCATGTAGTAGCACGCCTGGCCATCCTGGACCGAGCACAACCGTCATCGTGCCAGCAGGTGCGGGGAGTGCTTCTAGGTTTGACAGTGCGGAATGCACAGCATTATCGACGTAGCGCGCTAGCACCTCTTCAGTAAAGTAGGCATAGCCGTAGCGGCCTCCACCACCGCTAGTACCAATCTCGCGTCTTTTATTCTGCTCAGCAATAACTGTAACTGATACGCGAACAAGGGGCCGCACGTCAGCAGCTAGTACACCGTCGCTGCGCACTACTAGAACAACATCGTATTCGCCTGTCAAACTTGCCATAACCTGCGTAACGCGCGTATCTTTCTCGCGCGCCATTTTTTCGACACGTTCGAGCAAGGCTACTTTTGCATTTGAATTCAGAGAGTTCAGCGGATCAGTCGGTTGATATAAGTTTCGACTAGCATGACTATGCAATGCGCCTGTGGCGCGCACGCAAGCTTTTCCGCCACCTAGACGAGCGATTGAGCGTGTAGCTTGGGCGGCTTGTTTTAGCGCTTGAGGCGATAAATCATCGTAGTATGCAAAAGCTGTATGCTGGCCGACTATCGCGCGCACACCTATACCCTGGTCTATGCTAAAACTGCCCGATTTAACAATACCTTCCTCTAGGCTCCATGCTTCACTACGGGTGGTTTGGAAGTACAAATCTGCGTAGTCGACGCAATTAGAAAAAATATCGCCCAATGTGCGCAGAAGCATGGGCTCATCAATCTCATGATCTGTAAGAAGAAGGTTTTTAGCAGTAGCTAGATGATAAGGGTTTGGTTCAATAATATTCATGCGGACGCGCCCATTTGTCTGGTAAATAGACGAGAGTTAATGTTTCGATAGCGCGCTTTAAAGCGCGAGTGATTTATTGTTAGAAGAGATGTAGGTTTTTGCCCAGCATTACTTTCTCAGAAAAGAGAGTTGTTTATTGCCATGACGCATGAGATGAGAATCTTTCTGTCTTAGCGCGATCGCTCGTCAACAGCTCAACCTGAGGATAGGACCACGATCCGGTTACTATATAATATCGTTCGAACGACTGTGTAATAATATTAGATAGAACACCACCAGAAATAAATGTTCCCAATCCAAGTAGCGGGTTGATTGCGGCTGTGGCTAGTGCTACCGTGTCTACGCTTAACGATGGCGATACTTTTACCATAAAGTTCTGCTGTTTACGTTTAAAATTCACATTGCCTTGTAGGGTGATCTTAGCAAATGTGCTATTCAATGAAAAGTCATCTATCCTAGCGATACCGTTTCTAATCACGCTATTAGCGGATACATTATAGAATGGTAGTCCTTTTCCAAACAACGCTCCTAAATCTAACGTCGCTAGACGTGCAAGCGATTGCAGACTAAGTACGCTGAGCAGCTTCACTGCGCCAGGTTCAATCTTTAAGATCTGTCCATTAGCCAGTTTGAGCAATAGGTTTCCGCTCAGCGTTGCATAATCAATATGCGTCGGTATGCCTTGCCAGTGCACTCTACCTAGCAGAGAACCATTGCCTCCCTTAAGTATGTATGGCATACCGAGATAATCAAGTAAAGTGCCCCCGTCTATGATATCAAGCTCGAAATTAAGTATGGTGCTCCGTAAGTTATTGTCTCTACTAGTATTCCTGCAGTTTTGGTTTCTAGTGTGGCGTATTATTTGAGAGGTTACAGTGACCGATAACTTAGCTGCCGAATTTATCACATCTAACTTATCTAACCGCCAGACTCGCATGCCGTTTTCATCGATGTTACGTGTATGAATATTGAGCTTTCCAAGATTATGTTTACATACAGTAAAATCGTTAACGACTAAGTCTATTAATGGGAGATCCTGCGCCAGCCTTGCGAGTTCTGAGCTCCTTGGTGTTGCTTTAAAACTCTCTGGAATTACTAGTTTCTTTAGCCGCGCGTAAAATTGCTCGTATGCACTACGCGGTTTCTGTACGTGCCATGCAATATAGCCGGATACTGCATCCGATACAATATTAGCCTCCCATACTTCTGATGTCTTCGTTGCATTAATTATGATATTTTCCCAACAACGGTTTAACAATGTTAATGTATTGAAGTGCAAGGTGGCGCAGGTAGGAATAAGTGCCCCCACGTTATCTAGTAAATTAGACTCAGCATCTATGTCTAGCTTACAAAGCACTGGGCTAGTGTGAGCTGTGGTAGGATGCAATGGCGTAGAAGTAACTAGTTCAGTTGGTATAGTGCTAGTGTGGGACAATCTGCTAGTGAGCAGCGCGCGCCACGCATCTGCATCGAAGGCTGATAAATCTGCCGCTATAGTCGTTACGCTTTTATTAGATAAGACTGCTTTTTGGTTCACGGCGATTGCACCATGCATAATTGTTGGCTTATTGTTATTTCCTCGCCTTATTAGATAAATAAGGTTGATCGGACCGAGTTGTGCATCTAGTCTACTAGTATCTATCAAGGTTTGGTTGCTATTCTTAGCCGAGGGCCGAAGGCGTAATGAAAACGGCATGGGTAAGCCAGCCTGCTTCGTGAATGGCGCTGGTAATTGCAGCTTGAGCGCGCTTAGATCTGCAGTAGCTAAGATATTAGGCAGTTTGTTATTACGCGTGTGTACGGCTACCGAGTAAGGAGCACATCCAGATACGCGAGTGAGTAGCGTAGCTAGTGGGCCGGGCGGAACTGCAGATCGGATCGCATTAGTACACAAGTTGCCCGATATATTAAAGCAGCCCGATTTATCTGGATGGATCCATCCGTTTGCATAAATATTTCCGCCAAGAAACTGGCCAGTAATGCGTCCAATCGTTATTGTATGCTCGGTAAAATCTACCTTGCCATGGATCTGCGTAATGGCGGGAATTGCCCCGATCTTCTTGCCAGAAACAAACGATACCGTATTATGCATTAGCTTCAGTGAGCCGTTCACGCGGATATGTGCGCTGTTCTGATAGCGTGGAATCGCCAGCCGAAGGGCAAGCGTTACGTTGCCCTTAGCCTTCAAGATTTTGGTTAGGTGGTGAGATGGTGCTGATGGTGAGCTACGATTAACATAATTAATCATGTCGGCTAGCGGGCCAGTAGCTGTGCCATAGATCGCAAGATCCGAGTGCAATGTAGATAAATCATCAATATGACCCGTCAACTTAGTGAGAATGACACGTTGGTGGTGTGCACGTTGGATATTAAAGTGCAATGCATGCTGACTCATCCAGAATAGACCGTCGATGCCATCGAATACGGGCCATATTTCTGGCGTGCACTTACCTACCCTCTTCGGCAAACTCGACATTGGATTAAAACTACCATTTTGAAACGGCGCAACTATCTTTAATATACCGGCCTGTGGATCACGTATATAAGGAAACTTCGATAGTTCGCCGTGGATAGAGATTGTCGCATTGCGCGCGGTTCCAGCTATCAGCGCATGGTTTAAGTAGGCTCGATTATATTTTCCGACGCCATTTGGTAGATACCGAGCAAGATGAGAAAGCGATAGACGGTCGAATATTGCTTCTATGTCGAGCCTTCCATATCCGTGCCCCGGATTGGAATATATTCCACTCGCTCTGGCGCATAGATCCTGGTTATCGACCATAAATCGAGAGATATTGACTGTAACGGCCGGGTAGAACAAATTTGAGGTTAGTGGATGCGTGATCCATGTCGCCTCGGCTATAAATCGTTTAAACGTAAATCGTGGATTATCAAATGCTTCCGGGATTATAACTGCGGCATTAGTGGTATCGATTATGGCATAACCGCCATTCTGATCAGCGCTAATTTTACCCCATATATTTTCTGCACCAGGCAACATCTCCCGCGCGCTTAGGCTGACTCCCTTAAATTCGGCATTGATACGATAACGTATAATTGGGTCGATGCCCCTCCCAGTCATAGCTATTCTAGAGGCTTCTCTGCTATGCGTAGCACGGCGCTCAATTTGTATCGCGTAGTTTGCTAGTGTGCCGCGAGGATTGAGTCGCTCTAATGCATTAAGTATATGAGCCGGTAGTGGTAAAGCTTGCATAATCTGCGCAAGTAGCCCGACATCAAGCGTATCTCCACTAATACCGATTAATTGTCCTCGGCTTAGTGTTTTATGGCGGAACTGGCCGTTAAATTTGCTAATTCTTAGCACTTGAGTAATCGGTGTGCCGTCATCAAGTGGGGCCTGCCCGCCGAGCTCAAGCTGTATATTGCCCAAATTTAGCGTGTAATCGATATTGTGTATGTCATTATGACGCAGTGACCAATCTAGCTGAATACTAGGCACGTCTAGTTGCGGTAGCTTCGGGTCTGTGCGAATCCGTAACCCAGATCCAGACAATATACCTCGCGCATTACTCCATTTTCCAGCTGAGAAGTTAAACCACGCGACCGCATCCAGAATACCGCTCTGCACATCTATGCGCGTATCTATATAGCGGGTTAGTCCGGGTAAGACAATGTTGCTACTCGAAGCAAATATCGTTCCGCTCCAACCCGCCGGCTCCGTGAGCAGTTTCAGTGGCGAATGATCAAACCGAGCGCACAATACAATCGGCCTATGGAGAAAATGTCCATCTGGTTTCGCTTGAATGCTGAACTTGTGACTGAGGCCGTGGTTATTAATGGCTACGCGGATACCACGAAATGTCAGTGTCGGCAAGCCGCATGACACATTAGTCCAGTGCAGGATTCCACCACGCAATAATATGACGCGCTGCACCATCAGCCAGCATAGGAATGCGCTATTACTATGCTCACGGGGATCAACCCGTACACCGGCAATCGTATAAGTGCCATCAACATATTGTTCTACAAAGATCTCAGGTTGTTCTACTATTAGACTTGATAGTACTGGCGCTAGATGCTGTAATGAACGCCATGATAGCGCTGCAATAGCCATGGGAACAGATAGCATATGCTGTCCGTCTGGACCCATAATTATTAGCTGGTTAATTTCTATTGTAGGCTGTAGTCCGCTCCAACGACCAGTTAGCCCGCCTATGTGGACTTTGGCATGAAGCGTATCTGAGATGCACTGCTCGATATACGGACGCATTGAATCTAGCTTAGGAAAAATAATGTAGCGCAAACTAAAATACGCAGCTGCCACTCCTAGGTATAGTGTGATAGCTAGGATCGCACAGAATCTGAATATACGTTGTAGAATCCAGCTGCTTGGCCAATGTAGCCATCTACCCCTCGCTGTTGTATTGCGCGCATCTTTAGAATTGCGTCTTTCCTGGCGGTCTAGCATGCAAGGGGCGTGAAATGTATAGTGGAGAGGGCAAAGAAAAGCAAAATGTTAATGTATAGCATGCGAATTAGTACACATCGAGCTTTTTCGAACGGTGATAATCAAGTGCGCCTTATTTGTCTTATAGCAGTACCAGCAGTAACGCAGAATACAATAGGCGTAGCTAAGTTGTTGTCCCTCATCCCATGCTGTATAAACTATGCCAACAGTTTGGGTGTTATATAGCATACGTGCTAAATGCGTCGTAACGATCGTATATAACCATCGTTTGACTAGAAATAGGCAGCAAGGTAAGGTAGTTTCTAGACGCTACTTTCAAAGTAGACTTTTCACTTAAATTAGAGGTCATTGTATATTTATTCTTAAGCGTATATTTTTATCGTGGACGTATATATGCCCTATGTAGAGAGGCGGCCGTATCTAAAGAGTAATTTGGATCTACTCTTATACTGCATAAGTATATTGAAGGAACACTTTATGCACATGCGAAGATATGTACATACACTATGCAGTCTATTAATGTATAACGTATAGCATATCTAAGATATGAACTAAAGGCGGCGTGTGATTAATAGCGTCACCTAATCATACAGGGCAAACAGTTTACCTGCACTGGTAGCATTTTTTGAGAGTGCTCTCGGGCGATCTAGGTAAGGTACAAATCTAGCTAGAAACATGCTTAAGGATCGTCGTTGTGCTTTTATAGGACCGAGATCTTAAGTTTTTTCGGATCAGGTCCTCGATCAACCCTGAAATCTCGGGGTACTAAGTTAGTATTTTCAATATGTTCGCACAGCGAGAAATTGTACAACCTCCCCCCCGATCAGGCGACTACCTGCAATTACTATTATTGATCTGAGTTTTTAATATATCTGTAGTCGCTAACTATGACGAATAGCTCTATAAGTCATCGTACAAATATTTTTTAAATTTGGGTAGAGAAGCCTGTCGAGAAAATACGAGATAGCCACGAGTTATAGGAGCGTGTTCGGCATGTGCAGACACCTTAGGAAGCTAGCATTTCTTTTGCGTGCTTTCGTGTAGTATCAGTAATCTCGATACCTCCGAGCATACGCGCGATCTCTTCGACGCGGATAGCATAATCCAGCGCAGTCACCTCCGTGTGCGCTGTACCCTCAGCATCAGTAAACTTAGATACGCTGAAGTGATGCTCGCTGCAGGCGGCAATCTGTGGTAAGTGGGTAACACACAATACTTGCCGGATTTGGCCTAGCTGGTGTAACAAGCGTCCAACAACCTCAGCCACCGCGCCGCCGATTCCGCTATCGACCTCATCGAAAATGAGTGTTGACGTCGGGCTCAAAGTACTATCAATAACTGACAACGCGAGGCTAATACGCGCTAACTCGCCACCGGAAGCTACCTTTGCTAATGGCTTTAATAGCGTTCCGGCATGGCTAGCTACTCGGAACTCGACCCGCTCAAGCCCGTGCTGGTTGCCTTCGGATAATAATCCTAATACAACCTCGAACCGACCACCAGCCATCGATAGGTCTTGCATCCAGGTTGTCATTGCAATGCTTAGTGTCTTAGCTGCCTTAACTCGAGCTTTAGATAGTCGCTCTGCAAGAATTATATAGGTTTGCTCTGCGCACACTTGCGCAGCTCGCAAGGTATTAATATTAGGCACTACATCTAGCGACTGCAACTGTGTACGCCATGCTACTAACTCATCTGTTAGTGCATCTGGTTGTGTCCGGAATTTGCGTGCAGTCGAATATAGCGCATCAAGCCGAGCCTCAATCCGCATAAGTCGAGTGGGGTCGGGATCTAGCCGTTGTGCGTAGTGGGTTAGTGAATAAACTGCTTCTTGTAGTTGAATTTTAGCAGGCTCTAGGGTCTCTAATGTGTCGTTAAGTGTACTGTCTATTTCGGCCAGGCCACGCAATTTGGCGATAATTTCACCAAGCTGTGTAATCATGGCATTATCTGATTCAGATAGGGCGTCTAGTGCTGACCGCACACCATTAATTAAGTTTTCTGTATGCGCTAGCTGGTCGTGCTCAACACTGATTTGAGTCCATTCTCCAGGCTTCGGCGCAAGCTTCTCAAGCTCTGAAAGCTGCCACACTAGCCGTTCGCGCTCAAGTTGCATCTCACCCTCTTGTATCTCTGCAATCTTTGTAGCCGCTGCCGCGTCGCGCAGACCGTGCCACGCCCGGGCAACGTCCGCAGCCAGAGTTTTTAACCCCGAATAGGAATCAAATAGTTCGCGCTGTGCATCACTACGCATAAGAAACTGATATGCGTGTTGACCATAAATATCCACGAGCATTCTGCCGATATCTCGTAATTCACTAAGCGAAGCTACCGTACCGTTAATAAATCCACGTGAACGACCATGAGTATCAATTACGCGGCGTAGCATCACATGCTCATTACTATTATCAAACTTATGTTGAGTAAGCCACTGCGCAGCTGCTTCATGTGCATCAAGCTCAACAGTGATCTCTGCGCGCCTCCGTCCAATTCGGACTACCGATGCATCGGTTCGACCGCCCAATGCTAGCGCTAACGCATCGATCAAGATCGATTTGCCGGCGCCGGTTTCACCAGAAAAAACTGTAAAGCCGCGATCGAACTTGATGTCGAGCGAGGCGACGATAACAAAGTCCCGGATTGATAGATGACGCAACATAGGCGAAGAAAGCGGTCGTTGTGCAAGGCTAATTAGCCGGATTTGTAAAATATTAAGCGCCGAGCAATATCTGCGCTAGTTTAGCCAGATTTTCCCTCACCTAGAGATGAGTGCTCGTTCCAATGCAGTTTTTTACGTAAAGTCCGGTAATAACTATATCCAAGCGGATGTAGAAACGGCACTGTATACCTAGAGCGTCGGACCTCGATAGTATCTTTAAGTTTCAACGCGGTGAATGACTGCATGTCAAAGTTAACGTTCACATCTCGCCCACCAATAATCTGGATCGTGATCCGACACGTGTCAGGCAGCACGATCGGCCTGTTCGACAATGCGTGTGGTGCGATCGGCACTAGCACAATCCCTTGCAATTGGGGATGCAGTAATGGACCGTTAGAAGAAAGCGCATACGCAGTTGAACCGGTGGGCGTGGCAACGATCAACCCGTCCGATCGCTGGTCCGACATAAAATGGTCATCGACCGACACGCGTAACTCTGTCATTCCAGAGAAGCCACTCCGGTTGACAACAACGTCGTTGAACGCCTGTGCATGGTAAATCGGAGCTCCGTTTCGCATGATTCGAGCCTCTACTAATGAGCGCTCCTCACGCTCATAACTTCCCAATAGCATTTGCGGCAACTGGTTGATATCATCGATTGCGATATCTGTGATAAAGCCAAGCCGGCCGTGGTTGACACCGATTAGAGGGGTACGGTATGGAGCGAGTTGCCGGCCGATACCCAGCATTGTGCCATCGCCACCAAGTACAATAGCGACGTCGGCATGAGTGCCGATCTCGGCTAGAGAAAGAGCTGGATAGGAGTGCAGTCCGTTTTCGCATGCTGTCTTAGATTCGAAGACGATCTGAAACCCACAGTGCGTCAGGCGCCCAGCGAGCGCGATAAGAAGCTTACCGACGCTGAGAGAGTTGTTGCGGCCAATCAGTGCAACGATTTTAAATGGACTAATTTTCATGCTCGCATTACATCACAGGTTTCTGAAAAACTATATGCCCGAGTAATTTGGGCCTTAATAGCGAGCCTGCTGCGACTATTTTACATAGTAAATGACTAAACTATTTAGTTATAGCAACATGCATTATGTAAATTTATTGCTCAATAACAACACCACAGATGCCATGAAGAAGTCGAGGGCTTCTCAGTAGAATAATGCAGATAATCTAGATTAGATCCCTAAGCTTAGTAGTGCAACTAGAAACAACTGCGATAATGTGCTACTCCTAGATAAAAATCACTTACATGAGACACTTGATAGATTATCCTGAGCTTACTGATTCTTCTATTACGCCGCCATATCATCTGGTCTAGTGCACTGTAGGTGCTTTTAGTCCTGTTGCATCAGCCAAGCAGTATCTAGCTTGTAATCTATTTATTAATCATAAGCCGGCCAGTAAACTAATAGAGATACTATAGAGAAAAATTATTTAAGACTCTTGCACTAAATTCCTAAAGCGCTTAGCAAGAGCTAGCGCGTCTTAATAATTGAAAAAGTCAGCAAAAGACATATTTGCCGGCAATATTGTGCAAAAGAAAAAGCGCTGCATGTAAACAGCGCAGATATGTAGCGTATGACTGGGAGTCATATAGTGACTTACTGTGTTGTATCCCGTCTGCCACTATATCGTATGACGATGTGACTTTTGGGGTGGGCTATTGAAAAGTCTTACGTCGACCCCCAAGTCAGCTAAGTAAAACTGTATATATCCCGCTCCTAATAACCGTTAGGTCAGCTAAGAGCTGGAATAGTCGAATTAAACTATTGACTGAAATTGACCATGTCTACTATGGAAGAAAAGCAAGTCAGCCAGAATTTTCCTATATCGGATGCCGAACTCTCTAGCGATGGAGCACCGTCGTCAACTGACATACATCTGCGGCCATCCGGAGAGCATGATGAAGACGATGTAGCGGCACATCTAGGCGTTACCAATGCCCAGGCTCTCGAGCAAGCGCATACCAAGATTGCTGAACTGCATGAAAGTTTGCTTCGAGCACGCGCGGAGACAGAGAACGTACGGCGACGTACCCAAGATGACCTTGCTAAGGCGCATAAGTTTGCCATTGAAAGTTTCGCTGAACATCTTGTACCAGTTGTCGATAGTCTCGAGGCCGCGCTCTCGGACATCGCAGGAGACTTGATGAAGGTGCGAGAGGGAGTAAAACTGACTTTACGTCAATTAACAAGTGCTTTAGAGAAGGGCCGAGTTATCCAGATTAATCCTATCGGCGAAAAATTCGATCCACATCGACATCAAGCAATCTCAATAGTACAAACTGAGCAGGCACCTAATACAATCGTCAGTGTATTACAAAAAGGCTACGTAATCGCTGACCGCGTACTGCGTCCAGCGCTAGTCACCGTGGCTGCGCCAGAGTCTACGGCAGGGCATTGAAATTAGCGCTGTTGTACCTATGTTGTGATCACGTGTGAATAAATGACTAGCGTTCTGCGCTGGTCTGCTAGATCAAAGCCAGGAGATTAGTAAAATGGGTAAGATTATTGGGATCGACCTTGGTACCACGAATTCTTGCGTGGCACTTATGGAAGGAAATCAAGTGCGAGTTATTGAAAACGCAGAGGGCACTCGCACAACACCTTCAGTTATCGCATATATGAGTGATGGTGAGATTCTTGTCGGTGCTCCAGCTAAGCGCCAATCTGTGACCAACCCGAAGAATACGCTGTTCGCCGTTAAGCGGTTGATTGGTCGTCGTTTTCAAGAGAAAGAAGTACAAAAAGATATTGGTCTGATGCCTTATCCAATTATTAAGGCAAATAATGGTGATGCTTGGGTACAGGTACACGACAAAAAGCTCGCGCCACCGCAGATTTCTGCTGAAGTCTTACGTAAGATGAAGAAAACAGCCGAGGATTACCTCGGTGAGCCAGTAACAGAGGCAGTGATCACTGTGCCGGCATACTTCAACGATAGTCAACGGCAAGCAACAAAAGATGCGGGTCGTATAGCTGGTCTGGAGGTAAAGCGAATTATTAACGAGCCCACTGCCGCAGCGCTAGCGTTTGGGCTAGATAAAACCGAAAAAGGAGACCGAAAAATTGCGGTCTATGATCTTGGTGGTGGTACGTTTGATGTATCGATCATAGAGATCGCAGATGTGGATGGAGAGATGCAATTTGAGGTATTATCAACCAACGGTGATACATTCCTAGGTGGAGAAGATTTTGATCAGAGAATTATCGACTATATTATTAGTGAATTTAAAAAGGAGCAAGGCGTTGATCTCTCTAAAGACGTGCTCGCGCTTCAACGGCTAAAGGAAGCATCTGAAAAGGCTAAAATCGAGCTATCAAGCTCAGCACAAACCGAAATTAATCTTCCATATATTACAGCGGATGCATCTGGACCAAAGCACTTAAACCTAAAGATCAACCGAGCAAAATTAGAGGCCTTAGTCGAGGAGTTAATTAAGCGCACAATTGAGCCGTGTCGTACTGCAATTAAAGATGCAGGCGTAAAAGTCGCTGATATTAATGATGTGATCTTAGTAGGTGGTATGACCCGGATGCCGAAGGTACAGGATAAAGTTAAGGAGTTCTTTGGTAAAGAGCCGCGGCGCGATGTGAATCCAGACGAGGCGGTCGCAGTAGGCGCTGCGATTCAGGGTCAAGTTCTTTCTGGCGATCGTACTGATGTGCTACTACTAGATGTAACGCCATTGTCGCTAGGTATCGAGACCCTTGGTGGCGTGATGACAAAAATGATTAATAAAAACACCACGATCCCAACCAAGCATACACAAGTGTACTCAACAGCCGACGACAATCAATCCGCGGTAACGGTCAAAGTTTTCCAGGGTGAGCGCGAGATGGCGGCTGGCAATAAAATGTTAGGCGAATTTAATTTAGAGGGTATCCCGCCCGCACCCCGGGGAATTCCGCAGATTGAAGTGACATTTGATATTGATGCAAATGGTATCTTGCATGTACATGCACGTGACAAAGGTACTGGCAAAGAAAACAAAATTACTATCAAGGCAAATTCCGGCTTATCTGAGTCTGAGATTGAGAAAATGGTAAAGGATGCTGAAGTCAATGCCGAAGAGGATCATCGCCTACGAGAGCTGGCTGACGCACATAATCAAGGTGACGCGCTAGTGCATAGCACGAAAAAAGCCTTATCTGACTACGGTAATAAAATTGATGAGAATGAGAGAGCTGCAATCGAGACTGCGCTAAAGGAATTAGAAGAAACACTTAAAAATGCTTCAGACAAGAAAGAGGTCGAGGCAAAAATTGAAGTACTCTCTAAAGCCTCACAGAAACTCAGTGAAAAAATGTACGCCGATATACAGGACCAGACAAGCAAGCCAGCGAATGACGTTGTCGATGCCGACTTTAAGGAAGTAAAGAAAAATTAAGCAAAACAGTAAGGGCTACCCAGTGCGCATTGCGTACTGGGTAGCATACCAGCTATTTAGTATGCCATCGTGCGTTGGCACGGTGAAAAAAGACAAGGCGTTTAGCGGGCTTATGGCGCTCGCTAAACCCATTTTAGCATTGATTCGATATGGCCAAACAGGACTACTACGACGTGCTGAGTGTCGCTAAGAATGCTTCTGATAACGACATTAAGAAAGCGTATCGAAAGCTAGCAATGAAGTATCACCCAGACCGAAATCCTGGAAATAAGGGTGCGGAAGAGCGTTTCAAAGAGGTAAAAGAGGCTTACGAAATCCTATCTGATACGCAAAAGCGCGCCGCATACGATCAGTATGGCAGATCAGGAGTTGACCCAAATATGGGTGTGGCTAGTGCACAAGGATTCGGCGGCTTTTCTGATGCATTCGGTGACATCTTCGGAGATATTTTTGGGCAGGCTGGAGGTGGCAGTCGCCGTGCTGGTACACAGTCATACCATGGTGCGGATCTGCGCTACAGTATGGAGATCTCTCTAGAACAGGCTGCGCATGGCTATTCGACACAAATTCGAGTGCCGAATTGGACGTCCTGCCAGGTATGTTATGGTGCTGGCGCGAAACCGGGAACTAAGCCAGAAGCATGTCCAACTTGTCATGGGCAGGGCCAGGTGCGTGTATCACAGGGTTTCTTTAGTATCCAGCAAACATGTTCAAAGTGTCATGGTATTGGAACGCATATTCCAGATCCTTGTACTTATTGTCATGGCGACGGTAAGATTAAAGAAACTAAAACACTAGAGGTCAAGATTCCTGCGGGCATTGATGATGGGATGCGAATCCGCTCTTCTGGTAACGGTGAGCCGGGTATTAATAATGGTCCAAACGGTGATCTCTACGTAGAAATTCATATTAAACCGCATACCGTCTTTGAGCGTGATGGTAATGACTTACATTGCCAGATGCCCATTGCCTTCACCACCGCGGTACTGGGTGGGGAGATTGAGGTGCCAACGCTGTCTGGAAAAGCATGTTTTACCGTACCAGAGGGCACGCAATCAAGTAAAACATTTTGTTTGAGGGGGAAAGGAATTAAAGGTTTGCGATCGAGCCTACCTGGTGATTTATATGTGCATGTACAGGTGGAGACTCCAGTTAAGTTAACCGACACACAGCGCGACCTGCTGCGTCAATTTGAGAAGTCCTTGGTTGAAGGGGGGGCGCGACATAGCCCGCAGAGTAAGAGTTGGTTTGATCGTGTAAAAAGTTTCTTTGAATAATATAATATCAGTTAATGCATAAGCGAATCTGAGAACGATTTACATTATAATAGCTTTATTAGCTTGTTAGGTCTGTGACAATATCCCAAGTATAGTGCGTCTGTGTCAACTTTAGGGACCGCTAAAGTTGACACAGACGCACTATATAAAGCCGACTTGACATAGTTTTCATTATCATTCTTCATAAAATAAAAGCTCTGTGCACAGTGTTGTACATCCCAGCACTTGCAGCATATAAAAGCTTACATGCTGATATCTCAGACTGCTAAACATTTTCTATCCTAGTGTTATTTAGTGATCGGGCTACATATGTCAGTGTAATTACAACTAATGTAATTAATTTTATATCCGCGTGCGTTGTGCTTTCTTAACGAGTTACATCTGTGTTAGATGCTCTTTACCTATAATATAAATATCGACGGCTTGCTATATAACAGCCCGTTTTTATTAACCAAAGCTAAATTAGGAAAATTGATTTCTAGCTGTACGATATCGATTTAAAATGTGTGCTCTTTAGCAGGGAAAGTACCTTCTTTTACAGCGCGAACATAAGAATAGACGGCTTCCTCGATCGAGGGCTGACTAATCATAAAGTTCTTGACGAACCTAGGTAGTTTTCCAGCAGTTAAGCCTAGCATATCGTACAATACCAGCACCTGGCCTGAACATTCGCTTCCGGCGCCGATACCAATAGTTGGAATTGTTAGTAATGCAGTAATCTGAGCTCCTAACGCTGCTGGGATTGCTTCGAGAATAAGCAGCTGTGCTCCAGCCCGTTCAATCGACTCAGCATCCTTCTTTAGTTGTTCTGCCGCTAGATCGTTTTTACCTTGGACTTTAAAGCCGCCAAACGTATGTACTGATTGCGGTGTAAGTCCTAGGTGCGCACACACTGGTATCGACCGTTCGACTAGAAAACGAATGGTATCAACAACCCATAAACCACCCTCAAGTTTAACCATTTGCGCACCCGCTTTTATAAGTCTAACGGCGCTTGAATATGCCTCTACGAATGTACCATAACTACCGAACGGTAAATCCGAAATAATTAGTGCATTTCCGCAACTACCGCGTGAAACAATAGCAGTGTGATATGCAATATCCTCGAGCTTAACAGGTAAGGTCGTAGCCTGGCCTTGTAGTACGTTACCAAGCGAGTCACCAATTAGGAGTATATCTACGCCTGCGCGCTCGAGTAATGCTGCAAAGCTTGCGTCGTAGCACGTCAGCATTGCGATTAGCTCTCCAGAATCACGCATCTTCTGCAGGAGCGGAACAGTAACAGTACAACGACCGGAATTCATCGGATAGCTCATATCTAAATAATCCTTAGAGGGTCTTATTAATAAAGAAAGTTTCTGCCCTGGATAGTCTGAGATGAATAGCATGCTAGACTGCTATAAGCATCTAATAGTATCGATAAGGATAAAAAATATATAAAGGTAACTCAGAAATCGCCTAGTTAGTCACGACTAGTTAAAGCCAATCATGCTTATAGTTTAAGATCATATCATCGAACATTAGAATAAATACTAGTAGGGGGTAATCTTTGCGATACGCTGCGAGGAAACATTAGGCAAGTAATAATCTGCCCGGGCTAGATTAGGAATTTCAATCTCTGCCTCCAATTCAAGTAACGGCACTAAAGCGAATGCCCGCTCGATTAATCGAGGGTGAGGTACTTTCAGATCGAGCCAGTCAATCTGTATAGTGCCGTATAACAGAATATCGATGTCCAGTGTTCGAGGTGCGTTTTGGTACAAGCGTTTGCGACCAAAATAATTTTCCGTGCTATGACACAGAGTCAGTAGCTGCCGTATAGCAAGTGTAGTGTTAATCTTCACTACACAATTATAAAAATCGTTACCATCGGCATTAACCGGGGCGGTGCGATATAGGCTTGATTCTACAAGCGTCATGATAGGTTCCTGCTGTGTAAGGTACATTACAGCATCCTTCAAGGTCTGGCGCGCGTTACCAAGGTTAGCGCCCAAGCTAAGATAAGCAACAGTCATAGCGGCTTCCTGTTATATACTACCGGACGTTTTCATAAGCTTCGAAGTGCCTCTATGAATATGAGATTTGCTTTCAGCTCAAGACAAGGTCTATAAGATATTTGCGCTAGAATTTTTACGGTTACGTGAGCCGCTGCCGCGCCGCCGGCGGTTCTGGCGTTCTTTTTCCCTCTGTTTCAGCATCACCTCTCGAAAATTCGGATCGCCAGCGATAAAATCTTTCCACCATTGACAGATAGATTCGTCTAGCTCGCCCGCTTCGCAGCGTAACAAGAGAAAATCATAACCCGCCCTAAAACTATGATGCTCTATAAGTTTTAACGCACTGCGACCGGAGCGCTTCTCCAGCCGTGGCTGGAGCTCCAATATTTCACGCATGTCGGTGGTATATCGTCTCCGTATCGCAAGCATTGCAGTTTGCTGGTCTAGCACCTCATCTAAAGCTTGATATAGAGCCGGAATCGAAGGTTCACCGCTAGCCTCGTATTGCTTCCAGCGTAGTTGCATTGCATGCCATAGCAACGACGCAAATAAAAAACCTGGTGAGACCTGTTTACCGGATCGTACGCGTTCATCGGTATTAGTTAGAGCAAGCATAATAAACTGCTCTCCATCTGGCTGCTCAAGTGTTACCTCTAAAAGAGGAAACACTCTGTGATGCAAGCCTAGCGCACGTAACTGCTTTAAGCAGTTATGTGCATATCCAGAAAGCAGAAGTTTAAGAATCTCGTCAAACAGTCGCGCAGCCGGTATGTTATTAATTAAATACACTAATTCAGCAAGAGGCGCCTGCGTTGATGGTTCAATTATAAAATCCAGTTTAGCTGCGAAACGTACAGTACGCAGCATCCTGACAGGATCCTCGCGAAAGCGGGTAGCCGGCTCTCCAATCATTCGGAGTACTCGTCCACGAATGTCGTCCATCCCGCAATGGTAATCCAGTACAATTTGCATCACTGGATCGTAGTACATTGCATTGATAGTGAAGTCGCGACGTGTTGCATCCTGATGCTGTTTACCCCAGACATTATCGCGCAAAACGCGCCCGCTTGAGTCTACCGCATGCATACGCCGGTTTATACTACATCGCATCTTGTGCGACAGCGCATTAGGCTTGCTATCTGAGCTTTCTTTAGCACCGACTGGCGTTATCTCTATTGGCGCACGGAACGTTGATACCTCGATAATCTCAGCCCCGAACTGAACATGAACAATCTGAAAACGCCGGCCGATTAACCGAGCGCGTCGGAATATTTTAACGATCTCATTAGGCGTTGCATCTGTAGCGACATCAAAATCTTTTGGTACAATATTAAGCAGAAGATCGCGTACCGCGCCGCCAACGATGAATGCTTGAAAACCAGATTTCTGGAGCATATGAGTCACACGGATTGCGTTATGCGAGATCAACGATAGATCAATATGATGGATATCGGCTGAAACGATCACCGGTATTTTGGCTTCATAGCTAGCGAGCGTATGTCTGCTGGTATATTTGCTAATAGCCCGGGTGGGGTACAACATCCCATTCGATGGCTTGCTAGGCGGCAGCCCAGCATCCTGCACTGCCAGCGCCTCAGACGGTACGTTGCATTGCTCGTCCTGTCCCATACCGTAACAATGGTCTGCTATAGCGATGTTCGGGTTAGCATTTGCGCGATCTTTATCGTTATCGCCGCATCGTAAGCTGAACAACTTTCTGATAAATTTCGTAATCACTTCTATTGGAAGAGTTTAAGGATACTCCAACCACGAGCGAGCGCATACTCGCGTAGCTTCTCATCCGGATTAGTCGCTACCGGGTCTGTAACCTTTTCAAGCAGTGGGATGTCGTTATGCGAATCGCTATAGAAGTAAGTGCTTGCAAAGCATTCCAAGCTACATTCGATTGAATCTAGCCACGCCCGTACTCGAGTAATCTTGCCCTCTCGGTAGCTTGGAACACCTATCGGGTTTCCTGTGTATGGGCTACTAGGATTCCCGTCCGTCGTTTCAGCTTCACACGCGATCAACGTTTTAATGCCAAATGATTCTGCGATTGGTGTAGTGATGAAAGAGTTCGTAGCCGTCACTATACAACATAGGTTATCTTCTTTTTGGTGCTTCGCCACCAATGCGCGTGCAGTAGGCTTGATCTGAGGATTAATAACCTCACGCATAAACAGATTATGCCAGCTATTTAGCTGCTGCCGAGAGTATCTAGCCAGTGG
This sequence comes from Candidatus Vallotiella hemipterorum, assembly GCF_910593725.1. Classification (GTDB taxonomy): domain Bacteria; phylum Pseudomonadota; class Gammaproteobacteria; order Burkholderiales; family Burkholderiaceae; genus Mycetohabitans; species Mycetohabitans hemipterorum. Next base: position 549,676 of record NZ_OU343031.1, read on the forward strand.
GGCAAGCATAGTGCGCAAGTACATCTGGATATCTAGCCTCCCTGCCTGGTAATCAGAGTGGAAACGGTCATTCTCGAGTGAGAAACTATCAGCGTTTACAATTCCAAGCCTGACCATAAAGCGCCCCCACTCATAGTCGCTATCGATAGGGATTAACGTATGGTCTAGGTCAAATAGGGCAAGGCTGCGTTTTATTTTATTCATAGAGATATTTTACTGGAAGCTGTCGGCTGGCATCGCGCGTGGGAGTAACGGTGTAATTGCGCGCTGATGCTCTAAGGCAAAACGGTCGAGTTTTTCTAGCATACGCATTAGACTAGGCATATTACGGCGGTAGTGTGTAAGCAGCCATCTTGACACATCATCGGTGAACATCAAACCACGTTCACAAGCAGCATACTTAAGCACAGTTGCATTATTATCGTCAAACTAGTACGTTAAAAGATAAAATAATAGACTCTAACCCAGGCGAGTGCGTATGTCCTCGCGCATCGCTAGGTGAAGGGGGCGGCGGCGTTTCCAGTGGCTACTAGAGCAATGCCTGGTCTAGTGCACACTGCGTAAACGGGGGGTTACAAAACTATCTGTTACGCACCAGCGAGTTGATCAACATCGTCGACCGCATAGATCTCAAATGTTAATCATATCCGAATACGGAGATCAGACTAAGTGGTTCGATAAAGCGAGCGCGGTTATTAGATGCGCTAGCAACCAGCGCTTGAAGTAAATGGATTCTCCCGTGCTACCTATGCCACCCCATACATAGAATATATGGTCTCTGTGCTGGGTTTAGCTGAAAGAGCTATATCCAGCTAGCGATACGGGCAACTAATTCGCCATGGTTACCGGCGAAGAAGTTTTTGAATGTCTTCGCCGGCGGTGTGCCTAGATCGAGTATCAGTTGACGCTAAGAAGCAGACAAGGTCGGCAAGGGTGGCAAGGGTTCTAGAATGCGGTTTAATGAGTTCGTGCAGGTGGCAACACACATCGGGTAAAATTCCGTTTTACGGACTTTCACGCGAGATTCTCGCGCTTTCGCCATGAATCAACTGAAATCCACTGTTAGTATTCAGCCGTTAGACCTAACTTACCGTGATGCGGGCGTCGACATCGACACAGGAGAAGAGCTTATTGAGCGTATTAAGCCCTTTACAAAAAAAACAGTGCGAGATGGCGTGCTGTCAGGAATTGGTGGATTCGGCGCACTCTTCGAAGTGCCAAATAAATACTGTGAGCCGGTGTTGGTTTCTAGTACTGACGGTGTAGGCACAAAACTGAAACTAGCGTTTCATTTAAATCAGCATGATACGGTCGGTCAAGATTTAGTAGCGATGAGCGTTAACGATATTCTAGCGCAAGGGGCTGAACCACTTTTTTTCCTTGATTATTTTGCCTGCGGTAGACTCGATATCAAGATAGCATCGAGTGTGCTGAGGGGTATTGCAGTCGGATGCGAATTAGCTGGATGCTCACTTATCGGTGGCGAAACAGCCGAGATGCCTGGGATGTATCCAGAGGGTGAATACGACCTTGCTGGATTTGCGGTCGGGGTGGTCGAAAAAAGCAAGATTATCGACGGTAGAACAATTACCGCCGGAGATATTGTGCTGGGCCTAGCCTCGAGCGGCATCCATTCAAATGGATATGCGCTAGTTCGAAAAATTATTAAGTGTGCAGAACCGGACTTGCGCGCCGATTTCGATGGGGAGCGATCGCTGGCCGATGCGCTGATGGCACCTACACGCATCTACGCAAAAGCTATTAGCAGGTTAATGGAGCAACTCCCAATAAAGGGTATCGCCCATATTACAGGTGGGGGGCTTATCAGAAATATGCCGCGCGTTCTTCCTGAAGGGCTATGTGCGAAGCTAGAGCGCTGCGCATGGCCGTTGCCGAGACTATTTGCGTGGCTACAGCAGCTTGGCGGTATAACTGACGAAGAAATGCATCACGTCTTTAATTGCGGAATTGGGATGGTAGTCATTGTTGCCGCAAAGCACGCACAGATAGCGGTCAACTCGCTCTCGGAAAGTGGCGAACAAGTATGGATACTCGGCACAGTATGCAAGCATAATACTGGGGGGGCGAAAATAATCGTGGTATGACTATAGGCAATAGAATCGACGACGCTTTTGCAGAAGAAAGTTGCTCGCTTTCGATGGCTATCTATAGCCCTAAAAATAGCAGTGTCTACTTTATGGCCCATATTCGACATACAGCATCAGCAGCACGTGAGCCAGCATCAGTTTTATCACAATCAATGACAATGCGCTCAGGCATCGAGCGCAGCCATGTTAATTGGCGCTTGCAGAGCTGTTGTGTTGCGAATATGCTTTTGTCACGCATTACTTTATAAGTATACTCGCCATCCAGGTACGCCCATACTTGTCGGTATCCAACACAGCGCATTGATGGCAATTTAGAATGTAGATCGCCGCGTTCGCGTAATTGTTGAACTTCGTTGATTAACCCACTATCTAACATAGTGTCAAAACGACGTGCGATACGCGCGTGGAGTATGGAGCGGTCAGCTGGTTCCAGAGAAACAGCTGAAAATCGAGGTAACAGCGGCACACTGGCACTTATATCCGTTGGGTGTAAGTCACTTGGATTAACGGGCAGGTTAGAAGATCGCTGCAATAGCAAAGACATTGGCTGACCGGTTAACCACCACACCTCTAGGGCACGTTGGATCCGCTGCGAATCATTAGGCGCGATTCGTATCGCCGATACAGGATCAATCTGCGCCAATTTTGCGTGCAGAGTAGGCCAGCCTACGCATGCGGCATACTGGTTCAGTACAGATCTGATAGATGCGTTAGCTCGCGGCAAGTCGTTTAGGCCTGTTACCAGTGTCTTATAGTACAACATTGTTCCACCTACCAGTAATGGTAGTTTGCCGCGCTCGATAATTTGTGAGCATAGACGCAGTGCGTCAGTGCGAAATTGTACTGAAGAATAGTTATCGAACGGGTCAATGATATTGATCAGATGGTGAGATACTACACTAAGCTCAGACGCACTAGGCTTAGCAGTCCCAATATTCATTTGACGGTAGACAAGTGCTGAATCGACACTGATAATCTCGACCGGTGCATAGCGTGCTAGCGCAAGCGCAGCAGCACTTTTACCAGAAGAAGTTGGCCCAAGCAGGCATGCGATAACATGAGCGGATAACATAGTGTAACTATTAGCCTCTTATAAACAATCGGTTTAACTCGTTAAGTATGAGATAAAGGCGCACCAAACGATTATAATTACATTAACGGGTACACTCGGTAGCTTCTATTAGTTATAGCATCTAACTAATCTCATCAATACCTAAGTACTAATTGGCGCGAACTACATAGTGATATACTAGCGTACTGAGAAGCTTATGCTGGTGTGTGTTTAGTACTTAGGAGCAGCTATGCTATATATCTGCAGATTAGTTGGCACTGAGCGCCAGTATGTCACTAAGACAGCAGTAAGTTGATATATCTAACATAAAATCATATACTTACAAGTATATGATTTAAATGTTTTTAAAAATTGCTGTAGGCCGTGTTGATATGATTGTGCTCGGCTATTTATTACTCATATTTCGCTTGCCCGTAGCTATCTAATAATATTTATATATTTTATAAAAATTATTAGATAGCTATTTTTTGCCAATTTATTCTGGGTATGAGGTATAAAAGCTACGTTATCGCTAGCTTAGACCAATTCTAAAGCGATAAATGTGTGGTGAAGCAGTGCCCCGATACTATTCGGTATTACATTATTTATGTAGTCGCACTATGCGCCAAAGGTTTTGATCTTTACTTCTCGTCTAAATAGCTAGTAGTGCTTAGCATAAGCTGGCTGTTTTTAGATCGATTAGCATACATTATACTATATATAAATGCTTAATATTACAGCCAGTCCACAGGTAATTATTGCTCCATTAATTTACCTCCTATATTCAAGATTTAGAGAGATATCGGAATGAGATGTCAGTGGATGAAATTAAGCAGACTAGTTTAGTCAGCATTGGGAAAGACACGCTTTTCCAATTTTGCTATAAGCTCGTGCAGTTAGCTTGCGGCCTTTACCTTGAATTTCCAAAACAATATGCAAGTCTGGTATACCCAGAATACTACCAGCGCGCTCTGGCCACTCGACTAGGCATAGCGCTTGAGCTTCGAAATACTCGCGGAAACCAGCGTCTTCCCATTCTGATGCATCCTCAAAACGATACAGGTCGAAGTGATAAATTAATAGTGGGACGCTTTTAATATTCCCGATTGTATAGGACTCAACCAGCGTATAGGTTGGACTGCGCACGTGCTGTGTATATCCTAGCGCACGCAGCATAGCACGTACCAGGGTTGTCTTACCAGCACCCAGGTCACCAACTAAGTGCACTTGTATACCACATGCTGGCGCAGCATGCATCGCTTCTAGGAGCGCCATGGCAATCGTTAGACCGAAGTCATTAGCCGCATACTCATCTTCTAGAATGAGTATGCGCTCCCTCAATGGATAAGGCAAAGCCTGTATATTTTTCACTACATATAATAGAGATGGCTCAATAACGGCCAAAGATTCAGAGATACCATTGCCTCGTACCAAGACTGATCCATCATCGTTACAAACGCATTTTGTACCCATATAAGACACGATCTTTAATTAAGCATAATGTGGTTGTGATATCAGTTCCTGTCTTAGGCTGGCTTGTAGCACTCTCTAAAGAATTAATTTATCTTTTATAGAAAAATAAATAATATATACACAGCTTACACTTTTCCGCTAGCTGAATGTATGTCTATAACCCTATTAGGGTACAAAGACTGCAACTACCCAAGCAATACTCTAACCACGTATTGTGAGTGAGGATGCTTCTTATCTGATAGATGCTTCTTATCTGATTTTAGACGCTTCGCCACCCTCAATTTATATGCATTGTAGCAATTTACTATAAAGCTGGTTTAGCTAGTAGTACCTATAAGTAATTATCTAAAAATATTAGAATAGATTTACCCATATAGGATGGCGGGTCTTATTAATAACATTAGGGGGTGTACTTATGCAAGAAGTTAAATTCTGATGGTGATAATAGCAGCGCATTGCTTGGGATAGCGAGGCTAGTGCATTATTTGAGTGCTTACATACACGGATAGAGAAACTGTAAGCTAGCGCATCCCAGCGCGCAAGTTATATAGCTTTAAATATGCGCAAGAGCTTGTAATAGCATGAAACCAATCGAATTCTTCGATGAGAGTGGGTAAGGTTTGCGGAACCCACCTAGCAGCTTTAGCAGCTTTAGCGGCTTTGCATATCATGCAGGTTAGCGGGTTTGTGGAATTCGGTATTGTCTGCTCGCTACCTATAGCATTTTCTTTTGTAGAAAGTAGGTTATAAACATGAATAGCATATTCAATAGACAATTAGCTCATATCGTCGTAATACAAGAAGAGCATAAGAGAGTGACGCGTTTTTCCCAATAGCTCTAGTATGAATTATTTAGTAATACGCTAGATGCGGCGTTCCTATAACTAGTTACTAAATTTTAGCTGGCCTTAGTGATGAATAAATGCCTACTGGATACGGTGCGAGAGTCTGCTCTTCGTGAGTACACGCTAGGGTTCTCTGCGCTAGTAAAACAAGTTTTAGAAACCGGCTCCTGTCAATATTTAGATACTACTCTGTATGAGTACTGCGCAAGCAGTATATCTCGGTTAATCTAACACCACACATATGTTCAGTCCTGCAGCCGCTCTATTTTCAGTCTATACTAAGATAGTTAAAGTTAGGTTAAAAAAGTGTGGTATGTACAATAAGGCCTAAGACTAAATAGTGCTACTTTCGTAAGATACGTCGAGTACGCCCCTTCTGAATACTCTCAGAGCCAATATACTCTTATAAACAGCATATGAAAGTAGGGTAGATCGGCCGGCACCTCTAGAATATTAATAATAAAAATTTATGTACAGTGCGCATACTATTTAAACACAGCGATACTTAATCTACACCTGCGTCGTACAAAAGTACTTAAACAAATATGTGCAATGTGCTAAGCGCATAACCAAGCACCGGCTTTAATAGGCCGATATATAAAATAATAGGGTGTATAGCATAAAATGCTACGCGCAGGGTCGTGATTCTAATTAATAAGTTTCATTTTTTACAGAATGCTGCGTCAGCCTACAATACCGATATTTATTAGTCCATACATTATTTATGGGGTTATTGCACTAATTATTGCAATGTGCAATATACCTCGATTAGTAGGCTGAAGTATTCAGCAATAGCACTGCAAATATAGTGTCAAGCTGTCATTCTTAATGACATTAATACCGGCATACGCGCCGCATTACTAATGCTCGGTTCTTGCCGCTATTCAGCTTTTTGAGAGCGGATATTGTATTACATACAAACCGTGCGATTCTTATCGCACTAATAGATATTTATCTGTATAACAGGCACCGGGTGTGTACCGATTCCCCCATCTTATGGAAGGGTGCCACTACTAGTTTAGTCCTTGTTACACTAATAGACCCTAGAGGGTATAGGCGAATATCTTAGGATTTATAATGAGCAGCACCATATCTTTAATGGTGTATATATTACATATTAGCACAGCGAGTTCTATGCAGACCTAAGGTTTGATAAGCAGCTTTAGGTAGAACATTGTACTCTAAGCGAGTGTTACGTCTTTCTTATGGCCAAGTTACTTATTATTGTTATTACTTACCTAATTGGTTCGATATCGTTTGCAGTGGTAGTCAGTGCCGTAATGGGGCTGTCCGATCCCCGAACTTATGGCTCAAAAAACCCTGGTGCAACTAATATAATTCGGAGCGGTAACAAGGTGGCGGCTATTTTAACTCTATTTGGAGATATCTTTAAGGGCTGGATTACTGTGTGGCTTGTAAAGAATATCGGTCCCGCATACCAACTTGACGCATGCGCGGTAGCGTTGGTATCGATCTCCGTATTCTTGGGCCATATATATCCTGTATTTTTCTGCTTTAAGGGTGGTAAGGGTGTGGCAACTGCAGCTGGCGTGCTGCTTGCGATTGAACCGGTACTCGGCATAGCAACTGCTGCCATGTGGTTGATCATTGCTTTTTTATTTCGATACTCATCATTGGCTGCGCTTATTACGGCGCTGTTCGTGCCGTTTTGCTATCTATCCCTATTTGGCTGTAATCCAATTGCTGTGGCTATTATTTTAATGGGCATATTACTAGTATGGCGACACAGAAAAAACATTAGTAATCTACTAGCTAAACGGGAAAGACGGATCGGCGATAAGGAAAGAGCGCTAAACTGCAGCAGCAATGGTTCGGCTTATTAAGTAACTCGCTATACAATCTTAGAAATAACTGAAGTCAAGCGCGTTGCTCACGCACTTTTTAATATCGCATTTCCAAATTAAAATTCTCAAATTTCTAATTGATACGCACGCTGCGCGTATCTTATATGTTCACTGTACCTTAATATTATTGTCTCTTTGATTATTTCACTACTTAAGTAAATTCTTGAAATAAACCGCGTTAATGTAAATACTGTATTAAACAGAGATAGTACTAAATTTATATTTTTGGCAAAAAACTACAGATATGCTAGTGTTGTAATTCCTAGACTAGGCATGTACTAGGGTAATCGTTATATAGCACTAAAATTAGTTTTATAAGATTATTAATTTTTGCACTTTAATAAAAGTAGGCGCTATGTCTGTTTTACCAAGGCTAACTCTGTGTATGATAGTTTCGGTGAATTATAAGCGCCTTGAGATATCCCGGATTAGATATCTCAGATTAACAAATACTAATGTAAAGTTTAATATGCTGCAGACGAATTATTCACTGCGAAGTTCTAATACATTTGGATTCGATGTGCGCGCGCGCATAGGTGGCCCAATCTGCTCGGAGGCCGATCTTACTGCATTACGCGCTGATCAGCGTATGGTTAATATGCCGCGCATAGTACTTGGTTTAGGCAGTAACATTGTATTTACACGAGACTTTGATGGCTTAGCTCTCGTGATTAACTTGCGTGGTAGGCGTGTCATCGCACAGATAGATGATGCCTACATTATTGAGGTCGCTGCCGGAGAGCGATGGCATGACTTCGTTGATTGGACACTACAACAAGGCATGCCTGGATTGGAAAATCTCGCGATGATCCCCGGTACCGTTGGCGCTGCACCAGTGCAAAATATTGGCGCATATGGCCTTGAACTTGCTGAGCGCTTCGAACGCTTGCGTGCATTAGATATGATTAATGGCCGTATTGTAGAGCTTGATTCTCAGGAGTGCGCATTCGGCTATCGTGATAGCATATTTCAACATGCCGTTCGCGACCAGCTAATTATTCTGTCCGTCGTATTCCGCTTACCGAAGCGGTGGTGCGCACGTAATTTATATGCGGATGTTGCAAGTCGTCTTGCTGTAAATAATATTAGCAAGCCAACCGCGCGTCAAATTTTTGACGTGATTACCGAGATCCGTCGTGAAAAACTACCTGACCCTGCAATTTTAGGCAGCGTAGGAAGCTTTTTTAAGAATCCGATTGTCGATACTGAGCAGTTTTTAGTACTTCGGGAAAAAGAGCCGGATATCGTATATTATAACCAACGTGATGGGCGAGTTAAGCTAGCGGCTGGTTGGATGATTGATCGCTGTGGGTGGAAGGGGCGCTCCATTGGCAAAGCAGCCGTACATAAGAGTCAGTCTCTTGTACTAGTTAATCGTGGCGGTGCAACCGGGGAACAGATATTAACGTTGGCACGGGCAATCCGTTCTGATGTCAGCCGGCGCTTCGGCTTGAAGCTAGATATAGAGCCGCGTATTATTTAAATATTCACATCCTCAGCAATAATTCTATCCGTCCTGCAATTACAAACATAAGTTTTTTATATTTATATAGTCTAACATAAACCTAGATCTAGGTCAGGTCAGTGCCGTAGCATGTGCGGGGCATGCATGACTCATCTGAATCTATTGGCGCACCGCACAACAGTACAGTGGAATAGTTTATTGTTCTGTTGTGATGCGCGCCCGATATTAGAATTTAATGATTTAGGCGCCCGAGCGTTAAAAATTCCATTAAAGCCTTTTGTACGTGCAGTCGGTTCTCGGCCTCATCCCACACAACGCTTTGCCGACCATCAATAACCTCAGCAGTTACTTCCTCGCCGCGATGCGTAGGCAGGCAATGCATGAAAAGCGCATCGGGCTGTGCGCACGCCATTAGTTTCGTATCGACACACCATTCTGCAAATGCAGCCTTGCGTATATCATTCTCTTTTTCGAAACCCATACTTGTCCATACATCAGTTGTAACTAGGTGAGCACCGTTGCATGTAGCACGTGGATCGTCTATTTCTTCAACCGAACTTAGATGTACTGAGTTAATTAATGCATGATTAAGCCTATATCCAGGCGGTGTAGAAACGCGAAGCTTAAAACCGAGAATATACGCAGCTTCGATCCATGTATAGGCCATATTGTTCGCGTCACCTACCCAGGCGACGGTTTTTCCACGAATTGATCCCCGATGCTCGTAGAATGTGAAGACATCAGCTAGCACTTGACACGGGTGGTACTCATTAGTCAATCCATTTATAACTGGCACTCGTGAATTACCCGCGAAGCGCCGCAGAATATCCTGACCGAAGGTTCTAATCATAATGATATCGACCATTCTCGATATCACTTGTGCGGAATCTTCAATTGGCTCGCCACGGCCTAGTTGTGTGTCTCGCGTGCTCATAAAGACGGCGTGCCCCCCCAGTTGGAAAATGCCGGCCTCGAACGAGAGCCGTGTACGCGTTGAGTTTTTCTCAAAGATCATGGCTAACGTTCGATCGTGCAATGGGTGATAAGTTTCGTAGTTTTTGAACTTCCGTTTCAAAATCCGAGTGCGCTCCAACACGTAATCGTAATCATCGGCAGAAAAATCTTGGAACCGCAGGTAGTGTCGAATTATCTTAGTAGAAGTCATAGAAACAAATATAGCCGACTGACGCCGGTTAGTACGTGAAGCGCCGCCATTGCTATGTTTAATAAACGTTATGCAGCATAAAGGATTTTTTTGACTTTGACGAGCCGCCTATCCACGTGGTGTAACATCTAATAGTTAGATGCGGAAAATATATAGTTTACTAACAAGTTATTGTGGAATTATAGCGGAACGACAAAAAACCGCGGATTAAGCGTCTAGCGTGTAGTGGTGTGCTGCGGCTAGGGAATATATGGGCTTATAACAAGCAAGTTTCTTGGCGATTTTACCGCCGAGGTATCACCGCGATAGTGGGGCGTGTGAAAACACACGCACTGTATGCTGCGGGAACCTCTAGGTGTCGTCGGGGGGGTTGTCTTTCGGGGTGTTCCACATGGGCAACTCATCCTCAACTGAATATTTCATTCAAGGCATTACTAAGAGTGGAAAAAAGTTTCGGCCGAGTGACTGGTCAGAACGGCTATGCGGCGTGGTATCTTCGTTTGGTCCAGGTGCGACAGGACCTAACGCGAGACTAAAGTATTCACTATATGTACGGCCCGTAATGCTCGGTGATATTAAGACAGTGATTGTCGATTCGCGGCTGCGCGATGTAGAGCCCATGGCTTTCGATTTCGTAATGAAATTTGCTCGAGATAATGATCTGCTGATGACCGAAGCTTGCGAGCTGCCACTCGAACATCCAGCACAGCGAGCTGTCACTATACGCAACAGTAGTTAAGTATTAAGATCTGGTAATTGATTTAGTAGATAGCCGTCTTATTTCTTTGGATATTTATTTATCTTAATTATACGGTAGTACAGCAGCCTAGATTGCTCCTGGTATACGACGATCGATTTAGGTTCATAGTTTTACTTCCTAATCGAGTTGGAAAAACTAGCATGATTACGTAAGTCTACTCAGTGCTGCATTATTGCACTAAACTGTTTTCTTGCAGCCCGATTGATTACCTGTAATATATGTAAAAAGCGGGCTGCAAGGGGTTTATGCTGCAGTTTGCATAAGGCCTTTTATAGCGGAAGCTAGGCGACTTTTGTGGCGAGCGGCCTTATTCTTATGAATAATTTTTTTATCAGCGATAATATCTAGTGTCTTTGACGATTGCTTTAGCACCTCGATAGACCTTTCTTTGTTGCCGGAGTTAATCGCCTTACGAACAACCTTAATCGCGGTACGCATTTTGGAGCGTAGCGCAGAATTATGTGAGTTAGCTTTCGCAGCCTGACGGGTACGCTTTCGCGCTTGCGCGGAGTTAGCCATAACGGTTTTTATCCTGTTTACAACGGAATATAATCATAAGAAGCGGGCTATTGTGGTGCCTAACAAGGCACTTTAGTGTATCAATAAAATTGAGGACACACAATCGACGTTTACTCTTTTAAATCCGCTAGGCAGAAGCATCTAGCTAGATGGATGAGCTATTAGTGGGGAAGTGATTAATTTACCATTGACACAGGACCCTAGCAATAGAGATCCACCCTAGTTCTGAAGATAGGCAAGTGTCTGCTACTTCTTGATTAGAGGGCGCAGCTAACAGCACATAGCCTGGTCGTTTTTTAGCATAGGATCCGTATAATGTTAGCGTATGAATCTACTTCGCACTCTTTTTACTGTTACTAGCTTTACCCTTCTTTCACGGATCACTGGATTAGTGCGCGAAATATTAATTGCTAGCACTTTTGGGGCTAGCGTATACACTGATGCCTTTAATGTTGCGTTCCGTATTCCGAACCTGCTACGCAGACTCTCTGCTGAGGGGGCGTTTTCGCAGGCTTTTGTACCAATCTTAGCTGAGTTTAAGAGTCAAAAAGGACATGGTGCAACGCATGCATTAGTTGATGCGACAAGTATCGTATTAACTTGGGTTTTGGTTGGCTTCTCGATGCTAGGAATTGTTAGCTCTGGATTTATTGTATGGGTGGTTGCATCGGGGTTGCATCACAATAATAAAATATTCGCACTTGCGGTGACAATGACTCAGATCATGTTTCCGTATATTTTATTGATCTCACTGACTGCGCTAGCAACTAGCGTTTTAAATACCTATAATAATTTTTCGCTTCCAGCATTTTCTCCAGTTTTATTAAATATTAGCTTTATTATCAGCACATTAGTTATTGCGCCGAGATTAGATACTCCAATCTACGCACTTGCTTTCTCAGTGTTGGCTGGCGGTATTCTACAGCTACTTATTCAACTTCTAGGACTAAAGCGAGTCCACATGATACCAAGGATTAGGCTTAATCTAGTTATCGCGCTGGCACACCCCGGAATAAAGCGTGTCCTATGGAAAATGATGCCAGCTAGTTTCGCGGTATCTGTCGCCCAACTATCACTGATAGTGAGCACTAATATTGCTTCGCATCTAGAGGCTGGTAGCGTATCATGGTTATCTTATGCGGATCGACTGATGGAGTTCCCGGCAGCGCTTCTAGGTGGTGCGCTTGGAACAATTTTATTACCTAGTTTGTCGAAAGCACATACTAATGCTGACGCATCAGAATATTCTGCGCTGCTTGACTGGGGTTTAAGACTTACATTTCTACTAGCCGCTCCTAGCGCTGTCGCGTTGTTTATCTATGCTAAACCCCTGACGGCTACATTATTTAATTATGGACAGTTTTCTAGTCATGACGTATCAATGGTATCGCAGGCGCTGTCTGCTTATGGAGTAGGGTTACTCGGGCTGACCTTGACTAAAATCCTTGCGCCTGGTTTTTATGCTAAACAAGACACTAAAACACCAGTCAAAATCGCATTGATCGTAATGGGCATTACACAGCTGTGTAATGCCTTATTAGTCCCCCATCTTGCACATGCGGGTCTATCGCTAAGTATTAGTATCGGTGCATGCGTAAATGCGCTGCTTCTATTTTTTGGCTTGCGTCGGCGATCAATCTACACCCCATCAGCCAGGTGGGGTGTATTTTTTATGCAGTTGATTATCGCGTGCATCACGCTAGCAATTGTAATGCACTGGTTTGCCCAATTATTTGATTGGGTAGAACTAGGGCGTTACCCAGGTATTCGTATTGCTGTATTAAGTGTAACGTTAGTTATACTTGTCATACTATATTTTATGATGTTATCCCTAATGGGATTTAAGTATAAATGCCTCTATCACCGTGCGAAATAATAAGTTTATACGACAATGGTTAAGTAGATTACTTATAAAAGTATAAGAACCTCCACTAAACTAAAATATAGTAAAAACCTTTCAGACATTGATATGCTAGTGCTGCAGCAGTGTAGATACTTAACATAATATGATGATCTAGAACAAAACTTTTAGGGCTGCATCATTTATTCTCATGGGAATTAAGAGTTTCCTAAAATTTAAATAATGATGCGGAATCTAGTTTCGTTTGCTACAAGCTCCTGCTTATAGGTAGCGGGCAATATACATTGCACTATTAAGTGTGCGTGGTTTCATGGTCATTAGAAAGCAATGTAATGCCAGCAGTCTCATAACTGCTTGAGTTTTTTAAACGAATAATCAAATGAGAGATAGTTTGGTAAATTTTTTATAATCCGGAGCCAATAGTCCCTAGCTTTTGCTAGGGACTATTGGCGATAACTTGGAATTTGATTTATGGCACTCAACTAGGCTCTTCAAGAGAATGGAACGGCTGACGTGACCTGTACACTATAAAAGTAGTAGCAGGGTTTAAATCAGTCTTTTATATTAACAGTACTAATAAGTGCTCTACTCTAAAGTAGAGCGGCTTGCCGTATGGAAGGAATCGAATAGAAACCATCACTTCCATCCTAGATGGAGGATTCTTAGAGTTACCCTGCATTTTATACTAGTGGTTGTAGTATCTCAAACACGTCCTTTCGAATCTCGTCTACCGTACCAAGCCCAGAGATTTTTCGGTACTTTGGAGGGCTCAGCCCATTTTCCTCACCACGTCTTGCCCATTGCATATAGTAATTAATTAACGGGTACGTTTGCATGAGGTAAACGTCTAGGCGCCTTCGAACTATTTCCTCCTTATCGTCATTACGCTGGACTAGGGGTTGGCCAGTAATATCATCAACCAAACCAAATTTTGGGGGGTTAAACTTAATATGATATGTACGTCCAGATGATGTGTGTGTGCGTCGCCCACTGATACGCTCAATAATTTTATTAAATGGTACATCAATCTCTAGCACGTAGTCGATTACTATGTCGGCCTGTTTCATTGCATCAGCCTGCGGGATCGTACGTGGAAAGCCGTCGAATAGGTAGCCATGCTTGCAATCTGGATGTTGTAGTCGTTCCTTAACTAATTTAATAGTCAGCATATCCGGCACAAGCTCACCAGCGTCCATATAAGGCTTGGCATCAATGCCGATCTCTGTTCTAGTTTTTACGGCTTCTCGTAACATGTCACCGGTTGAAATTTTGGGGATCGCAAACTTATCTTTGATAAAGGTTGCCTGGGTGCCTTTACCCGCCCCAGGGGCGCCTAATAAGATTAAACGCATGATGATTATCTTTCCGATATGACTGATGAATTTTTGAGTAACCAATCAGCATTGAACGCCAATTTAACTAGCTACAACTTTAACATGCGTTTTGAAAATTTATTATTGCTTGAGACGCTCTATACATACTGCCTATCCCCCGCCTACCCCTAGCAGGGTATAACAACCAGCGTAAAGCCTTCGCTTATGCCATGCAGTTTGTGCTTACGTAGCAAACATGGCGCGAACTCGCTCTAGGTCTGCTAGAGTATCAACTCCAGCTGGAGATGCTTGTGGCGTAAGCAATACCGCAATTCTTTCTCCATGCCATAGTGCTCGTAGTTGCTCAAGTGCCTCGGTAATCTCAATAGGAGATTGCGTCAGTCCTGGGTAGCGGCGTAGAAAGCCTGCCCGATATGCATATAGGCCTATATGGCGATGTACGGCTGCAGTACTTAGAGCAAGCGGTCTAGTTACGGGTAAAGCACTATTTTCCGACCTCCATTGGGGCTGATACACATCGCGTGACCATGGAATTGGCGCACGAGAAAAATATAGCGCGAGACCGCGAGCGTTAAGGACTACCTTGACAATATTCGGATTAAAAACTTCTTCTAGCTCAGTAATGGGATGAGCGGCGGTAGCAATTGCACAATCCTGGTTGGCAGCTAGGTGCGTAGCAACGTCCGCGACTAGACGAGGTTCGATTAGTGGTTCGTCACCTTGTACATTCACTATTAGTGCGTCGTCGGAAAATCTACAGGCCTCAACCACTTCAGCTAGTCGATCAGTTCCGGTCGGATGATCTGTTCGAGTTAGCAGTGCCTCAATCCCATAGGCCTGGCACACATCCAGTACAGCTTGAGCATCGGTAGCAATTAATACGCGACTTGCACCTGAAGCACGGGCCCGCTCGGCTACGTGCACTATCATAGGCTTCTTAGCTAGGTCGACTAAAGGTTTTCTCGGCAAACGAGTAGAGGCGAGACGAGCTGGCACGATAACGGTAAACGCAACTACAATAGACATTGGTTTAATTTCTACCTGAATTGCCTAATGTGTCTTTAACTATATGACGCGCCTCATCAATTAACATCACTGGAATGCCATCTCGGATAGGGTATGCGAGCTTATCAGAATTACAAATTAGTTCTTGCGCACTGCGCTTATGCTGTAAAGATCCCTTGCATAGGGGGCAGACAAGGATTTCAATCAGACGAGTGTCCACGAAGTTTCTCCACAATAAGCGCAATTAGACGAGGATCCAATATAGCGTCGACAGGTACTGCCCATATACGCGGATCATGCCAAAGCTCGCATTTTACCGCATCTTTTTCAGTAATAAGGATTGCATCAGCTATATCGGTCACGAACAGATTTTTATCGAAATTATAATGGTCAGGTAGCGGGCGTGTTTCTAGCACGAGGCCGATTGCACGCAATGTTTCGAAAAAACGCTCTGGTGCGCCGATGCCAGCAGCAGCGAGCACGCGTTTACCGGCGAACTGGACTAGTGGCCGGCGTAGGTCCGGATTATCTAGATGCCATGCGTCGGTCGGCTTTAGAGCAAACGTAAAAATAGACGGCCATAATGGTAGGCTATGCCGATTAGAGTAATTAATCAGCGTTGCGTCTCGGGTACGACTTAACGGTTCTCTTAAGGGTCCAGCTGGCAGCAGGAACTTATTTCCAGCCAGTCGATAGTCAAAGACTACTAGTTCAATATCTCGCACTAGCCGATAGTGCTGTAAACCATCGTCACTAATGATTACGTCTATCTCTCGGTGAGCCTGTACCAGTGCACGGGCCGCCGCAACACGATCTTGGCAAACCCACACCGGTACACCGGTGCGGCGGGCAATTAATAGCGGCTCATCGCCTGTCAACGCGGGTGTCGACGCGAGGTTAACCTCGGTAGGCTGCAGGATGCGTGCGCCATAACCTCGCGACACTACGCCGGGTATGAACGCTGCATCTCGTAATGCATCAATGAGTGCGATGACTGTTGGAGTTTTGCCAGTTCCCCCAACCGTTATATTGCCCACTACCACGACCGGTACGCTAATATGATGCGTTTTGATCCAGCCGTGAGCATACATGAAACGGCGCAGCGCAGAGATACTAGAGAACAGTTGTGAAAAAGGCCATAACATGTAAGCGAGCACACCACGGCGCTGCCATTCACGCGAGAACATGAGACTGAGATAAGTAACGATGACACGGTGCAGTAGTATAGCCATAGTACTAGTGTGAAAATAGGGGGAAGAGATATTGGATATTAAGCATAGGTACAGCAGCAGGCCGTAGCTCTTTATAATAGCGCCGCAGACTATACGATGAGAGAACCAACTAGAATTAGGCACTATTCCGGGCCTAGAGACTCCAGATCATATTTCTTTATAATTAGATCTGCTATCTCTATGTATGTTAAATAACCCTGTAAGGATCTAGGGTTACGCCGGGTAGCGCGGTCTGTGAACGGAAAATTGTCAGTGATTTTCAGCTCACTAGGGTAGTGCGTAAAGTCTGGTGTAAAAAAACTTAGTGCACTGGCGTCGACATAGATGGTAGGTGTGATGCTAAAACTGATATAAGCGTACATGTAGATAGCTGCTCTACCGTCTCAGTGCAGCACATCCTATCATCTTTATGACAACAGAACTTCCCTCTTCTATTCCTTTTGTAAGCCGAGATATAGTGATTCCTGTTTCTGATGTGAACCACGCTATTGGAATTCTACTCGGGCGCACGTTTTCTCTTTCCTGGATCGCTGGTGAAGTCTCGAACTTTACGAGGGCGGTTAGCGGCCACTGGTATTTCTCAATCAAAGACCATTATGCACAGATTCGTTGTGTAATGTTCCGTGGACGCGCTCAATATGCACAGCTAATACCTCAAGAAGGCGACTTGATCGAGGTTCGTGCCACAGTTGCGATTTACGAGCCTCGCGGCGAGTTGCAACTTAACGTAGAGGAAGTTCGGCATACCGGGCAAGGCCGGCTGTATGAGGCTTTCCTAAAACTAAAGACCCAGCTTGAGACAGAGGGCCTATTCACCATTGAACGAAAACGCGAGCTTCCGTTGCACCCGCGGGCTATTGGCATTGTTACGTCGCCGAAAGCAGCAGCGCTGCGGGATGTATTAATCACGCTTTCACGACGCGCACCACATGTGCCGATTATCGTCTATCCAACACAGGTACAAGGCGCTGAAGCAGCTTCACGTGTCGTAGAAATAATTGGTACAGCTAACCGACGCGCTGAAGTCGATGTACTAATCTTGTGCCGCGGAGGTGGTTCTATTGAGGACTTATGGGTTTTCAATGACGAATCGCTCGCGCGGGCCATCGCCTCTAGCGTCTTACCAATTGTGTCTGGAGTCGGGCACGAAACTGATTTCACAATTGCAGACTTTACGGCCGATATTCGCGCGCCGACACCAACGGCAGCGGCAGAACTAGTTAGTGCGCCGCGCGCTGTATTATTATGTGAGTTGGTAAATCGCCATGCAGCGCTAGCGGGCGGCTTCAGACGGATGATAGAGCGCCGAGCTCAACACCTAGATTCGATTGCACACCGCCTCGTAAGCCCTGCTGAGCGGATCGCTAGGCAGTTGCAATACCTAAGGCAGGTATCGTTGCGATTGCGTTTGGCCGGCAAGCGTCCGGCGCGCGATGCGCGCGCACGGCTAACGATGGTTCTGTTGCGCTGGAAGTGCGGTCATCCAGATATAGACCGGGCAACCGAACGTATGAATCAGCTCTGGCAGAACTTACACGTCGCGATGCATAGATATAATGAACGTCGAAACTCTCAAGTATATGAATTAGCAACCCGTATAGAGCTACTTAGCCCACAACGTACACTAGAACGTGGCTATGCGGCGTTGATAGACCTGAATAGCGGCTCAGCCGTGCGAACACCAGCTGAGCTTAAGGCGGGTCAGAGGGTAACAGCGCATCTTGCTCAAGGCAGTGCAGATATTAGTATTGCGCATGTGCAGCTGCGTCTAAATGACGAATTCTAGTGGATATTTGGGTGATTCAACTCGGCAAAACTGGCAGGCAATGCGAATGCGGACGGGGAAGTAATTCATCTGTCATCCGGGTATTACAAACTTGTATAAATATGAGTATTAATTTCTGAATTGCTGGATAGTGAAGACTTATTTATAGAAATAAAAGATAGTGCTGTATATAAAAAAGATAGAAATTTGCGAGATTATTCGTGCTCATCTAAAATCGAATGGCCGGCAGTATACATTTATCTAGTTTCCAATCTGTTATAAAGGATGTTTTCACTATGACGAAACACACACTACCTCCCTTGCCATTCTTGAAGAATGCGCTGGCTCCGTACATCTCAGAAGAGACTTTAGAATTTCATCATGGCAAACACCATCAGGCTTATGTTACAAACCTAAATAACCTGATCCAGGGTACAGAGTTTGATAGCCTATCGGTAGAGGAGATTATTCAGAAATCAACGGGTAGTATTTTTAATAATGCAGCACAAGTGTGGAACCACACATTCTTTTGGAATAGCCTTTCGCCTCAGGGCGGCGGTGCACCAACAGGAAGTCTTAATGATGCGATTAATGCACAGTGGGATTCGTATGATACCTTTAAAAAGGCTTTTACAAAAATAGCGGTCGGCACGTTTGGATCCGGCTGGACTTGGCTTGTAAAAAATCCTGATTGCTCGCTAGATATTATCTCTACAAGCAACGCAGCGACGCCGTTAACAGATAATATAATGCCATTGTTAACGCTAGACGTCTGGGAACATGCATACTACATCGACTATCGTAATGCGCGCCCGAAATTTGTCGAGATGTTCTGGGAAGTTGTAAACTGGAATTTTGCCGCTCAGAACTTTAACGTATGACATTCTCACCTAGAGTTGATGCTTAGAGTATCTATGACGTGTCGCCATTATGTAAGCGACACGTTATTCCTGCAATGTCAATATATACAAGACCGTTAAACACTCCAAAAGCCTGACTTTTGATTAAAGAACGGAATCGCCTACTATAGTAGGCCTAACTAATTTTTAAAGTCGAATAATTAATTACTTACTATTAGTACATCTAATAGATTAGATGTACTAATTATTACATAACTTATAATAAAGCGCTATTAGTAAAGTTTCTTACTAGAACTAAGTAGATTAACTGCTACACTAATGTATATTAAATGCTACCGTGTAAGTAAGTACTTCATTCCGAATAAGTAAATTCATATGGGCTAGTAAGTAAATATTGTTATAGGTTGAACAGTAGTTGTCTTCTTCCGTGATTGTGCCATCGACGCGGGTGCAGACTAGACAGGGTCGTATCACTGGCTAAATGCTAAGAAAATATTACTAATATAATATTAGAGTTCTAACAGCAATCCTACGACCACGCCTCTCTATCCTAACTAGCGGTTATAACTAAATATAACTTAATCTATTTTTCTAAAACTAGGCCGTAATATACTGCTAATAAATTGCGCCGTCGTTAGTTAGATAAGATGCTATGTAAAATGACTTTATCAATATTTGTTTACATATCGTTATGGTCTATAGTTCACAGTCTATTGTTTAATAGTAAATCTTTATTGCCTAAAGGCAAGATTAGTACGATATACCCGTTTGCCCATCATCAGTACGCTATAGAAATTTCTTGCTGCCTTCTATCGAATACCTACTAGACAAGTATACGATACCTCAATATGTATCACTAAATTACATACAGATACCGAAATCTACATCCGCAGTAAATAGTGAAATACGCGCGAGTATTACGGGACACTAGATCGATATCTTAATAAGATTAAATCTTCTGGCGTGCTGAAATAGCTCTCCGATACGGAACTGCCAACCTACAAATCTCAGATAAGGCTATTGCAAGCTATCTTGACAGTCGACTCAGAAATAAAGCATGTTTCTGATGCGTAGTACACTTTTAATCTGTCCCCACTATTAGAGTCGAATATGCTATATCAGCACATCAAAGTTCCATCCGGTGAGAAGATTATTATTAATCAGGATTTTTCGCTTAACGTTCCGGACCATTTAGTTATTCCGTATATTGAGGGCGATGGTATTGGCTTTGATATTACACCAGTAATGATCAGGGTAGTCGATGCGGCGGTTGAGAAAGCCTATGGCGGGAAAAAAAAGATTGCATGGATGGAGATCTTTGCGGGTGAGAAGGCAGCCAAGATCTACGGATCTGATGTGTGGTTGCCAGAAGAAACACTACAGGTCTTAAAAGAGTATGTCGTCTCAATCAAGGGGCCCTTGACTACGCCAGTTAGCGGCGGAATCCGCTCCCTGAATGTCGCGCTGCGCCAGGAGTTAGACCTGTACGTATGCCTGCGTCCGGTGCGGTACTTTAAGGGCGCTCCATCACCAGTACGTGAACCCGAGAAGATTAATATGGTAATTTTCCGGGAGAATTCGGAAGATATCTATGCGGGGATTGAATGGGCTGCGGAGTCTGCGCAGGCAAAGAAAGTAATCCGCTTTCTTCGTGAAGAAATGGGTGTTAAGAAAATCCGTTTTCCCGAAACATCAGGGCTTGGTATCAAGCCTGTATCGAGAGAGGGCACAGAGCGACTGATTCGTAAAGCTATTCAGTATGTACTTGATAATAACCGAAAGTCGGTCACGCTTGTGCATAAAGGAAATATAATGAAGTTTACTGAAGGCGCATTCCGCGACTATGGATATGCCCTCGCTCAAAAAGAGTTCGGTGCGCTACTGATTGACGGTGGTCCATGGATGAAAATTAAGAACCCGAAGAGTGGTACTGAAATACTGATTAAGGATATGATCGCCGATGCGTTTCTCCAGCAGATACTGCTACGCCCATCTGAATATGATGTAATCGCTACACTGAATTTAAATGGAGATTATATCTCAGATGCATTAGCGGCTCAGGTCGGTGGTATTGGTAGTGCGCCGGGCGCTAATCTGTCAGATTCTATCGCGATGTTTGAGGCGACTCACGGGACGGCTCCAAAATATGCTAGAAAGGACTACGTGAATCCTAGTTCTGAAATCCTCTCAGCCGAGATGATGCTACGACATTTAGGTTGGACTAAGGCGGCTGATGTAATTATTTCCTCGATGGAAAAGTCGATTTTGCAAAAACGAGTGACATATGATTTCGCACGTCTTATGGATGGAGCAATACAAGTCTCATGTTCCGGTTTCGGTCAAGTATTAATTGAAAATATGTAATCGAACTCTAAACGGACCGGTATTTTACACTAACATAGTATGTCTACAATGTAGATTCTGTATTATATGAATAATATCGGCCGTTTACAGCGCTAAATATGGTGTCTTGACGTTAATAACGTTGGCTCAAGCAACTCGCTACTAATCTGTAGCCGTGCTGTCTTCGAGAAGATCCCTGACTAATCGCAAAAGGTAATATACCAATTCTAGTTCCTATTAGAACAACCTAAATTAGCTCAGGCAGCGCTTTATGCATATAACTCACTCCTTCGATGCATCGCGCATTTGTATTACCTTAAAGAAGAACGCGCTTAAGGATCTGTAGCCTATATTAGGATTAATAATATGAATTAATAATCTATTGATTTTATATATATCAGACATCGGACCCAACTTCGCTAGAAGTCGAACACGTATGTACATGTTAATACCACCATAGTACTGGTATTACTAGAGGGGAGACCTGTAAACGACTCCATTGAGATTCAAGTAAGTGTTCTAATTAGTTTAATCTAAAGTGGGTAAAATATATAAAAATCACTGTGCGTTTGACAAGCGGATCCCGAAACGGGCTATCGCTAAACAAAAATAGCTTACAGAAATTCTTAGAAACTATGTGTAGCATTAACGAGTAAATCTGACGCGTTCCGAAATTAATATAGTCAAAGACTGGTGGGGTCAGCATTGTCTACAGCAAAATCAAGACGATAAATCCAACAGACAATGCGCAACGCGAGCGCTTCTACTCCAGTAGATTTTTATATTACAGGCAATGGTGTCACTATATGATGGTATCCGTTGTAGGCTATCGAAAGATAACGTATCAAGCATTTCCTAGCACCATTAAGTGCTGTTTGTTACGAACACTGTACTCGATCTTCCTATCAACGTGTTTATGTTGCCGCTTTTCATCGAAAAGACTACGCAAACTAGATATCACTGCTTTATACGCGTCAGGTGCCTTGATGCTTAAGTTTTAATATGTTCTATAATAATATGTAGGATGTATCTCGTTAACTAGGTATTTGGCTTATATAGCCAGCTAGTTGCGTAACCATAGGTATTGCTAAACTGGTCCTTGACAATGAGTTACCAGCTGCACGTGAGGGAAGCATTAGTACTGCATAGTTGCGTAGTTGCTAAAGATGATTTTTGATGCAGTATTCGAGATTTATTTTTATTCCCGAAAAATCGTAAAGCTAATAATTTTAGCTACTTTAAGTACATTAAAGGTTTTATCTAGAAACATAAAAATGTGCTAAAAGATTTTTACTGGCTCAAGCTAAAAATAATAAATATTCTTTTTAAGATACCACTTAATTTATTGACATTTTTAGTTATTAACCCAATTTATCCATTACCCTTTCTTTTCCATACAAGCGTAAAAATAATTTTTTACAGTATTCTTATCAAGTTATGACTTGATTATTAATAATCTACAAAAGATTTAATAATTTTATGGTCGATAACCTACTATCTAGCCTATTAAATATAGGGTTGTATAACGTATAATAGTTATCTTAACGCTATATATTATCAGCCTAAAAATTCAAAAGCTGCATTATGCTGTATTAGAGCTATCTCAGTACCACTTTTCATAAGAAAAGTTAGTCAAACCTTATTTTTTCTTACCTGAGAATAGGGGATTATCTTTAATAAGATTCCGGGCTTACTTAAGTAGACAAGTTCATTAGAATCGGTATATTTCTACCATTCGCCAGAAATAAGAAGTTACGGTACTAGATCAGCAAGAAAAAAAGCTAATCAGCCATCGATATATCGCGCCATTTTAATGAATGATAATTCTAAAATTATTATACCCCTATGCGGAGTATATTCCAAGTGCATCTCGAGACATGCGAAGTTTAACCAAGTTGTAATGCAGCGCATGATGAAGAAGGTATGATTTCCAGGGAGCTAGAAGTCAGTCTGCATACGGTATTTATAGAGGCCCTCTAAGGCAGGAATGAGTGCATCATTGTCAAGCACTTATTGCTTGCATTATTAGATAACCCTACTGCAGTAGAGGTTCTTCGTGGATATGACGAGAATATCAAGAATATGCGTAAGAGCCTACAAAATTTTAGTAATGACAACACGCTACTTGTACTAAAAACATGATGTTGATACTCAGCCAACCCTTAGTTTCCAGCGAGTAATTTACTGTACGATTATGTGTGTGCAGTCGACATCAAGCAAGGATAAAAAGTGACCTATATTCGATCTTTAAGAGAAAAGACTCATAGGCCTACGCTATCTGCAAAAATATATCATAACTAGGTTAGAGGTGGTCAACTTTATTGCGCATGGCATTTCGAAGACTGTGGGGCCAGATGTAGTAAAACTGACAAGTAAGTCATTAGTGAATAGTAGCGATGCTAGTAGAAACGACGCTAGCACAATTTACTAAAAATCTAAATCATCTAGCGCATAATGGAAATATCGACCCATTATAGAGCGAATGGTGCGGGTGCTATGCCGACGTCGCAAGAGTAATCTCCTAATTTAGGTGAAGCTGGAGTAGGTAAGATTGCTATCGTTAAAAGTCTGGCATGATGAATCATATTCAGCAGTATGCTATTTTCCTAGAAGATGCGGACATGTATTCACTTGATATAGGAACGCTGCTAGAGGGCCAAAGTACCTGGGCGACTTCGAGCAGAGACTGAAAACGGTGCTAAGAGAGTTAAAGGATTGTTCGAATGCTATTCTATTTATCGATGAGATTCATGTATGAATTGGCGTGGGCACCGCCTTAGGCGGCACACTTGATGCGTCAACTTTCTAAAACTAGCTTTAACCTCTGGTCAACTTAAGTATATCTGGGCAACAACCTTCACCGAATTGCAAAATTTTTTTGAAAAAATACGGAATTTAGCCCGGCGTTTCCAGAAAATTGACGCAAGAGAGCTAACAGCTGAGCAAACAGTAGCGATCCTGCGTGCTCTAAAACCTAGTTATTTCGTTTTGAGGAGAACCACTGTATTACATACTTATCTGGTGCTCTCTCGATAGAGTTTGAGTTGTCCACACGATTTATTACAGACCGTCATTTACCAGAGAAAGCCATCGACGTGATTGACAAGGCGGGAGCCACACAACGGATCTTACCCAAAGCTAAGTAAAAGAAAAGGATTAGCAAAGCCAAGATAAAAACTCTTATTTCTAAGATCACTCGGTTACCAGTATAAAGTATATCTCAGAATAACCGTAGCAAGCTAAAAATGCTGGATAATAGCTTGAAAAGTATAGTATTTGAGATAGATAAACCGATAATTTATATGTTCTTATTCTCTAGGCCTACTGGTGTTGGTAAAACGGAGGTGGCACATCAATTAGCTTTTACGTTTAGATTAAAGTTAATACGATTCGATATCTCTTGGTATATGGGGCGTCATGCGGTAAGTCAGCTAATAAGTGCGCCGCCTAGCTATGTTGGATTTAATCAAGGTAGGCTTCTAACGGAGTCAATCACAAAAAAGGCCATGTTTCATACTATTGCTCGACGAAGTTGAAAAGGCGCACGATGACATTTTTAATGTGCTGCTACAAGTAATGGATCCCATGATGCCAAGGTATTTCGTAAGCACTTAGCTAACCATGGTTTTGACCCATTAATGAGCGCATATCTAATGCAGAGACTGATCCAGGAGACAATCCGACTTGCCTTAGCATACTAAATACTCTTCAATTAGGTTGTCTTTCAACATTTTTTAGCTGAAGAGTACGAACGTAAGTTAGATGTCAACTCTTGTAGCTAGCAGAGCACCAAAGTGCTTGATCTAAAAACCATATCACTATAATCGTTTTCGACATAGTGCTATGGCACGCAAGTCTTATCGCGAGTCTTCTATAAGTTAACCTAAAAAAATAACCTGGCAGTTTCGTTGCTCTCGCCTAGAGAAACCTGACGCGATATATAAGTTAACGAGCTAAGTGCATTGTTCTGCCTGATATATAACTCGATCTGGAGTAGCTGTTATCAGTGATATTTAACTAAGTATTACAAGTTATAATGATAAAAATTAGGTAGTATGCCGACCGCTTAGCAATCCGAGAGTTGATGCATAGCCCCTGGATCATGCAAAGTGTTACCTAGTACGCGTTGCGCAATCTCATCGACTAACGTGCGCGCGAGTGATTGTTTATCGGCTAGAGGTAATGGTGTCGAGCCAGTTTTATCGAATAGCACAACTTCATTTCCATCCTTCCCAAATGTTTTCGGACCTAGATTACCGATAAGAAGCGGGACGTTTTTACGCCGCCGCTTTGCCTCACCATTAATACTAAGCTCACTGCTTTCCGCCGCGAAGCCAACGCAGTAAGGTGGCGTAGGCAGAGCAGCGACACTAGCAAGAATATCTGGGTTCTCAACGAAGTGCAGCGGTGGTAGCGGCTGACCAGCCGCCTTCTTTAGCTTATGCTCAGATACTTGAGCGGCACGCCAGTCGCCAACCGCAGCAACAGCGATAAAAATATCTATGTCAGCAATCGTCGCCATAACAGAGTTATACATTTGCTGTGCTGTCTGTATATTCTCCCGGCTCACACCCCATGGAGTTGCAAGTTCAACTAAGCCGGCAATAAGATGCACTCGCCCACCAGCTTGCGCAGCAGCTCGCGCGAGTGCGAATCCCATCTTGCCACTTGAACGATTAGTGATGCCACGGACAGGATCGATGGGCTCAAAAGTCGCACCCGCTGTAATCAATATCCGTTTCCCAGAGAGCTTCTTTGGATGCAAAAGAGCGATAATCGCTTCGTATATAGCTTGAGGCTCAAGCATTCGGCCATTGCCAATTTCGCCACATGCTTGTGATCCAGCATCTGGGTCAAGTACAATAATATCATCACAACGTAACTGAACAACGTTACGTTGTGTTGCCGAATTTTGCCACATTTGACGGTTCATTGCCGGCACGATTAGTAAAGGGCAGTCACGAGCTATAGCTAGTGTAGACAGTAGATCGTCGCATAATCCAGTAGCTAGCTTAGCTATAAAGTCAGCCGATGCAGGCGCAATCACGATTGCGTCTGCGCGGCGCGACAAAGCAATATGCGGCATGTTGTTATCGATCCGCGCATCATATTGGCTGATATAGACTGGATGACCAGAAAGTGCCTGCATTGTGATCGGCGTGATGAATTGCGCGGCAGATTCTGTCATCGTTACTTGGACTGTAGCACCAGCTTGCGTTAGTAGACGAGTAAGTTCAGCTGACTTGTAGCATGCGATGCTACCTGTTAGTCCAAGCAGCAGATGTTTGCCTGCAAGATTCATATTGTTTCTTCCACTATTGCGTATAACTCAGCTAAGATTGTCTCTTAATCTAGGCTGTCATGGCATTGCGCCTGCGCCTAAGTTCGTCTAACACCAGGAGTACAGTACCGCTCGTAATACTGCTGTCAGCAATATTAAACGCTGGCCAATGCCAGCTTCCAATATGAAAATCAATAAAGTCGATTACATATCCATATACTAACCGGTCAATGACATTGCCGAGCGCACCACCGAAAATTAGTGCTAAAGCCGCACAAAATAGTTTTTGTCTACTATTTTTCTTAAATAAAAAAGTTATCACTACCATGGATAGGGTACCTAACGCGGTGAATGCCCAGCGTTTCCAGCCACCGGCTGTCGCTAGAAAATTGAACGCTCCGCCACCGTTATAAATAAGCAGAAGATTAAAAAGTGACGTAATAGGGTACGGGTAGCCATACGTCAACAGGTATGACATCACAATTTTAGATAATTGGTCGAGCAGGACCACGATAAGCGATATACTAAAGTATGGTATAAGCATTATCGATTGCGCTAGTTTTCGAGATAAAGTCTGTATCATTTATGCGATACTCCGGTGTTCGCCTTCCCCAAATAAACTAGCTATACAACGTGCGCATAGGGTTGGATGCTCTATGTTTATACCTACGTCCTCGCAGTAATGCCAGCAGCGCTCGCACTTTAGGTAATGAGATATAAGTACCTCGATCGTCTCGTCACCCTTGTTCTCGGCCTTGCTCAACCAAGCTGCAGAGGTTATTAGAATGAATTTTAAGTCATTACCGAGACTCGCAAGGGTGTTATGGCGTGTGCCATGCGCCCGAATCCAAACTTCAGCTTGTAGAGACGAACCGATTCGTCCAGATTTACGTGCTATCTCGAGTGCTTTAGTAACATCGCCTCGCAATTGTCGGATAAGGGCCCATTTATTTAATAATGCTATGCTATTTGGTATCAACGGATAAACATAGTATGTTTCAGTGAAGATTGTTATGTGTCCCGGCTGGAAAATCTTCCACGCCTCCTCGGCTGTAAACGATAGAAAAGGTGCCATTAGCCGTAGCAATCCATGCGTGATATGATATAGCGCTGACTGGGCGCTGCGTCGCGCATGTGCATCGACTGCTGATGTATATAATCGATCTTTCAGAATATCAAGATAAAAGCTGCCTAGGTCTTCTGAGCAAAAAGTCTGCAGCTTAGCTACGACCGGGTGAAATTCATACGCGTTATAGTGATTAATCACTTCTTCTTGTAATACTGAAGCTCTTGCAAGTGCGTAACGGTCGATTTCGAGCCAGTGCTCGGATGGCACCATATTTTTGTTTGGATTGAAATCTGATAAATTGGCCAGCAAGAATCTTAATGTGTTGCGAATTCGCCGGTAGCCTTCGAGTACACGATTAAGAATTTCATCAGAGATTGATAGTTCCCTAAAGTAGTCAGTTGATGCGACCCAAAGACGAATAATCTCAGCACCGAACTTATTCGAAATTTCTTGTGGGGTAATAATATTACCGACAGATTTTGACATTTTCCGGCCCTGCCTATCGACTGTAAAGCCGTGCGTTAACAAAGCTTTATAGGGTGGGTAACCATCAAGCATCGAGCCAGTGAGTAGCGACGAATGAAACCATCCTCGATGCTGATCTGAGCCCTCAAGGTACAGGTCTGCAGGCCAGCGCAGCTGCTCGGCGTGCGAGCCCCTTAGCACATGCCAATGTGTCGTGCCAGAATCGAACCAAACATCTAGCGTATCTCGATTCTTTACATACAGATCGGCATCGTCGCCAAGCAACTCGCGCGCATCGAGCAATTGCCATGCCTCAATGCCATGTTTCTCTACTCGTTGCGCAACTTGTTCAAGCAATTCTTGCGTTTGGGGGTGTAACCGGCCCGTCTTTTTATGAATAAAGAAAGCTATTGGTACCCCCCACTGGCGCTGGCGCGATAATGTCCAATCTGGTCGATGCGCAATCATATTATGCAGTCGCTTCTTACCCCATTCTGGATAGAATGCGGTCGCCTCAATACCATCTAGCGCTATTTCGCGCAGTGTCTTACCACCACCAACAGGTGCCAGGTCCATACTGGCAAACCATTGCGTCGTCGCGCGATAGATAATTGGCGTTTTATGCCGCCAGCAATGCATATAGCTGTGAGTATAAGGGGTCATGTGAAGCAAAGAACCAGCCTGACGCAAGGCGTCAATAATCTTTGGGTTTGCATCCCAAATTGATAAACCACCGAATAACGGCAATGATTTAGTATAGTGGCCGTCGCCCATTACTGGGCTTAGAATAGCAGCATCTTCGATACCATATGCCTTACAGGACTCGAAGTCCTCGATGCCATAGGCTGGCGATACATGCACAACACCAGTACCGGAATTAATGGTTACGTGGTCGCTAAAATAGACTGGCGATGTGCGATCGTAGCCCGGGTTCAAATTAGCAAGCGGATGATAGAATTGGATTCTATCTAGTACGGAACCCGGCGCTGATGCGATCACCGTGCCGTCTAAGCCGTATGTGGCTAGGCAAAACTCAACGCGGTTAGAGGCAAGGATTAAAAATCCACGGCGCGTATCTACAAGGCTATATAATAACTTTGGATTCACATTTAGCGCCTGATTTGCTGGAATGGTCCATGGTGTAGTGGTCCAGATTACAATCGCGCCGTCAGCGCAACGCAGCCATGGCATGTTAAATGCCTCAGCGATTCTATCCGGCTCGGCGAATGGAAATGCGACGTCCACAGCTGAATCAACGCGGTCATGGTATTCAACTTCGGCCTCCGCCAGCGCGGAGCTGCAGTCAAAGCACCAGTTTACCGGCTTGAGTCCGCAAAACATGTAGCCCTTTTTAAAAATGCGCGCTAGCGCACGGATTTCGTTCGCCTCGTTCTTAAAGTTCATCGTGTAATAAGGGTTGTCCCAATCTCCGATTAACCCAAGCCGGAGAAAATCAGATTTTTGACGCCTAATCTGCTCGGCAGCATACTGTCGTGCGTTACGTTTAACTTGCTCAATTGGCAGCGACTTTCCAAAGCGCTTCTCGATCTGGATTTCGATGGGCATACCATGACAGTCCCATCCTGGTACATAATCTGCGTCAAACCCCGCTATATTTCGCGCCTTGACAATTATATCTTTTAGGATTTTGTTCACCGCATGTCCAATATGGATATCGCCATTAGCATAGGGTGGGCCATCATGCAGCACAAATTTAGGCCGTCCGCGACTAGCCTCTCGAATTGCTTCGTAAACCTTATTTTGTTGCCATTCGCGAACCCATTGCGGTTCGCGCCTAGGCAAGTCACCACGCATTGGAAATGGTGTCTTAAGCAGGTTAATAGGATATTTAGGAGACTGCTTAGAATCGGCTTTCATGTCACTCATGATCAGGGGTAGTGGAGAAGTTCAGCAGTCACTGATTACTTATGCAGATTATGCTGGGAGGTTAGGGCATATTATGAGGGAGCTAGACACATGTCTCGGGCTAAAAAGCTTCTCTAGATCACTGACTGGTGTGCGGCACAACCCAAGAGCCTATCTCATTCGTTGTTGAAGGACATCACAGAATTGCTATCCAGGATATATGGGTGCGCTATACTAATCAGATTAAGTAAGGGGTTTTGCTGCCGCTAAAGCACTATGCTCTGCGAAATATTCTCGAGCACGGGCGATGTCGCATACTATCGCCCGGATAAGTTCCTCTAAGTCTATGAACTTCTGTTCATCACGCAATTTCTCGAGAAATTCAACCCGCACTAGCTTGCCATATGCATTACCATGCCAGTCTAGTAAGTGTATTTCTAATAGGGGTCTGCTGAAATTAGCTACGCTGGGACGCCAGCCTAAGCTGGCTACGCCAGGCAATGGGTTTGCTTCAATGCCACGTACCCGAACAATAAAGATGCCGGCTAGCGCGGGACGCTTGTGCAAGATTGGAAGATTTAGCGTTGGAAATCCTAGGTCTCGGCCTACTTTCATGCCATGCACAACGTGACCGCTTATTATAATTGCCCTACCAAGGGTGGTTCGAGCTGAATGGAGGTCCCCAGCAAGAAGCGAAGCTCGAATATCTGAGCTGGAAATACGCATCCCGGATGGGCCTGACACGGTAGGCATTTGCTCAACCTCGAATCCATACCGTATGCTATCCGCCCTCAATGATAGAAAATCACCAGCACGCTTTGCCCCATACCGGAAGTCGTCACCAATCATTATCCAGCGGGCTCGCAATCCATTGACGATAGTATGCTCGACGAAAGAGCCCGGAGACTGATCAGCAAACCTATGATTGAAATGCTCAACAACAACCTGATCCACGCCACTGCATCGCAATGCTTCAAGTTTGTCGCGCAGCATTGCAATACGTGGTGGCGCGCCATCTGGATCGAAGAACTCGCGGGGGTGCGATTCGAACGTCATCACGCAAACCGGAAGCATGCGTGCGCTAGCGGCAGCGCAAACGCGAGCTAACAAAGCTTGGTGGCCACGATGCACACCGTCGAAGTTACCGATCGTCAACGCGCAAGGCGCGCAATGCTCGGAATTTGGAAGACCCCTGAAGACTTTCACGATGATTAGCTGGGTCAGGCCCTGCAGCGTTTGATGGCCTCGCCAATATCGGCGTGGGCTCGATGCCGCAAAGTCTCTGATTATAGACGCTCAAACTTAATGGCAGCAGGAACTAGAAGATTGGCGTAGGCAGTCAGGGGGGGGGTAATGATAAAATCCTCGTATGAAAAAACTCGTCATTCTAATTTCCGGACGTGGCTCTAATATGGAGGCGATCGTGCGCGCGTGCGCTTCGCAGCGATGGCCAGCGAGCGTTGCTGCGGTTATATCTAACCGCCCCGACGCCGCAGGTTTAACTTTTGCTACCACCCATTCTATTGCCACAGTAGTTGTCGATCATATGCAATTCGATGGGCGCGATGCATTTAATTCTGCTCTCATACGTGCGCTAGATACGTATGAGCCGGACCTTGTCGTTCTGGCTGGATTCATGCGCATTCTGACACCAGCGTTTGTAAAGCGCTATTCAAATCGAATGATGAACGTGCATCCATCGTTACTACCGAGCTTTACGGGTTTGAATACGCATCAGCGTGCATTGGATAGAGGAGTTACGGTACATGGCGCTACAGTACATTTTGTAACTGCTGAATTAGACTATGGCCCGATTATTGCGCAGGGTATAGTACCAGTACTCTCGGGCGATACTGCCGACGTGCTTGCTGCACGGGTTCTGCGGCTTGAGCACGAGCTCTATCCGCGCGTAATACGGTGGTTTATCGAGGATCAGTTGCGTGTATGTAATAACCGAGTCGAGCTAGCGGTTACTAAGACGCGACTCCTATTTCGTCTGGACGCTATATGAGACTACATAGATTTCTGATTGGACAAACTGGTGTGTTATTGAATGACGTATTAAAATTTACTGATTCAGCTCATGCGGCTACGAGTAAATTTTTTTGTGCACATCCGAAACTCGGTCAGATCGAGCGCCGCCTAATGAGAGAAGCGATATTTGCAGTTCTGCGCCGTAAAATGGAATATGAGTATTTAGCCGAAAAAGGGGGGGGGACTTTAACGCGGAGTCTAGCACTTCTTGGCTTAATGCAGACTGCTGGTCTAAGTGAGTTGCGCCTATATGTATCACAACAGGAACTTGTATGGCTTCACTATGTATCAAATATTGATCCGGCAAGCCTTCCAACACGTGTGCGCATTAATTTACCTCTATGGATTCAGTCTATAGTGAAATCGCGCCTGACTACCATCAATACTCAGCCAGATGCGGTGGAAAAAAAGCTATTACAGCTTGCTTCAGCTCTAAACTATCCGGCACCATTAGATCTACGGGCAAATCTGATGCGAGTTAATCGCGATACAGTTCTAGCCGCTCTAAAGCGATCTGGTGTAGAAGCAAAACCGACGCCTTATGCACCGCTAGGAATCCGTGTAGTTAGTAAACTAGAAATCTATAAAACCCCTGCTTTTCAGCAGGGGTGGTTTGAGGTACAGCCTGAAGGTAGCCAGTTATTGTGCGAACTTGTCGCACCCCAATGTGGAGAGATGGTCGCAGATTTCTGCGCCCGGGGGGGCAGTATGACGCTTGCACTTGGCGCGATGATGCGTTCTTCCGGGAGACTATATGCGTTTGATGTGTCAAATAAACGATTAGAGAAGATTAAGAGTAGGCTCGCGCGCAGCGGTTTATCAAACGTACACCTAGTAGCTATCGCTAGTGAGCATGATGTGAAGATTAAGCGACTGTCAGGTAAGATCGATCGCGTACTAGTTGATGTGCCATGTAGTGGCCTGGGTACACTGCGCCGAAATCCAGATCTCAAGTGGCGCCAAACACCGCAATTGGTTGCCAAGTTAGTGGTAAAGCAGATATCGATTCTTACCGCTGCCGCACAACTTCTCAAGCCAGGCGGTCGCCTCGTTTATGCGACCTGTAGCTTACTTGAAGATGAGAATGAGGGCATTGTTAGACAATTTATTGCCGCTTCTTCAGCGTTCGAACGTGTAGCGGTAAGTCAAGTGCTAGTTGATCAAAAAATCGCACTTAACACTGGTGATAATCTCATGCTGTGGCCGCACCAGCATGGTACTGATGGTTTCTTTGCAGCAGTGATGCAACGGGTAGCCTGACATGCAGCATAGAATGCTGCCTCGCCTATTTAGTGAATTGATGCACGACTTAAGTCGGCCGACGATTCTCTGGCAAGTTGCTGCGTTAATTGGCGCCATAATGATGGCATATGGGCTTTCTGGTTATGTCCGCAAGCGTTTTGATTCGTATGCCCGAGTACGTAACGCAGCAGTACGCTTCGGTGCAGACGGGCTAGAAAAGGCATTATTTCCATTCCTCGGCTGGTTAATCGTGAGTGGTACTAAGCTTGTGCTAGGTCAGGTGATGAAAACATCGCTACTGGACCTTGCGCGTGTACCGCTGTTCGGGATTGCGCTAATTTATGTTGCGTTATATCTAATGCGCCGGGTGTTTTCTCGTGATGGGCACTTACACGGGCTCGCATACCTCATTGAAAAGATTGTCACCGTTTTGGTATGGGTTGGTACGGTACTAACCATAATGGGCATTGAGAATGATGTGCTGTGCTGGATGCGCAGTATAGAGTTTCGCATAGCTACTGTACATCTGAGCTTGCTATCGTTATGTAGCGGTCTGCTATGGGTTATGATCACGTTAATCGTAGCGCTGTGGGCTGGCCGCATATTGGACGAATGGCTGTTACGAGCTAGCTTACTTGATGCGAACTTACAGGTTGTGTTATCGCGCATTAGTCGTGGATTGTTGATCTTGTCTGCTGTGCTTATAAGTCTATCGATTGTCGGCATAGATATTACCGTACTTGGTCTATTTAGCGGTGCGCTCGGCGTCGGACTGGGTTTTGGATTGCAAAAGATTGCAAGCAACTATGTATCTGGCTTTATTATTCTTCTAGATCGCTCGCTACGGCTCGGTGATACAATTTGCGTAGGCGGTCTTCAAGGCCGGGTTACCCAAATTCGCACCCGCTATACGGTGGTGCGTGGACTAGATGGAGTCGAGACTCTCGTGCCGAATGAGAGGCTTATTACCGACATTGTACAAAATCAGTCATCCTTCCTTACGCGTGGCTTAACTAAAGTATCAATCCAAGTGGAGTATAGTTCTGACGTCCATCTAGCAATGCGCGTACTCGTACAAGCTACACAGGATGTAGAGCGCGTATTACAGGACCCGGCTCCTTGCTCCTATCTTGCAGGATTTAGTGCTAATGGAATTAACTTAGAGTTAGGATTCTGGATTACAGAAGCGGCACTCGGCACTGCCTCGGTGCGCTCGGCTGTCAATTATAATATCTGGGTGGGTTTTGCGGCGCATGGTATTCGTGTTCCGTCTGCGCAACACGAGATTCGGATCTTAAATGCTGCCACAATTGAACCGGTGCCGGTTACTGTAATTGAAGCTAAGAAATCAGCTTAATCTCTCTTCTTGGGAGTATGTTGCTTAGCTCTTGCTAAAGGTTATAAGCATGGGCTAGACCATAAAAATATTTTTATAAAATCGCCTATTGGTGACTAAGTAAAATTCTCAACTAGACTTTTTCTAACCGCTATAGCAAGCTATATCTATAGTTCCAACTAGGCAATTTTCGAAATTTATTATCCAGGTATAAATTGTGAATTCTGTACTTGATTTTGTTGCCCATGGCTTACTAAATTGGTCTTGGTGGAAAATTATGCTTTATACGATTGTGATGACACACATCACAATTATTGGTGTTACTGTATATCTACACCGGCACCAGGCACATCGCTCATTAGACTTGCATCCAATTGCAAGTCATTTTTTCCGATTTTGGCTATGGCTAACTACAGGTATGGTTACCGGCCAGTGGACAGCGATTCATCGTAAGCACCACGCAAAATGCGAGACTGATGAGGATCCGCATAGTCCTCAGACGCGTGGAATATGGAAGGTACTTCTAGAGGGCGCCGAACTATATCGTGCCGAGGCGAAGAATACACAAACATTAAAGAAGTACGGTCGGGGTACGCCAACTGATTGGCTAGAGTGTTTTGTTTATGCAAAGCATGCGTTACTCGGTGTGACAATTATGGCGCTAATCAACCTAACGTTATTCGGAATTGTCGGGATTTCGGTATGGGCTATCCAGATGCTATGGATTCCATTCTGGGCTGCTGGTGTGGTAAATGGCCTAGGTCATTTCTGGGGCTACCGAAACTTTAATTGTTTGGATACGAGCACAAACCTATTCCCATGGGGACTTTTAATTGGCGGAGAGGAATTGCATAATAATCATCATACCTACGCGACATCAGCTAAACTTTCAAACAAGTGGTATGAGTTTGATATTGGTTGGATGTATATTAAAATTATGTCTGCATTCGGGCTTGCAAAAGTTAAAAGGATTGCGCCAACGCTGACTCTAGCGACGCGCAAGGCTGTACCAGATTTAGATACATTACACGCTGTACTTGCTAATCGCTATGAGGTGATGGCCCGCTATGCAAAGACAGTCAACAGAGCGTATCGGCAAGAGTTAGCAGAACTCAAAGAATTAAATGCGCATGAGAAATATGCCCTAATTAAGAGCGCACATAGATGGATTCATAAAGATGAAGCAGGCTTAGATGAACCACAAAAACGGCAATTAATGCAGATTTTTTCCAGTAGCCAAAGTCTGCAGACTTACTATCAATTGCGTATTGAACTCATGCAGATATGGGATCACTCACACGCTTCACGTGAGCAGTTACTATTGCTCCTACAGGGCTGGTGCTATCGCGCGGAACAAAGCGGTATTCATGCATTACGGGATTTTTCATACCACTTACGTCGTTACGCTTAAAATAAGAAATGAAATTAGTATTAATACTTATTAAAGACCAATAAAATTCATAATATATATTGTTAGCTACTCAATAGAATTAAATAGAGTAAGTAAATAAATTGTTTATCGCTAGCTAATTAAATAGAAAATGCAACCTGCGGCTTATGATTATATAAATCCTTAAATTTCTTTCGGTCGTAAAGTAATATTTTAATTTTGTAGGATTTTAAGCTTATGGCATTAATATCATATTTAAATATTCTACTTTTTCTATAAAATTTCTAGAGTTATTATTAATATTTTTAGTATAAATACCCCAAATTTTATTTAGAAAGTAGAATTATTTAGCACATAGAAACTATGTTTATATATGAAGGTTATACATATTTTATGTATAGATATGTCAATTGTATAACTCTGCTTATTTTTTAAGCTTTTAGCATTTTTATATATGAGATTTTACCCTAAAAAGATATAGTAATCATGTACTAATACTATGGAGCTATAAACAACATTTATTAAAAGCTAGCAATATACTATAATTTGTTATAATAAATAGAATATATGACGGCCTATAAAATAAACAATTAAAATAACTATGATTAAGGTTATAGCATAAATAATCTATATAAAATTATGAATTTATTAGAAAGCTATAACATAGTCGACTATAGATGGTATACAAGATAGTATAATATTAAATTAGTGATAATTTAGTATATATCTGATACTCCAACTATTGTCTTAAAGAATAAAAAATAAAATAAACGTTATCAGAGTGTTGAGTGAGGCAAGACTCGTTATTATATAATATAATTAACTAGCTTTAGAATATCTACAACTAGACGCGTACACAAAGCGATTATGATATATAATCTAGAAATCGGTAGTATTTTTTGTGTTTAACAGAATTTTTATGTTTTTAATACAGGCTCCACGAATTTTTATAAATTTTTATTTAATATAGTAATAATTATTTATATTACTTAATTTTCGTTTCTTTATATTCCACGTGCTTACGTGCAAACGGATCAAACTTCATGATTGCCATTTTTTCGGGCATTGTGCGTTTGTTTTTTGTTGTAGTATAGAAGTGACCTGTACCAAGTGTCGATTCTAGCTTGATCTTATCGCGACCGCTTTTAGCCATACTGTAGCTCCTTTTCTTTAAGCTTTACCGGAAACGCAAAGAGACAAGTACTGTGTCGATACCATTCTTATCAATAAGGCGCAGGCCGGCGTTAGAAACACGTAGCCGCACCCACTGATTTTTACTTTCTACCCAGAACCGACGGCTTTGCAAGTTTGGTAAGAAACGACGCTTAGTTTTATTATTTGCGTGAGAAACATTGTTGCCAACCATAGGCAACTTCCCAGTAACTTGACATTTACGTGTCATCGAAGCATCCCTACAATACGCTTAAATTTAGATGAATAAAAATAGACAGCTTAAAAAGCTTTTTATTGCGACATAGAATATCATAAAAACGATGCTAGATAAATTATAAAATGAGCAAATGAGAATATTTCTGCTAATCTCTCCTAGAGAGGATAGGAGGATCAGTAACGCACTGTAGTATAGCTCTTATTATATTTACAATAGACAACTAGAATGTTTAAGAAATAAGTCTATAAACATCTTATAAGAGCGATTATTTATTATAAGCATTAAATCTTTTTGAAATATTTGAGATATCTTACGCACTGAATTTTGGAACTCAGGTACTGCTCATCCGACAATTTCTCTTTTTAGCTGAAATGAATAACTATATTGAGCACCTTTAAGGTATAAAAGTAATCTCTAAACGAAACCTATTTAAGCACAGCACAACTAACCGGCTACCGAGTGGGTCGGTACATTACCACTAAAATAAATTATTGCTTCTTTAGCTCATTATTTTAATCATTAGCATATTCTGAATTTAGCTTTTAATATTTACATTATTAGTATTTTATGGAATTAATACTTTGAATACAATCATAAAACACCCAGGTGAGGTGTTATTAGCACAACCGCGTGGATTCTGCGCGGGAGTTGATCGGGCAATTCAGATCGTTGAGCGTGCTCTAACGCTATTCGGCTCTCGGATCTACGTATATCATGAAATTGTGCATAATGCATATGTTATAAACGAACTGCGTCGTAAGGGCGTAGTATTTGTTGAATCGCTTGACGACGTTCCAGATAGTGCAACGCTAATATTTAGCGCACATGGAGTATCAAAGATGGTACGTGCTAGAGCACTTAATAGGAACTTGCGGGTTTTTGATGCAACTTGTCCATTAGTCACTAAGGTACATATGGAGGTAGCAAAGTTTTGTGCCGAGGGTTTTGAGGTCATAATGGTCGGTCATCGAGGCCACTCAGAGGTTCAAGGTACGATGGGGCAAAGTAGTGTAGGCATGCATTTAGTTGAAACTTTGGTAGATGTTGCAATGCTAGAGGTTAATGATCCAGATCGGCTAGGATACGTAACACAGACTACATTATCTATTGATGATGTGGTAGAGATGGTAAGCGCACTAAAAGCGCGATTTCCAGCTATTCGTGAACCAAAGAAGCAAGATATTTGCTATGCAACCCAAAATCGGCAGGATGCTATAAAATTTATAGCGCCGCTGTGCGATGTTGTAATTGTCGTTGGTAGTCCGAATAGCTCTAACTCACATCGTCTATTCGAAATGTCGAAAAAATATGGCGAGATAGCTTACATGGTAGATGCGCCAGAGCAAATAGACCCTGCTTGGCTAGGTGGTAAGCAGCGTGTTGGGGTCACGGCAGGGGCTTCAGCACCTGAAGCCCTAGCACAGGCCGTCGTTAAGCGACTACAAAAATTGAGCTTCTGCTATGTCCGAATACTAGATGGCGTCCAGGAAAACATTTCATTCCCCTTACCTAAAGGATTAGTATAATACAGCTAATCGCACTAGAATATATTTTTGTATTTAAGCAGCATTTTATGATTTTTATAAACTGCACTGTCCTATAGAAAAACAGCTTGTGAAAAGATAATAGTCTTATATTAGTTAATAATACTATAAGCTAATAGCGCTATATCAAAAGAATAACAAGTAAAAGAAAAACACAAGCTTAAACAAGGTTGTATATAGCATAATAAATATGCTTTAGGCGGCTGTAACAGAACCTTGTTGCTGATATTAATAAGGCGAGTTATGTGGCATATTATATTATTTAAGAATAGAAGTATAATCGCTTCGAAAAATCGATGTGCGCATTTGTATGCAGGGCGCTGTATATTACAGCGCATGATTAATCATGCTATCAAGCATTTTAAACATCTTGTCAATTTCCGATCGTGCAACATTTAATACTGGTATGAGGCGTACATATCAGGTTGGGCAGCATAAATATAATAGGTATTCTAGGCCTCGGCTTATGTATTTTTTATTTAGATGATTTACGGCTCAAGATTTTTATCAAGCAATAAAGAATGCAATAAACAGGCCTTTGCTGCGTTCTCTAGCTAGCTCACACTCTTTAAATAGCGACTGCAATCAATTGCGCATGTATCGTGCATTCTTACTCACTCGCTTTAGAAAGATCAGTGTAATCGGTTGAGAGACCACTGCGCTTCTAACCACGATTATTAATAGGTTATCTCATTATATGCTACCCTGATTGCCAGTTTCGCAGCAGCGCTCTCGTTACAGGCGGGTAATATAGCTAGTTGCCGAGTGAAATATAAATAGCGCTTACCATGTTATCGTGTAGCTACATCTCATGCTATAGATGAAAACGATAGAAGGATGATCATCTATGTACATGTCAGGAACTTCGAGTACTTATACTTACTTTGCAAGTACCGACTTAGCCATTACTACCTCTGCTTTGGCTAAGTTCGATATGTCCTGTATTGGGGTTTGAGCACTACGGAGGTCGATTGTCGAAGTTTTCATCGCGATGGAGGTAGTGGCTTTGGAATCGAGCTTCACGCGGTCAATAAAGTAATAATCAAGTACGGTTCGGGCAATAGGGCTAGCCGCCTGCCCTCCCCAGCCGCCATTCTCGACTATTAATGCTATAGCTATTTTCGGTTGCTCAACCGGCGCAAACGCAATAAATAATGCGTGATCACGTAAGTGCTCAGATAATGCATGTGCGCGGTATTTTTGTCCTTGTAGCGAAAATACCTGCACCGTACCAGTCTTGCCAGCTCAAAACCTAATAATTATAAATCGCGCCGCTCTGTTGGTACAGAGTAATAGGATGCTTAGTACCCTTTATTAAGGCTATTACTCTCGCTAATCTCCTTAATGGGCGGTAGTAGCTAAAGCCTGTTCTAGATGCAAGTAGCACAAATTGGTTTATAAGAGTCCTCGCGCAAAAACGTGCCTAGAGGATCATCGAAGTAGAGAGTATCGTACTCCTTCATTACACCTAAACAGGTAGTCGGTGAGAATACTACCAGATATATGCTTAATATGCAGATGCAGCTCGAGTAGTCCCTCATGGTCTAGCATACTCGGTATTACATAGCTTTAGCGCTCGCTATCTTTTAAAGGGATCTCGACCATACTAGAACTTCTAGATCGTGCAGTCGCTTATTAACGAGCGGCTGTAGCCTAAGAATGCTTACGTCGTGCGTTACACGCTTTAGCGAATTAACTTGACACGGTAACTTTCTTACCTATATAGTTAATATTACTAATTTCGAGGATACTAATCTCTAAGTCTGATTATTCGGTAGTGCCGCATAGCAGCATTATGATGCGGGTTTTTATCCCTTGATAGAGCCAAAGATAAGATAGAGCTAAAGATAAATATAACCGCTGATTCCGCACTGCACTTACCAGATGACGCTTACATGAATCTATATGCACTGTTCTTGGGCCGTATTGCAGCTATATGTAAAATATAAATCCTGACGCAGTACGGTGTCTAAAGCGGTTTATTAACTTCTACTTAGAACGACTGTCCGCTTTGTTCCAGCGTTACTTGAATGCTTTAATTTAATTAATTAATAATACAAGCATTTGCTAGGCTAGCTTTCTATATGATGCGAAAACTTTTTAGCCAACTCTAGCAATGACTTACTAGTCATGAGTATGCGTTTTACTGTCTATATAACATATACGATTATTAAGTATAATGCTTATAAGCGCTATTTTACTGGTGTAGTAAGTCGCATGCCAATCACATTGGATTAGTTC
This sequence comes from Candidatus Vallotiella hemipterorum, assembly GCF_910593725.1. Taxonomy (GTDB): domain Bacteria; phylum Pseudomonadota; class Gammaproteobacteria; order Burkholderiales; family Burkholderiaceae; genus Mycetohabitans; species Mycetohabitans hemipterorum. The sequence continues at coordinate 591,185 of NZ_OU343031.1, forward strand.
TCGAATAGCTATAAGGCTTATCAATTCTTAGTGGAGTAAATGCTCCATTGCACGGTATGGATAGTCAAGCCAGTTTTATTCAAAATCCCAGGTAAGTATACTGGCCACATCTCTATAACTACCTTAACGCTATCGAGGGGAAGATACAGGCCCCATTTTGTAGCTGCGCCGAGCGCGCGTTATTTATATTATCTGACTCCTTCTCATTAGGGATCGAACAAATTTTTTCACCGCATTATTCATATGCCTGATCTCTATACCATGTATTATCTTTTCCAAAAATAGTAAATACTATGCTTATAAGCAGTATTGTTTCTGGCTATACGAGAATTTCCTCAATTAGCTCAGCGTTTTTAGTGAGACAGTCTTACTAGATAGTTACGCTCTACCTTAATAGCTAAAAGTTTTTGCGATAAAGGAAATAGTAGACAATTCTAGAATGTTTATTATCTCTATGCATCGCTTAGTATTGCGTTAGGCATAGCGCATATAATTTCGCGAGTGTCGCGGCAATTATAGCAATTTTTTCCTAAAAAATGCTCATCGGGTTTTGTGTTTTTTATAAGCACATGACTAAGACGATATGCGCTACTATAGTATGCTTTCGTATTTAGGCCTGTCGGCACGATAGTCGAGATGGCCATAGGCCCAGTGCAATCGATTATGCTTTTCACCACACCCGGTTACAGCGCACTATAGTGCTATGGATGTGAATTACCCACCCCCATTCATTTTCGAGAAAATGCCTTAGACATATACAACATCTGTTAGGTCTAATACCATCTAGGGTGACACGAGGTCGATTTAGGCATATAAACGTCATATGTTGTTTCTTCTGTGTCGGATAGCTTATAGTCACGACATGCGTATTTGTTATTTTATGCCTGTTCTAGCCTTTATATTAAAAGTTGCCAGCACGTTATAACATGGGATTTATATCGAGAATGTTTAAGGTATTAACAGAAACTAGCCTTGAGCTAGCGGAGCTACTTATGTAGCATTTTAAATGCTGCCGTGGCGAATTTAAGTACTTATGGCCCGCGCTATTTATTACTTAAGTGGGGTATGTTTTGTTTTTTTCAAAAACCCAGCGGGTGCTGTCTATACAGAATAAATCACATACCCTATCGAATACGGAATACGTCTAGGCTTCATGAGTAAATGCTTTTAGGGGCTATGCTATTAGACTCTAATAATACCCCGATTACTCCAAGGTCGCTGGAGACCCTATTCTTTCTATTGCAACTGGAATACTATCGTTTTCAGATCTGCTGGTGTTTTATGTTTTGTACAGTCTAGGCAACCGAGTAATACTTATATATCAGGCATAACAGATATCATTATCATGATGGCATACAATGCTGTTTTATTCCCGAGCGTAGGTAAGCGCTGGTTCAATTTTTCTGATGCAGACATTTCTAACGTTTGTTGCTGTCCTACTTCTAGTACTTCTAAATGGTTTTTTTGTTGCCGCAGAATTCTCGCTAGTGAAGCTCCGTAGTACGCGAGTCTCAGCTATTTCGCGCCAATATGGCTGGCGAGGACGAGTCTTATTACGTGTGCATGCTAACCTAGAAGCTTACTTGTCAGCCTGTCAACTAGGTATCACGCTTGCATCGCTCGGCCTAGGCTGGTTAGGAGAGCCGGCGTTTGCACATTTTATAGCCTTACTATTCAGTAGGCTCCATATTATGCCGCCGCTTGCTGACGCGCTTTCGCTTGCGCTAGCATTTCTAATGATTTCATTTTTGCATATTGTTGCGGGTGAGCTTGCGCCAAAATCTCTCGCCATCCGTATGCCAGAGCGAGCTAGCTTGCTTACTGCTGTTCCACTATGCCTATTCTACTGGATTATGTATCCGGCTATTGCACTGCTTAATGATAGCTCGAACCGTATGCTTGCGTGGTTTGGTCTGTTAGGCGATGGTAGGGAGATTGAAGCTCCGTATGGTCGTGATGAACTAAAACTAATTGTACGTGCAAGCCGATGCCATCGTCAGTTCTCAAGCGATGAACTAAGCACACTGTCTCACTCGCTAGAATTCAGCGAACTGACCGCATCAGATTTAATGCGGCCGCTTCGTGAGGCACTGAGCCTTAATGTCAATCTATCATTTGACGAAAATTTGGCATTAGTGGCAAAAAGCCGATATGGCCGGTATCCGTTATTTGATGAAAGCGGTGATCAGGTGCTTGGCATGGTCGATGTAAAAGATTTGCTCTTTTGTCGTCTCGAAGGACATATAGCGAATGATTTGCGCGAACTCGCACGTCCTGTGCTCGAAGTATTACCGGAGATGCCCGCACCTGAACTATTACGGCGTTTTCGTTCAGGTTCGCCGCACTTTGCAGTGATTGGGCGTCCCGGGCTGAAACCAGTTGGTTTTGTTACATTACCAGATCTACTTGCAGCGCTAGTCGGTCAGATTCAAGACGATACTCGTACGACTGATATTGAATGGCAGAGGCAGCCAGATGGTAGCGTAATTGGTCGTGGTAGCCTATCAATTGTTTCGCTAGAGCACCTTCTAAGTGTGGATTTTGGTGAGCAATCTGCCGAGTCAGTTGGTGGTATGATTTTAGATAAGCTTGGCGAACTACCTCAGCAGGGTCAAATAGTAGATTTTGGGCCGTGCCTGATTACTGTTGATGAACGAGTCGGCCCACGAATTGTAATGGTTAAAGTCTCGCCAAAAATGCCATCAGCCGAGATAGCTTAGCTAAATTTCTTAGATCGACTTATAGCTATTCGTACTAGAAAAACTGGCGTAACCACGTAAAAGTCCCTGATGCATAAAAACAAGGTATTTTATGCTGTCTACATTAATTTGGTGTCGGAGTACATGCCGATTTAGGTGGTTTCTAGAAACATGAAGCTTTGTTTATGACTATAAATAAATATTTATTGGTGCCCGGAGCCGGAATCGAACCGGCACGCCTTTCGGCGGGGGATTTTCTTCTCACTTCGGCTTTCGCCGCCGCCTCTTTTTAAGAGTTAGCGTTCGTGGTCTGGAGCACGCCTTCACCTTAGCTTTTCGGGCTTTAGGTGCCCGCCGTCTGCTCTCTACACCTTCTAAGGTATTTTTTAGTTCCCTAGCTTGGATCGGCATTAGCTCGAAATACATTCAGGGCTTTTACCGAGTTTGACGGGCTTCACCCTCAGGATTTCTCCTGAGGGGCTCAAATTTTTGAGTCCCCTGCGTCTACCAATTTCACCACCCGGGCAAAATATCGAGATATATACTACTTTACACTTATTATTTATAAAATAAACGTGCTTTTTAGGGTAGAAGTTATTCTACGGCTTGTGAACATGAGTACGCTGCAATCTGACACGTTCAGTATAAATACTAACACAGATTCTAGCGAAGAAAGGTATAAGTGCGGGATTTCTAGAATCGTATCTATAATTTAATCGCTATATGACAAAAATATCGTAACTGTGGCCGTATAATTTTTCCTTGTATATCTAGTTAAGTAGCCTGACTATGTATTCTTCACTATACAAAAATTCGAATGTACAGACTATGTATCACGTTGTATAACGCTATCTATGCATTAACTTCTAATGTAGTGTAAGAAGAGAAATTCGAGGAATATATAAACTCTATATCGCAGGTATAGCTCTTTGTATTGGTGAAAATTAGTATAATATACAAAGTATTAAATGAGTTATTAATGTGAATTAAAGCCTAATACTCAACAGTAATGTTTTAAGTTTTATGTAACTTCGATCTATGCTTCTCGAGCTTCACCTCCTATAGAACTTATAATATTTATCTCTAATACGCTAAGAATAATATCTGTTATAAGTCCGCGGGAAAATACCTAGTTGATATTTAAAAGTTTTATGAACTTATTGTTATAGGTGATCCACAAAAAGTGCACGAGAGATTGTCGAGCGTAATCTATTTTTTATTAAAAGTATATTCGGATATAAGGCCCAAGAATAATGCATCTAGATACCTTATAGGTTAGCGTCACTGTACTGCCCAGTGGTAATGGCGGTCATTTATAGAATAGTGCGCAGTCCAGGAAGACTCAGTAGCATATAAGCTGCATCGAATCCAGTAAAATAGAGGTTAAGAAAACTACGACCGCCCTACAATGCGTAATGCATGTTACGAAAAAATAGGAGTAACGTATCTTGTAGCTCTACATTGATATACATAGATGTATTTCCCGAGAAACGCGAGCCAGTTTCGATACATACAGGGCACTATAAGCCATAGATAGCTAAATAATAATAATCGGGCCGCACTAATTAGTGAATTATACGATAACTAGTTCTATAAAAGTTGTATTCACTACAAGCATGTACATAATCTTAAGTCTCTACGCAGCTATGCTTTTACTAGCATAGCTGCGTCAAAAATATAAGCTCATTGCATACGTCTCGTTTAAAAACAACTACCCATAGAAATGACACTGACATGACGATACTCCTCTAGTCGATTATGCAAAAGCACCATATGCTATGTGATGGGCATGACGGTAAAATAAGAATCAATGGCAGTTAACCCAGAGTAGTGCAAGCAATCCTATTACTAGATAAACTAGACTGGGTGTTGCAGCTGTCAGGGGCGCAGGCCAGGCGTTAAGCGTGCCAATATGCGAGAATAAAGTATTAAATAGCTGAAAGCTCATGCCAACCATAATGCCGCCAAACATTTTGGTGTTTACAGAACCTGCTCGAGTGTGTAAATAAGCAAACGGGAGTGATAGTGCTAGCATTACTAATACCGCGAACGGATACAACAACTTTTTCCATAAAACAATCATGTAGCGTTGTGCATTTTGATGGTTAGCATGCAAATGCTGTACGTACGAAAATAAGTGCATTATTGACATCCGGTCTGGCGAGACTAGTAATGCAGATAGAATCTGCGGTGTTAGCTCGGAGCGCATCTTATATTCCGGCATTAAAATTAGCGAGGACTTATATACGGGATTAAGGGAATCCTTTACCATTGTATCGGTTAGTGCCAGCTGATATAGCCGTACCTCGGTCACGCCCTTAAGCAGCCACTGGCCTGGTCGGACGTAAAGTCCGATATCAGCTGTGCGTATACTGGTAAGATGGAATTGTGCATCGAATTCGAAGATTCGCACGTTTGAAATAGTTTCATCTGGTTTTAGCTCTCCCACGTTTACAAAACGTGTGACTTTTTTGGTTGTTCCATTACAAAATAACGTATCTTTAGCCCATACACCTGATTGAAAGTTGCTTGATATTGAAGTTCTTGGTACCTCTAGGCTTATATGTTCAGATAACTGATCAGCATAGGGGCCAACGACTTCGCCGAAGATAAAAGTTAATATAACAATTGGCCAACCAATTTTTACCAGCGATCTGAGCGCATAAGGTGCAGACAATCCAGAGACACGAAAAATTGTGAACTCAGAACTAGTTGACATTTGTGTAAATACATAGATTGCGCTAATCAGCGTAGCAATAGGAATAATTTCGTAAAACCGAGATGGTATTTGTAATACTGCTCGTAGCACCGCATACAAGAATTTATAGTTGCCTCGCCCAATAAAGTGCAGTTCATTAATTAGATCAAAGAAAAAAAATAATCCCGAGAACGCAAATAGGAGCAAAGAAAGCGTTAAGTAAACTTTTTTAGCGAGGTACCTCTCGTAGAGGCGCATTAGTTAACGTCTAGCCTTGATACGCATAAGTAGACGCCGTAGCGGTAGCTGGTTGCAGACGCGTAACCAGAATATGAAAATAGTAATAGCTAATATGATCAAATGTAGCCCTAGTAGCCCGGACATAAACGCAATTTTTCCTTGTTCGATCCAGGCTTGAACTAAATTCATAAGGTTGGAATACGTCAGGTATATAAACACCCCAAGCGCTAGACTAATTGTGCGTCCATGCCTTGGATTTTGATATGCTAGTGGAATTGCCAGAAGCATTAGATTGAGCGCAGTTAACGGCAGGCTAGCCCGCCATGCAAACTCAGCTAGATTAGTATTATTCCGTGCACGTAGCAGCGTAGCTGTGGATAGACCAGGAGTCATTGGCCTATCCACTAGTTGTTCACTTTGGATTTTTATGCCATAACTAAAAAATTCCATTATTCGAAGATCGATCTGGCCTAGTTCACCATCATAGCGGCGTCCATTTTTTAACACAACGAAGCGGTCACCATTCGGGTGGATTTCCATATAACCAGTCTTAGATACAAGAATATTGACTCTGCCATTTTCTGTGCTCGCTACGAATATATTTTCGATATCTTTTTGACTGGGACCCACTTTTTCAACAAAAAATACTCGATGCTTTGAGGTAGACTCACAGAACTGGCCGGGGGCTAGCAATAATATCTCATCACGCTGTTGGAAGCGCTCTCGAATTAGCCTACTTTGCTCGTTTGCCCATGGCCACCCGACAAATGAAAAAAAAGAGATTAGAACGATGATCGGCACAGAGAACATCGTAATTGGTTTAATTAGCCGAGTCAAACTCACGCCGCATGAAAGCCAAATCAGCATTTCGGAGTCTCGGTACCAACGGGTGAGAACGAATAAGATCGCTGAGAATAAGGACGCCATCAGCATTACCGAAACATATCTGATCATCGTTAAGCCTATTAAAACAACGACGTCCTTAAGATCAATTTCACCCGAGGCAGCAGAGCCAACGATCCGGATCATCATCGTCGTCAGTACGAGAGTCAGCAGAACGAGAAAAACTGTGGAGCCTGTATAAGCGAGTTCACGCTGCAAGGAACGTTCAAGGATCATCTGGACAAAACATATTTGTATTTCGTCAACCAGCTTAGAATGCAGACAGTATTTATCAATTTACAGATCTTTCACGATAGGCATTTCTGCGTGGATAACACACCCCCGCCCCCGCATATGCTCACGAAAAACGAACGCCCTGCTGTAGCGATGCTTCGGTAGAAAAAATGACAGATAATTTCAGTTTGTTTTTAACACAATATCCAGACTTTTAAAGAAGGACTAGCAATAATGGACTTTATCATAGAAGCCTATGATTGGAAGAAAGCCGCAGATAGCACATTACTTCATATAAATACAGATTGCATCATAGTCGGCGTTTTCCATACGCAGACGCTATCTGGTATCGCACAAAAGCTGGATGTTGCTACTAAGGGACTTATTAGTCGTCTAGTTAAAAGTGGCGACCTAAACGCTAAAGCTGGCTCGACTCTAATGCTGTATGAGGTGGTTGGTATTAGTGCGCCGCGTGTATTGCTAGTAAGCCTAGGCCGGCAGGTCGCCCTAAGCCCAAAGACATTTATCGATGTGTCTCGAGCAGCTTGGCGTGCTGTATTAGACACGCGTGCAGCTAGTGCAACCTGGATGCTTACGCAGGTAGATATTAACAACCGAGATTCTAGCTGGGGTGTGCGCATGAGCGCTTTAACACTGCGTGAACTAACCTACCGGTATACACAGACTAAGTCTAAAGTAGAAATCGATGCTAACAATGACAGCATAATAAAAAAAGTAGTTATAGTCGTAGACCCTGAATATAAGCAGGCGGTAAGACACGGCTTAGATGAAGGCATTGCCATTGCTAATGGTATAGATTTAACCCGTGAGCTGGGTAATCTACCGGGCAACATCTGTACGCCAGCATACCTAGCCAGCATCGCGAAACACCTAGGGATTAACTGGTCGCTAAAAGTCGATGTGCTTGAGCAGAAGCAAATTGAAATATTAAAAATGGGCTCGTTTTTATCGGTTGCTAAGGGTTCGGCGCAGCCACCAAAATTTATTGTGCTAGAGCACCAGGGCACTGATGCAAAGCAGGCACCAGTAGTGCTCGTTGGAAAAGGCATCACATTTGACTCGGGTGGTATCTCGATTAAACCAGGTGAAAGCATGGACGAGATGAAGTACGACATGTGCGGTGCCGGCTCAGTACTCGGTACATTCAGGGCGATTGCCGAGATCAACTTACAGCTTAATGTCGTAGGACTGATACCTGCTTGCGAGAATATGCCGAGCGGCAACGCGAATAAGCCAGGTGATATTGTGACTAGCATGTCTGGACAGACCATTGAGGTCTTAAACACCGATGCAGAAGGACGGTTAGTTTTATGCGATGCGCTAACTTACGCGGAGCGTTTTAAACCAGCTGCTGTGATTGATATCGCGACACTTACTGGCGCCTGCGTGATTGCTCTAGGACACCATAATAGCGGATTATTCTCAAAGAACGATGCACTAGCTGACATGCTACTTGCCGCTGGTCTTTATGCATCTGATACAGCATGGAGGCTACCTCTAGATGAGGAATATCAGGAGCAATTAAAGTCGAATTTTGCGGATATGGCTAACATTGGAGGGGGGCGTTCAGCAGGGAGTGTGATGGCCGCCTGCTTTCTTGAGCGTTTTTCACGGTCTTACCCTTGGGCACATCTAGATATTGCTGGAACTGCATGGAAAGGTGGCCGAGAAAAAAGCGCAACTGGACGTCCTGTGTCACTGCTCACGCAATTTCTGATCGATCGCGCTAAGTGATATGCTCATCATCATATACTTCATTGAATCAATAAACCGGCATGGCCAGGGTTGTCTATGACCCGTGTGGACTTTCATACTCACCTTAAAGATCCACTGGGCTATGCTTGCCGGCTAGTACGCAAAGCTTACCAAGCTACACACCAGCTGATCGTGCTAGGTGAACCAGCCGTGCTGTATAATTTCAATAAGCGGCTGTGGATATTTTCCCCAGTAGATTTTATACCGCACTGCATGGCCGACTCAATATTGGCTAGCGAGACCCCAGTAGTGTTAACCACGGACGTAGATCAGGCACCACACTACCAAATTATTCTTAATCTCGGCAGTAGAGTGCCGCAGCAATTTACGAGTTTTGAGCGGTTGATTGAGATCATCAGCAATGATAGGCATGAGCTTGCAGCCGGACGCGATCGATACTGCTTCTATCGGAAGCAGGGCTATACATTAAACATGTATAAGCAAGGCATGTAACGATTGCTAGTATGATATCGATAGTATCGTTTTAGTGGCGCTAGCTACCTAGCTGCAGTCAGCTCTTAACATAACTAGAGCCACTAATAATTTACATATTTTATAACAGGCTATAGTAGATACTAAAGTAGCACCAGGATATTTTTATCTTCATTTAATAGTTTTTCCCTGTTCTATCACGCTAGCATAGAGGCCTATGCGTCAGAGATCGATAGCTGCATAGCTATGCTATAAAGCAGCTGATTGCCTGTACCTCATACAGGGGGTGTCCTTTATGAACTTATATAGAGCGGGCTATCTCAAGCTATCTCAGTCCAAGGATTAAGATAGAACGTGTGGCTCTTATTTTTCTATAGTTATCCGTGTATAGATGATAATCAGCTCGTTACTTAGCATACCTATGCTAAATATTAACGATACTATGTTGTGTCTATGCTAAGGTAGCTAACTCATGATCCAATATACAGGGACCTCCACAAATAACTATACCCGAATCTTATGCGTTATTAATATTCTGTATATGCCCACGCAATATATAAAATCAGCCTAAATGCACTACCGATAAGCACTTAACCCGTTCCTTATTAAATCTATAGTTAGTATATAAGATTGATTATATGGAAGGGGTTCCGAATGAGGCTATTGAAAAACTTTATTGACCGATCTAGTAGGTCATTGCTCCTTTATCTGCTGGACTTGCGAGCTTTGCATACTTAGAAAGCACACCGCGTGTGTATCGGGGTTTAGGCTGAATCCATTCAGTTCGGCGGCGCGCGATTTCTGCCTCATCAACGTTTAATTGAAGAAGAAGCTTATGCGAATCGATAGTAATCGAATCACCTGCTTTTACTAGTGCAATTGTGCCGCCAGAAAAAGCTTCTGGCGACACATGGCCAACTACCATACCCCAGGTGCCGCCAGAGAAGCGTCCGTCGGTGATGAGCCCTACTGATTCGCCAAGTCCTTTACCGATGAGGGCAGAAGTAGGTGCAAGCATTTCTGGCATACCAGGCCCGCCTTTAGGGCCTAAATAGCGTAGAACCATGATATCACCAGCTTTTATCTGTTCTGATAGAATTGCCTCGAGCGCACTTTGCTCGTCGTCGAATACATGGGCCGGCCCTGTGATGATGGGATTTTTAAGGCCAGTGATCTTCGCGACTGCACCGGACTCGGCTAAATTACCTTTGAGGATTGCTAGGTGCCCATCGCTGTACAGCGCCTTATTAATCGGGAAGATTACCTGCTGATCAGCACGGGGCTGGCTTGGTACGTTTTTTAGTTCTTCTGCAATTGTGTTACCTGTAATTGTTATGCAGCTTTCATGTAGCAGATTAGCTTCTAGTAGAATTTTCAGCACTTGCGGAATACCGCCGGCTTTATGTAGATCAGTAGCTACGTATTGGCCAGATGGCTTAAGATTGCAGATTACTGGCACGCGTTTTCGGATGCGCTCGAAGTCATTAATGGACCACTTAACATCGGCGGCATGCGCGATAGCTAGATAGTGTAGAACCGCGTTTGTCGATCCACCAGTTGCCATGATTAGAGATATCGCATTTTCAATCGATTCACGTGTGATAATATCGCGTGGCTTTAGGTCATTTTGCACTGCTTTAACAAGAGCACTTGCCGAAGCGGTGGCGGATGCAATCTTCTCATCGTCTGGGTTAGCCATCGTCGACGAGTATAGAAGCGACATACCCAGAGCCTCGAACGATGAGCTCATTGTGTTCGCAGTATACATGCCGCCGCATGAACCAGTGCTCGGGCATGCATTGCGCTCCACTCCCTCAAAGTCTTCTTGTGTCATGCGCCCTGCCGTAAATTCGCCAACCGCCTCGAACGATGACACGATTGTTAAATCCTGACCTTTCCAGGTACCGGGACGAATCGTTCCGCCATAGACGTAGATGCCTGGCACGTTCATCCGAGCCAATGCCATTATGCCTCCAGGCATATTCTTATCACAGCCCCCGATTACTACTACGCCATCCATCCACTGACCCTGTACACAGGTCTCAATACAATCCGAGATTAATTCTCGCGATACTAACGAGTATTTCATACCTTCTGTACCCATCGACATGCCGTCCGATATAGTTGGCGTTCCAAATGTCTGTGCATTAGCGCCAGCATTTGTAATGGCGACGACTGCTGCATCTGCAAGCCGTTGTAATCCCGCATTGCATGGTGTGATCGTTGAGTGACCATTAGCAATGCCAATCATCGGCTTATCAAAGTCCTCTTTTTTATAGCCGAGCGCGTAATACATCGAGCGGTTTGGCGAGCGGGCGACACCTTGAGTGATATTCTTCGAACGAAGGTTATGCGACATAGTGCGGAAGCTCCTATTAGTTTGAATAAAAGAATGCGGCGGCGCTAATTAAATGTCCAATGTATTTTAGAAAAATACAGTTGTAAACTTTATCGGTTTCTAGATGTTTATGCGTCTCGTAATTTTCAGAAGTTCTTTTCCTTAGCCCTGTTAGCTAAGGAAAAGTATCTAGAGCTAATAGACTGATGTCGCAATGAACAGGAATGGGTCTTATCCAGGGCTGACCATTCTCAGCTACCCACAGATTTCTATAATTTTTAGAATTCTTCCTCGGCGTTAGTCTACAGTAGTATCGGGAAATGACTAGTAATAGCCTGGTTAATAAACTGGTAGCGGGATAGATAAATGCTGGCATCTCGATCCAGCCAATATGTAGACGCACTGTTAATCTGCTACTCACGCGTAAGTTCTGACGCATTATTGCTATTTTGCTTAACTAGTTTAGTTGCTAGATGCGACGTACAACCTGTTGCAAATCGATGAGCACAGTTTACTAATATTCTATTGGTAAACTTCCACATAGTATTCGATGATTAGTTTCATAGTACTATTATAGGCTGTTATAGGAATATAGGCTTTTGCCTCGGATTAGCCGGGAAGCCATCCAAATGCCGACGAGCTTCAGAGTTATATTGGCTCCAGTAAGAGGAGTATTGTGACAATTGTGCTTCTCAATTTTGTGAGTATCAATTGCCCAGCACTATGCGCCAATCTAGCGCTTTCCTGATATCAACTGACTTAGGGGTCTAATGGTGCTGATTCATCCAAATTTCGACCCCATTGCTTTTCACCTTGGCGAACTCGCGGTGCGCTGGTACGGACTAATGTACCTAATCGCATTTATCATGGCCCTTATTCTTGGTCGACTGCGGTTGCGTTTGTCACATGTTTCAGCGCAAGGATGGAGATCGCATGACATTGACGATATGCTGTCTTATGGTGTACTAGGCGCGATCCTTGGTGGCCGATTTGGCTATGCGCTATTCTATAAACCTGATTTTTACTTTGTCTATCCAGTTGATATCTTAAAGATCTGGGAAGGTGGCATGTCATTCCACGGAGGTTTCCTCGGCGTGACGTTTTCTATGATTGTGTTTGCGTACCGGAGAAAACGTATGTGGCTTCAGGTCACTGATTTCATCGCGCCCATAGTTCCAGCTGGGTTAGCCGCCGGTCGGTTTGGAAATTTTATTAATGGTGAACTGTGGGGGCGTGTCACGATGCTAGATATTCCGTGGGCCATGGGATTTCAGGGAGCAATTAATGAAGATCTGGAGTGGATCGCATCGCATCCACTGGAATCCTCGCAGTGGCACCTGCTAGAATGGTTTCAGCATTACTATATGTTGCCTCGCCACCCGTCACAGCTTTACGAAGTCGCTCTGGAGGGCGGTATACTCTTCCTCCTGCTGTGGCGTTTCGCGCGCAAGTCGCGTCCTGTTGGAGCTACCTCGTCAGTCTTTTTAATTGGCTATGGGATCGTGCGCTTTATAGTCGAGTTTGCTCGCGAGCCAGATAATTTTCTTGGATTACTTGCCTTCCATCTATCGATGGGACAGTGGCTTTCTGTACCGATGATCTTTGTCGGCCTATTAATTCTCATCTTATCTAATCGAAAAAATAAGCGTCTGCCTAGTACCCGTTTAGGTAGCTGAAGTATACTACTTTTACATCTGCTATCTGTAAAGATAGCACTTACAGTATATGTTTACTAAAGAAACGGGCGGGCACTCCTTATATCTAGATTCGGTTACCTTAATAGGTAATCTTATTGATCCATTTAGTAGAGAGCGTTAGTAAGGTCGCTTGTCTCACAGAACGGCGTGATACAAACCATCTCTTTTTTAAAATGGATATTTCGACGTATGTTTAGAAAAAAAGACTAGAGGGCTGTATTCATTTATACGCATCTTAAATGTTAATATGCCTGCGATTCTTAATAAAATTGTCGATTGTGTAGTAATATGCGAGGTAATGCTTATTGTGAGCATATTCTTAAAATAAACTCGCGCTTGTTTCCAGCTAGTCTTAGTTAGTATTTTTAATTATTCGGTGACCCCTATTAATTTAGAGTAATCGTCAGGGATTCTTGATGCGGATACTTATCTGCATCTCTATCTAAGGCAGAGTATTCCTGTAGTTTTCTTGATTCACTTAATGAATAACGTCTGGTGCACGCATATATTGACTAAGCAACAGTGATAAAAGTCAAGATAGTGGCAAGAGCTAGCTTAGCAAAAAATTGTGTTGGATATGATATACTATAGAAGTGATTCTGCCTAAGCTTGTGATGCTTAATTTTGAAATAAGTATTCTACTCTATAACGGCACTCCGTTATTCATTATACTATAAATGTAGTGGCTGTGCGGGGGGGTTTTATAGCAATGTGTAGCTAGAAGCTAGAATACAGTATGGGTATGTGCTTGTTTCGATAATTTTTCTCTACATCATCTAGTAGTCTGAAACTGGATTTGTAGTACTATTTATAGTACTCTAATTACAGAATTATGCACGCCTACGTTAAAAATTCATGTGACCGTATAATACTCCTTACTATTGCATTTATAGCAGCTCTGCCCTTAGTAACGCAGACGGAAAATATATAGGCTATGCAGCCTTTAAGCTGAAGACCACACAAAAATATCAATGTAATGCAAGTCTATTCTTTCTCTGCGTTATTCTGACGCAGAGCCTCTGCGAGTTTATTATTTATTTGAGCTATTGTATGCTGAATTTCCACCACTGGGTGTCTTTCTCCGTCCTGCACAAGCTTGTTCAATTGAAGTAGTTCAGAGGCAATAGACAGCGCGGCCATTACCGCTATTCGGTCATAGCTCCGAACGTTGCTGGCTGCTCGGACTTTATTCATCTCCCTATCCACGCGCTTAGCAGCTTCGAGCAGCTCGGGCTCGTTCTCAGGCAGAGTAGAGAGTCGGTATGATTGGCCAAGTATTGATACTTCAATCTGTTTCGTCGTCATGCGCTTTCTCCTGAGTGTCTGTCCCTGACGTCGAGAGGAGAATCAGAGAGTCGTATGTGCGACAGTTTTTCTAGGATTGCATTCAGGCGGACTTGTGTATTAATAATCTTCTCAGACAGAATATCACGCTCACGTTGCACCTGTTCGAGATGTACGCGAAGTGCGTCGCGTTGTATGCGTATATCTTCGAGCTGCTCTTCTGCGGCTAGATGCGCTTGACGATTCTGATCGCTGACCTCAATCAGTAGATCAATATTTTGAGATAACTTTTTAAGTTCGGTAAGCATTGTTGCATTCTCTCTAGAAGAGGCATGCTAGCGCGCTTCTAGCGGTAATCGATACCCTAGCTCATGTCTAGAAAAACAGTGAGTGATGCGTACTAGTTATTAGTTGCCCACGTAATAGGTATCTATACTTCCCACACTGTTAGTGTGCCCTTATAAAGGCACGCGCGGGCATAGGTTAAACGCGCACAACTGGGAGCGCAGTTTACACACGAACAGACCAACCTGTACAGGTCCTATAATGGAAGCGAGGGTTCAGTGCCGAGCTTTTCATACTCAGCGAGTGTTTATATATAGGTAGCGCGGTAGTTAATGATTACGTTTGCCTAAAGAGCAAATAATGCCCTATTAAAAAACAGCTTAATTACGCGATAAAACGCTAGTATCCGCTATTTTAATAATTCTCCGGAATCTGTTTCAATAATCGTGAAATATACAAACCTGTAAGCAACAAATTAAATTACGTTGAGCAGGTGTCAGATTCATCGGCAAAATATAAGAGACCTACGCAACACGTCCTTAACCGTCATAAAATACTTAATACAAAGCTTCGCGACGCATAGGTTATTGCCCATTCTATCTTTGATAGTGCACATAAACCCTACCTTAAGGCTATCATAGTAGACAATATCGTATGCGATCTCGATTAGATATAAGCTAGTTAGAACTGTTATGGTTAGGGCCGAAGCAGTTAAGCATCATGAGAGAAAATTCTGAAATATACTCTTACTCTAGTATAGTCATACAGCTAAAAGCCGCTCAGAATCAGGCTGAGACAGTAATCTGTACGATGGGTAATAATAGGGGGTTCTCGCTCAGCTGCACCAGTGTTCTGCAATCCATACTACATCAGATAATGCAGTTACTCTATAAAGCCTGTAGGCTAAGAGTGGCCCGATTCGCTCTATGTTAGGTAAATAGTCTAATAGACAGGGGGTCGCCTTAAGATTAGCAGAGATACTTTATATACGGCTCTGTCTGCGTTAGTGCGCCCAGCGCAGACCTTATAGTTAAGGTTAACCTAACACGGAGATTATATTATGACATGATATTCTCGCGATTCAGGATTCTCAGGGGGGGGTAAATACCATATCTATTAATTAATATGAAGCTCGAACAAGGGCGCATCTATAGACCTGGTTTTGAGCGGTGTACCCATATAAATTAATAATTAGTACGATGTACTATTAAATGGTCAACATCTAGAGAAACATTAATCGTTTGGATGATATAATATTTAATCGAATTGAATGCGATACGTACACGACGTACCCTAATTGTTTATTACTGAGGCTTCGAAAGATTTTAGAACTATGCGCTACAGCCTAGCGGACTTAGCAGAGGGTAATAAGCTTTTATACTTTAAGTATGATTAGTAGATATGCTTATCATAAATAAATAATCTGCCTCTGTAATATTTATACGATCTAGGTTCGCTACTCTACCGAACCTAGATCGACCTGTTATTATCGGTGCTCGTAGCTCACGCTAGTCTAAATTAGTAATTTAGACCTATGTATACATACAAATTCAGGCTGCTGTTTTAAATTAATATTTAAATTCCGTAAACTTCTTAAATACTAATTTTTATAATCTTAATGCCTATTTCAGACTACTAGCTAACCCCCTTAAATTTGTAGTCGTTAGTGTTGTTAACTATCCTAGTAAGCCGAAAATACACTAGCCCGTTAAACATCACATATATCTAAATCTAGATGGTGATATAACCGGAATTTTATGTAAACGTTTATACCAGCTATGTAAATTTTGTATACTAATTCGGTAGTTAATTTTACCTACTAGTACTCTATTACTTTCTAATACATTAAGCTATATATAACTATTTTTTATAACTTATTGTTGTTAAACATGCACTTTGAGTAGATCTTTTGCCACTGAACTTCAGAATAGAGCATTCGATTATTACATGGATATACTATAAACTACAGAAATAGTAGCATGCTCTTGCATTCTTGATTAAAGCGCTCAGAGCATACCTCTTTTTATATTAGCACCTGATTTAGGTTAAACGTGTTATTTGATATCAGTGGCACTCATTAGGATAAACATGGCAATAAAATTAGATCGCTGACTTGCGTGTGCCGGATAGGCGAACTTGTTCAGTGAACGCATAATACTACCCCGATCATTATAGATAGCGTAAGGTACGTCTAATGTTTAGAATTATTGCTACTTTAAATTTAATCTTCTCATTCTCCAATGATGTTAAAGGCTCCTTTCCAGGAAATTGTCTCCGATTATATAGAGAACTTAAAAGTACTATCTGATAGGATGATAGTGCGTAGTCTATTAAATTAAGCATCAGTATATATATTAACCTCCCCATATCATGGGCTGCGCTATCCTGTAATGTATTCCCTCCGCACTACTATGCGCTAGATTAGAGATTGGGAAAAGCATAAGGCATAAAATCGGAGAGACTAATAGATAGCTACGGATAATGATTATATTTCTAGATTATCAATAAGACGAGTTTTTCCAAGCTGCGCTGCAATAAGCACAATAAGAGGCTCATGCTCTTTGTGTAGTTGAGGCAAGCGCAGATTAGCACGCTTGCGAATCGCAATATAGTCTGGCTGCCAACCACGCTCGATTAAAGTCTGAAATGCCGATAGTTCAATCTTAGTAAAATCGCGATGACCGGTAGTAAGCACAGTACTGCGTATATGTTGCAGTATACGAAACAAGGTTGGTGCTTCAGAACGCTCTGATGGCGTCAAATACGTATTACGTGACGATAGGGCCAGTCCATCTGCGTCGCGTATAGTTTCGGCTGCGCATACTTCAACGGGCAACGCGAATTGCTCACACATCTGACGTACAATTATTAATTGTTGATAGTCTTTTTTACCGAACACCATGATACGTGGCTGTACGCATGATATTAGCTTCATAACAACCGTAGATACACCGCAGAAGAATCTTGTCCGGAATTTTCCCTCTAGGGTGTAGCAGAGATCATGCGGTGGATATATCTGATACTCTTGAGGACTCGGGTACATATCCTGCTCAGTTGGTGCAAATAGCATGTAAACGTTTTCTTGCTGAAGCTTTTCGATATCCCTATCCAGGGTACGTGGATACTTAACGAAATCTTCACCCGGTCCGAACTGTAGCTGATTCACAAAAATACTAACAACTACTCGCTCGCCATGCTGGCCTGCTAGACGAATTAGAGATAGGTGTCCTTCGTGAATATTTCCCATTGTTGGCACGAATACAATACCCCTCTGCCCGCGCAGCTGGTCCCTTAATTCTTTAATAGAGCTGATAATTTTCATGTAGTGAAGCCAGAAAGGAAAAGTCAATAGATCTTTTAATGAGTAAGTACGCCAGATGACGTAGATCTACGAAAATTCTTTATCCTGTATTATGCCGAGAACGATTCGAGGAAATTTTACAGAATCGCAATAAAACTAGAAAACCACTCTAAACATTGAGCAGTTCTGTAAATTTTACGGAGCATACGCGATGCAGTTTGTGCAATTCTAGCTTACGCACTTTTCGTGCTAACAAGTTTTTTGTAGGTGATCCTATGGGTTCACGAGTACCCGCATTACTTAAGCACTTTAATACACACTTTCATGTAGATATACCTACACTTATATTTATCTAGCCCAGTTTTGAATTTTTCTAGATTTATACCCGCTTTAAGGGATTATTTATTGTCACTTTTAGTGAATCAACCTTCTGATCGCAGCCTATATATTTGTATTTATGTCAACTTACTTGAACGGTCATAGAATTTCCTAATGGGGCGCATAGGCCTAGATAGGTAATCTATGGCACATACGCTATTATGCTGATTGCTCACTCGAAACAACGTTCAATTTAGTAAGTTTTGATAAAATACGTAAGATATTTACAGTATATATGCTTACCGCTATAGTAAATACTTTTTTGGACTAATTGATGTTTTGTTTAGCAAAAGTAAATATTATAACACTGCCGTTTTTAAGTGCTACATGTCTCTCCTGAAGCTAGATTTAATTGATATATAAACATACTTTACGAAAAGTAATCGCAGCATAAAATGCTGAACTCGGATTAATTAAATAAATCGTTATTGCCTCATTTATACCTAGTTTTTTAGTGCGTGCATGTATTGTTCTGGTACAAGTCTAGAAATTTAGACTATTAACTCTACGTTTCAATTCGTGAGAAACGGAGTTTCTTAATATACTTTAATAGTTGCAATCGCGTACGATAAAAATACAAGACAATTCTACTTAATACTTAAGAATAGTATTGGCTACCTAGATGTATAGATTTTATATCTTTTATTATTTATTGATTTCTATATATCTAGAAGATAAAATTAAGAATAACATATTTAAGAATTGCTTATAAAAGTTTAATAAGGTTTACTATCAGACCGATTAAGTATGTCTAAGGTGTAATACCGGCTGAAATTAATTATTACTAACACATCAACTTGATTGGTTCCTAGACAAATTGATAGCGCAGGACGTATCGAAAAGTGGCGTCAGCTAATTCGGGGGCTAGCAGCTATAATTAGTAATAATTTCACTAAAAAGTGGTAGCGTATATCACGCCTTTACGGTCTGTAGTAGCTAGGAAATCTGGCAGCCTATCGCTCTAATCCTTATTATCAGCAGCTTAACGAGCTTCAGAAAAGCATCACAATAATTCACTATTGTACTTTTACAATAGCACAATTAATCGTCTTAATAATGCGAGATGGTAGCTAAAATAGGCGGAATGTTTTGTGCAACATTACCACGCCTTGTTCTTAATGCTAACTATCCATTAATATAGATAGTAGACCTCTTGTTGTTCTCGCTTATCTACGACTAGAACGCAATGCAAAGAGCTACATGGCAGCTCGTTTATAGAAGAGCTCGATATTGAGCAGTTAGACGAGGTTATAACTATCTATGCTAGAGTAAAATTCATTGAGTCTAGTTTTGAGTAATGCACTAATAATCTATTATGCGGTCGAGCGCTAGTTATGCTTATTAAGTTAATTCTGGTATCTAACGCCGCCGCCAGAGACAAATTTTTGTTAATAACAGTGAGTTAAATATATTGTTTTAATAAGTTGAGGCTCGTCTAGATAGTTAGTCTTATTATTTTTAGGAAACAAGTCTGGGCCTAAGTCTTAAGTAAAACTGACGCCACCGTTAAGCGCGCGGAACGTGCTAATATCTTACCTTATAAATAACACTTTAGCTTATGTCAGCATTACCACTATTTTCAAGGCTGCTAACTATTATTTCAACATATTTTCTTACATAGCGCGTTAGCGTACCGCGTGTAGACTAGAAGTCGTTAATATCTTTTAAAAGATGCTTATCACGCCTTTACCTCACTTATCTAGCGGGGGGCGGTTTATATTAGCTATGTCCAGATGTTATCGTTGGGTAACAAGATGATTGAAATTCTATTATTTTTAACAGCTCTATCTAATTTAATTAGGTATTAAATAGACATATACTGCAAGTCACGACCCTACTAGTTAACTCAGTGTCTTATTCTACTATATATGGCATTTTTCTTTCTACATAGAGCACTAAAATAGTTTTTTACTCACAAGTTATATATCGAAAACATCTATTCTACCCTTAATAAGTTGCTCAGAAATCGAGTATTAACATCTAGATTGGTACCACTAAAAGGCTGAGATCTATATGCAAGTATACTGGCACTGTTCAGTTTTAAAGTCCCGATTAAATCGGAGAGAAACGTAAATAATAACAGGGGTAGTATAGCTGCGTATCACGCTGTTGCGCCTCTTAACCGCATATCCTACAGGTGACAAAAGCCTGTGTTAAAAGTAGAAGGCTTAGCCTTAGCAACTTTGATAAGCAGTGACTGTCCTAGAAAATAGATTTCTCTGCGGTTCGAACTAGATACAATAAGCATATCAAGATACTGGTGAACTTACTCTCTACTTTAAAGCTATAGTAGCTTATACACGCCGAACTTTATCTTGCACGTCGTAATCTTCACAACCTTAGCTTGCTAAGTAGCTCCTCTTGGTGGCAGAGTGCCTTGATTCCAGAGATTATAATTTAACGCCTAGTGCTAGAGCTACGGCAATTCTCTAGATTTTTTATAGCCCCTTATTTTATAATAAGCGATACGTGCGATGCACAAGTCTATTTATTAGAATATTAATTATGATAAGGGCCTTGCTATTTTCTCTCCTATGTTCGTGGTAGAAAAAAACTTGCCCGCGCTATTTGTAGTAGCGCCTATCGCAGCGTTTGGCCGCAATAATTATTGGTTGGCTAAAAGAAGTTTATTGATTTGTTGTGGCTCTATTCGGCGCATCAAATCCTGGTACGGCCGAATCGGTCGCATTGAGGATAGGGGCACCGTGACGTCGGCCCATGTAAGAGGTTCAATCGAGAGAAATCTCTCAACCGATTCAGCAAGTTTTGGCAACACAGGCTTAAGAGCTAGCGTAAGCAATCGGAATCCTTCAAGGCTAATGCTACATGTCTCATGTAATGCTATCGAATGATTTAAATCTTTTGCTTGTCTCCAAGGCTTAGCCTCATCTATATACGCGTTAACAGCGTTCGCCAATACCATGACCTGGCGAACTGCTCGGCCGTATTCTCGACTTTCGTAGTATGTCGCAATTGCCGGGATTGCGGTGCGCAACTGAATTAAAAGTTGATGATTCATCGCGCTATCTAACACGCACGCATTAAACCCCTTAACTAAAAAAGTAGCAGTGCGGCTTGCAATATTTACATATTTTCCCAGTAGGTCACTATTGACGCGTGCCCGGAAGTCATCAAAGTTTAAATCGATATCCCCCATTGTGCTGTTGAGCTTCGTGGCGAAGTAGTACCGCAGCCACTGCGGATCTAAACCAGTTGTAATGTAGCTATTCGCGCTGATAAAGGTACCACGCGACTTCGACATTTTTTTACCTTCTACAGTCAAGAAACCATGTGCGAAGACGTTTGTCGGCGTGCGGTAGCCTGAGAATTTCAGCATGGCAGGCCAGAATAGTGTATGGAAATACAGAATGTCTTTGCCAATAAAATGATATTGCTCAGTAGTAGACTCCGGACGAACCCATTCATCGAAATTTAGGCCGTGTCGATCACATAGGTTTTTAAAACTTGCATAGTAACCAACTGGTGCATCAAGCCAGACATAGAAGTACTTTCCAGGCGAGCCTGGTATTTCGAAGCCAAAATATGGTGCATCTCGTGTAATATCCCAGTCAGCAAGCTTCGCGTCTCCGCCCTCGCTAAGCCACTCTAGCATCTTATTAGTAGCTTCCTTCTGTGCAAGCTGCCCAACCCAGCCGCGTAAGAAAGTTTCACAGAGTGGGTCAGATAGCTTAAAGAAATAGTGTGTTGATGTTTTATTTACCGGTGTAACACCGGATAATACTGAATATGGTTTAACTAGTTCGGTTGTTTGGTATATTGATCCACACGCCTCGCAATTGTCACCATACTGATCTTTCTCACCGCATCTCGGACAGTTGCCTTTGATAAAGCGGTCTGGGAGAAACATCTTCTTTATTGGGTCATACGCCTGCTCGATATCGCGTACTGCGATTAATCCGCGATTATAAAGTGTAGTAAAAATTGTCTCAGACAACACTCTATTTTCATCCGAGTCTGTTGAGTAGTAGTTGTCAAATGAGATGCCGAAATAGTTAAAATCACGCTTATGCTCATGCCAGACACGCTGGATCAGCTGACATGGTTTAATCTCCTCAAATTGAGCGCGTAGCATGACCGGTGTGCCATGTGTATCGTCCGCACAGACGTAGTACACCTCATGACCGTGCATTCGCATTGCGCGCACCCATATGTCTGTCTGGACATATTCAATTAGATGGCCAATATGAATTGGGCCGTTTGCGTATGGTAGTGCGGATGTGACGAGCATGCGGCGAGGTACACCAGCTAAGACAGAAGATGACATAATTCATCAAAAACGGGAAGGATGCAGATTTTAGCAAGCGTGTCTGTGATAACAGACACCTAAAGTGGATGTGAAAGGGTAGGACCGCATTATGCAAGGATTAAATGCAGGATAAACCTTAGGATCAACAATTTAGCACTGGTTATCCAGCTACCTTTAGAAGGTACAAAATTAAGTTAATAATAGCTATTATATCGCTATATATGGCGTCGATTGATGTCACAGTAAGATTAAGTTATTATTTTAACATAAAAGAGTTAATATAATATTGATAGCTACCTAAGACTTATTTTATCGCATGATAGTTATACCTGGTCATACCAAGATAGCATCGCTCCTACTACTACAAAGACGGATAATTGCAGTGAAAAAGAGAGTAAATGCATGGTACGCATAGTTACCAACCAGGGCGTCGTTTACAAGCTAAATCAGAACACAGTTTCTAGACGACGAAGCATTTTAAACATCAGTAGATCTAGGGCCACTAAAATTCCACCAGCAATACAGCAACTAGCTAATAGCTGCACACTATGTTGTGTATAACGGTTAGCTTAGCTGCTGCGAAATAATTTTCGCAATGCTTAACTTGATTCTTCTAAAAAGGCAACCCTATGCTGAAGGCTAAATGCTCGCATTCGGTATTCGAATAAAAGACTTGATAACAGGGAAATAATGACAATTGATAGGGATCAGATCGATGCTGTTCTGCATGGCATCATCGACCCGAATACAGAACAGCCGGTAACAGCGAGCAAAGGAGTGCGCAATATTAAGATTAACGGCGATACTCTATCACTCGAGGTTGTGCTGAGCTATCCAGCCAAAAGTCAGTATTTACTGATTGAGACGCATATTAAACAGGCGCTATGCGCTATACGGGGGTTGGTGCATTTACGTGTAGGGGTATCCCATCAAATTAGGGCGCACGTAGTACAACGCGGCATACAGTTGCTACCAAACGTGCGTAATATTATCGCGGTTGCTTCTGGCAAAGGCGGAGTCGGCAAGAGTACAACGGCCGCAAACCTCGCGATTGCGCTAGCTAACGAAGGCGCGTCTGTTGGCGTGCTAGACGCGGACATCTACGGTCCGTCTCAGCCAACGATATTCGGTATTGTTGGTCGTCCAGTATCCGGAGATGGCAAAACAATGATTCCACTCGAGGGCTATGGTGTACAGGTTAACTCGATTGGATTCCTCGTCGAACGGGATGACCCGATAATGTGGCGCGGGCCTATGGCTACGTCTGCTCTCGAGCAGTTGCTGCGTCAAACGAATTGGCGAAACCTAGATTATTTAATCATCGATATGCCACCCGGAACCGGCGATATCCAGCTCACGCTATCTAATCGGGTTCCACTAACCGGTGCGGTGATTGTTACAACCCCTCAGGACATTGCGCTAATGGATGTACGAAAAAGCCTAAAAATGTTTGAGAAGGTTGGTGTACCTATCTTAGGCGTTATTGAGAATATGAGTGCTTATATTTGCTCGCAGTGCGGCCATGCCGCATCGATTTTTGGTGACAGCGGTGGAAAGCATCTTTGTAAACAGTATAGTATTCCGTTTTTAGGTAGCCTGCCGCTAGATCTTGAAATACGGGAGTATACCGACACGGGGTACCCAATTATGGTCGCTAATCCTCATGGGCGTATTTCGAACCTATATCGTGATATTTCTCAACAAGTTGCAATACGGATTGCAGCCCTGCCGCGCGATATGAGTGCGAAATTTTCAACCATAGTTGTTCAGAATACCTAACATTCCTCTATTAGAATACTCCATACGATGTCCCATCAGATGCGTCTAGCACAGCATGATTCTAATCATTCAGTATCTTGGACTTTAATGGGGCTACGATTAGGATGGGATCCTTTTAAAACACTAATTTCGATTCTCATAATTAGTGCTATGTATAGCTAGCATGTATCGTCGGCAATTACGAATAGCATGCGACTGTCTAGATCTCGTCTGTCGCTTTTTATGAAGCATGATTACACTGATCGCACATATTGACGTAGTGCTAGGCATCCACAACTTAAGTAGGGTTACCCACTAGACGGTGACTATATTCTTAAGAGCTATAAGCGAAAACTGTAAGTTTTCCGTCGACGTAAGTAGGAGTTTCGCCGCGAGGCGTAACACATAATATATCAGTGGGTTAAATTCTATAAAGTGACCTGGTAAACCCGAACGCAGAAGCAAAGAACACGACAGTCGGGCTCACTGGTATATTTCTGTTGACTGAATGACTTGGATCCCGTTCTAGTCTTAGAGGCATCATGCATAATCATAGTCGAAGTGAGATAAGGCGACAAAGCACTAAACTCCGTCCGATCATTTTTAACCCGCGGCCTAGCCGCCTTTCGATTGCATATATGACGATTAAATCGGACAAATGGATCCGGCGCATGGTTGGACAGTACGATATGATCGAGCCATTCGCACCGGATCAGGTGCGCATCGCCTTAGATGGTCAAAAAATTGTCAGCTACGGTACCTCAAGCTATGGCTACGACATCCGATGTGCAAATGAATTCAAGATCTTCACTAATATTAACTCGACTATCGTCGATCCAAAGAATTTCGATGAGAAATCTTTTGTTGATTTTAATGGTGATGTATGCATCATCCCACCGAACTCGTTTGCTCTGGCGCGCACCGTCGAATACTTCCGAATCCCACGAAATGTGCTAACTATATGCCTTGGTAAATCTACGTACGCACGCTGCGGGATTATTGTCAACGTTACGCCTTTCGAGCCAGAATGGGAGGGGCATGTGACACTGGAGTTCTCAAATACGACGCCACTTCCGGCGAAGATCTACGCGAACGAAGGCGTAGCGCAAGTTCTATTCTTTGAGAGTGATGAAGTTTGTGAAATCTCCTATGCGGACCGCGGTGGAAAATACCAGGGCCAATATAGCGTTACGCCGCCTAAAATTTGAGTTTTCTCACGTCATTATTGCGCTATCAGCGGAGTGTATTACACTGATACATCACCTACTACCGCTGCATGCTTAAAAATAGAGCGCGCTGCCTTATTTTCGGAAAATTACGCCAATGAAGTTCCGCTATCCTGTCGTTATCATCGATGAAGATTTTCGCTCAGAGAATATCTCCGGTTCAGGTATTCGAGCGCTTGCCGAAGCGATTGAACGCGAAGGAGTTGAGGTGCTTGGCTTAACGAGCTACGGTGATTTAACCTCGTTTGCGCAACAATCTAGCCGCGCGTCCTGCTTTATACTCTCGATCGACGACGATGAGATAGCACTAGTTGATGAAGTCTCTGTGACACACGACCAAGTGCATGATCTCGCTCATGCAATATTAGCATTGCGATCGTTCGTTGCCGAAGTCAGACGTCGCAATGCCGATATCCCAGTTTTTCTATATGGTGAGACGCGCACATCACGTCACATCCCGAATGATATTCTTCGAGAATTGCATGGCTTTATTCATATGTTTGAGGATACGCCTGAGTTCGTTGCTCGGCATATTATCCGCGAGGCGAAAGTATATCTAGATTCATTGCCACCTCCATTCTTCAAGGAGCTGGTGAAGTATGCGGACGAAGGCTCTTATTCGTGGCATTGCCCAGGCCACTCTGGGGGTGTCGCGTTTTTAAAGAGTCCGCTCGGTCAGATGTTTCATCAGTTTTTCGGAGAAAATATGCTGCGTGCAGATGTATGTAATGCCGTAGATGAGCTTGGACAACTATTAGATCATACTGGGCCGGTAGCTGCTTCCGAGCGTAATGCGGCGAGAATCTTTAGCGCGGATCATTTATTCTTCGTGACCAATGGAACGTCTACATCAAACAAGATCGTGTGGCACGCTACTGTCGCGCCCGGAGACATCGTAGTAGTAGATCGAAATTGCCATAAGTCAATTCTGCACGCGATTACGATGACTGGTGCGATTCCAGTTTTTCTGATGCCTACTCGTAACCATTATGGCATTATCGGGCCAATTCCTCAAGATGAATTCCAACCGGAGAATATTCGTCGCAAGATCGCTGCCAATCCGTTCGCGCGTGAGGCAATCGTGAATAATCCAGGACTTAAACCGCGGATTTTAACGATTACACAAAGTACATACGATGGTGTGGTCTATAACGTAGAGATGATTAAAAGCCTGCTGAGCGACACGATCGATACGCTGCATTTTGATGAGGCATGGCTTCCGCATGCTGAGTTCCATCCGTTTTACCAAGATATGCATGCAATCGGGCAACACGCTCGCCAGACTGACGCCCTAGTATTTGCTACTCATTCGACACATAAGCTCTTAGCCGGCATCTCGCAGGCATCTCAAATCCTAGTACAAGATTCGCGACTACCACGCTTTGATCGGCATCGTTTTAATGAGGCATACCTAATGCATACGTCAACTAGCCCGCAGTACGCTATTATTGCATCATGCGATGTAGCTGCGGCGATGATGGAGCCGCCAGGTGGTACCGCTCTTGTCGAGGAGTCAATCGCCGAGGCGCTTGATTTCCGTCGCGCGATGCGTAAGGTTGATGCCGAATATGGCGATGATTGGTTTTTTAAGGTATGGGGGCCAGATCGTCTTGTTACCGAAGGTATTGGTTCGCGCGAAGACTGGATATTGCCACCGAACGATCGCTGGCATGGTTTTGGTAATCTAGCTAAGGGTTTTAATATGCTAGACCCAATAAAAGCTACAATTATTACCCCCGGGTTAGACGTAGAGGGCGAGTTTGGCGAGGCGGGCATTCCAGCTGCAATTGTTACCCGCTATCTTGCGGAACATGGCATTATTGTAGAAAAGACAGGATTGTACTCATTCTTTATTATGTTTACAATTGGTATTACAAAGGGCCGATGGAACTCAATGGTTACTGAGTGCCAGCAGTTTAAAGACGACTATGATAGAAACCAACCGCTATGGCGCGTACTACCAGAATTTATTGTACAGTATCCAATATACGAGCGCGTAGGACTACGTGATCTGTGTCAGCAGATTCACAGCGTATACCGTGAAAATGATATTGCGCGACTGACTACCGAGATGTACCTGTCTAATATGGAGCCAGCGATGCGCCCAACTGACGCATTCGCAAAAATTGCGCACCGAAAAATTGATCGCGTTCCAATTAACGATTTAGAGGGCCGTATCACAAGTATTTTGCTAACGCCTTATCCTCCCGGAATTCCATTGCTTATTCCGGGAGAACGATTTAATAAGACCATCGTGCGCTACTTGAGCTTTGCTCGTGAATTTAATGCACTATTTCCAGGCTTCTATACTGATATTCATGGGTTAGTCACCAAAGTTATTGATAGCAAGGTTGAATATTTCGTAGATTGCGTACAACTCTAACTAAAGGCACTAGCAATACTGCAGCTCTTGGATTATTGATTAACAAATTCTATCTAGAGATTACCTATAGCACGAAAGGTATACGATTAATAATGGCTAAGTAATTTAATCTGATTTAATATATACAGTGCTATAGCTAATTAATATAACATTATAGATTTCTTACTACGTGGATAACATAGTTCGGGCCACTATTATGGCAGCTCGAACCTGTTCGGGTGCGGTGCCACCGATGTGGTTTCGGCTAGCGACCGATCCTTCTAGAGTCAGGTAATCAAATACGTCGTCACTTAACAGATGTGCGATATTTGGTAATTCTGTTCGTAGCTTCTCAAGATTTAGATCTAGTAGGTCACGATCCTCATCTATGCATATTCGTACTGCATGTGAAACGGCTTCATGCGCGTCGCGAAACGGTAAGCCTTTTTTGACAAGATAATCGGCTAGGTCAGTCGCAGTTGAAAATCCCCTCAATGCTGCCGAGCGCATCATACTCGGATTAACTATAATGCCAGCGATCATTTCAGTAAAGATGCGCAGTGTATTAATCACCGTATCCACGGTATCGATCAGCGGCTCTTTATCTTCTTGATTATCTTTATTATACGCAAGAGGCTGTCCTTTCATAAGCGTAAGCAGCGCGACCAGATGCCCATTTACTCGGCCGGCCTTGCCGCGCGCAAGCTCGGGCACATCAGGATTTTTTTTCTGTGGCATAATAGATGAGCCTGTGCAAAAACGGTCGGCTAAGTCGATAAAGCTAACCATCGGGCTCATCCACAATACAAGCTCCTCAGACAGCCTAGAGAAGTGACTCATAATTAGGGCGGCGGCTGCTGTGAATTCGATTGCAAAGTCTCGATCTGACACCGCATCAAGTGAATTTGTACAGATGCTATCGAAACCCAGCGTCTTAGCGACTTGCCAGCGGTCAATTGGGTAGCTAGTACCGGCGAGTGCCGCAGCGCCAAGTGGTAACTGATTAACCCGCTTACGACAATCTAGCATCCGCTCAGTGTCGCGCGTAAACATCTCTACATATGCTAAAAGATGATGGCCAAATGTCACGGGTTGAGCGACTTGCAAGTGCGTGAAACCAGGCAGAATTGTATCGGCATGCCGTTCCGCAAGGTCAAGAAGCGCGCCTCGAAAACTTTTAATGAGGTTAATAATCTTATCAATTTCCCCGCGGAGCCAGAGCCGAATATCAGTAGCAACTTGGTCGTTACGCGATCGTCCAGTATGTAATTTTTTTCCCGCATCGCCGATCAATGCGGTTAGTCTAGCCTCAATATTTAGGTGGACATCCTCGAGATCGAGCTGCCATTCGAATTCTCCCCGCGTGATCTCGCCTCGAATTTGCTCCATACCTTTTAGGATTGCTACCCCATCATCTTTGCTAATAATTCCTTGAGTACTGAGCATGGCCGCGTGAGCAAGCGAACCTTCAATGTCAATAAGTGCAAGTCGCGTATCGAATAACACGGACGAAGTGTAGCGCTTAACCAGACTAGATATTGGCTCAGAAAAACGCGCAGACCAGATTTCGCCCTTTTTATACAATTGAGATGTCATGACAGATTGACGCAATAGTGAGAAGATGTGCCGCTTGCCGCGCTACTATGCGACAAAGCCATTATTATAGCATCGTGATGTAATAGTGCTAACATACCAAGGTGGGCATTACGAGTTTCATATCAATACACACTCATCTAACTGGCTATCAAGAAGTGAAGTAGGCGCTAAAACGGTCCGGTTGATGGAGCTCTATAACATGCTTCTAAACACACTAAAATTATGTCTAGTAGATACTGTATATATCGCCTTCCTTGCCGGTTTCTATGAAAAAAGAGGTGAGAGAGATATGTATCCTAACCCTAGCCGACGCGACGGCAAGCCATATAATACACCTTTGTGGTGTAGATCTAATCTAATACGGATTTGTCTATTAATAGACGAACAGCACTATCATTCCTAGGCGTTGATTGGTGCACTTATTATTATTGCTTTTGCCGCAGAGATTAACTACCCTGAGGAAGTTGAAGATATTATTAGCGCAGCCGATGGCAGACTCGAGTTACTCTTCAATACTTTATACGTATGCATAGCACGATTATTTAGAAGGATCAATACGCACTACCAGGATGCTATCTATATCTAGCCCGGAAGCATAGCAGGGCCTGTATGTGTGTGTATAAACGCCTGCTTGCGGACTGTATTAGAAGTATAACGAGATGTATACTCGGGTTGCACAACGTATTAATGCTTTGAAATCTCATAGCGTGTACTGCAGTAGCTATATAACAGAGTAAAGTAACTGAGTTTCAGTACCCAAATTATTAAAGATGCTAGAAATCGCTAGACAACCTAGCCCACAATGGCGATATGCCTGATATAACTCATAGTAAAGTATAGAATTACTTAATTAGCGGCATAATGCTGAGACGTCTTTAGGCGCTAGTAATCACCCATCTCTATCGCGCATCAGTTGCTCTGCATCTCAAATTTAGCTGGTGGAATTGCTTATCGTTTTACAGTTGTCCAACCGATGCCTATAGGATCGTTTAAGGAGCGTTTTCGAATTCATAGGGTCTGATAAATCCTACACCGATACACGGACTGTGCAAGCGATAAGATCCCCCCCCCTTTCCGTTCGTTGAGTCAGCAGCGCGCACAGAAGCATAGTACGACAGGCACCAGGAGGATGCTAGACTTTCTTTTAGGGTTTTTGACTTGCAATCACAGCCATATAGCATATGATACAGGCATTTCTTAATCTGGCGCTCAAGCTCATAGCGGATAATAAATGATACAGATTGTCGCGAATCACACGCTCGCAGCCAGTTAGTTGATAAAATTAACGCGTTCTCCCCACTATTTATTTTATCGTTATCAGGATAATCCGATATGAGCTTCGATCATGTTCCGTCCGGCAACGAATTACCCCACGACTTTAACGTTATTATTGAAATTCCAGCGCACAGTGATCCGGTTAAGTATGAAGTCGATAAGGAGCTTGGTCTACTCGTCGTAGACCGTTTTATTGGTACGGGAATGCGCTATCCAGCAAACTACGGATTTATCCCGAAAACGCTTTCTGGCGATGGTGATCCAGTTGATGTATTGGTGATCACACCATTTCCGCTACTGGCTGGTTCAGTTGTGCGTTGTCGAGCGTTAGGTATACTAAACATGATAGACGAATCTGGGCGAGATGCTAAATTAATCGCGGTGCCGGCCGATAGGATATGCCAGATGACTGCGAACCTGAAATCTATTGATGATGTACCAGATTATCTACAAGACCAGATTAAGCATTTTTTTGAGCAATATAAAGCGGTCGAAAAAGGCAAGTGGGTTAAAGTTCAGGGCTGGAAAGGTATCGCCGATGCGCACAAGGAGATTACCAGCAGCATTGCAAACTTTTATAAGCGATAAATACCGGCTAGTACCAACGAAGTACACTACCACTTATCAGCAATACCCCACCTAGGATTAGGTTATCGGCTTAGCGATTTTATCGACGGCATATTAAGCTTAATTAACTCAGGAGGCTTATTTGCGATTATCCTCTGTGGATCCTATAGATCAGAAGCACAGCGTTAATGTTTTTCAGGATGCAGATCACATTGAGTAGGTTTAAGATATTACTACGCTTTAACTGGTAGCTACTTCGCGCACATGGACTGTCTTTCTATATTTTTGCTATCTACAACAAAAGACAACACCTAACAGTAGGTTTCTGAATCAGAACCAACGGGTAATCTTCAATTACATTGCCTAAAGAAACTAAGAATGTAAGTTATATGCAGCTATGTTGTAGTTTACTATTCTAATTTTAGTACTAGTAAAGCACAGTATCTCCATGATCACTAGATCATGGAGATATAACCTGAGAGGTTTTCGGCAAAAAATAGCAATAGTGTCATACAGCAGTTTTGCGTACATATGAGCTGACACAAAAGATAACTTATATTCAAAATATATTCATCTAGCTGCCCTAACATTAGTCCTGCGGAATGAGTTTATTAAACTACGCCATACGCTATCACGTAAGAGTAGGATTCTCAAAACACAGTTAGAGATATATTTTCGAGACACCGAGCTAGCAGAGGACTAATAAATTATCGCTTTATCGATTTTTACAGGCATCTTTAGCTACACCGGAATTATAGACAAATTAACCATCTATATTAATTAATAGTAGTTAATATACAAATTATTATGTGTGCTTATTTAATATATAAAAATCGAGTTTTAATAAACTGAACAGGAAAATAAGGCGTTAATAATATTATTACAACTATACATGTTATGCTGTTCGATCGAGGATAGCTACTAATCTAGCTCTATCTATGTGAGACATACATTTTCTACTGTTAGTTATACGTACATTATATTCTAAACATAGTTACTATATTCTGATAAACATTCTAGTCGGCATTACCAACGCTGGGTAGGTCCTCACTAGCAAGCACCCTTGTATCTACTGTCAATAAAAATTAAATGGTTCAAGTGTTTCCTAGATAAACAGGATCCTAAAGCAGCTCTGATGCTTGTTACGAGCATATATATTTAGGCTACAAAGTATTTGACCTGCCCATTAGTTTCCGCTAAAATACGTTTTTGCAGACGCGGGGTGGAGCAGTCTGGCAGCTCGTCGGGCTCATAACCCGAAGGTCGTAGGTTCAAATCCTACCCCCGCAACCAATTCATAAAATATTATCCGGAATATTATAATTCCGAGTGCATAAGTGCATTTCACACCACAAAATTTTGTCGGTAATTACGATTAATTTTATAGTAAGATATTAGGGCTTTTATACGCCGCGACTTGTTATACAACCATCTTTCCTTGCTGGTGTTGTATTCTATATAAATTCGCGTATAAACCATCCTGACTTAGTAGTTGTGTGTGTGTACCCTGTTCAATAATACGACCCGTATCAAGAACGAGTATACGATCAGCATATTCGATAGTTGATAATCTATGCGTGATAAGTAGTGTAGTCCGTCCACGCATTAATACCGCGAGCGCCGCTTGAATATGACGTTCCGATTCTGAATCTAGTGCGGCCGTTGCTTCATCAAGGATCAGAATCGGCGCATCCTTATAGATCGCGCGGGCAATTGCAAGACGTTGCCGCTGACCACCAGATAAACGCATGCCGTTATCACCAATCAGTGTATTAAGCCCCGCTGGCATTAATGCTATTGTATCTATAAGACTAGCTGAGCATAAGGCAGCTTCTGCCCGTTTATAGTCTATGCTCTCCCCATAAGCAACATTAGCTGCGATCGTATCATTAAATAGTAAGATGTCCTGGGTAACGAATGCAATCTGCTTTCGTAAATCCGGTAATCGATATTCTGGTAACGGAACACCATCGACTAATATATGTCCAGTAGAGGGTTCGAAGAAGCGGGGTAACAAGTTTACCAGCGTGGTTTTACCGCCTCCAGATGGTCCAGCTAGCGCAACTACCTCACCAGGCGAAATTTTAAATGAGATATCGTCAAGCGTTGGCTGATGTGCTTCCCTATAGTGGAAGCTTACATGCTCAAATTCGATAGCACCCTGCGCGCGAATAACTTTTCGTTCACCGCCGGTGTTCTCCACCGGCTCATCAATTAGACCAAAAATTAGTTCAGCTGCAGTCATACCGCGTGTTAACGGTTGATTTATATCGATTAAATGCTTTAATGGAGAAATAATAAGTAGCATAGACATGATAAACGCAACACATCCACCTACTGTCGTTTTATCGTTTGCCGATTGGATTACCGCAATTAAAACTACAACTGCCAAAGCAAGCGACGCAAAAAACTGAGTTATTGGCTGTACTAGCCCACTAGAAATAGCCATCCGCATTGCATAGCTACGGAGAAGCTGGATCATATGCGTGAAGCGGCGCATTTCGTACGGCTCACCATTATGCACCTTCACAACCTTATAACCACCCACTGTCTCTTCAACGATATAAGAGAGCTGATTGGTCAGCATTTGCTGCTCACGATTGAGCCAACGTAAGCGACGATTAATCTTACTGACTAGCCAGCCAAGCGCCGGCAGGATTACCGAAACAATTAGCGTTAACTGCCAATTTAGGTAGAACAAATAGCTAAGTAGGAATGCTGCTGTCAATGAATCTCGCACAAGTGTGACAAGTACAGTCATTAGCACATTAAGAACCTGATTTACCTCAAATACAATTGCACTAATAATTGTACTAGCTGTTTCACGCTGAAAGAAATCAGCGGGTGCGCGCAGCATTGTTTGGAACATCTGCAGCCGCAAATATAACAGAATACGGTTCAATACGTAGGATAGTAGATAGCTAGACGCATACTGGGCAAGTCCTCGACCCAGCGCGAGACTAACAAGTGCCGCCGGTACATACCAGCAAACCGCTACACTTGAGTCTTTCAGCCTGAGACCATTATCTATCAATGGCTTAAGCAATGCTGGTATGCCTGTCTCAGCACTCGCTACTAGCCCCATTGATACGATTGCAAGCATAACAGCCCACCAATACGGACGTATAATCCGGCCAATACGAGATAGCACATCAGCGTATGTAAGGGGTTTAGCTACCCTGCTGACAATTCCGTTCTGAGGTATAGTCAAGTTACTCCTTCAGTAGCATCAGCACTCCGGATATAGAATCTGAACAGCCCCGCTTGCATAGAACTCTGCTCGTAGCAGATTAAGAAGCTCATCGCTAGATCTTACGCGCCATGCATCGCCCAGCATCGACTCGCATTGCGCACTCGCACCTTGATACCGGACCCTAACTCTCAATCCACCAGACTCAAGGCCGCTCCTACTGTGTGATCGGCCCGACATACTAACAGCTACCAACGCCTTTTTAGGCTGTGATGTCTCCGAAAGCCGGTATGGTTCGAGTAGATTACGAAGCCGTGTCAGATCTGCATTGTGATTGATCGAAAGCAATAGCGAGTCTGCGTAGCAGCAACGAGCGCACTCTAAATTCATAGCAATGTTAACTGTAAATCGAAGCCTGCTAGCAAAACTATCGTTACGCACTTGCCCTTGTACGACTAGTAGTTCATCCTCTTTAAAAATCTCACGGTTCGCGTCGAATATTTTATTAAAAATAGTAACTTCGCACTGGCCAGTGCCATCATCTAGCACAGCGATTAATATCTTACCGCGTTGCGTTATCTGTGTACGCATTGTAGTAATGACCCCAGCGATTAGCTGATCACGCCCCTCTTTTAATCCTCCGATTGTTTGGCATACAAAATGTCGTACTTCACTCCTGTATGCATCAAATAAATGCCCAGAAATATAAAAGCCAAGGGCTGCTTTTTCCTCTTGCAATTTTCGCTTCTCTGTCCATGCCGGCCTATCAACTAATTTATAATGATGTTCTCTGGAGCCATCAGGCATATCAAAGAGACTACCTTGTAATGCATTAGCTCCCGCCTGATCAGCCGCTTCCGTTGCAAGCTGAACCGACTCAAGTAGTTGACCCCGATTTTTATGTAGAGAATCGAATGCGCCAGCTTTAATTAGGGCTTGAATCATACGGCGATTTACAATGCGTCGATCGATTCGCTCGCAGAAGTCGAATAAGTTTTTAAACGGCCCTGTCGATCGGGCCCGAAGAATCTCTTCGATTGCATTCTGCCCACTACCCTTGATCGCGCCGAGACCGTAGCGGATTATCTTCAATTGCTTGTCTACCGTATCAGCTACTGGCTCGAAACGGTAGACAGACTGATTAATATCAGGTGGTAGAATTACCAGATGATTCGCTATACAATCATCAAAAAGAATTTTTACCTTGTCAGTATCGTCCATGGCGAGCGACATATTAGCCGCCATAAATTCAGCCGGATGATGCACCTTAAGCCAGGCCGTGTAATACGCAAGCAATGCGTATGATGCCGCATGCGACTTATTAAAGCCGTATCCAGCAAACTTCTCCATCAAATTAAATATTTCATCAGCCTTTTCCGCGATTAAACCATTCTTAGCCGCTCCTTCTCGGAATAACCTACGATGCTTAGCCATCTCCTCAGGCTTTTTTTTACCCATCGCTCGCCGCAGTAAATCAGCACTTCCTAGTGAATATCCGCCGATGATCTGAGCCATCTGCATCACTTGCTCTTGGTAGACCATGATGCCATAGGTCTCTTTCAGAATAGGTTCGACGCGAGGATCCGGATATTCTACTGCTTCTCGTCCATGCTTACGTGCGCAAAAACTTGGAATTAGATCCATCGGGCCTGGCCGATATAGTGCTACTAATGCGATAATTTCTTCGAAACGGTCTGGCTGCGCATCTCTGAGCATACCCTGCATACCGCGACTTTCTAGCTGAAATACAGCAACCGTATTAGCGTTCTTCAAGATTTTAAACGATTCAGCATCCTCCAGAGATATTTGAGCAAGTGACCACTCTTTTTTAGACGGATCTAGTCGCCGGATGTATCGTTCAGCCCAATCTAGGATTGTAAGCGTAGTCAATCCAAGAAAGTCGAATTTAACAAGTCCAACGGCTTCAACATCATCCTTATCATATTGACTAATAATGCTGCCATCGTTGTCCTGTGTATATAGTGGACAAAAATCAGTAAGCTTACCGGGCGCAATTAGCACACCACCGGCGTGCATTCCGATATTTCGTGTTAATCCTTCAACACGCTGTGCTAATTCGAGTAACTGCCGAACCTCATCTTCGCTATTAAATCGCTCCTGTAGCTGAGGCTCTCCCTTAATAGCGCTAGCAATAGTAATATGCTTACCAGGTTTAAACGGAATCAGCTTCGCGACACTATCGGTAAAGTTATACCCCAAGTCCAATACACGACCTATATCACGCACAGCGGCTTTTGCTGCCATAGTGCCAAATGTTGCGATCTGTGACACTGCAGCAGTACCGTATTTGCTCTTCACGTATTGAATCACGCGATCGCGACCATTCTGGCAAAAGTCGATGTCAAAATCCGGCATTGAGACACGTTCTGGATTTAGAAACCGCTCAAAGAGTAAATTGTAACGCAATGGATCTAAGTCTGTGATCCCAAGTGCAAACGCCACTAACGAACCTGCACCAGAACCTCGTCCAGGTCCTACTGGCACGCCGTTATTTTTCGCCCAATTAATAAAGTCTGCAACAATTAAGAAGTAACCGGGAAAACCCATCTTAATAATGGTGTCACACTCGAATGCTAGTCTTTCTTTATACGTCTGGCAGTGTCCATCTCGTTGCATTTTATCGGGAAATAGCTGCGCGAGCCGCTGCTTAAGTCCAGCGATAGATAACTGAATAAGGTAATTATCTAGCGACATCCCAGCCGGCGTTGGGAATAACGGTAATCTGGGCTTACCTAGCTCAAGTGTTAGATTGCAGCGCTTGGCGATTTGTACTGTGTTTTCAAGCGCTGATGGGATATCAGCAAACAGCTCGCACATCTGATGCTGCGTGAAAAAGTACTCATCTGTAAAGAAGCGTTTCACGCGCCTTGGGTTAGCTAAAATGTCGCCTTCAGAAATACACACGCGCGCTTCGTGAGCAGTAAAGTCCTCCGGGGTCATAAACCGCACTGGGTGCGTCGCTACTACAGGCAGCCCTAACCGCGCAGCGAGTTTTACAGCTTGCTGTAAATAAGCTTCTATGCCTGGTTTCTGTATCCGCTGCAGCTCAATATAGAACGCATTTGGAAAGATAGTGGCCCAACGCTGAGCATGGCGAATAGCCGCTTGTACGTTACCTGAAGCTAGTGCAATACCAATATCGCCTTGTTGAGCACCGGACAATGCTAGCAGACCTTTAGCAAAACTTTCCTCAAGCCAGTGAAGGTTAATCTCAGCTCGGCCACGATACTGGTTCGTCAACCACGCTCGGCTAAGGAGCTCGCACAGGCTTAGATAGCCAGATCGATCCTTAACGAGCAATAATAGCCGCGCTGGTTTGTCTCGATTCTCTGGATTTGAAATCCAAACGTCAGCACCAACAATTGGTTTAACACCGCGTGCACGTGCAGCTTTGTAAAAGCGTACTAGACCAAAAGCATTAGCAAGATCAGTGAGTGCAATTGCACCTTGCCCGTCTTCTACTGCCCGCTGAATCATGTCGTCAAGTCGTATAATACCGTCGACAATAGAAAACTCGGAGTAAACGCGCAGATGAACGAATCGTGGATCAGACATATCTGTGTTCTATCTTACGGAGAATGCCGCTAGCCGTCGTTACCGAAGCGTCTGGCCTAATAACAATAACTACTGATAACAGTCAACCTAGTTGACTAGACACTCATATAAATAAGCTAGACTGCTAACTCACCACCCGGTGGATATAATCCTGTCGGCGGACTAGAAATAATATGGGGTATATAGCTCAGTGATTTCTAAATAAATAGATGGCTTAAACGCCATATTGCATACGGTCACCTACCGGTACATTAATTTTTTTAAAAAAGAGCGACTTACTTGATACGGCTAATCTTTGCCACCCCACTATTCTCATGGCATTCGATACTAAAATATCCCAGGGTTTAAGTATTCCAGTCTATTTATTACCGGCGGTCTTAAGTCAACCAATATATTAAGCAACTACTTGCATATTAGCTTGGTGTTAGACGATATATTCATCACATCCTGTTCAAGAAGAGTTTTTAAACAAGTAAATATTTTAAAGCATCCTGATTAGGAATAAGCGTCAGTTTTTATAATTGAGTCGTTAGTAATATAATCTTAAGTTTGGTTATTATCAGAAATTAAGATTAATAGGCATGCGCCTAAATAACATAGCAGCCCTATTAAGCACATAAATCTTATATACTTAATTAATAAGTATACGTAACGCCTATAACTCGTTCTAGGTCGCATTCAAGCATATTTAAGGGGCGTAATCTGTTATATTATTAACCTATATTTTTAGAAAGAAATTTGGAATCGGTACACAATACATGTACTTACTCTTTTAATAGCCAGGAAAATATCAAAATCATCCTACAGGTAGTTAAGTTAAGGTAAATATAGACCATCTGACGGATAACATCCGGTATTACTAGAAATAACAATAGGAAATTTAGCCCCCCCTTTTTTATCCCGATCTTCTGCGTCGCCTCCTCAGAGTTGTCTACTGTGTTAGGGTTACTATGAAACAGGCTAATGTTCTGCCTAAATCAAAGTAAGTAAGTTTTTTAGTATATAGAGGGTGTAAAATAAAAACATCAAGTGCCATCATGTAACACAGCTATGCATAGCTTGAATACTTTATATTGACTTAGCACACACCGTACCGAAACTCTCTTGTAAGCCAATTGCTAGTACCACACTTTACTAATCTGCAGAAAACTATATAACAAATAAGTAAGTTAAATAACTTAAGGTAGCTATTATTAACGCGTACTAATCATACATAAGAGATGCTCAATTACACCTGTGGAAAATTTGCTTACAATTATGCTTTATTACTTAACATCTATTAACAGTATCTATCATTTTTTATTTAGAGGGAAAAACTAGAGCGCTACTAATCGGCATAAATCAGCCTCTTAAATCGATGAAGCTAGAGGGCTGTTGCATTTTCGGCTCATATTAGCGCCCTAGTAAGATAGACCATAGAATATGGGGGGGTATTTATCACAAGTTAACCCCCCCTAGGGGATTAAGAATCCCGACGCGGCATGCCGAATCCGCCTAATAGCGCAGCTAATCGTTGCTTAGGTAATTTCTTGTCGAGTACCGGATTCTGCTCTTCATAGTTTGCTATTTGGCAGACTGAAAATGAGGGCTCATATGGCTTCGTAAAGAAGTCATCAACTAGCTTGGCATCAGGTATTGATGAGCGTACCCGGTTAGAAACATCATCATGTCGATTACGACGACGGTCGTTACAATCAACACGTTCATGCGAGCTGTTCCGAGATGTTGATCGGTGTAACTCGAGAGGTTGAAGAGTGAACTTGCGGTTAATTAAATTTTCAATATCCGTCAGTTGTTTACACTCGTTGACATTGTACAATGACAACGCATCACCGGATGCCCCAGCACGACCCGTTCTCCCGATTCTATGCACATAGTCTTCCGCGTTAAATGGCAAATCGAAATTGATTACAGCCGGCAACTCTACAATATCTAGTCCTCGGGCGGCTACATCGGTTGCAACTAACGCTTCAATTGTTCCGAGCTTAAATGCCTCTAACGCCTGCATTCGCTCGCTTTGAGAGCGATCCCCATGAATTGCGGTAGCTATTATGCCATCGCGCGTGAGTTGCCTTGCCAGCCGACTTGCTCCGATCTTACTGTTGCAAAAAATAATTACTTGCTTTAATTTACGCTGACGGATTAACTGAAGGATTGCCGCTTGCTTATTAGGCTCGGACACTTCAAAGACGATTTGCCGAACATTCTCAGCTGCTGAATTACTACGAGCTACTTCAATCGTAACCGGATTGCGTAAGTAAGTCGCTGCGAGTTTTTTAATCTCAGCGGAGAATGTCGCGGAAAACAACAAGGTCTGTTTTTCACGTGGCAACAAGTTTAGGATTCTCTGCAAGTCTGGTAAGAAGCCCATGTCAAGCATCCGATCAGCTTCGTCGAGTACAAGTATCTGCACCTGAGCTAATGACGTACTTTTTTGCTGAATATGATCAAGTAGCCGACCGGGTGTCGCGATTACGATCTCGACACCACGGCGCAATTCAGCCACTTGTGGATTGATATCGACACCGCCAAATATGACTGTACTGCGTAATGATGTGTACTTAGCATACCTATGGACATTAGTTGCTACTTGATTTGCAAGTTCTCGAGTAGGGGTCAAAATAAGTGCTCGTACTGGATGGCGTGCGGGAGATGCACTAAGACTAGCAAGTGGAAACAAGCGTTGAATAATTGGTAGTGCAAAGCTAGCTGTCTTACCTGTTCCGGTCTGCGCTGCACCCATGACGTCTCGGCCAGCTAGCACAGCTGGGATCGCCTGAGCCTGGATCGGCGTTGGTTTTACATAGCCCTGTTCTATTACTGACCGAACGATTAACGCAGAAAGGCCAAATTCATCAAATGACAATGGAAAAGACACTGGTACTGAGCTAGAAACGGCGATACCACAAGAAACTCGTGCTTCAGTTAGAATGGAACGCGAGGTAGTATTTAGATCTAATGCTATATGTGAGCGTTCGCTCAAGCGGATGCCCTCCGAGGGAATGCTGGAATAATGCTCAATTATAGCACTCTATACACTTAGTATCCGGTGATACTAGATACATACATCGGACCCCTCGCTCTCGGAAATAATTTAGGTCATCCTAAAAAGGATGATTCATCTTATGGGGTATAGTTAATATAGGTCTACTTAATTAAAAGAGATTTTTAGTAGCTTACTAGTGCATTAAATAATTTGAACGCCTCTATTTTTAATGATGTTTATCTATGTCCCTACGCCGAGGTATCTTCCGCATCTGCCTTGCTGCTTGATTTTATTTAAGAAAATTTAGTATAAGCTCATAGCTTAATAGGCTGTTGCATGCTTAAGAATACTCGGTATAATTCTGAGAAAATGTAGGGCTGGGACAGCCCGGTTATGAGTAACGTATCGGGTACTTTTTTATACGTTATAATTAGGGAATAGCAGACCTAAAGCCGAAAAATCTAAGTGCTTAATATTCTTGTTTTTTAGCCGTCTAGCATCAGAAGTGCATTGCTTAATACATTCTACAACTAGCGTATATAGAGTATACTAATACCACGTAATGTGGTTCTCAAGCTTTGCTTGCTCGCATCGAGGCCGTGTTTACGTTCGATCTGCTGTAAACCACTATGCTGCCCGGTGCGTTGTAATAAGAATAGCTCTGATAAAGCTGATCGGAGCACTAAGCATAGCTTTATAGCTACACCCCAAAAGTTTTATATAATAAGAAATATCTTTCTGAAAACAGAGAGCATCGTACGTTTGATGCGAGATCCTTATCAAACGTAATCTTATTATTAATTCGTGCAAATAGGGTCGAGATTCTTCTTAACACTTTTCTAACATCGGATCTGTGTAAATTCTTCGCTACTTTATTTCACTTATCGATATTAGACGTAGAATTATAAGATTCTAGACGCTAGAAAAAGCATTCTACGCTCAGTTACTTGCTCTAATATGGACGTAGAGAACGGTAAATAATATTACGCAACTTCGACGCGCCGCTACTGGAATAAGTAATAATTATGTATTGATAAATACGCGTCATACTTCTTGACGTACCTAGGTTCCAATACTGTGAGCGTCTCTCCATCGCTTGCGGATCGCATCGACGATCTGCTTCCTCAAACCCAATGCACCAAATGTGGCTATAACGGATGCCGACCTTATGCGGATGCTATTGCAAACGGCGTAGCAAGCTACAACCAGTGTCCGCCCGGAGGGCGACAAGGTGTCGCCCGGCTAGCATCTTTGCTTAATAAGCCAATTATTCCGCTCAACCCAATTAATGGTGTCGAGCGAGTACGACTACGAGCGGTAATTGATGAAACTATATGTATCGGATGTACGTTATGTACGCAAGCGTGCCCAGTTGATGCTATTGTCGGCGCACCAAAGCAGCTGCATACAGTATTACTAGATTGGTGTACTGGGTGTGATCTATGCATTGCTCCGTGCCCTGTCAATTGTATTGAGATGATTCCAATAACTGAAATTGCTACCGGATGGGATGCATGGTCCCCTCAGCAGGCAGAAGCAGCCCGACAGCGGCATGAGACGCGTAATCTTCGGATTAGGAAAAAGCGTGATCAGGCGCAACAGCATGCTGCCTCACGCCATGCAATACTACCAGTAAAACTGCCGCCCGCATTAGAATGGGCCTTGACGGCGGCGACTACTATCTCAGCTAGCTCGCTAGAAGTAAGGCTCATAGCGTTGTTGAAAAACTATATCGCTATACGGAAACAAGCTGTTATCAAGATGGCGCTAGCGCGTATCCACAATAAAAAAGAAGAACTAGTTGCTCAGGGAGGGGTAGTGCCTCGGAACATATTAGGCGTGAGTATAAGCATACAAGAGCAAATCGACGCGACTAAGGCCGGACAGCAGAGCTTGGATTAAGCTAAAAAGATGAAAGTAGCTGCACTCTATTGAATACCCTACTATACTCTCCATCCAGTGTCACTGGAATAGCTTGTTCCCCAATACGAGATAAATCACGTCGGTGTTTATTATTTTTCTAAGTCTAGAACTTTTATGAACGCTAAAAAGCGCCGTGCAATCTACGAAACGCTGAAAAACTTGAACCCCTATCCAACTACAGAACTAGAGTATACAACATCGTTCGAACTTCTAATTGCAGTGATACTTTCAGCCCAAGCAACTGATATCTCTGTTAATAAAGCCATGCGCCAAATATTGCCGATTGCTAATACACCAAAAGCTATGCTAGCGCTTGGCGAGGAAGGTATAGAGCAGTATATTAAGGCAATTGGGTTATATAGAATCAAGGCCAAGAATATAATCTCGACCTGTAGAATGTTGTTAGATAAGCACTATGGAGAAGTACCCAATAATCGTAAAGCACTTGAGGCCCTTCCTGGGGTAGGCCGAAAGACAGCAAGTGTCGTGTTAAATACTATATTCGGGCACCCAACAATTGCTGTCGATACACACGTCTTCCGCGTTGCGAACCGAACGCGGCTAGCAACAGGTAAAAACGTCCGAGCAGTAGAGGTTGCCCTAAAAAAACTCACACCAGCTGAATTCCAGCATAATGCACACCACTGGTTAATTTTGCACGGCCGACACGTATGCTATGCACGGGCGCCTAAATGCGGGAATTGTGTGATCGAGACGCTTTGTGAATTTAAGAGTAAAACGTATGCTTTTACTCAAAAATGTATTGACTCTCACAAAGTTTATTAGATGAATTTGTCTAATCTATTGGTCCTTTGAGATGTAATTAAATATTAAGTACCTGCCCTGATAGGCAGTTTAGTACTATACTACATGTTCAAAGAAATTAGTTATTTTCTCTGCTACAGTATAACAATGCTGTACATGTTAGCGTGAATTTAGCTCTGCTATAGAACATCAACGCCATCCTTCGACACCGTAGATTAACAACCCTGTATTAACCTACAGTTCCAGAGCTTTTTCTCTTTAATATGCCTAGTAAGTATATTACATAGTCTCGTCTGAATACGTATCTATTAATATCTACTCGCTTGTTTGGGCATTAAAACAGTATCCTGCACATCATGTAATCAAGCGCTCTAAGCGTATCATAAAATCAGAAATCTAGAGAAAATGCGTCCAGGGTAATCGCAAGCTAATTGCGCTATAGAGGTTTATAAAACCCCTGTTGCCTTGCTGTTATACGCGCAGCACCTAACTGTATTTCTTACACATATTACGTGTTCTAAAATATAGTAAGTACGAACTACGAACTAAGAAGTATTTTTAGAGACATTAACATGAGTGCCTATCCTGATAGAAGTCAGTATGAAATGCATTTATAGATAAAATACAATGTCCTATTTGTTTAATCTATTATAAGAATATTATAGTACCTCCTACTAAGGATAGATT
The DNA here is from genome assembly GCF_910593725.1 of Candidatus Vallotiella hemipterorum. GTDB lineage: Bacteria > Pseudomonadota > Gammaproteobacteria > Burkholderiales > Burkholderiaceae > Mycetohabitans > Mycetohabitans hemipterorum. Next base: position 635,607 of record NZ_OU343031.1, read on the forward strand.
TACGCCTCTTATAAGCTTCGGAAAATTATGAGGAACCCAGCTAAGTTTACCCTACCTCAAAGATATTTCATCATGGCTGACTATTATTAATCTTATGCCTAGTATTATAGTATATTAGATGGTAATCAATTATATTAAAGAATAAATAACTCTCTAGCACCCTATTAACTATAGAATATATTATCGCTAATTCTAGTGTAGGCTGATTCTTTTCTTACAACTATATGCGCCAGCTCATCTTATGCAGAGATGGTTTCTATCAACAGAATTGCTATCACTATAAGATTAATCTTAACCTACTTAAGGTTAAGAAATTACGTCAACCTATATTTAGAAGTTGCGGTAATTGCTCTTTTATCATATAACCTATACATTAGCTTGTCTTTCCAACTATGGAAGATTATTCCATGTCAAATTTTACTGTTTATTAAAAATTTGTCTTATTTATTTAAACTTCAGAAAATTACGTACTAATTTATATAAATAAGATAATTTTGTTGTTAGGATCCTACGTCTTTTTATAAACTAGTATGTAAAAAAACTTCCTAGTATACCCACATCTTTAAAAAAGTTGCTATACTTCCCATTCTTCGCGCGGCTGTAGCTCAGTTGGATAGAGTACTTGGCTACGAACCAAGGGGTCGTGGGTTCAAATCCTGCCAGCCGCGCCATACCTTATAGCTAAGCATAAATTAGTACTCAACTACCGTAACGGTGGTATGCCTTGTCTGACCCGTATTTATGGCTAACGAGTACCTGAACTAAGAACGTAATATTATTCATTTTTTAGATAACGCCTATCTATAGCAATGTGCGTAGTATCTGTATTAGTAGTAGAAATAGTAACAGCTACTTGAGCAAAAAATTCCTAGAGCGTTATGACTAGCACTGTAACCGCTATATAAGTAAACAACCTAGCGGAGGTTGCCAATATAATACTAAATTAGCACCAAATCAGGACTAGGATCACGTTAATAGACGATATCGCTAATTAATACGAAATCGTATGGATCGATATGCCAAGACCCATCCTCATGTAGCTTGCAATGCTATTCTCAGGAATCGGATAATAACAAGACAGCAGTTGTACTTTTATGATTTTTGTAGCAGTAATTAATACTGGCGTTTATTACTAGCATTAGTTAGTGCTTTAAGATCTAGTTTTTAGCATCTCTATCGCGGTTTTTAAAAAAATGAAATTTTCTGAGCAAGTATCATGGCAATTTAATACCCCCCCACAATGCAAACCTGGTGTTATAAATACTTCTTGCTACGATTTATGCCGGTCCAGATATTATCCTAAATCTCTAGTATAAGTTTAGCAAGAGATAGTTAATGGGTTTTGGCACTTTCTCTATAAGCTGCTCGCCTAATTGCACCAACTTATGCAAACGCATCGTTTTTAAGTAATAGGGAATCTCTGAACATACCCTTCCAGTTGGAAAAAGCACTAACCAGCCTGGATTTTATCTTAAGTATAGAGCCGTGATAACTTCAATAATCTCACCCTTAACTCTGTACATGATAGAAATCACTTATTATTAATATTGATAATAATATATTGGTTATATAAATCTCTATGTACTGAATTCACTAAGTTTAGTGCAATCTATGCATTCATACTATGATTTTTACATAGTATGAATGCATAGATTGCATCTTAAAATAGATGCTATTTTGACATGCTAAAGGAGTTCGCTAGAGTTAACTTCCTTTACTTAAAATATCAAGTAATGCTTTATTAGCTACTAATTCGCCCGCTTTTGAACATCTCCCAGGTCCATATTGTCATGCTTAATTACAGCCAATAAGCTGCAGCGCTTTCTTCGGCAATCTGATGCATCTTAGACGGTATGGATTTAGAACTCGACTAGTATGCTAAACTGACCTACTAGAGTAGTGTTTAATAACTGATATCTATTGCCTTTTAGGATTGCTATGTAATATTTGAACTTCTGGGGCACTAGTTGGTAATGAGTATACCTATAACTACTCGCAAACCGTATACGTCGAGCATCTTCAAAAATGATAATCAGCTTATTACGCATCTTTTTATAGATGCTGTAAATCGTTTTTTCACGCTAGGTCAGATTGGCATTATCCACAGAATTCTGTACTGATTCCATAATCTTATTAATAACTATCCGTTAATTGCTTTGTGCTGCTTTAACAACCTTTTTAGGTGTTATATACCGCAGCGGACTAAAATTATCGAAACTTAACCCCTGTAGATCACTATATCATATAAGATTGAAGCTCTTCAGTCAGATTTAAAGGCGACATAACGTTATTCGTGTTCGACTGCTTGAGTGTCTCTATATTAATAGACCCGTACGTAGGCAATATTTTAAGAGCTACGCTAGTTTTTCTCTTGCAATATTTATGCGCTGTCTAGAGATATAGATTAGGATTCGAGCCTCAGTGGATGTATATAGTGCGTTGCACGCTTATCTGTTGTACTCGCCGCAAACAACAATTTAGAGGTGTGCATTAAATTAGAATTTATGTATAACCTAGGACTATTAGGCTGCAACTAGCACATAATGTATACACCGATTAGACTGGTACTCTTTTTAGCATCTCGATACCAACTTTTGCTTCGGAAATCTCGCGTAGTGCAAGTACTGTTGGCTTATCTTTGCTTTCTATCTTCGGTGTGTGGCCCTGCGCGAGTTCTCGTGCGCGATACGTTGCTACTAACGCAAGCTCGAATCGGTTAGAAATATGCTTCAAGCAGTCTTCAACTGTAATGCGAGCCATGCTGAAATCTCCTTTATCACTAAAAATTATTTATACGTGCAGCGCTACTAATTTTCCTGCAATGAATGAATACCTAATTCGACGAATAGTTTTTCGTGGCGTGTATACTGTGCTGAGAAACATAGTCGTCTTGAGGTGACTATGCTTTGCATCTCGGTTAATGCACGATCGAAAATATTGTTAATCAACACATATTCAAATTCGGGCGCATGCAGCATTTCATTGCTAGCGGCTAACATCCGATGAGTAATTACATGCCGCTCGTCTTGTCCACGTTTATATAGACGCGCTTCTAGCACATCAATCGATGGTGGAAGGATAAAGATGCCAACTGCGTTTCGGAACTTCTTGCGCACCTGTCGAGCACCCTGCCAATCGATGTCAAGGAGTATATCTGCCCCACTCTTTATCTGCTCTTCGATCCATATACGTGACGTTCCATAGTAATTGCCGTGAACTATGGCGCTCTCGAGAAACTCGTCTTGGGCATAGAGCTTCTGGAAATTAGATACTGAAATAAAATGATACTGAACGTTATTTTTCTCATTCTGCCTCGGCGGCCGAGTAGTATACGACACCGACATCCGGATTAGGGGATCGTCGGCTAATAGCGCATGAATTAGTGTTGACTTGCCTGCACCAGAGGGTGCAACTACCATAAACAGGTTTCCTGGATATCCTCCGGTGTAAAGATTACAATTATTTTTCATCGTGACAGACTATTCCAAGTTTTGAACCTGTTCACGCATTTGCTCGATTAACAGCTTCAGCATCATAGATGCGTCTGCTAGCTCCTTTGCTACAGCCTTGGACCCCAAAGTATTTGCCTCTCGGTTTAGTTCCTGCATCATAAAATCTAGTTTCTTACCAACTCGGCCTCCATTCTTAATCATATAGCGAGTCTCAGCTAAATGCGCGCCTAATCGAGATAACTCCTCAGAGATATCGATACGGACGCCATATATTGTAACCTCTTGACGGATCCGTTCGATAATTTCCTCATGCGAGACAATTTTCGGGGAACCATCCAATACCGCTATACCAAGTGCTGCCTGTAATCTCTCAATAATCTTTTTCTGGTGACGCGTAACTAGCTCAGGCACCAATGGTGTAAGGCTGCCGACAATTACCTCCATCTTGGATATATTGGCTAATAGCATTGTAGCTAGTTGGCCTCCCTCGCGACTGCGAGAGTTAATGAGCTCATTCAGAGCCTGCTGACTGCAAGCTATAACTGTGTCGCATAGTAATGATGCTGATAGGCCGCTATCAGCAATAACACCTGGCCAACGCAATATTTCACTAACGTGTAGACTACTCGCTTGGGGGAATACATCTAGAACAGAGCACTCTAGTGCTGCTAGTTGCAATAGCGCATTTCGATTAAGCGACTTAGTCATCGTTACCGGTTCGCTGCGCTGTACGTTAATTCGGATATCGATCTTGCCTCGTGAAAGACGATTCATTAGTATTTCACGCAAGGTTAGCTCGCATATGCGGACCTCTTCGGGCATGCGAAAATTTAGGTCGAGAAATCGAGAATTTGTTGTACGCAACTCGACTGATATACTCGCGGTATGAGTATTGCCACTGATCCCGGCCGAGCTGTCGACAAGCAGTTCTCGTATTACGCTAGCATAGCCCGTCATGCTACAAATCATTTTTACGTCTCATAATAATCTTTGTTTAAATGATGATTATCGCATTAAATGTATACTTACTGTAGTGACAGCAAGTGATATCAAAAGCAATCTGTAGGATCAAAAATCCGAACTTAGCGCTAAGATATAGTTTTCAGGTTAACTATTTTTAGTTGAAACCGCATTTAATTTCTAAGTGTTTGAATATACAAGTTCCGCGTCCACGGTTCGGTTACTGGTTCTACTAACGCGCCTAGAGAGATATGCATTACGTGCATCGCATAAGATTATAAACGAGCCGGGGCTTACTGCTAAGTTTTCAACAGACTCCACTGCCCGAAAAATATATATATAGCGATCGCAGGCCAATGTGAAGAAAATAGAGTAAGAGTACTTCAAAAAACCAAAGACCCCCCCCTTTTTTAAGTCAAACGCTGTACAGAGCACGCGATTAATCGATAACACATAGTAAGAGATCACAGCAATAACGCTCAGGCTTGACCACGGAGTGCAGCATATCAGTCGGTATCTGTAGCTAAAAAGCGGTGCTTAAACTAGACTGCGAAGAAAACGCACGTTGCGATACACATACATACTATGTAGTGATAATAGGGAGGCTGATTTTAAGTATAAATACAGTCTAAAAACTGTTGAGCTATATTGCGATAATACACACGCGCTATTAATCACGCTTAAAAAAGCGTAGAAGGTATGAACAACGATCCTAGATCTGTGCTGCCACGTATCGTGCTAGCGTCGAATAACCCCAGCAAACTGCGCGAATTTTTCGCACTGAATACTTTTGGTATTGAGCTTATACCGCAACATGCATTGTGCGTAGACAAAGCGCCCGAGCCGCATTCTACATTTATCGAAAACGCACTAGAAAAAGCTCGCCATGCAGCACACATTACCGGGTTACCCGCGCTCGCCGATGATTCTGGACTATGTGTGCATGCACTTGGAGGTGCTCCAGGCGTCTATTCAGCTAGTTATGCGAAATTAGCTGATGATAAGCAGTCCGATGCGGCTAACAATGCTCGCTTGCTTGAGGAGTTACGCGAGCATTCTGACCGACGAGCCTACTACTATTGCGTTCTAGTGTTACTGCGCCATGTCGATGATCCCGAGCCTTTAATCGCCTCTGGTCGCTGGAACGGCGAGATTCTGACTAAGGCTTATACCGGGAATGGTTTTGGCTACGACCCGTTATTCTACGTCTCTGATCTACAGAGCAGCGTGGCGCAGTTAGATCTAAAGGTGAAGAACACTTATAGCCATCGTGCGCTTGCAGTCGCAGATCTAACCCAGAGACTAGAAAATGCATGGTAAATCCAATGACAGAATGCTCCCCTCATATCCATCACCGCTCGAAGAGAACGATGCGCAGGGTGTGATCGGAGCGCTATCTACCAGTAGTGGGCCGAGGCGCACTCGGCCCACTACTCTACCACCATTATCTTTATATGTTCATTTTCCATGGTGCATTCGGAAGTGCCCGTACTGCGACTTTAATTCACACGCATTCTCACGTACCTCAAAAGACATATATTTCCCAGAAAATTTCCCTGAAATCGAGTATATAAACGCGCTACGCGCTGATCTAGAAACAGCGTTGCCATTGATCTGGGGGCGACCTATCCATACCGTGTTTATTGGCGGCGGGACGCCCAGCCTACTTTCGGCACAAGCTATTGACAGACTGTTATTAGACTTACGTGCTCTATTGTTAATAGATATAAATACGGAAATCACGCTTGAAGCTAATCCAGAAACATTGGAGGCCACTAAATTTACAAGCTTTCGCAGTAGTGGCGTGAATCGCCTCTCAATTGGCATCCAGAGTTTTAATGACGCTCACTTACGGGCACTGGGCCGCACGCATGATGCGGCCCAGTGCCGCCGCGCAGTAGAAATTGCGCGTTCAAGCTTCGATAACTTTAATCTAGACTTAATGTTTTCGCTGCCGAACCAAACGTACGCACAATGCTATACAGATATAAAAACTGTACTCTCATTTGAGCCGCCCCACTTGTCTCTGTATCAGCTCACGCTAGAGCCAAACACCTATTTCCACAAATATCCACCAGCACTACCGGACCACGATACATCGTCCGATATGCAGGATTGGATCCGTGCTCATATGCATGAAGCTGGCTACCAGTGCTATGAAGTGTCAGCGTATGCTAAAAAGCATCGATACAGTCAACACAACCTAAACTACTGGCAATTTGGCGACTATTTAGGCATTGGCGCAGGCGCGCATTCAAAATTGTCTTTTCCAGAAAGAATCGTGCGACAGATGCGTTATAAACATCCTGTTAGATATCTAACGCAGATTGCTAAGGGAGCACCCATTCACGAACAACACGAGATTAGTGATCTTGATCTATCATTTGAATTTATGCTGAATGCGCTACGACTCACTAAAGGCTTCCCAGCACATCTTTTTGTTGAGCGGACTGGGCTAACCATGAAATCAATCGAGCCAGCTCTTTTAGAAGCCGAATGCCGCGGCTTAATCTGGCGAGATCAAACGAATATTGCGCCGACGCCACTCGGCCAGCGTTTCTTGAATGACTTGCAGGCATTATTCCTAAAGGATAAAATATAAGATAATATGCTTTTACTCTTGAGTAAAAGCACTTCATGCATTCAGTTTATAGCACTAGTTAAGATATATCTATGCTTATCATACGCTACTCATCGGCGTATAATCCTTTTCTTCTTGGAAGCGTGGCCGAGCGGTTTAAGGCGCTGGTCTTGAAAACCAGAGATAGGCAACTGTCCGTGAGTTCGAATCTCACCGCTTCCATAAGCGTACTTATAAATTAAGTGGGAAGCTAAAGGAGCCACTCACTATTTTATATCATAAGTGACTCGCCCCCTCTAGTCCAACTGAGCCTAATGGCTTTTCACTACCGGTCTTTAGTACTAAACACTTCTCTTAAGATCCTAATTGAATAAATTTCACTATTGATATAATAATCAATGGTTTGAAGCCTATATTAACGCGATAAATGTTTTATAAAATATATAAAAACTATAATATATCGTCTATATTCTTTGTAATAAATCGTTAACACAACGACTAACACAAATTGTATTCGTAATACATTAAAAAATTAGGAGTTTCAATGAGTTTGCATAAAAAGTTATATATAAAATAATTGTTAACTATTCAAGATAATAGATGCTAGTGGCGCATAGCTACTAATGACTCTGGCTATCTACTTCTACTATCTTATCTATTGATAAAGCGCTGGATAGTATAGCGTAGTGTGCTATACAGCTTTAGAAGCACAGAGTTAAGTACCAGTTAAGCTTACACAAGTAATTATATCTCATTATCCACCATTAGCAAAAAATACGAGATTTACCTATCATTCCCTACTAAAAAATAGAATTTTATGCTTGCTACTTATATCTACTATATATTACAAGCGTATAACCGATGTAGAAACAGATAATATGACACGTTGTGTATTTATATATACAAAGATTTTTTCTATAAGCGTTAACTACAGATTAGATATCTGTCTAAGTTTACGTAAAGCTCATTAGCACTTTTTTAATCATTATTAATAAGTCATTTATAATCTGTATACTAGGACTATCATTAATAATGATTGTATAGATTGCGATCCGAAATTTTTACTTTTTACACTACCACTATACAATATTCTTTCTATACTATATAGACACGTAACACTGCTACATATGATACATTGCTAGGGGTAGTAATATCTAGTTTGTAGCACATTAAGGCTGGGGAATCTCAATCTTGACCTCAATTACCTCAAGGTCATCCTGACGTTCTAGATGGACCCTAATATCATTATTTGTTATCTTTACATACTTCGAGATTACCGAAACAAGTTCTTGCTGAAGCGCAGGCAAATAATCAGCTGGCGCTCGACCAGCTGCGCGCTCGTGCGCAATGATTAATTGCAGGCGTTCTTTTGCAACTAATGCGGATTTTCGTTTTTCGCCGAGCAGAAAAGAAAGAATCGACATTTCACCCCCCTTATTTGCTGCCGAACAGACGTTTTAATAATCCTGGCTCTTGATAATTAATGTACCGTAGCGGCTTTTGTTCCCCGAGGAAACGAGCGATGACGTCCTTATATGACTCTGCAACATCAGTCCCATTTAAGTGCACTACTGGCATGCCCTGGTTTGATGCATGCAATACTGACTCAGATTCAGGGATCACGCCAACTAATGGTATCCGCAAAATCTCCTGGATATCATCTAGAGATAACATCTCGCCTTCACTAACACGCTTTGGGTTATATCTGGTAATTAGTAGGTGCTCTTTGACTGGCTCCTTACCCTTAATCGCGCGGCGCGTCTTAGACGCTAGAATTCCAAGGATGCGGTCTGCATCTCGGACCGAGGATACTTCAGGATTCGTAACGATTAACGCCTCATCAGCACAGTACATTGCCATCAATGCACCCGACTCAATACCAGCTGGAGAATCGCAGACGATATACTCGAAGCCCATTTCACTCAAGGCACCAATAACTTTCTCAACACTTTCTAGTGTTAAAGCATTTTTATCGCGCGTTTGAGACGCTGGTAGTATGTACAATTGCTCACACTTTTTATCTTTAATTAGGGCCTGATTGAGGTTTGCTTCACTCTGAATCACGTTAATTAAATCGTATACAACACGACGCTCACAACCCATAATAAGGTCAAGATTACGTAGCCCAACGTCGAAATCAATAATAGCGGTTTTATGCCTGAGCAGTGCGAGTCCAGACCCAAAACTTGCGCTTGTCGTCGTTTTACCTACTCCGCCCTTGCCAGAAGTCACTACAATAATTTTTGTCATAATGTTACCTTAGATTCGGCAATATGCTCTGCTACCGTCAGCGCAAATATCGTCTTATAATACGGATTTGTGCTTATGTTAGCCGCAGCGGCTCGATAATTAACTTCTCATCTTCTAGCCTGATCTGTACTGACTTACCTAGAACACTAGGGTCAAGTGGCGTTTCAGTCGTCTGATATATTCCAGCAATAGAAATTAGTTCCGGCTCTAAGCACATGCAGAAGATCCGTGCGTTATAGTTAACATGTACACCCGCTAGTGCCCGTCCTCGCAGTGGAGCATAGATATGAATGCTGCCCTCGGCAATTACTTCCGCCCCGTAACTAACTAAGTTTAATACTACAAGATCACCTTTTGCGTAGACCTGCTGTCCGGAGCGCAGTGGTCTTTCTATTACTAGTGCCTCGCTGTTTCTGCTTGAATTGATATCGGCTTGGAGGATGCTACGTGGCTTAGATATTAAGTTGCATGGCATAACTTGTGATATCGTTGATGTTGCTTCTATTAGCGGCTCACTGATAGATGTGCTACTACGAGCAATAAAACTTTCGCGCAATTCGACGAATGGCAGTGTATCAAGTTGTATCCATAATCGTTGTTCCTCATGCGCAACAACACCAGCTGGATGCATCCGGAATGTCTTTAGCATCTCGGCTATTTCTATAACTAGAATACGTGGAAACGACGACAGGCGCCGCACATCAATTACCACTAGGTCATTAGCGAAGAACTCCGGCATCATATCGAAACGTCGACTTAGTTCAGCCTGTATTTTAGCTAGATCAGTTGTCTTCACGACAAATAAAAGCGTGTTGACTACACTGTTGCGTAATTCAAAAAAGAGTGAGTTTTTAGCCGGCATAAAGGACTACAAAAAATTTTTTATATTTTACAGGCCTGTTGCGAGACTGTGCCGAGAAAGATTAGCTGTATATTCCACAAAAACGAAGTTTTTATATGAGGATTACAAATCATTCATAGACATGCTATTTCAAGAATCTCATAAACAGAAACCCGCTCGCACTAGGGAAGTGGCCTCGAGAAATAGTAAATTTGTCTAAAAATTAATCAAAGACAATAAGGTCTAATATGGGATATTAAACGTACTGTATGCGAAAAGGAATCGGAGCTTAAAGCTGCATAATCTAGATTAACTCAATCAGATAAGACGGCTGGCCGGAAGTATATATACAGACCCGCTGTCCATACCTCCCAGATATGTTTAACGGTCAAGCTATACAGTAAGATCTTGATAGAAAATATAGACCAAGAAATCTTATTAAGATCTTCTAGAGATCGCACCTTACGCTATACCAAACAACTTAGAACCAAAAACTAAATCTATGGAGAACACCTTAGTAAATTTGGGAGTCTGACCTTGACAAGTGATTTTATACTTTCCTGCATAGTTTTAACCAAATTATGAACCGGCGAGAACCCCCTAGTAATAAATTGAGCAACCTTATTCAGAAATTATTCTAGAATAATTAGAAATTACAACTAATCTTAATACGCTAGATAGAAGTTAATAGATTGAACACACATATCGTGGATACATAAACACCATTCAAGAGTTCGTGCACATCTAGAAATAAAGCGTAGAGAAAATTATTATGCTTGCATTGATATTAATGACGCCCTAGAGCTGGAGGCTTAGATAAAGAAACTTATTAGCAAACACTAAAATGATATGCAGAACGGTACGCAGTCTAGCAGCACTGGAGATAAGCTAAGCGAGCTTTAAATAACAATTACTAACCTTATCTTATAGTTTTACTATGAGTAGAGAATAACTAATAACGCACAATACAGTCATTATAGCGTCAAATTTGATAAAAATATCAAGTTTTGACACATCAACGTAGTGGTATACATAGAGAAATATATACTGGAAATTCCAGTGTTCTAGACAGATTTAGTCTAGTAATAAATTGCTTTGGCGGAAAGGGGGGGGTTCGAACCCCCGATACGGGAAAACCGTATACCGGATTTCGAGTCCGGCGCATTCAGCCGCTCTGCCACCTTTCCTAGGATTTTAGTTGTCGCTTAGCGCAATAAAGAACTATAAACAATCTGTGAAGCAACTCCAAGCGTATTCTAGAGCCACAAGATTTACCTCTTGGGCTCTAATAAGGTAATGCCTCCCATATATGGGCGCAATACCGAAGGTATTGTGATCGACCCGTCAGCGTTTTGGCCGTTCTCTAGAATGGCCACCAGCGTGCGGCCGACTGCTAGCCCGGAGCCATTTAGTGTATGCACTAGCTCAAGCTTGCCATGCTGATTGCGGAATCTCGCTTGTATACGGCGAGACTGAAACGCTTCAGTGTTTGAGCATGATGAAACCTCTCTATAGGTATGCTGCCCCGGTAGCCACACTTCGAGATCATACGTTTTTGCCGCTGAAAACCCCATGTCACCAGTACACAGCGTGATTACTCGGTACGGTAACTCTAGCTGTTGCAAAATAGCTTCAGCGTGTCTTACCATTTCCTCTAATGCTTGGTATGATCTGGTCGGCAATGTAATTTGCACCATTTCAATTTTATCAAACTGATGCTGCCGGATCATACCGCGTGTATCTCGCCCATACGCACCGGCCTCGGACCTAAAGCATGGTGAATGCGCAGTCAACCGGATCGGCAATTGATTCTCCTCAATAATGCTGTCACGTACCATGTTAGTCAACACGATTTCTGACGTCGAGATCAAATATTGGGTCACCCTATTATCCCCCTCCCCTTTTTCGACACGAAACATATCATTACCGAACTTAGGTAATTGACCGGTACCGTATAAGATCTCCGGATTCACGATATAGGGAATATAGCACTCAGTATAGTTGTGATTTTGCGTGTGCATATTGAGCATAAACCCCGTGAGCGCCCGATGCAAGTGAGCTGCCTGGCCGCGTAGCAATGTGAAGCGAGCACCAGACAGTTTAGCGCCCACCTCAAAATCAACTCCTAGCGGCACACCAAGGTCTACATGATCTTTAACAGCAAAATCAAACCTTCGTGGCATACCCCAGCGTCTTACTTCGATATTTCCGGTCTCATTTTGGCCAATTGGCACGGATTGATGCGGAAGATTTGGGATGCCTAGCACTAGCTCAGACAATTTTGCCTGGACTTTATCTAGTTGCATCACTGATGATTTGATATTGTAGTTGATACGCGTAACTTGCTCCATAATCTCGGAAGCATCTTCGCCGCATCCCTTCATAGCGCCAATTTTCTTAGATAAGGTATTGCGGCGTGATCGTAAGTTCTCGGTAAGAGTTTGAAGCCGTCGTCGTTCAGATTCAAGCGCTTGAAATGCAGAAATGTCAAGAACATAGGCACGATCGACTAACCGTCGTGTAACCGCGTCTATGTCTTTTCGGAGCAAGGTGATATCAAGCATAGGAACCTTATAATACTATTATAAATAGACCGCGATTTTATCTTGCTACTAGCAAGGATCTTAGCAGCTTAAAGGTCAGCTAGAACTATGTCACGTATCCTTGCCCTGTTTATTGCATAGATACTATGTAGCTTTCTTTCTTGTGTTGATTCTTACCGAGCTATATCTATGCCATGGTAGGGGGGGTCTAGATTTTACGGCTCTTTACTCTAGATTTTGCATCTTTGCATGGAGGACATATACTACCTAAATAATATTGTAGAGGCTGTCTGATTAGCATATCCGCTGCCCTATAAGGTTTAATTTATTAAAACCTATATTACATATAGACGACCTCATCTAAGCTCCCTTATTAAATTGGTTAGCTTGCTAAGATGGTACGGGTACCCCATGTATTTATCGCATAAGACATACAGCTATTCTGGCCGGTATGCAGTTCTAGTCGTATGGGGTGCTATAGCACCTTTTTCGAAGGTAAACACCTTGTAGGGAGTGATACCTTCTTGGTAGCACAACGCGCGCAGCCCGGGGATTTAATATCATCAAAGCTACTACTTTGAACTAATTAACGCCATGCGTTTATTGTAAATTGAATGTATTGTCTTGCTTGTCAAGGGGGGGGGATAGATTTTCTGCCGAAATAGAGCTAGGCTATATATAGATATAGTTTCTTCAGCGCCTGCTGTACGTAATCGTTAACTCGTTACTAACATCTAATTACAAAATATATGTACTTACACTTCCTTCTAAACTTTATAAAAATCAACTCTTTTAGTGGAAAATAAGGCACTATTCACCCTAAATAATATATTTTTTAGGGTAGGACCAAAAAATACGGAATATATTAGAGTATTAAATGTCTACTACTATAGGGATCTTTAACACACCGGGTACTCCATGGATTTATTGTATGCTGCGTGATGGACTTAAATCCCACCTGCTTTATGCGAATAAGCTATAGCACATAAGATAAGATAATAACCTTGTTAATTATCTTTTGTAGTAGTTATTTCGACAGCCGAATAACTGTTCTAATATTATTAGAACAAAATAATCAAACGACTAAGCGGCTATGCTGATGCATATATTTATACCTATTTATCCAACACGTCGCTAGAGAGCAATTACCATGCATAATATTGTCAAGCAGGCGGTAGTCTAGAAATGAGTCTATCGCTCTGTTTATGGCATCACAAGCTTAAATATTTGAGCAGGTAGTACCGAATTTATAGATATTTAAGAAAGAGATGGCGTTATATCTCCGACCTTGAATTTCGCGGTGTATTTCTAAACATACACGAACGGCACGCTAACTAAGGTAATTCATTCGCTTTCTACGACGCTAGCTATAGCGAGAAGGAGTGGTACTATTATTAATGCTTTTCCGCATCAAGGCTCTATTATATCTAACTAAGATGGCTATATCTGTTCAGAAGCCGGGCTATTTATTATGCTAATGCGAAAGTGATACTACACTAGCGAGATCAGCACGCGGCGCTGTTTAAAAATGACTATTATAGATTAGTCATGTAACGTATTGCCTTCGCTATCTATTTTTCCCTCTAGAATACCGTCTATATAGTTTAACTCGCCCAGCTCTTTCAGTTTCTTCACGACACGATAAACCTCATCGTCGGATACAAATGCGCTATGGACGCGGGTTGGCAATCTGCTACCTGGTGTCAGGTATAACATATCTCCTTGACCGAGTAATGATTCAGCACCCATTTGGTCTAGAATTGTGCGGGAATCAATTTTCGATGATACTTGAAATGCAATGCGCGTAGGTATATTTGCTTTAATTAAACCAGTTATTACATCGACCGATGGCCGCTGGGTTGCAAGCACAAGATGAATGCCGGATGCGCGCGCTTTCTGTGCGATTCTGGCAATAAGCTCCTCCGCCTTCTTGCCGACGACCATCATTAAATCTGCCAATTCATCAATGATAACCACAATAAACGGCAAGGTTTCAAGCAGCTCAGATTTGTCCCGAATCAGGCTGAACGGACTAGGAATTCTCCGGCTATTTTTCTTTAAGTCGTCTATCTTGCTATTGTAGCTAGCCAAATTGCGCCCCCCGATCTTGCTCATTAATTTATAGCGACGCTCCATTTCGCCAACTACCCAGCTCAGCGCGTGGCCAGCTTGGCGCATGTCAGTAACAACTGGACATAATAGGTGGGGAATACCTTCATAGACCGATAGCTCAAGCATTTTTGGATCAATCATTATAAGACGGACCTGATCCGAGCTAGCTTTGTATAATATCGATAAAATCATCGCACTAATGCCAACTGATTTACCTGAGCCGGTCGTGCCAGCTACCAGAAGATGCGGCATCTTATTTAGATCTGCGCATATCGGATTGCCACCAGTATCCTTACCCAACCCTATTGTAAGTGGCGATAGTGCATTTATATAATCTTTAGAGCTCACAATATCTATCAAACGCACAATCTGACGGCTCTGATTAGGCAGCTCTAGACCCATATAGTTCTTTCCGGGAATTGTTTCGACAACTCGGATCGATGCAAGCGATAGCGCCCGAGAGAGATCTTTTGCAAGGCTTACGATCTGATTGCCTTTCACTCCGATCTCTGGCTCGATTTCGTAGCGGGTAATTACTGGGCCCGGATAGGCCCCTACTACACTAACCTGGACGCCGAAGTCTTTTAACTTTTTTTCGATTAGTCGTGAGTTAGATTCAAGCGTATTAGCTGATACAGCTTCACGAGTATCCGGCGATGGATCTAGTAGTGTGAGCGGCGGCAACAGATTATTGCCAGTATGTTCCTGGAACAGAGTCGCTTTTCCTTCATTTTCAATGCACTTAGACTGGGTTAGCATCGCTATGGCAGGCCTGCTCGTTACAGACTCACGCTCCTCAATCCGCATCTGACTGCGCTCAATTTTACCCCCTTGATTGACTTCCTCTTTCCGGTTAACCTTGTAGGCACGCTTCTTAGCGCACCATAACTGTAGGAGCACAACAACGTTGATAATGGCATCGCCGACACGATCAGCCACCGATAGCCATGAAAAACGGAAAAATAATGATAAGCCGATTGCCTGCATAAGCAGTAATGCTAGCGTTCCGCTAGTAAATCCAAGTGTGTGCTGAACGCCGTAAGCTACTGCATTACCAACGATGCCGCCGGGAGCTTGGGGCAATTGAGCCTTTAGAGACCACATGCGTAATGCTTCTAGGCCGTCGCTAGCTACAAGCACGAGTATAAACGACAGAATCTCCGCTAACCAACCGCCTTCGCGTAAAGGCGCTGCCGGCTTATCTAATTCGTCGTGACGAGCAATGCATTGATAATTTGCAACGATATGTTGGGCTAGCAAAACAACACACCAATAAGCAGATAGGCCGAATAATAGCAATAGGATATCGGATATCCATGCACCGACACGGCCACCCCAGTTTACAATCTGGTAGTCTACATGTACAGCATGTGTCCAGCTTGGGTCGCTCTTGCTGTAGCTAATAAGCGTCATTAGTAGGAACAAGGCAAAGCTAACCTGCAGTAGCCAGTAAATCTCACTCAGTAAACGCGATAGACGATGCGGCAAAACTTTTGCCCTAGAGGAATACGTGGATTTCGTCATTGAATCGACAAGAGAGCGTCCTATAAGGTCACTAGAATTCGTGTGCCTGTATTATTTATAGTCCATGAAATAACCGAATGCTCTAGTAAACCGGTCGGACTTATACGCCACATAAAAGCTGCAAAACCGATGTGGTAAGCGAGCGCTTGAGTACAGAATAATATGTTTAAGTTCCATCAAATATTGGGGGTAGTGTGCGAATGGATAACAAAGTATAGACTAATTAGAGCATCGTCATTACTCCTATGCAAAAATCAGTTAGACCGATACCGGTTAGAGCCTTTATTTTATAATAGAGAAATTAATATTAAGTGTGCATTGCCGTGCTGTGCGGTCAAACACATATCCATCCTGTAAGAATCGATCACTACATGTCTCAACATAAGCACTCGAAAGTCCTTATTCTCGGCTCCGGCCCGGCTGGCTATAGCGCGGCCGTCTACGCAGCACGGGCCAACCTCTCGCCCATACTTATAACCGGCCTAACACAAGGAGGGCAGCTAATGATGACTACTGACATTGAGAACTGGCCCGGCGATCCGGGCACTACACCAGGTCCAGAACTGATGCAGCGGCTGTTCAACCATGCACAGCGTTTTAATACGGAAATCATCTGTGATCACATTCATACTACTCAATTAAAAGATCGGCCATTGAGACTAAGAGGTGACCTGGGTGAGTACACGTGCGATGCGTTAATTATCGCAACTGGCGCATCTGCCCAATACTTGGGTCTACCGTCAGAGCAAAAATTTATGGGCAGGGGAGTTTCCGCATGCGCAACCTGCGATGGTTTCTTCTATCGGAATCGAGACGTTGCAGTAATCGGCGGTGGTAATACCGCTGTCGAAGAAGCTCTTTACTTGTCTGCTATCGCGAAAAAAGTTACGGTAATTCACCGTCGTGACAAGTTCCGCGCCGAACCGATCCTGATCGATCGACTACGCTCAAAAGAGCGGGAGGGCATTATTCAGATTAAATGGAACCATGTGCTTAATAAAGTGCTCGGCGACGATTCTGGTGTGACTGGTTTGCGTATCAAGGATATACAAACTAGCAAAGTTACCGATCTATCTGTACATGGCTTGTTTGTGGCTATCGGCCATAAGCCAAATACCGATATTTTCGAGGACCAATTAGAGATGAGAAACGGTTATATAGTTACAAACTCTGGTTTGAAAGGCAATGTGACTGCAACCTCTATTGCCGGCGTATTCGCTGCAGGCGACGTGCAGGATCAGATCTATCGTCAAGCTATTACTAGCGCGAGCGCCGGATGCATGGCCGCATTAGACGCACAGCGTTATCTTGAGATAACTCAATAAAACACCTTAAGGTATCCAACACGACACTAATCCCAAAACATTGCAAAATACTACCGCAACGAATAGATAGCTTTAAGTCAAGGACAAGCATATCGAAGCATAAGGTCCGTCCGAATAATTGTGTTTTAGCACAACTGATACCCGTCCCAGGCCGCGATTTCTAGGTCCGCACTAAGCGCGGTGATATTCACGCTTTAACCCCATGCATGGTTTTAATATAGCATGACACACAATCACGGCTCGATGAGCATATCCGGCCTACATAGACTATGATTCGATGAGGGCTCGCAGCCTTATTAGCGGATTCATGCATGCGTAGATTAAAACTAAGGTTGTGCTCTGCGTGTGTGTAATCTACGGTTATGGATTACTCAGGATGACTGCTGAACGGAATTTAACATAATCGCTGCTGTATCAGGCAGCATGGGTTATATGAATTACGGTTGCCCAGCTTGTTTCTTTAGATGGTGCGCATCTAAATCACTGCCAAGATATTTACACAATAAAAATCTTTTAAAACCGATAAGATCTTTTAAAACCGATAATCACCGTGTGTATCCAGCGCATCTCGTAACAGATAAAAGTGATTGGAAACTGCAATTCCTCATCCTTTTTTCAGAAAAAGTCGACTATATACTTTATCGAAATAACAGTAGACAGAGCTTTAGCCGGCTAAAACCTTGCCATTAAAGCCCAATTATTAAGAACAAGCCTTATTGTTTATTACTCCTCTAATTGGAATAGATTAAAATTAATTATAGATAGCGTTCCTCATTAAAATGCGATGTAATCGGATAGCGCCAGTCCCGTCCGAATGCACGGTGTGTAACGCGGATCCCAATTGGTGCCTGGCGCCGCTTATATTCGTTGATCTTAATTAGATGAGCAACCTGCTGAACATCATCTCGGATATAGCCAGCTGCAATGATTTCTGATAGAGAGCGCCCCTCTTCTACGTACATCTGCATAATCGCATCTAGCACTTCGTACGGTGGCAAGCTGTCCTGGTCAGACTGATTCTCTCGCAGCTCGGCTGACGGCGCCCGCATTAGGATGCGTTCTGGAATAATATTGCGCGTAGCGAATGTAGTTGCTGTATTCCGATAGCGACATAGTCGATACACTAGTGTTTTCGCGATATCCTTAAGTACAGAAAAGCCTCCTGCCATGTCACCATACAGCGTGCAATAGCCCACAGCTATCTCACTCTTATTGCCAGTGCTTAATACGATAGAGCCAAATTTATTCGATATAGCCATAAGCAGCGTACCGCGAATGCGTGCCTGAATGTTTTCTTCGGTGGCATCGTCAGATAGACCCAAAAACTCTGAGGCAAGCGATACGCGAAACGCCTCAAACATTGGAGTAATAGAAATCTCATTATAGCGTACGCCAGCACGACGCGCTATCTCTGTTGCATCGGATATTGATATCTCCGTAGTATAACGGGAGGGCATCATAATTGCCCGAACGCGGTCTGCACCCAATGCGTCAGACGCGATAGCTAGTACTAGAGCTGAATCTACGCCACCGGATAACCCAATAATAGCTTCTGGGAATCCGTTCTTATTTACATAATCGCGTACGCCAAGTACCAGCGCAGCATAGACTTGAGTCTCTATGGATACGCATGGCGCAATTTCATCACGTTGCGCGTGTGCGCCATCGAACTTAACAATCGCTGTTTTTTCCACAAATTGTGGTAGGCGAGTTACTAGTTCGCCCTGTGCATTAAGCACAAACGAGCCCCCATCAAACACTAGCTCATCCTGAGCACCAACCAAATTCAAATAGACCACTGACATGCCTATCTCTCGAGCGCGCTCTCTCAGGATATTAATACGCAAATTTTCTTTGTCTATGTGGTATGGTGAGCTATTCGGTACTAGTAGTACGTTGGCGCCCGCTGCCTTCGTCAGCAACGCAGCCGAAGGCAGCCACGCGTCTTCGCAGAGGATAACGCCGAACTTTACTCCTTCTAACTCAAACACTAACGGTTGAGGATTAGACTTAAAATACTTTTTTTCATCGAATCCACCCGTATTGTGTGGTTCTTGCTTTAAGCATGTTCCAGAAATCTGGCCATTGATTAACAGTGATACTGCATTAAATATATCTGCCGGCAATGCACAGCCCTTGACTTGTCTATTTAAATTAGTATCTTCTATTGGGGAGCTGCGAAATAAATGGCCGACTAACACATGAAGTCCAGTAAAACAGCCGAGCCGAGAAACTAACTCGTTAAATGCTAGATAACTTGCCGTGTAAAATGCTGGTCGTAGTAGCAAATCTTCAGGTGGGTACCCTGAAAGTGCCAGTTCCGGCGTAATCATCAACGATGCACCAGCAGTATAAGCGGTTTGAGCGGCGGTAACGATTTTTAAAATATTTCTAGAAAAATCACCGACAGTTACGTTAATCTGGGCAAGGGCGATTTTCATGGCAATATAATCAATAATATTAAGTACATAAGCGGATTTTGAGTGCACTAGATTTCAACATATTGCAGGTAGTACGCAATGCGATTATTGGAAGCATCTCAGCCGTGCACACTTCATCTCACACCGGGAGTAACCTTGCGATATTAGCAGCGCTGGTTACTGAATTTATTTGATGGACTCTATATTTAGTAGCATTAAGCTAGCACAAGACGGGATATACGCCGCATAAACGAATCCTAACGAATTACGCCACTGCTTAGTAGCCTCGCTTGTTCTGAGATATAGAACCACGAAATTGTTGTATCGATTTATGAGGATTTAAGGAGAGCATGAACTGCCTGTAATAAAAATCTATATCTGCGCACGAACATGTATATTTAGCTAAACAGAAGCGAGCATCATACTACCAACTTTTGATGTATACGCCCTTACATAAGAATATAAAAATATCCCAGCCAAATAGTATAAGGTACGTAGAACTGCGTATGATATTACTTTAGTTCCCAGCATAGTACTCTTTATAAGAATCGTTATTTTTCGCTGAATATTGCTATCCAATCAGAAGCATTATGCGATAAGCCTGATTAGGCGTAGATGTTCCTGAATAAATTAGCACACCTTCTTAGGAAACCTATTTCTTATGATTATGGAGAGAAGGCTAGCAGATCAAATCACTAGCTTGGTAGAGGTCTACAAACGTAAGGTATAAATATATAAATATTAAGGATGGGACAAACAGGGATTGTTACATAAGATACTCCAGGGAAAGACGTCTGAATAAATCTCGCTTTCGAGATCACATACGATAAATCGCATAAGTATTTATCGATGAACAGTCCTCGTATTCCCAAAGTGGTATTTTAAGGAGAATATAAATAGTGAGTGGCGTTTACCTACTAGGAACTAGCCTGGTTACTCGGGATTCGCTAGCGAAGAAATCACATTTTTTGAGAGCGAAGCCCATAGTATCTACTATGAAAGCTTTTTCGCGTCTAATAGGAATTACTCGCGTGAATAAGATAGTCAATTTATAATATCGGATTTATTCTAAAGCTATCCTGGGGTAACTCTTATAATAAAAGCAGATAAAATGATGCGGTAATTTCTATCGCAGCATAATGCAAGCAATGCAAAACACCTGTATAGCGCTATGTAATACTAAGTTATTAATTAACTACTAATTTCTGAAGCGAGAAGTCGATTAACACAATATTTCAGGCTGGCTAGGGGGGTATGGGGGTATTAATTTCGCTATTCAGACCACTAAGATATTAGCTATTCTTATCCTCAGTATTATTCTGTGTTGATAATATTAATAATAATCTGATGCTTCGCGGCAATTATTAAACGTGCGCTTAGGGTGCATAATTGCTATGCTCTATCGCACACAGTACACTATCTAGTATACTGTGTGCCTTTATAAAATCGATAAGATTAATTACATTGAGTTCTGTTGCTTACAGCC
The DNA here is from genome assembly GCF_910593725.1 of Candidatus Vallotiella hemipterorum. Classification (GTDB taxonomy): domain Bacteria; phylum Pseudomonadota; class Gammaproteobacteria; order Burkholderiales; family Burkholderiaceae; genus Mycetohabitans; species Mycetohabitans hemipterorum. Next base: position 657,101 of record NZ_OU343031.1, read on the forward strand.
TAATCTAGGATTAGGCATTCTTTAGAATGCATACCATTTAAAGATCGGCGAAATCGCGATAGATATTATATTTTTTCTATATCAGTACGATTTTATACTGTTCTTGATTCAAATTCGACTCGACCTGTAACGACACTAGTTTTCCCATGAAGTTAGAGAGTGTCGATAGGTGTTGCGACTCTTCTTCAAGAAAAAGATTAATTACTTGCTGTGCGGCTATAATACGGAACTCGCACGCATTAAACTGCTTAGACCTACGTAGGATTTCACGGAGAATATCATAGCATACAGTTCGAGCTGTCTTTACATGTCCCTTACCTTGGCATACTAGACATGGTTCACATAGCAAATGTGCGAGCGATTCACGCGTGCGCTTTCGGGTCATCTCGACCAGACCAAGCTGAGAAAAACTATTGACAGTAACGCGTATTCGGTCTTGGCTGAGCGCTGTTTTTAACTCGCTAAGCACTGCATCACGATGTGTAGCATTGTCCATATCGATAAAATCGATAATGATAATACCACCTAGATTACGTAACCGCAGTTGCCGTGCAATGGTATAAGCGGCTTCGTAATTAGTCTTGAAGATCGTATCATCAAGGTTACGTGTGCCAACATAGCCTCCCGTGTTGACGTCGATTATAGTCATAGCCTCGTTCTGATCAATTATGAGGTATCCGCCAGACCTCAAGTCGACGCGACGCGATAGTGCGCGTAAGATCTCTGTTTCTATGTTATACAAATTAAACAGCGGGCGCTCGCCAGTATAGTGATGTAGCTTAGCGGTAATAGTCGACATAAATTTATTTGCAAACTCGACTAGCATCTGAGATGTCTCGTAAGAGTCGACCTGGATCCAGGTGGTATCGTCATTAACAAGGTCGCGTAATACGCGATGTGCTAAACTCAGTTCCCGATATAGCAATATTGGCGGCGGCACCTGCATAGCCCGCGTCTGAATAGTGGACCATATTTTGCGTAAGTAAGTGCTATCATTTAATAGCTCTTTACTGGACGCATATTCGGCAATCGTACGTACAATGTAGCCCCCCTTTTCGTCGATAGGAAGAGAGGATATTAGGCGAGCACGGACCGCTTCGCGTTCCGCTTCACTCTCTATCTTTTTTGAGATTCCGATATACGGCTCTTGTGGCAAATAAACAAGCGTTCGTCCGGCAATGCTAATCTGGGTAGAGAGACGGGCACCTTTCGTGCTAATTGGGTCTTTAATGACTTGGACCATTAACGCTTGCCCCTCGCATACGATTTTTTCAATCGGTTTTTGAGGAGCATTAACTGCTACATCTAGTGAAAACCGAGGTCTCCAGATATCGGTTACATGCAGGAAGGCAGCGCGATCTAGCCCAATATCAATAAACGCTGATTGAATGCCGGGAAGCACCCGAACCACTTTACCGAGATAGATATTACCAACGCAGCCGCGTGACAACTGTCTCTCAATATGAAGCTCTTGAACGGTGCCTTGCCGAACGATAGCAACACGGGTTTCCTGCGGGGTGACGTTGATCAGAATTTCTTCGGTCATTATGTATTAGAACGTCACATAGAGCCTGCGCGCAGCAACACTGGCGATTTCGCAAAGGATAAAGTATGATACCTGAATAGAGCTTGTCAATCCGCCTATCGAATACAATAGCCTTGTATATCGTAGGTACTTTATTTATAGAAAGCACTCTGATGCATATATCACGAGCATAAGATATATTGTTTGCTCGTAGTAATTTCGCGCATAACGCGGATAAAGAAGGGAGTGAAAAAGCAGTAGAGATAAATAGCTTATTAGCTGGCTAACCTTTAGACATACATCTTATGTGAAATTAGCATTTACCAGGTTACCCAGAATTCTCTACTAAATATAAAGGTAGAAGCCTTCATAAAGATCATAGCCTGTGCAGCTTGCATACATAAGCCTGCGTTACAGAGGTATATTAGCCTCGGTTTCTTTAAGTTAAGCGGCTTCAGCGAGCAATAGTTTAAATCCCATGCTAATTTATTCTAATTAGAATAAATTAGCATATAAAGAAGTTCTTCTAGGATCGCAGTAGCAAGCTGCTCGCATTTACATCATAGTCTAATTATAGTTATATATCGCGTATCTAGAAATATAATGACCACTTTAAGTAGACTACCTGTACATGCTCTATCAGATACTATATTTTTTCTTTCTAGGCGCCCAGAAGTACCTATCCCAATTATATATTCGAGAATACGATATGCCTGCTTAGGCTATTGCGATCCATCTATATCGCCGAAAGTTGCTCACAATCTAGACTAGAGTTAGATGCTCTACTATAATTAGATAGTACACTAATCATCAAAAATATTTGCCGCAACTCGGCGCTGATTGTTTTGTTAGATTGTATATCTTTTTCTTACTATCAGTATAATATACTAGCATTATTTTTGCATCATTTTTAATATTGTGCTTGCTGTTTAAGGTAGATGTAACTTCCTAGCCCGTACACGTAATAACTTTCTTCTAAATTTTAGAGAGCAGAATAGTATTCTAGACTTAATAGTATAAAGAAACCGCGCCCCTATATCCCTGATTTCGGTTTTAAAAATATAAAGATATTACCTCTTGACATGCTTAAGCATGTATAATAACAATATCTTAAAATCTTAGGGTATTTATATTCAAGTCTGGTAAAGATGATGCTGGTAAATGTACCAGTAAACCTCGTCTGGAACGTTCTTAACCGCCGTAAGACGACTACATCCCTGTTCGCGTATTAAACGGCGCATATCTGTAGCTGAGACATCTACTGATAGTGTCGTGTCAAGTAAGACATAACCATGGCTTGTTGAGCGTAGCAGGTCGACCGACACGCTACGATGCCTGATTTCCTCAAGCACTATAGTATCTGCCCTCGATAGATCGAAACCAGGACGAGCCGCAATGCCGATATGGGCTAGCTCAAATAATCGGCGCCAGTTTTTCCAGGTGTGCAAGCGGACTAGTTGATCGGCTCCAATCAAGAGCGTCAACGATGCAGAAGTTCCATAATATTCTCGCCATTCTAATAGCGTTTTAGCTGTATATGATGGGCCAGGATGATAGATTTCGTCGGTTGATACAGTCACTCGTGTAGAGGGTAACACCATCGCTGCCGCGATGCGAGTCATCGCAAGCCGATGATAAGCGGCTGATACATCGCTCTTTTGCCATGGCTGCCCAGCTGGCAATAGCACGAGCTCAGTTAATCCGATCCATTGAGAAAAATATCGTGCGACAGCTAAATGACCAGTGTGGATTGGGTCAAATGTACCGCCTAGGATGCCAATCCGCGTAGATAGGGGTGGCATATGTCGGTCGTAACAACAATGTTTAGTAATGCTGAATTTAGAACACTCAGATTGTCCTTATTTAAGAACACAATCAGGGCGGGTAATGTATACCAGATCTAGTCTGGTATACATTAAAATTACGATAAAGTAAAATACCTTATAAGCTAGTATTAAACTGCCAGTCGGATTACGATGTTATCGCTATAGCTAGATTAACATTATACAGATGTAGCCTGCTTACTATTTTGTAGACTAAATAGCGTGACACGCTCAGAGATGATATTAAATGCAACATATTATTTCTGGAAATACGCCTGAAATACCACCGTTCAAGCTTGCTATTAGATATCCGCGTACAGCGTCTGTAACTGTTAAGGGCATCTCAAAGCCCTATAAACGAAGCTAGATTCAGCTATAAGCCCTCACCCTGAGACCCGTGACTTAGCTTTAGGCCTGTCTCAACATATAAATGTCAAGTGGCTTACATCACTTGTCCAAGCGCCAGCAACACGGAGCTCTACTATAAGTAGATGATCTTGTACAGATCGGAAGATTTTGAAATCGCAAGCAGCTATGCCACGAACCAGTCCAACTACTAAATCTGGATTAAAAGATAAGGTATTAAGCTTAAACAGATATCTAATAGTAGATCAGTGCTTAGAGTTTAGAGCACGGTAACCGATATCGCGTCGATACTGCATACCATCGAATTGAATTCTATGAATTGCCTTATAAGCAATTAATCGTGCCTCACATACTGAATCTGCTAATCCAACTACGCATAGTACGCGTCCGCTCGAGGTAACTAATTTATCATCGACCAGATTAGTACCCGCATGGAATATAACGAGATTTTCAGTCTGTTCTGGAATGTAGTAGATACTATCTCCCTTTCGAGGCGCGTATGGATACTGATGCGCCGCGAGTACAACACCTACTGCTGTGCGTTGATCCCATTCGGGTTCGATGGCGTCGAGCGTTCCAGCTAGTGCATGCTCGAGAATACAAGTAAAGTCACCTTTTAACCGCGTCATAATTGACTGCGTTTCAGGGTCGCCCATTCGGCAATTAAACTCTAGTGTCTTCGGGTTACCCTGTGCATCAATCATCAATCCAGCATACAGAAAACCGGTATAACAGAGGCCTTCTTGCTCCATAGCACGCACAGTGGGTAAGATAATTTCGCGCATAACACGTAAATGCAATTTCGGCGTAATAATAGGTGCTTGCGAGTAAGCACCCATACCACCGGTGTTTGGACCCTGGTCGCCGTCGAGTAGCCGCTTGTGATCCTGGCTTGACGCTAGAGCAAGTACGTGCTTTCCATCGACCATCACAATAAAGCTAGCTTCTTCTCCCTGCAGATATTCCTCGATAACTACACGCGCGCCTGCGCTACCGAGCTTATTATCAGTTAGCATCATCCTAATCGCACAGTGTGCTTCATTAAGCGTTTGAGCAACCACCACGCCTTTGCCGGCTGCGAGTCCATCCGCTTTGATCACGAGCGGTGCGCCTTTTTCTTGAACATATGCGTGTGCTAAGTCCGCATCGGAGAACGTTGCGTATTCAGCGGTTGGAATGCCGTAACACTTCATTAGCGTCTTCGCGAAGTCTTTTGAGCTTTCAAGCTGAGCAGCTTCACGGGTCGGCCCAAATATCTTTAGGCTGCGCGAGCGAAATAAGTTAACAATACCTGCCGCGAGTGGTGCCTCCGGTCCAACCAAAGTGAAGGCAATCTGCCTCTGCTCAGCAAAGTCAGCTAGCTCATCAAGATTAGTAATGTTAATATTATATAAGCGCTCCTGCAACGCAGTGCCGCCATTACCTGGCGCCATATAGACCGCGGTGACCCGTGGCGATTGGGCGAGTTTCCATCCTAGTGCGTGCTCGCGACCGCCGGAGCCGACGACCAGTATCTTCATAGAAATCCCCTCCTCCAAAGAATGAAGAATTTTTTGACTCAGGTTGTAATTAATCCGCGATAGCTGCGTTCGTGTAAACCTCCTGAACATAATCGAGATTTTTTAGTGCACTAAGCAGTTTTTGAAGCTTCACTGCGTCAGCGCCGATACACTCTATCTCAGTTCGAGGCTGCATTGTTATTCCAGAAAATTCTGCCTTAAAACCCCTAGACTCAAACGCAGCTTTAACCTGGGCGAAATTATTTGGTGGGCAGACTATTCTGATACTGCCATCGTCATGAGTTGTTACGTCATCTGCATCAGCCTCCAATACAGCCTCTATTAGTTTGTTCTCTGGTATACCTGGCAAGAACAGGAACTGGCCAATATGGTTAAATAGGAATGCGACTGAACCGTCTGTGCCCAGATTACCTCCGTATCTAGAAAACGTGTGACGTACTTCCGAGACAGTGCGAGTTCGGTTATCGGTTATTGTATCGACAATAACAGCTACACCGCCGATTCCATATCCTTCATAACGTATTTCTTCATAGTTTACGTTCTCGACGCAACCTACACCGCGCTGGATCGCGCGATTAACGTTATTTTTTGGCATGTTAGCATCTGTTGCTTTATCAATCGCTAACCGTAGGCGCGGGTTTAATTCAGCGTTTCCACCACCGAGCCTCGCCGCAACAGTTATTTCCTTAATTAACCGTGTCCAGACATTACTTCGCCTAGCATCTACCGCGGCTTTCTTATGCTTAATATTAGCCCATTTCGAATGACCAGCCATGATAATTTCTCCGACGGCGTACGCAATGCGCGCATCATTGCTGGAATATCGATATTATGGCGAAAACTGTAGTACGCGAATGTGCATAATAGTATTTTGCTTCCAGAATAAAAGTGGTATAACTGTATCATACCAACTACACCTGTCAGTGACACGGCTGTAATATAACCTCTAGATATTATTCATAATCCGAGCCTAGACTTATCTCCAGTTACACCCCTAAATATTGTTTTGGGAGACGCGCCCCAGACGTAGAATCTGTCAGAATTGTATATTAATGCAATTAATATAATAAGTAGGTGTACGGTATACGCTCGCTTTCAGCTAGGTTATTTAGCAGATAAATGCGTCGTCTAAATCGATTTACTACTTAGCTCTACACCAATAGAGCCATGCTTTGAGACGCTCGAGCGGCGAAAATAGGGTTGCCGTAGTAGAGTAGTCTCGCAGTCATGCAGTACTCTATCAATTAAGGTAATATTTACTGCCTGAAGATATCTGTATACGGGTTACTGGAACGGTAGTCGATGCTAGCTTTGACAATAAGCTACTGCCCAAAAAGATTATAGAATATGCGTGCTCTAGTACGTCATATCGACTTTGTTGCCAGGATTTATAGTGTATGCGATAGCAGCATTTTTGAAGATGCCTATTTATGTTTACTAGGGGTGGTAGACCCGGGTAAGTAAGGATAAAGCCCATCGGATTTTCGTTATCGCATCAAGAGATAACATCTTAATTTCTTTTGCTGGCCGCTCCTGACGTAGGAATCATATTAGACGGTGTTTAAACAGCTTAAATAGCCATGCTACTATAGGACCTCCTGCATTACCGCTACGGTAGCGCTGATATATAGCTATAAGATTTATTTGTCTACATAGGTAAGGCGAATAGGGATCTGACACTTGATATTGATGAAGTATCAGATCCCGCCGAATTTCTATGCTGCTAAGTCTACATAGAATACTTTTAACCAAATCTTAATCGTTAAGTAGTAGATTTTGCTGCCTGCTGGATCTATATAACGAGTTTATTTATCACGAGATGAATTGTTCTCATACTGTAAATTGAAATTTACAAGTGGACACATAGACCGACGGTATTAAGTAGATCTATCTCATACACATGCAAAAGAATTACATGTAAATAGCTAATCCGGAGGTAATCCTCCTTATATGGTCGTCGTCGCCTTGCGATAGCCAGGGTAGCTCTAAGGCATATTAGGCTAAATACTTGCTATACCTTCTAGGTATACATATCGAACTGTGTAACGAAAACGCTATAATGCCGTGAAACTACTTAGTGCTTATTTGATTACTGATTACCGATCTGATTGGACATAACGTTGCAGCCTATCAAGCAACTCTTGAGCATCCGACCTTACCTGGAGTAGACTGATGTAGTCATATCGCATAAATCCTTCATTAGCAGCATGGTGTAACAGTGCTAGCAGTGGATCGTGATAGCCAGAAACATTCAGCAGGCCCAGCGGCTTTTCGTGATAGCCGAGTTGTGCCCACGTGTAGATCTCGAGTAACTCTTCAAATGTTCCCGTACCACCCGGCAGAGCGACAAAAGCATCGCTCAAATCAGCCATCATCTTTTTTCGCTCGTGCATGTTTTCTACAACATGCAGCTCAGTTAGGTTACGATAATTAATCTCCTTTTCAAGCAAAAGTTTAGGAATTACTCCGATCACATAACCATTCGCCTGAAGCACAGCATCTGCAATTTCTCCCATCAATCCGTGCCGCCCTCCACCATAAACTAGCTTCATACCTGCGTGAACAAGCGCACGACCGAATGCCCGTGCTGCTTGCTGATATTCGTCTCTATAGCCAACAGCTGAGCCGCAATATACGCACACTGAGCTAATCATCTAGCCCTTTAGATGTTTGTCTCAATCTTAATGCCATCGAACTATATCTTACCCCGCTGTCGTGAAGCAGTAGAAACATTGTTAAATCAGAAAACTAGGTCATCTAATAATTAATGTGCACTTCTGCTCAAATAGGTCGTATATTAGTAATAATCTGTATTAGTCTAATTCAGATAATCTGTTCTAGATTATCTTTTCTTTGTTATATTTGTATAAGTTTGGTAAAAACCAATGTACTGTATATTGCTGCATATAGCAATTTTCTTAAAGCAGGTCTTCAATATTCGATTGCGCGTGAGAAAATTATCTGGAGCTTGGCGATCGGTATCATTGTGATGTTTAATACATCAAATTTATTCAAGAGTTTTAACGACAGCTCATAGATTTAGCTGTCGAGTGTAGCGGAGCTACGTATATTTCATTGTATATATTATACATCTCAAAAACTTTAATTATTTAACTTAAATAGATTGATAAGTTCAACTAACCTCTATATAGACAGGCATCAGACGGTAACAAACCAGTCAGTGGCAGATTGCTGAGTAAGCTAGATATCACTAGGCAGCATTTAGTATTCAGTAATGTAAGTAGTATTAATGTTATATACCTAAAATAGGCAGAACCTTCATATCTAATGATCAATAACACGCTGAGACGCACAGCATCTCAGCGTCCAATGCTCAAGTATAAAATCCAGCATCGTGTTCAATATAAAACTAGCGAGACAATGACTAGATATTTTAGTGTTGCTCTCGGTGATATAACTTCTGCGAGCTATGGCCATATAGTAGTGAACTAAGGGGGGGCTAAATAAATTCTTTGCATAGGTAGAAACTATTAATCTAAACAAAAAGTGCTAGCTGTAGCTGGGCATCACAGACGTAGCAACCGACGCATGGAAGCATAGACGTGCTCACGCTAACCTAGTTTTTTGTGCTACGCTTACCTGTTGGAGACCCTCTTGGTATGAGACTGTGGCTACGCTTTCTTGATAGGCTATTAGCTAGCCAGCTTGAGGTTCAATATCAGATAATTTCCGATACGCCCTCCACGCTTTTACGTGGTGCTATCTATACTCAAGTATCTTAGATAACCAATGATTTTCACACTCAGCATAGCTCGCTATCTAAAACTTGTCGATGACTAGTTTAGTTTTACCTCAAGTGCGGGACTCATAGTGAAATTTTTGCCTTCAGTACTTATAGTTCAGCGGTGCACAACAATTAATCTTCGATTGGGCTCTCTTAATACATAGCTCTATATTGCCACCTGAAACTCTCTGCCTCCTCGCGGATGGGCAGAGAGTTTCAGGTGGCAATATCATGGCTGATAGAATTTAGCACGATAGGCAAAGTAGAGGGCTCCCGACCTAGCTGACCCTATTGAGGCTATCCCAACATAATAGAAACGTTAAAATACCGAGAATTCGGGCAGAAAAGAGCCCCCATAGGAAGCCGGCATTTTTTCTTGATCCTTGTTGCGTGATTCGATAAATGATATCGTCTCGGGACGATGTGATTGCCTCAGTGAGGCGACTCTCAAGAACTTGCATTTTCTCTAAAAGGCGCTGCTTAAACCCGAGCCACAAGCCCGGTAGAAAGCCCCCGATCAATTTTTTGCCGAAAATTCGAAAGGTGAATAATGAATATGACAAGCGCAAAATGCCTTACGTCAAACATCCCCCCCCTTGCTGCAGCCGAAACGAGCTCAATTGGCGCGACCGTATTAATGCGTGCACTTGCTGACGAAAATGTCAGATTTATCTGGGGATATCCAGGCGGTTCAGTACTTTACATATACGATGAACTATATAAGCAAGATAAAATTAAACATATTTTAGTGCGTCACGAGCAAGCTGCAGTACACGCCTCGGATGCTTACGCGCGCTCAACCGGTAATGTCGGCGTCTGTTTAGTGACTTCAGGTCCCGGTGTAACAAACGCTGTGACAGGTATCGCTACCGCGTATATGGATTCGATACCGATGGTAGTGATCAGCGGTCAGGTTCCAACAACAGCGATAGGCCAAGACGCTTTCCAGGAGTGCGATGCAGTTGGGATTACGCGGCCATGTGTCAAGCATAATTTCCTCGTGAAAGATGTCCATGAGCTCGCTTCGATCGTCAAGAAAGCATTCCATATTGCCCGGAGCGGTCGCCCTGGACCGGTGCTAATCGATATTCCAAAGGATATATCTAAAGCGCCGTGTCAATACGAGAAAATTAAGAATATTACACTGCGCTCCTATAGTCCGGTCACGAAAGGTCATTCGGGCCAGATTCGCAAGGCGGTCGCACTACTACTCTCCTCGAATCGCCCATATATCTATACTGGTGGTGGCGTTATTCTGGCTGAGGCTTCGCGTGAGTTAAACCAATTTTCAGATTTACTCGGCTATCCGGTAACTAATACTCTAATGGGTCTCGGAGGCTATCGCGCAACCGATCGTAAATTCCTCGGCATGCTAGGTATGCATGGCACGTACGAGGCTAATATGGCGATGCAACACTGCGACACGCTCATCGCGATTGGAGTGCGCTTTGATGATCGCGTTATCGGCGACCCAGTACATTTTGCGAGTACACCGCGCAAGATTATTCATATCGATATCGATCCCTCATCAATTTCTAAGCGAGTTAAAGTAGATATCCCAATTGTTGGTGATATAAAAGAAGTGCTTAAGGAATTAATCGAACAGTTACAGATCGCTCCACATAGCCCAGATAGCACTGCGCTGAACGTGTGGTGGCAGCAGATTGAGCAATGGCGTGCCCGAAATTGCTTGAAATACAACCGCGATAGCGAAATTATAAAGCCACAGTACGTTATCGAAAAACTGCATGAGCTGACTGGCGGCGACGCATTTGTGTGCTCGGATGTGGGACAACATCAGATGTGGGCTGCACAGTTCTACCGCTTCGATAAGCCGCGCCGCTGGATCAATTCCGGGGGCCTTGGGTCTATGGGCTTCGGTTTGCCAGCTGCGATGGGTGTGAAAATGGCTCATCGTGACGACGACGTGATCTGCATTACTGGTGAGGGTTCAATTCAGATGTGCATCCAAGAGCTATCTACATGCAAGCAATATGAGACGCCCATTAAGATTGTATCTCTGAATAATCGCTATTTGGGTATGGTTCGACAGTGGCAACAACTAGAGTATAACAAGCGCTATTCGCATTCATACATGGATGCACTGCCAGACTTCGTAAAACTTGCCGAAGCGTATGGCCATGTTGGTCTTCGTATTGAACGCTCTGTGGACGTTGAGCCTGCATTAAAAGAGGCATTATATCTAAAAGAGCGCACTGTATTTCTCGATTTTCAGACCGACCCCACCGAGAATGTCTGGCCTATGGTTCAGGCTGGTAAAGGTATTACTGAAATGCTCTTTAGCGCAGAGGACCTCTGACAAAGCAAGCATCTGCGCCTGGAAAGGCTGTGCTGGATGCGGGGATATCGAAACTGAGAAGATAAACAATGCGATATATTATTTCTGTGCTTCTAGAGAATGAACCTGGTGCGTTGTCACGCGTAGTTGGTCTGTTCTCGGCGCGTGGCCATAACATTGAAACCCTAACTGTCGCACCTACCGAAGACCACTCCCTATCTCGTATGACGATCGTAACAATTGGCTCAGACGAGGTAGTTCAGCAGATTATGAAGCATTTAAACCGTCTAATCGAGGTTACCAAGGTAGTTAATCTCACTGAAGGAACTCACATCGAGCGGGAACTAATGTTAATAAAAGTGCGGGCGGTTGGCAAGGAAAGGGATGAGATGAAGAGAATGTCGGATATCTTCCGAGGGCACATTATTAATGTGACTGAAAAGACCTATACGATCGAATTAACTGGGGCCAGCGGAAAACTTGATGCGTTTATCTCGGGGATTGATGCTACAGCGATCCTAGAGACAGTTCGAACCGGCGGATCTTGTATCGGACACGGCGAGCGGATCCTTAAAATTTAACCCACTCTAGTAGTACTAACGAATAACTTAATATCAGTGTTAATACACACCGAATTGAAACAACAATACAGCAAGGAAAACATATGAAAGTTTATTATGATAAAGATGCTAATATTTCGCTCATTAAGAGTAAGCAAGTAACAATTATCGGCTATGGCTCTCAAGGACACGCACACGCGCAGAACTTACGTGATAGTGGCGTGAACGTGACGGTAGGGCTGCGTCGAAGCGGTGCGTCATGGACAAAGGCTGAGAGCGCTGGCTTGACTGTGAAGGAGGTAGTTCAAGCAGTAAATGGTGCTGATGTCGTGATGCTCTTACTTCCGGACGAGCAGATTGCCGACGTCTATAAGCGCGACGTACATGAGCATATTAAAAAAGGGGCGGCACTCGCATTTGCACATGGGTTTAATGTTCACTATGGCCAAGTGATACCGCGTCCTGACCTAGACCTGATTATGATCGCACCGAAGGCGCCAGGCCATACAGTGCGATACACCTATACACAGGGTAGTGGTGTACCCCATTTAGTCGCGGTTGGGCAGGACAGATCAGGCGCGGCGAGAGATATCGCGCTATCGTATGCTGTGGCTAATGGCGGTGGCCGAGCAGGCATTATTGAGACAAACTTTCGCGAGGAAACTGAGACAGATCTATTTGGCGAACAGGCTGTACTATGCGGCGGCACCGTTGAGCTGATCAAGGCTGGCTTTGAGACGTTAGTTGAAGCAGGCTATGCGCCTGAGATGGCGTACTTTGAATGCTTGCATGAGTTAAAGCTGATTGTCGATCTTATTTATGAAGGTGGCATTGAAAATATGAACTACTCCATCTCAAACAACGCTGAGTATGGAGAATATACGACCGGCCCGCGCCTGATCACCGACGAGACAAAAAAAATAATGAAAGAGGTGTTGCGTGATATCCAGACTGGCGAGTATGCAAAAAGCTTTATTCTTGAGAATCGTGTAGGAGCTCCGACCTTACAAGCGCGCCGACGCCTAACAGCAGAACACCAGATTGAGACAGTTGGTGCAAAGCTACGTGCAATGATGCCTTGGATTGCGAAGAATAAGCTGGTTGATCAGTCTAAGAACTAAATATGTGATTGCACCACAAAGGTGATTGCGCGTTTAAGCTATCTTTTAAGATACCGTGCTCGCAATATCGCGGGCACGGTAGGGATCTAATTATACCCCTTTTATCTTCTTGGAACCGGCTCTCCTTATATGACATATCCTCACCCGATTATTGCCCGAGAAGGTTGGCCTTTTATCACGCTTGCATTCTTCGTAGCGCTGCTGATGCATGCGTGTGTAGGTTTCAGTTGGGCATGGCCTTTCTGGTTACTGAGCCTGTTAGTTGTGCAGTTTTTTCGGGATCCACAACGTCCTGTAACGCAGCAGCCCAATGTAGTACTATGCCCAGCTGATGGGCGGATTATCCGGATAGAGACTGCCTACGATCCGTACGCGAACCGAGATGCTTTAAAAATAAGCGTGTTTATGAGCGTTTTCAACGTTCATTCGCAGCGCTCCCCAATTGACGGTTCAGTAATTAAGATTAAATATTTCCCGGGTACCTACTTGAGGGCAGCAATCGATAAGGCGTCGCTAAAAAATGAGCGTAATGCTATTATTCTGCAGTCTTTAGACAATCATATTATTACCTCTGTCCAGGTAGCTGGGTGTCTTGCTCGGCGCATCCTTTGCTACGTGCGAACGGGCGAGATGCTCGCCCGTGGGCAGCGCTATGGATTTATCCGCTTTGGCTCACGTGTAGACATATACTTACCCTTAGACAGTAAGCCGAAAGTGTCGATTGGTGAGAAAGCGCGCGCGTCAGTGACGATTTTAGCTGAGCTTTAAGCGTCGAGCGAGGAGTGCTTGATGACTGGTTTTAAACCGCGAGTCACCCGTGACATAAGACCTCGACCAACGAGACTATTCCGGCACAACCGCACAGTACAGGAGCGGATTGCACGACGTAGTCTTCGAGTTGCTCGCCAACAATTATTGCGTAAACGAAGCGTTTACCTTCTGCCTAACGCATTTACAACTGCTGCATTGTTTTGCGGTTTTTTTGCCGTTGTGCAAGCGATGAACGGGCGATTTGAAATCTCTGCCATCGCAATCTTCGTAGCTATGGTTTTAGATGGAATGGATGGCCGCGTTGCGCGTATGACACATACACAAAGTGCGTTCGGTGAGCAATTCGATAGCCTGTCTGACATGGTATCTTTCGGTGTTGCGCCGGCATTAGTGATATACGAGTGGGCTCTTAAAGATCTTGGTCGCTGGGGGTGGCTTGCTGCGTTCATCTACTGTGCTGGTGCTGCTCTGCGCTTAGCTCGCTTCAATACAAATATCGGCGTAGCGGATAATCGATATTTTCAGGGCCTACCCAGTCCTGCAGCCGCAGCGCTAATAGCTGGTTTTCTATGGTTAGCGACCGATAATAGAGTGCCACTGAAACTTAACTACTTACCATGGATTGCATTTTGCTTAACGATCTATGCTGGCATTACTATGGTATCTAATGCACCTTTCTATAGCGGCAAGGCGCTTGACGTCCGGCATCGTGTGCCTTTTGCAGCGGTACTACTAGTTGTAGTCGTATTTGTGCTGGTCTCCTCTGATCCACCGCTAATTCTATTCTGTTTATTTATAATGTATGGTTTGTCCGGATATGTTTTATGGATAAAGCAAGCGATATCGTATAAATTCAATCTGGCTAGGACTCATAATATAGCTAATCTCAGTGACCATGAGCTTAAGTAAACACAAGCCACCTTACCGACTAGGAATGAGATAAAGCGTACGCATAAGAAATATCTTGTGTAAAAGAACACATCGCAAACAAGGTAGTAAATAATAAGCAGCTTAAAAATAAGTGGCTGTAGCAGATTAATAAGCGCGATATCGCAGTTAGGTCTCGTTGTACTTTAACCTAATTAACGCTATAGTCATTTGATAAATATGGCTGCAAGGCTTCACCATCTCTGCCGGTTAGAGTGTATTTGCTCTGAATCGATCTCGACCCCCGCTTCGTCTCGCCTATTTGGGTTGGCGTCACCTGCGTTGGTTCCGACAGATAATGTTGTCGCTTACCACCACTAATTCGAGTCCGGAGACTGACATGACAGATAAGTTAATCATATTCGATACGACATTACGTGATGGCGAGCAATCGCCGGGTGCCTCGATGAGGAAGGAGGAAAAAATCCGAATTGCACGACAACTCGAGCGTATGAAAGTAGATGTAATTGAGGCCGGCTTCGCGGCTAGCTCTAATGGAGATTTTGACGCGATTCAGGCAATTGCTTCACAGGTGAAAGACAGCGCAGTCTGTTCGCTAGCACGCGCTAATGACAAAGATATCGCGCGTGCAGCTGAGGCGCTTAAGCCAGCAGGGCAGTTTAGAATCCACACATTTATTGCGACTTCCATGTTACATATGGAGAAAAAGTTACGTATGACGCCGAAACAAGTGTACGAACAAGCTCGGCTTGCAGTACGTTTTGCCCGACAGTTTACAGATGACATTGAATTTTCATGTGAGGATGGCAGCCGTTCAGAAATAGATTTTCTGTGCAGAGTGCTAGAGGTAGTGATCGCAGAAGGTGCAACTACTATTAACATTCCGGATACTGTCGGCTATGCAGTACCAGACGGCTATGCTGCGTTGATTCAGCAAATTCGAGAACGAGTACCAAACTCAGACAAGGCGGTGTTTTCGGTGCATTGCCACAATGATTTAGGTATGGCGGTTGCAAACTCGCTAGCAGCAGTAAAGCTAGGAGGGGCACGGCAGATTGAATGCACAGTAAACGGTCTTGGAGAACGCGCTGGAAATACTTCACTAGAGGAAGTGGTGATGGCCGTAAAGACACGACGTGATTACTTTGGGCTAGAGGTGGGAATTGATACAACACAAATTCTACCTACTTCTAAGCTCGTATCTCAGACGACGGGCTTCGTAGTGCAACCGAATAAAGCTGTAGTAGGTGCTAACGCGTTTGCGCACGCGTCAGGGATTCATCAAGATGGAGTTCTTAAGGCTCGGGACACATACGAGATTATGCGTGCGGAAGATGTAGGCTGGAGCGCAAATAAAATTGTGCTTGGCAAGCTATCTGGCCGAAATGCCTTTAAAAAACGACTACAAGAATTAAGAGTGGTATTAAATAGTGAAGCAGAACTAAATAGCGCTTTCTTGCGCTTTAAAGAACTGGCTGATCGCAAGGCAGAGATTTTCGATGAGGATATTTTATCAATCTTAAGCCAGGAAGCAAATGCGGTGCTTGATCATGAGACCTATCGGTTTGTCTCGTTATCACAACACTCGGAAACCGGCGAGAGACCATCTGCAAAAGTAGTGTTTGCTATTGATAGCAGCGAGACAGTCGGTGAAGCTCATGGAAATGGCCCAGTCGATGCGACGCTACATGCAATTGAGTCACAAGTTAATAGTAGTGCGGAATTGATACTATATTCAGTGAATGCGATTACAACCGGTACGCAAGCACAAGGCGAAGTAACCGTACGTTTATCTAAAGCGGGGCGTATTGTCAATGGCGTTGGCACCGACTTAGATATCGTGGCCGCTTCTGCAAAAGCTTATATTGCGGCGTTAAATAAGCTTAATTCAAATACTGAAAGACTGAACCCACAATGCTCGTAGTTACTCTAACACAGTAGACTCCCTCTACCACCAATACTGGGGTAAGCCGCTGCTACTGCTAGTGTGGTACACCGCTAAACATAAAAAGAGTGCCAAAGAGGAGCCCCTCTTTAAGGGGATCTGCTAAACATAGTTATACTATAACGATGATAGTACGAGTGTCGTCGAGTAAAAGTAATGTAGATAGCACTATACAAAATTATATATGACGATATCTTTACGATGCCCGATTTATTCTATAGATATAGGCTGTTTCCTTAGTTTTTTAAAACGCATTAAAATATCTTTTTATCTATATTTCACTATCATTGTGTAGAATTCTCTGTATTATGGTATTTATTAAAATGTCAATAATTTTCCTAAAATATAGAGAGCTGTATAGCTTACAAATAGGATACTAATCCGCGATGCTTAGTATCAATGTATAGTTTCCAGTATCAAAAGTTTCTATATAATCGCATACGCCGTACATATCAAGACTAACTATAGGCTACGCGGTTAAATATATGAATACATGATCAAAATTTTTTTCTTCTATTTTTTTTCTTTAAAATTGAGCGTTACAAAATCATCACTATTTTAGCAAAAATAGTGATGATTTATGATACATTCTTAATATTAATAGAAGAGCTCAAATATACGTAAGTTGTTTAGATAAGTTTAGAGGGATAAACGTGTAACAACTTTTAAAATGGCAATATTTCTAGCTGTAGTGTGTCGCTATATGTAGAATCCATATATCTTCTATCGTTCGTATTAAGTAGTAACGATTACATCACAAAGCTATAGGCTTCAATATTAATTATATTCTTTAGTATGTTTTTGAACGTGGTCAGGGTATATTAATACGTCTATATCAGGGTAATATTTTATGAAAGTAGCGATATGCTGCGGTTTTTATGTTAGAGTGTTTTAGGGGGGTTATTGTCCTTACTTTACAAAAGTAATAAATAAACTAACTCACTCGTACTGTTTAGTAATTATTTAACTACTAATATAGTGCCATCTTAGTACATGTTAAATAAAAGTATTAATTTATAGCACTTGTTAAGGTCTGCTGTTTAAGAAGGTTACCTACTTAAACTAGACTAAATAAATTCTATTCTTTTTAGTTACACTAGCCTCCTAGTATGCTGGACAATTACTATAAGAATAGTAAATGAGTTTAAAATCTTAGGTCTTTGATAGTGATATATGGGGCTTGTGAGTAAACCCTAATCTATAGCTTTACACTTTTAGTAGGAACACTTTGAATAATATTAGCTTAGATTGTCGAATACTTTTAAGAGGAGTACGATGTGTGTAGTATAGAATACTAGCATAGTATTCAGTTAATAAATAATCCAACCTCTCATGTTATACGGAAGGGCTATAGTTTCTCACTCTCTATAGTATTTATGCCTAAAAATCGCGTTAAACTATATGTATCTTATAGCGCTATAAGGCATATCCTAGCTATGCTAAAATTGTAACCTTTCCGTAAACACACGGCACGGCCTTTCTTCTGTGACCGCCTGTTGATCAAAATAAAGAAAATTATGTCTGTAGCAAATATTAATAAAGTAGAAATTATCGCGCAATTTGCTGGTGGTATAAACGACACTGGCTCACCAGAGGTGCAAGTTGCCCTACTAACGAGTCGTATTAACGAATTGACGGTGCACTTCAAGGCTCACATAAAAGATCACCATAGTCGTCGCGGTCTGCTACGCATGGTGAGCCGCCGCCGTAAGCTGCTTGACTACTTAAAGGCTAAAGATGCCGATCGCTATCGTACACTGATCCAAAAGCTAGGTCTACGCAAGTAAGTGTCTTAATACAGAGAACCTCTGCCTGCATCAGGAAACCTGATGCAGGCATTTTATTTTAGCATTTCTAATGATGAGTTTCGAACGCTGTCATGCAACCGCCTAGTAAAGGAGACAGGGGGTATTATGTAATGCCTTTGGCGGCAGGATTATTAGCTGTCGCGCTGAAATAATAATACTTCTCTGTTTGTAGGTATCTGGCAGCGGTTAAGGAACGGTCGATAGACTGGCCGTGTATAAGCGCGGTGTCTCGAAGGGATAAAAATGTTAAACAAGATTATCAAAGAATTTCAATGGGGCCAACATAAGTTTTGCCTTGAAACAGGCGAGATCGCTCGTCAGTCAAGCGGTGCAGTTCTTGTTAATGTCGAGGATACCGTCGTGCTCGCGACAGTGGTAGCATCTAGAGCGGCTAAGTCGGAACAAAGCTTTTTACCGTTGACTGTTGATTATATCGAGAAAACGTATGCGGCCGGTAAAATTCCAGGCAGTTTCTTTCGTCGAGAAGGCCGCCCCTCCGAGAGCGAGACGATGATCTCGCGGCTAATCGATCGCCCGTTGCGTCCGCTATTTCCAGAAGGCTTCTACAACGAAGTACAGGTGGTAATTCATGTTCTATCTATCAACCCGGATATTCCAGCAGATATTCCCTCAATGATTGGCGCATCTGCTGCGTTGGCTATCTCTGGCATTCCTTTTCATGGACCGATCGGAGCGTCACGCGTCGCTTATATTAATAATCAATTTTTGCTTAATCCGACTCGTTCACAGCTTAAGGCATCACAGCTAGATTTAGTGGTTGCCGGCACTGAACACGCTGTTCTGATGGTTGAGTCCGAAGCAGATCAGTTGCCAGAGGAAGTAATGCTTAGTGCGGTCATGTTTGGGCACGAGCAAATGCAAGTGGCGATTAACGCTATCCATGACCTTGTTAAGGAGGGAGGTAAACCTGAATGGGATTGGTGTCCAGTATCAAAGAATCAAGCGATAATTGCGAGCGTGACAGAGCTGGCATGGACCGAACTAAAAGCAGCATACCGGATACAGAAGAAACAGCAGCGATCGATTAAGCTGAAGGAGGTATATGCATCGGTTATAGCCAAACTCGCTGAATACGCTGGAATGGGTGGCGTTAATGCTGAGGTAGTCAGCAGCATTTTATTCGATCTCGAGGCAAAAATCGTGCGCGGTCAAATTCTAAATGGCGAGCCTCGGATTGACGGACGTGACACACGTACTGTGCGTCCGATTGAAATCCGGACCGGGATACTGCCACGCACGCACGGCTCGGCGCTGTTTAGCCGGGGCGAGACACAGGCATTAGTAGTGGCTACACTCGGTACTAGAAGTGATGAGCAGATAATCGATGCAATCGAGGGCGAATATCGTGAGCGATTCATACTACACTATAATATGCCACCATTCGCGACTGGTGAAACGGGACGTATCGGCTCGCCGAAGCGGCGGGAGATCGGTCACGGCCGGCTTGCTAAACGAGCGCTTTCCGCATGTCTAGCAAGTGATGACTCGTTTAGTTATACGATCCGCGTTGTATCTGAAATTACTGAGTCGAATGGCTCATCGTCGATGGCTTCTGTGTGTGGCGCCTGTTTAGCGCTAATGGATGCGGGCGTACCCATGAAAGCTCACGTGGCGGGCATCGCTATGGGGCTGATCTTAGAGGGCAATAAGTTCGCAGTACTCACTGATATCTTAGGTGACGAAGACCATCTTGGCGACATGGACTTTAAAGTGGCAGGTACGTTACAGGGTGTAACTGCATTACAGATGGATATAAAAATACAGGGAATTACAAAAGAAATCATGCAAGTTGCCCTTGCACAAGCGAAGGAAGGACGCCTACATATCTTAAATCAAATGATTGCCGTAGTGCCGTCGACAAACACTCAATTGTCACAGTTCGCGCCGCGCATAATCACAATTAGGATTAATCCAGAAAAGATTCGCGATGTAATCGGCAAGGGTGGCTCGGTAATCCGTATGCTAACAGAGGAAACAAACACAACGATCGATATTTCCGATGACGGTATCGTAACGATCGCAAGCATAAGTCCTGATGGCCTAGCCGAGGCGAAAAAACGCATCGAGAATATTACGGCGGAAGTGGGAGTCGGCCAAATCTATGAGGGTACAATCTTGAAACTTCTAGATTTTGGTGCAATCGTGAATATCCTGCCAGGTCGTGATGGTCTGCTGCATATTTCTGAGATTGCAAACGAGAGAATTAAAGATATTAACGATTACCTAAAAGAAGGCCAACATGTGAAAGTTAAGGTAATCCAGACCGACGAGAAGGGTCGCATACGGTTATCCGTGAAGACACTGCTTCTATAAGAAGCCATCCGTCATGCCAGGGACACGTCGGGGAGATGTAGAGTAATATAACTAAGAGTTTATATAGCCGGAGTGTTTTGAGCACTGCCGGCTGTTTTGTACCCCCCCTTTTTTTAGTCAATGCGACGGCTACGCAGAATTTCGCATGAAAGCAATCGAGATTACAGAATACGGCGCCCCTAATGTTTTAAAAACTGTTAAACGCCCGATACCTGACCTCAAGCTCGGCGAAGTGCTGATTAAAGTTTCAGCAGCTGGTGTGAATCGCCCAGATGTTTTTCAGCGTATGGGTAATTATCTTGCGCCACAAGGCGCATCAGATATTCCTGGTCTCGAAATTTCTGGAAAAATTATTTCCGGTACTCTTAATAAAGTAAATAATCCATTCGGTCTCACGCATGGGCAACGAGTCTGTGCTTTAACGCAAGGGGGTGGATATGCCGAGTATGCAAGCGTACCACTCGCGCAGTGTTTGCCTATACCAATGGGCTTATCGGATATTCAAGCTGCGTCGTTGCCAGAAACGTTCTTTACTGTTTGGAGTAATGTTTTTGACAGTGGTCGCCTTAGCATAGGTAAAGATGGTTCTAGGGAGGCATTATTAGTTCAGGGTGGTTCCAGTGGTATTGGTATAACAGCAATTCAGATGGCGCATGCGTTCGGTCATCCGGTATTTGCTACGGCTGGTAATGCACAGAAGTGCGCCGCATGCGAGGCGCTAGGCGCTAAACGTGGGATTAACTACAAAACAGAAGACTTTGTTTCCGTGATAAAGTCGCTAACTTATAACCGAGGCGTCGACGTAATTTTAGATATGGTGGGCGGCTCTTATGTAGAGCGAGAGTTAAATGTGCTGGCTAGTGGCGGGCGTATTTTATTGATTGCTCTACTCGGGGGGAGTAAAGCGCAGATTGACTTAAGCAGGGTATTACGTCGCCGCTTAATATTAACTGGATCAATACTCCGGCCTCGTTCGGTAACTTTTAAAGCTGCCATTGCTACAAAATTGTACGAGCGAGTATGGCCACTAATTGAGCAGGGTGCGATTAAGCCGGTAATTCACCATGTATTTCCGGCTGAGCATGCCGACGCAGCGCATACAATGATGGAGAGGGGGGAGAACATCGGAAAAATTATACTCACTTGGTAAGTATATAGTGGATTGACTTTTGCTTATAATATTTAGTAAAGTAAAAAATTTTATACGCATACTTATTACTTGTTAGTTGACACTTGCGTATTACAGGTACTAAATAAAAAACGTATGTTAAAGAAACAGCAATCAAAACTTGTAGTTGCAAACTGGAAGATGCACGGGTGTCTCACTAGCAATGATGTGTTACTACACGCATTCACGCAACGCGCAGTAACACTTGAGCCGCAAGTACGGCTTGCTGTGTGTGTACCGTATCCGTATCTCGCGCAGGCTCAGAATCGGCTTACTAGCACGTCAATCGAGTATGGAGTGCAAGATGTATCTGCACACACGCATGGCGCGTATACAGGTGAGGTTGCTGCGTCTATGGTCGCTGAGTTTGGTGCAACGCTAGCCATCGTCGGTCACTCTGAGCGTCGTATATTTCATATGGAATCCTCTGAGTTAGTGGCGGCAAAAGCGCAGCGCGCTCTCGAGTCTGGTATTACTCCGATTATCTGTGTTGGCGAAACGCTAGATGAGAGGCAGGCTGGGAAAACTAATAGTATTGTATATACACAGCTTGCTGCGGTACTTGACAGGCTAGACGACGAGGCCGACGTAGCACGACTAATTGTCGCATACGAGCCGTTTTGGGCTATTGGCACAGGTCAAATTCCTGCTGTGCAGCAGATAAAACAGGTCTATGGTGCAATACGGGCCCAGCTTATGGAAAAAGCAGTAAACATACACGTGCCGCTTTTATACGGGGGTAGTCTTAAGCCAGATAATGCGCTGGAATTGTTTTCTCAATCAGATATTGATGGTGCTCTAATTGGCGCTGCATCATTATCTGCTGTAGATTTTCTTGAAATCTCTGCGGCTGTTAGTATAGCACTTTCCGAAAATCAGGATGATTCTAAGTAATGCACTTCTTATTTTTGAAGACATTGATTATCGTGGTGCAGGTGCTATCTGCGCTTGGTGTGATTGGGCTTGTTTTACTGCAGCATGACAAGGCTGCTAATATAGGTATGGGGTTCGGCAGCGGAGCCTCGGGTAGTTTATTCAGTGCTAGTGGCTCAGTCGACTTCCTTTCGCGTGCAACAGCAATTTTCGCTACTGTATTCTTTATTAGTACGCTTTTTATGAGTGTTCTGGGCGGTAACTATCCTCCGAAGATGCCTAGAAGCGGTCTATTAAGCAGTGCGGCGCCACTAGCAGTGACTACGCCGGTAGAAGGCTTAGTATCCTCTATAACTGAGGAGTCTACGTCACATTCTAATGTGCCTAAATAATGTAAGGATTAGCAAAACTATGACGTGTACGAAATGTGTTTTCGTGCGTTGAACAAAGAACTTAACCAAGTTACAATCAAGAACTTAAAGTCATTCGCGGTAACAGTGGTAACAAAAGCTAATGCTCTAAATGTCCTCACACATTATAATAGTGCCGATGTGGTGAAATTGGTAGACACGCTATCTTGAGGGGGTAGTGGCGCAAGCCGTATGAGTTCGAGTCTCATTATCGGCACCAGCATTATATAATGCCAGCCGCTTGCACTTATGCTACGGCTGGCATTTATTTTTAATGCCGCCCCCTATTATAATGTCTTGGCTTTAATATAAGGGCTCTCTCAGGAGCCTTATTAGATTTAGCTATCTAGTTAAAGCTCATTAACTTTTTGATAAAAAATACTCTTGAACCTTACTGCCTACTTCCCCGTCCTGCTATTTATTCTTGTTAGCCTTGGTTTAGGGGGGGGGTTAGTTAGTATTGGCAGGCTCCTTGGTCCCAAAAAACCAGACACTAATAAAAATTCTCCATACGAGTGTGGTTTTGAGGCATTTGGAGATGCTCGTATGAAGTTCGATGTGCGCTATTACTTAGTAGCTATCCTCTTTATTATTTTTGATTTAGAGACGGCTTTTTTATTCCCTTGGGGCGTTGCATTACGCGATATTGGTTGGCCAGGATTCATCGCAATGATGATTTTCCTTCTGGAGTTTATGCTGGGTTTTGCCTATGTCTGGAGACGTGGTGGACTAAGCTGGGAATGAGTATTAAAAATCGTACTTTGTATCAAGCACGAAGCTTGCCATCCGCCTGGAGTTAAAAAATGAGTATTGAAGGCATGCTAAATAAGGGCTTTATTACCACAACCGCTGATAAGCTTATAAACTGGACTCGAACCGGCTCACTATGGCCAATGACGTTTGGGCTTGCTTGTTGTGCCGTTGAGATGATGCATGCTGGTGCTTCACGCTATGACTTAGACCGTTTCGGTGTTGTATTTCGGCCAAGTCCACGTCAGTCCGATGTCATGATCGTTGCAGGTACGCTCTGCAATAAAATGGCGCCTGCGCTACGAAAGGTTTATGACCAAATGGCTGAGCCGCGTTGGGTAATCTCCATGGGTTCATGCGCCAATGGGGGTGGTTACTATCACTACTCGTACTCAGTTGTGCGCGGATGTGACCGGATTGTTCCGGTTGATGTGTACGTACCTGGCTGTCCGCCGACTGCTGAGGCACTCATATATGGTGTCATGCAATTGCAGGCAAAAATTCGTCGCACAAATACTATTGCCCGAAAGTAATGCGGAATTTCTAATATGAAAAGCAAACTAGAAATCCTAAAAGCAAACCTTAACAAAGCGTTTGGAGATAAGCTAGAAAGCTTAAGCGAGTCGCTTGGCCAGTTAACTATTGTGGTTGCTGCTGGCAATCTAATTGATCTTGCGACTCAGTTGCGAGATGACCCAACGCTTGGTTTCGAACAATTAATTGACCTATGTGGTATTGATTATTCAAAATACCGTAATGGCGAATATGACGGTCTACGTTTTGCTTCGGTATCGCATTTATTGTCGATCAGCCATAACTGGCGCCTGCGAGTTCGCGTATTCGCGCCATATAACAATGCGCCAGTTTTGCCATCTCTGATTGAAGTATGGAATTCGGTGAACTGGTATGAGCGGGAAGCATTCGATTTATACGGGATCGTGTTCGATGGTCATCCTGATCTCCGAAGGATCCTTACTGATTATGGTTTTATCGGCCACCCATTTCGCAAGGATTTTCCGCTATCCGGCTATGTTGAGATGCGGTATGATTCGGAAAAAAAACAAGTTATCTACCAACCTGTCACTATTGAATCACGCGAGGTTACACCTCGAGTGATTCGCGAAGAACGTTATGGTGGCCTTAGGCACTGATAGCCGGCTTAGCCGGCTACGGGTATTTACGTAAATACAAATAGATTATCCAAGTTATTCAATTTCTAGTAGGCCTGTAAACATGGCTGATATTAAGAACTACACGCTGAACTTCGGTCCTCAGCATCCAGCAGCACATGGTGTACTACGCCTTGTGCTCGAATTAGATGGCGAAGTGATTCAGCGCGCTGATCCGCATATCGGTTTACTACATCGTGCAACCGAGAAGTTAGCTGAGCACAAAACTTTTATCCAGTCTATACCGTATATGGATCGGCTTG
Source organism: Candidatus Vallotiella hemipterorum (assembly GCF_910593725.1). GTDB lineage: Bacteria > Pseudomonadota > Gammaproteobacteria > Burkholderiales > Burkholderiaceae > Mycetohabitans > Mycetohabitans hemipterorum. Next base: position 682,439 of record NZ_OU343031.1, read on the forward strand.
ACTACGTGTCAATGATGGTTAATGAGCACGCGTATGTCATGGCGATTGAGAAGCTAGTTGGTATTGACGTGACAATCCGGGCACAATATATCCGAGTGATGTTTGATGAGATTACTCGGATTCTTAATCACTTAATGTGGATCGGAGCTCACGCGCTTGATATCGGTGCAATGGCAGTATTTCTCTACGCGTTCCGTGAGCGCGAAGACTTGATGGATATTTATGAAGCTGTATCCGGCGCACGCATGCATGCAGCATATTATAGACCTGGTGGTGTCCATGCGGATCTACCGGCTGCAATGCCGAAATATAAAGCTTCAAAGATACGAAACGAGAAGGCACTAACTAGGCTTAACGAAAATCGCCAGGGTTCGCTTCTTGATTTCATCGAGGATTTTACAAACCGTTTTCCTAGCTGTGTTGATGAGTACGAAACGCTACTAACCGATAATAGGATCTGGAAGCAGCGATTAGTGAGCATTGGTATTGTAACACCAGAGCGAGCGCTGCAATTGGGTATGACTGGGCCGATGCTACGCGCTTCGGGTGTTGCATGGGACCTGCGTAAAAAACAGCCATACGAGGTGTATGATCAGCTCGATTTTGACATTCCGATCGGCGGGCACGGCGACTGCTATGACCGATATCTTGTACGCGTCGAGGAGATGCGTCAATCGAACCGTATTATCAAACAATGTGTTGTATGGCTTCGAAATAATCCAGGACCTGTAATAGTTGATAATCATAAAGTCGCACCGCCCTCTCGGCTAAATATGAAATCAAATATGGAAGAGCTGATTCACCATTTTAAGCTATTTACAGAAGGTATGCATGTACCTGAAGGTGAAACATATGTTGCCGTTGAACACCCAAAGGGTGAGTTTGGCATCTATTTAATTTCGGACGGCGCGAATAAGCCATACAGACTAAAAATTCGTGCGCCAGGCTATGCACATCTATCTACCCTTGATGAAATGGTTCGCGGTCATATGATTTCTGATGCGGTTACAATCATTGGAACACAGGATATTGTGTTTGGGGAAGTGGACCGCTAACGTAACTACTTAGAATATCCCATGCCATATGATAGGCCCCATATTAAGAAGAGGGAGATTTTCTAGAGTGGTATGTCGGTAGGTTTTATTTCGTTAAGCATTGAATAGGTTGTGTTATAAATGATCTCACCTAAAGGCCTCAAGGAAATCGATCGCGCAGTATTAAAGTACCCTGCCGGTCACCAGCAATCCGCTGTAATAGCAGCGCTCGCGATTGCGCAGCGAGAGCGGGGGTGGTTATTGCCGGAGTTAATGCAATTTATCGCTGACTATCTGCAAATACCAGCTATTTCTGTACAGGAGGTCGCGACGTTTTATAACATGTACGAGACAACGTCAGTTGGTACATACAAAATTACACTATGCACGAACTTACCATGTGAACTAGGCGGTGCAGAGAAAACTGCAGAATATCTAAAAAAGAAACTAAGAATTGATTTTGGTGAGACTACCCCGGACGGCAGATTCACACTGAAAGAAGGTGAGTGTTTCGGAGCTTGTGGCGATGCACCCGTAGTTTTATTAAATAATCATAGGATGTGCAGTTTCATGAGTTGCGAGAAGATTGACCAGTTGCTTGAGGAGCTCTCTACATGACATCTTTGCACGGTCGGCATATTAATCCACTAATTCTCGCGGGTCTGAATGGCGAGAACTGGCATTTAAAAGACTATGTCGCTCGCGGGGGCTATCAGCAACTGAGACGTATTCTCGAGAAAAATATCCCGCCGGAGCAGGTAATTGCAGACGTGAAAGCCTCTGGATTGCGAGGTCGTGGTGGAGCGGGATTTCCGACGGGACTCAAGTGGAGCTTTATGCCGCGTCAATTCCCCGGACCAAAATATTTAATATGTAACTCCGATGAGGGGGAGCCCGGTACATTTAAAGATCGTGACATCTTGCGCTGGAATCCGCATGCATTAATCGAAGGTATGACGATTGGCGCATATGCAATGGGTATTACTGTTGGATATAATTATATTCACGGTGAGATTTGGGAAGTTTATAAGCGCTTTGAAATAGCGCTAAACGAAGCAGATACTGCAGGTTATCTTGGCTCTAATATTTTAGGCAGTGAGTTTTCGTTTAAATTGCATGCGCACCACGGCTATGGCGCGTATATTTGCGGTGAAGAAACTGCGCTACTTGAGTCACTCGAAGGAAAGAGAGGGCGACCAAGGATTAAGCCCCCCTTCCCGGCTAGTTATGGTGCATTTGGCAAGCCAACTACTATTAATAATACCGAAACATTTGCGGCAGTGCCATTTCTATTAGCGATTGGTCCCCAGGAATACTTAAATCTAGGTAAGCCAAACAACGGCGGCACAAAAATCTTCTCAGTATCCGGCGATGTACACTATCCTGGAAATTACGAAGTGCCGCTCGGGACGCCATTCAAAAAGCTAATAGAGCTGGCTGGGGGCGTATGCGGCACAATTAAAGCAGTGATCCCGGGTGGTGCTTCTGCACCGGTGGTACCAGGCGAACAAATGATGCAAACCGATCTAGACTACGATGCGCTTGCGAAAGCTGGTTCGATGCTTGGTTCTGGTGCGGTAATCGTAATGAATGATACACGCTGCATGGTCCGCTCGCTACTACGCCTATCATACTTCTACTACGAAGAGTCTTGTGGACAGTGTACGCCATGCCGTGAAGGTACTGGCTGGCTCTATCGAATTATTCGTCGAATAGAGAATGGCCAGGGGCGCCTAGAGGATCTAGAATTACTAGATTCGGTTGCTAATAATATTATGGGACGAACAATCTGCGCGCTAGGTGACGCAGCGGCGATGCCTATTCTAGGCATGTTAAAACATTTCTGGGGAGAATTTAAGTATCACATCGAACACAAGCATTGCATGGTTCCAGTGCATTGCGGTGGACGTTGTGATAAAACGCCCACCGCAATTATATAAACATGGCTGAGCTATAAAAACGCAACAGCCTGCTATACGTGGCTGCATAGCATTAAGTTTAGGAAACTTTATTAGTATGGTTGAGCTTGAAATAGATGGCAAAAAAGTTAAGGTGCCGGAGGGCAGCATGGTGATCCAAGCTGCCCATAAGGTCAATACGTATATTCCCCATTTTTGCTATCACAAGAAGTTATCAATCGCAGCAAACTGCAGGATGTGCCTGATTGAAGTAGAGAACATTCCAAAGGCTTTGCCGGCATGTTCGACTTTGGTGTCTTCTGGTATGGTTGTTCGGACAACATCAGATAAAGCGGTGAAAGCCCAGCAGTCGGTAATGGAGTTTTTACTCATTAATCACCCATTAGATTGTCCAATCTGCGACCAGGGTGGCGAATGCCAGCTTCAGGACCTAGCGGTAGGCTACGGCAAGTCTTCATCACGATATTCGGAGGAAAAGCGCATTGTTTTTCACAAAAACGTCGGGCCCTTAATCTCGATGGAAGAAATGACACGCTGTATTCACTGCACACGTTGCGTGCGCTTTGGCCAAGAAGTAGCTGGGATTATGGAGCTCGGGATGCTTGGTCGCGGCGAGCACTCAGAGATTGCGACGTTTCTTAGCAGTACAGTTGATTCTGAGTTATCGGGTAATATGATTGATTTATGTCCGGTTGGTGCTATAACCAGTAAGCTTTTCCATTATAGTGCGCGATCATGGGAATTATCGCATGGTCACTCAGTTAGCCCGCATGATTCAGTCGGCTCAAACCTTATTGTGCAGGCGAAAAATAATCGGGTTATGCGTGTATTGCCTCTAGAAAATGAGGAGATCAATGAGTGCTGGATTTCGGATAAGGATCGCTTCTCCTATGAAGCGCTAAATAGCGCAGAGCGTCTGACACAACCAATGTTAAGGCGAGATGGAAGGTTATATGAAGTCGACTGGGAAACTGCACTAACCTTCGTTACAAATAACCTGCAAAATATTAAAACTGCGTATGGATCAAAGGAAATTGCTACGATTGTTAGCCCGCACAGCACGCTTGAAGAGTTATTTTTACTCAAGAGACTAACGCGCGAACTAGGTAGCGCAAATCTAGATTTCCGGTTGCGCCAAAGTGATTTTTCTATGCCATCGCAAGGTGTGCCATGGCTTGGCATGCCTCTGGCAATGTTATCCGGTGTCGATGCCGCATTCGTGATAGGCTCATTTCTACGCTACGATCATCCACTGATAGCCGCACGACTGCGTCAGGCCGCTGCTAGCGGCGCTAAAGTAAGCTTGTTACACGCGAGCGCTGATGATTCGTTCATCCATATTAAAAATAAGATTCTTGCACCACCATCGGCCTGGGTAGATTCGTTGGCTAGCGTAGCTGTTGCGCTAGCTGAGATTCGTGGAATAACCAGCCCTGCTGGGTTGACTGGTGTGCAGTCAAATACTACTGCTAAGCATATTTCTGACTCGCTATTGAATGGTAGATGCCGTGTGATCCTGCTGGGTACAAGCGCGGTAAGCCATCCAGAATTCTCAAAACTGTACAGCATTGCACAATGGATTGCTCAGACAAGTGATGCAACGCTAGGCTTCCTACCGGAAGCAGCAAATACTATCGGCGCATATTTAGTTGATGCACTACCTGGCGATGGCGGCGCTGACGCTGCGCAGGCATTCTCATCACCGCGTCGCTTATATATATTGTTTAATGTCGAGCCGCAGTTCGATGTTGCTAATCCACAGCAGGCCTGCGCAGCGCTAGCCCAGGCTGATATAGTTATTGCACTATCGTCGTTTAAAATCGGCGCTGACTATGCGGACGTTCTGCTGCCAATTTCGCCTTTTACAGAAACAGACGGCACATTTGTCAATGCACAAGGCACTGTACAACCATTTAGTAGCGTTGTGCGACCACTAGGTGAATCTAGGCCAGGCTGGAAAGTACTTAGTGCATTGGGAAACTTACTCGGACTGCATAACTTTAGCTATGCTAATGCTAAAGAAGTGGCTGCTACAGCACTAGGGCGTGTCGACGTGCAGTCATGTCTATCGAACGTACCAATGCGCCATATTCCGTTGGAACGCGGTACATTAATGCGTTCGCCAGGGGCATTTGAGCGTATTTCTGACGTGTCGATCTATGACGCTGATTCTCTGGTGCGCCGTGCGTCCTCGCTACATATGACTAGGGTGTCTAAGGCTTCTCTGCATGCTTTTTTACCAACTATATTATTTAAGAAACTTGGGTTGAGAGAAGGGGATGCTATACGCGTTCAACAGGGAGAGACATCTGTAATGCTGCCGGCGATGCATGATGCAAAGCTGCATGATGTAGTGGTGCGCGTTCCAGCAGCTACGTACGTCGCTGCTAGATTGGGTAGCTTGTTTGGTGATCTTCGGGTGGAGAAAGCCTAAATGGGCATGTTCGAAATGATTCATGCTACCAGCAGCCTTATTTTAAGCGGCGCGTGGCTAACTATATGGGTACTAGTTCGAATTCTTATCGTATTAGTAGTGATTTTACTGTGCGTTGCTTATCTTATTCTATGGGAACGCAAGCTAATTGGCTGGATGCATATGCGAGTTGGGCCAAACAGGGTTGGTCCAATGGGGCTATTACAGCCGATTGCTGATGTAATCAAACTATTAATGAAGGAGGTAATCTTACCGGCGCAGGCCACTAAGTGGATGTATCTCATTTCGCCAGTTATAGTTGTAGTGCCGGCATTTTGCGTCTGGGCGGTTATTCCTTTCCAGGCCAAGGTAGTGCTAAGTGATATAGATGCGGGCTTGTTATATGTAATTGCAATGTCTTCGCTTGGAGTATATGGAGTTAGCCTAGCGGGTTGGGCTTCAAATTCAAAGTACGCATTTCTCGGTGCAATGCGTGCGGCTGCTCAGATGGTGTCTTATGAAATTTCGATGGGCCTGGCTTTAGTTGTTGTTCTTATGACATCAGGCAGTCTAAACTTGACTAATATAGTGCATTCACAGCAGCGCGGGTTATTCGCTGGACTGGGCATAAACTTCTTATCGTGGAATTGGCTGCCTCTATTACCTATATTCGCTGTTTACTTTATCTCGGGCATTGCCGAAACTAACCGTCACCCATTCGATGTTGTTGAGGGAGAATCAGAGATTGTTGCTGGGCACATGATTGACTACTCCGGCATGGCGTTCGCGCTATTTTTCCTAGCGGAGTACATTAACATGATTGTGATATCAGCGCTTACCGCGACGCTATTTTTCGGCGGATGGAGTGCGCCATTTACATTTCTATCGTTTATTCCCGGTATTGTTTGGCTACTGCTAAAAGTTTTCTTTTTATTATCGGTATTCATCTGGGTGCGCGCTACTTTACCGCGTTATCGCTATGATCAGATTATGCGCCTAGGCTGGAAGATCTTTATTCCGGTATGTGTCATATGGTTAGTAGTAGTTGGCTTCTGGATTATGTCCCCACTCAGTATTTGGGAATAAAGTATTGCTATGAACGTAATTCAAAATTTTTTTAAAACATTTTTTTTAATTGAGTTATTTAGGGGACTTGCTTTAACCGGGAAATATGCATTCCGGCGAAAAATTACTGTACAGTTCCCCGAAGAGAAGACGCCAATTTCTCCCCGCTTTCGCGGACTACATGCACTGCGTCGCTATGAAAATGGCGAGGAGCGATGTATTGCGTGCAAACTATGTGAGGCAGTCTGTCCAGCGCTGGCAATAACGATAGAATCCGAAGTACGCGCTGATAACACGCGCCGTACAACGCGTTACGATATTGACCTAACAAAGTGTATCTTTTGCGGCTTCTGCGAGGAGAGCTGTCCAGTCGATTCAATTGTTGAAACGCAGATCTTCGCGTATCACGGCGAAAAACGTAGTGACTTATATTTTACAAAGGATATGCTTCTTGAGATTGGCGATCATCATGAATCGCAAATTGCGGCAGCAAAAGCAGCAGAGGCACCATACCGGTAACTAACTATCGCGTGAGTCTATCAAGACGAACAGCATACCAGTAATACGCCTAACGATATCTAGTAAATATGAAATTTACAACTATCCTTTTCTATATATTCTCGCTACTGATGATCGCGTCCGGGCTTAAGGTAATTACAGCTCGCAATCCTGTAAGCTCAGCACTCTTTCTAGTACTTGCGTTTTTTAACGCTGCAGGGATTTGGATATTGCTAGGGGCTGAGTTCCTTGCGATTATGTTGGTGCTTGTATATGTAGGTGCTGTAATGGTGTTGTTCTTGTTTGTCATAATGATGCTAGATATTAATCTAGATATATTACGGTGTAACTTTCACCGTTTCGTGCCAATGGCAACGCTTGTGGGCGCGATTGTCGTAATCGAAACTACTCTAATTATCTGGCATAGTTACGGTACGAGCGCTTCATTAATGCATAATTTTATTCAGCCCCTACAAGAGGCCGGAGTTAGTAGCCCGCTCTCCAATACTCGTCTAATAGGCCGAATTATCTATAGTGACTATATTTTTGCTTTTGAGGTTGCGGGTTTAGTGCTGTTAGTTGCGATCATCTCAGCAATTTCCTTAACGATCCGAGATAGTAAAAACGTAAAGCGTCAGTGCGTTAGTAAGCAAGTACAGGTTCGTCGAGAGGAGCGTCTTCGAATTGTGCAAATAGCTCCTGAAAAGTAGTCATCTGATGCATTAATATAAACGGCAACGCCCAGAACTACTAGTACTGGATCAGTTAGCAATACTTGCTGACTAAGATAAGGAATTAAATCATGTTAACCCTCGCCCATTACCTTGTGCTCGGTGCGAGCTTATTTGCGATCTCAATCGTTGGAGTTTTCCTAAATCGCCGGAACGTAATCTTAATCCTGATGGCGATCGAGTTAATGCTGCTCGCAGTGAACACTAATTTTATTGCATTTTCACATTATCTTGGCGGCGCGGATGGCCAGATCTTTGTATTTTTCGTACTAACTGTAGCCGCCGCCGAAACAGCAATCGGCCTGGCAATTTTAGTTACACTATTCCGTAGCCTTAATACGATTAACGTCGAAGATCTCAACCTGCTTAAAGGCTAAGGAGAAAAGGCTTTGACTATTATGGTAACGACACTTAATCCTAACCTACTGCTAGCTGTCCCGCTAGCGCCTCTAGTCAGCTCACTGATTGCCGGCCTATTTAGCAAAGTGATCGGCCGCTATAACGCACACCGTGTGACAATCCTCGGTGTAGCGATTGCATTTGCAGTCTCCGTGCTAGTGTTTATTAATGTGCTTAATCATGCTAGTTTTAATGGCACGATTTATGAATGGGCAATATTACCGGGTACTGCACTGGGACAATCTAGCTTAAAGCTTGAAATTGGCTTTTTAGTCGATTCGCTAAGCGCAATGATGATGTGCGTAGTTACCTTTGTCTCCCTAATGGTGCACATCTACACGATTGGCTATATGGCTGAGGATCCTGGATACCAGCGATTTTTCTCATACATTTCGTTATTTACATTCGCAATGTTAATGCTTGTAATGAGCAATAATCTTTTACAACTATTTTTCGGATGGGAAGCGGTTGGTCTAGTATCCTACCTGCTTATTGGATTTTGGTACACGCGCTCGACTGCACTTCACGCGAATCTTAAGGCATTCCTCGTAAACCGCGTTGGCGACTTTGGTTTTTTGCTAGGTATTGGTTTAATTTTTTCTTATATAGGTTCATTAAATTATGGTGAGGTATTTGCCCATCGCGACGCGTTAATCGGCGCAGGTGTACTATGGGGTACGCAGTGGCAGCTCATCACGGTGACCTGTATCTGCCTATTTATAGGCGCTATGGGTAAGTCTGCGCAGTTTCCGTTGCATGTATGGTTACCCGACTCAATGGAAGGGCCAACGCCAATCTCCGCACTAATTCATGCTGCCACAATGGTAACTGCAGGAATTTTTATGGTAACCCGAATGTCGCCGTTGTTTGAACTATCAGACACTACACTATCATTCATAATGGTAATTGGCTCAATTACTTTGCTCTTTATGGGATTTCTAGGCATTGTTCAGAATGATATTAAGCGAGTCATCGCATACTCGACACTGTCCCAGTTAGGCTATATGACCGTAGCACTTGGCGCTTCTGCTTATTCAGTTGCAGTATTCCACTTAATGACACATGCCTTTTTCAAGGCGCTACTGTTCTTAGGTGCTGGTTCAGTCATTATTGGCATGCATCATAACCAGGATATGCGCAATATGGGCGGATTGCGCAGATATATGCCCATTACCTGGAGAAGCTCATTAGTTGGTGTTCTTTCGCTAATTGGGACGCCGTTTTTTTCAGGTTTCTATTCTAAAGATTCAATTATCGAGGCGGTTAAGTTATCGCACTTGTCAGGTTCTGGATTTGCATATTTTGCGGTGAATGCTAGCGTATTTGTAACTGCTTTATACTCATTCCGAATGCTTTTTATGGTGTTTTGTGGTCATGAGCGCTTCCGAAGCTTGTATCATACGGGCTATGAACCGCATGAGCCTCCATGGATGGTGACTCTGCCTCTAGTATTACTTACAATCCCTTCTGTAATAATTGGTGCAATAGCAGTTGGCCCAATAATTTCTGGCGACTTTTTCTCACGCGGAGTCGTTTTCGATAAAGTAATTTACGTTAACGAGTGTCATGGAGCGTTACGCGAGATGGCCGAAAAGTTCCATGGCTGGATACCGATGGCATTAAATTCTATTTTAAGCTTGCCAGTCTGGCTCACGCTTTCTGGCGTTATTACCGCTTGGTTCCTATATGTAAAGCAACCAAATATCCCTGCTGCAATTCACCAGCGCTTCCCAATCATTTATACGCTATTAGCTAATAAGTATTACATTGATAAGATAAACGAGGCTATATTTGTTAAGGGCACAGTAATATTCAGCAAAAAACTCTGGAGGGGATGTGATGTCATAGTTATTGATGGCTTAGTCAACGGCAGTGCTCGGGCTGTCGCGAAGTTTTCTAGCATAATTCGCTTTCTACAAACCGGTTACATCTATCACTATGCCTTCGCTATGGTTATTGGCATGTTAGGGTTGCTAACCCTGTTCGTTACCCTAAAAAGATAACGTAAGGATAGGTATGCACGCTCATTCTCTGGTTTTAACTCTCGCGATCTGGATGCCAATTGTATTTGGTATCGCTGTTCTTGTAGTCGGCTCAGGTAAGAGACCAAGTATTGCGCGCTGGACCGCGCTGAGCGGCTCAGTGCTTAGCTTTATCATCACACTTCCCCTAGTTAAGGGCTTCGACTCAAGTACATCTGTCCTTCAATTTGTTGAAAACGTGCCCTGGATTTCACGTTTTAACATTATGTACCATCTGGGTATCGATGGACTATCAGTATGGTTTGTCGTGCTAACAGCCTTTATTACAGTTCTCGTTGTAATTTCTGGATGGGAGGTAATTACAGACGATATAGCACAGTATATGGCTGCTTTTCTAATTCTATCGGGTCTTATGGTTGGCGTATTTTCCTCAGCCGATGGAATGCTATTTTACGTTTTTTTCGAGGCAACACTAATTCCGATGTACTTAATTATCGGAATTTGGGGCGGCACAAACCGCGTATATGCAGCGTTTAAATTTTTCTTATACACGTTAGCTGGCTCATTGCTGATGCTAATCGCATTGATCTATCTATATACCCAGTCACAATCATTCGAAATTTCATCCTGGTATGCGCTTCCGCTGCCTATAATGCCACAAGTATTCTTGTTCATCGCATTTTTCCTTGGGTTCGCGGTCAAAGTACCGATGTGGCCGCTACACACGTGGTTACCTGATGCACACGTTGAGGCACCTACTGGTGGATCGGTTGTGCTAGCGGCAATTATGCTAAAGCTTGGCGCGTATGGTTTCCTACGCCTCTTATTACCTACTGCGCCAGACGCTAGCCGCCTAATGGCGCCAGTTGTGATTACACTCTCGCTCTTCGCTCTGATTTATATTAGCTTTATCGCATTAGTACAGACAGATATGAAGAAGCTGGTTGCATACTCATCAATCGCGCACATGGGCTTTGTCACACTCGGCTTTTTCCTCTTCAGTCAGCTTAGCATTGAAGGGGCCATTATACAGATGATCTCCCATAGTTTTGTGTCAGGCGCAATGTTTCTTTGCATCGGTGTTTTATATGAACGTATGCATTCGCGCCAGATTGTCGACTACGGTGGCGTCGTAAATACAATGCCTAAACTTGCAGCGTTCGCGGTATTATTTTCTATGGCAAACTGCGCACTGCCAGGTACCTCCGGATTTGTGGGCGAGTTTATGGTAATTTTATCAGCTATTAAATTTAATTTTTGGATTGGATTCCTTGCGGCAATTACCCTAATCTTAGGCGCCGCGTATACGCTGTGGATGGTTAAGCGTGTCTATTTCGGCGCAGTTCAGAACGATCATGTCGCGAAACTTACTGACATAAATTACCGAGAGTTTTCGGTATTAACAGTACTAGCTTTACTTATCTTATATATGGGCATATTTCCAAAGCCATTTATGGATCTGATGCACGAATCAGTAATTAATTTGCTCTTCCATCTCGCGCAGTCAAAGCTGCCAGCGACGCTTTAGTAGAGAAGGGATAAACACTATGTGTCATGCTTCTCTTAATGCTCTATTGCCAGACATATTTTTGACGACAGCAACTATCGTTATATGGATAAGTGATATTTTTATCGGCAAAAATAGACGGGGTTTAACCTACTTAGCTACAGTTAGCTCTGCCTTAATCGCTACGTTCTGGTATGCGGTAATTATAGTTGATCCGAATTCGCACTACTACTTTTCTGATATGTATGTAGTTGATCCATTTTCGAGCCTGATAAAATTATTTATTTCGCTCGGCTTTGCTGTTTCTCTGATTTATTCACGCCAGTATCTTGAAGAGCGTGACCTATTTTGTGGCGACTTTTATCTTCTAGCACTGTTCTCGCTATTAGGGCAGCTAGTCATGGTATCGGGCAATAATTTCCTGACACTATACTTGGGATTAGAGCTTATGTCGCTATCCCTATATGCGCTTATTGCATTGCGTCGTGATATGCCACAGTCAACTGAAGCTGCGATAAAGTACTGCGTGCTTGGGGCTCTATCATCTGGTTTCCTCTTATACGGTATCTCGATGATATATGGAGCAACCGGCTCGCTTAACTTAAATGATATATCTACTTCGATTACATTAGGTGGTGTTAATCATACCGCTTTGTTGTTTGGTGTTGTCTTTATTGTTACAAGCATCTCCTTTAAAATGGGTGTTGTACCATTCCATATGTGGGTACCTGATGTTTATCATGGTGCACCAACAGCAATGACATTGCTGACTGGTGGAATAGCAAAAGTCGCTGTATTTGCATGGGCGTTACGATTTTTTATGGTTGGATTATTACCATTAGCTATCGACTGGCAAATGATGCTAGCTATTCTAGCCACACTATCCTTAATAGTGGGCAATATCGCGGGTATCGTTCAATCCAACATAAAGCGAATGCTTGCCTATTCGGCGATATCAAATATGGGTTTTCTTCTACTTGGACTGCTATCTGGCGTTATTAGCGGTAAAGTAAATAATATAGCGAATTCTTATGGATCTGCAGTGTTTTATAGCATTACGTATATGCTGCCTACGCTAGGCGTATTCGGCATAATAATGCTACTTGCGCGTCGTGATTATGAGGCTGATATGCTAGATGACCTTAAGGGCTTAAATAAGCGCAGTCCGGTCTTCGCATTTATGATGTTAATTATTATGCTCTCATTAGCCGGTATCCCTCCAACGGTCGGCTTTTATGCGAAATTTTCAGTTCTTGAGGCCGCTATAAATGCGAACCTAACGTGGCTAGCCGTACTTGCTGCCGTCACATCTCTATTTGGGGCATTTTATTATCTACGTATTATTAAGCTCATGTATTTTAATAAGCCAGTTGACACAACGCAAATTACTACATACAAAGCTAGTCGAGTAATACTCGCTTGTAATGGTTTGTCAGTACTATTACTAGGTATAGCTCCTGGACCGTTAATGTCGAGCTGCTTATGGGTAGTTCGCCGGACGTTGTCGTGCTAACAATAATTTTTTATTATATTACCCTCTACTACTGGTGACCTCGACTAAATAAGCTCTTTAAATAAAGCACATACTTTTATTTAATCACGTTACAATCGTTTATTTTCCTTGTATTTTAGAGTTTATTTAGCATATAGCGTCAAGCAGAGTGCATCTCTTCAATTAGACGCCACTTAACGCTATTTAAAAGGCGCGATGTGAAATGTATTAAGACCAGAGACACCCATCTAAATGAGATTTATCTCGATGGGCAAACTGTATATCAAAGCAATTTTTTAATACTAAAACGCGATATTGTACAGTTACCAGATGGTAAAACAGCTACTCGCGAGTTTATTAAACATCCCGGGGCAGCAATGGTATTGCCCATATTGAATGATGGACGCGTGATAATGCAACGCCAATATCGTTATCCGATGAATCATGTGATGCTAGAGTTCCCAGCTGGAAAACTTAATGTTCAGGAAGAGTCGCTTGAATGCGCCCAACGTGAACTACGAGAAGAAACTGGTTATCACTCAAACGAGTTTATTTACTTAACTCGAATCCATCCGGTTATTGCATATTCAACTGAATTTATTGACTTATATTTGGCGTATGGACTTACTCCGGGAGAGCCTCAATTAGATGATGGTGAGTTTTTAGAAACAATTATTGTTGAACTAGCACAGCTGTACGAGTGGATCCAGTCTGGAAAAATCAGTGACGTTAAGACAATTATTGGCGCGTTCTGGCTAGAAAAAATTCTGACTGGCGTATGGCCAAAGGTATGGCCAAAAAATTCTACACCTACACAAACCTAATACCTAAAAAGAACAGATTAAGTATGCTGTAGAGTGCAACACCTTACAAAGGGTAAATAGTATAAAAAACAAAAAACTGATTTAGAGATACGCATATAACAATAGACTAGACCGTCAATATCAGTGAAAGTGTGGTTGCGTTTCCTCAGCATCTTCAGGCATTTCAGCATGAACAATCTCACCAAGTGGATTAGCATAGAGCGGTACACCACAATCGTCGCAATATTCTGGCTCAAAGCAAGCTGCATGACGACGGATATCAGTAACTCCGATATCTTTGAGTAATCCAACAATTTTGTCAAGGATACCGATCGCCGGATCTTCTATAGAAGGCACTTCATTTTCTGAGTTAAAATCGCTGGTTTCACGGCCGTATAAAGGCCATACGACACCATAAATTACATCATTATTACCTCGCCTGGTAAAAGCTATTCTATATTCATCTACCTGTCGTTCTCCGAAACCTGCAATAACCGCACGTAGTTTATCTGGTTTGGCAATAATTGTGTCGCCTAGATACCTAACTGCGCTTCGTATAGTATGTGGGCGAATTTTTTCATCTGCGTGACGGCAGGCCGAGTAATATGCGTCTGGTAGTAGGCAGTCAAACTCGCAACCAGGTAGAATACCCGGAAAATTTGCTCTACCCTGAGCACGCCATTTTTCTAAGCATTGTCCTCGCTTGATGCGTACACTACTGCTATCTTCTTCCTGCCATCGGAATAACGGCTCGCCAGCTGGCGTAGCAACTACAGATATTAGGAAGCGAGGATCAGCAAGGATAAGCGACGTTTCTTGTGGATCATTAGGCTTTAGATTGATTTCACACCCAAAAAGTGCAGCTTGTCCAAGTTTTTGAACAAGCTGAAACGTTTCAGCATGGTGGCGAGGTAATTGATCGATACTATATAAATATGGCGCTAAAGCAGATCGAGCCCGCATTGCAAAGACGTGTTCTTGTAACTGAGCACGCAGCGCATTAACAATATTGTTTTTTAGCGGGCCGGATGGGATCATATAACGAGTCCAAGTTAATACTGGTGCCGCAATAAGCAGTATACAATATGATTGACCATCGTGATCCATATAAGTCGATTCACTATGAGTCTCCGCTAGGTCGGCAAGAGTACCATAGACATCCGAATGTTTTTTTCGCAAATAATCTAAAGCCACATCTAGTGTTGTTTGATTTCTATTACGAATCACTTTTTTGATTAGCTCATCAAGCTTTACTTCCCAAAAACGATCTTCAATTCGGCTTCCGGATGCGAAAAGCGCCAGTGATAAATCTATAAGTTTGTCGGCATCAGGTGAGAGATGTTTATCGATACGCGAGCGCATAATATGCCAATTAAAATACGAAAAACCCTTTGATTATAGTCTGGATCTGATCTAACAGCACATTTTCTATCCTAAGTTGAAACGGATGTTTGTGCAATGCGGTGTTTACTAATGCAGTGCGTTTAAAAATCTAGCAGTAACTAATATGGTGCTCTTACTAGCATACACAATAAGAGATATTAATCTGGCATCTTTTACTAAAAGATAAATAACTAAAAACTATCTTTAGTTAAGAGCCTGATAATAAGAATGCGGCATATACTGCGGTTATGGATTAACATCTCTTTGCGAGCTCTGTCTGTTATACAGAGCTCGCAAAGAGATGTTAAGTTTAAATTTATTAGAAATAAGCTGGCTTACATAAGATTTGCGTATCGCAGCTGATTGTCGATACGCAGTCAAAAAGCCTGATGGAATTAGGTTGCGGCTAAGTGAAATATTAATCTACTTTTAGGGTACAGTAATATTATATTTACTGTACCCGTACAGTATAGTTTAGGGATAGTTTATGGTGAACGGATTATATGTCTAATAACTGACGAAGCACGAACGGCAAAATTCCACCATGCCTATAATAGGCGATCTCGATCGGCGTATCAATACGCAAAATCACCGGTACTTTTTTTAAATCCCCGCCCTTCTCTCGGACTACTAATGTAACTTCCTGTTGTGGCTTTAGCTCCGCTGTGAGGCCTTCAATATCGTAGGTTTCTTCACCCGTAATACCAAGCGATAAAGTGCTCTCCTTATTCTTAAACTGTAACGGTAGGATACCCATACCCGCTAAGTTTGAACGGTGAATGCGCTCGAAGCTACACGCTATGACTGCTTTTACGCCGAGTAGGTAGGTGCCTTTAGCCGCCCAGTCACGCGAGGAACCGGTACCGTACTCTTCGCCAGCAAATATAATGGTTGGCGTGCCTACGGCAATATACCTCATTGCGGCATCATAGATGGACATCTGTTCGCCACTCGGCTGATAGATAGTAAATCCGCCTTCTACTTGGGTGCTGTTGAGCTGAGTCGGAATTATTAGATTCTTGATCCGCACATTAGCAAATGTGCCGCGCACCATCACATCATGATTTCCACGCCGTGAGCCATAACTATTAAAATCAGCTTTTTGAACACCGTTAGCTTTTAACCAGCAGCCTGCCGGAGACTCTTCCTTAATTAATCCAGCTGGGCTGATATGGTCTGTCGTCACTGAATCGCCAAAGATTCCCAATGCTCGAGCGTTCTTGATTGATCCAATCTGAGTAAGTGGCTGCATCGAAAAATTCTTGCCGAAAAACGGTGGTTCGGCAATATAAGTAGACTTTGGCCAGCTATAGACTTGGCCTTTATCACCCCGAATTTGACTCCATAAGTCATCTTGTTGCGTCAACTGCGCATAGTTTTTTATAAACTTTTTTGCATCTAACGCATGCTTAAGGAGCCTATTAATCTCTTTGCTGGAGGGCCAGATATCACCTAAGTAGATATCTCGTCCACCACTTCCTTGACCAACTGGTTCGGTCATCAGGTTGCGTGTGATCGTACCAGCAATAGCGTATGCAACTACTAGAGGTGGCGAAGCAAGAAAGTTCGCTCGAATATTTGGGTGGATCCGTGCTTCGAAATTACGGTTACCTGATAGCACCGCAGTAGCGACTATGTCATGCTTAGTAATTGCATAGTTAAGTGGTAAAGTTAAGTCACCAGCATTACCGATACAAGTCGTACAGCCATATGCTGCAACCGAGAAGCCGAGCTTCTCTAAGAATAGCAGTAAACCAGTATCGCTTAGATACTGTGTAACAATTCTTGATCCTGGTGCGAGTGATGTTTTTATATGCGGCGCTACTACCAAGCCTGCATTAACCGCCGCTCTTGCAAGCAAGCCAGCGGAAATTAACAGACTTGGATTTGATGTATTCGTGCATGAAGTAATGGCAGCGATTAATACATCGCCATTCTTTAACTCGATGCCATCAGTAGTCTTGTATACCTTACTCAGGTCATCAGCGTTCTTTGAAAAACCATTTTGTGAGACAGGCAGCGAAAATAATTCAGCGAACGTACTCTTTACGCTGCTAATTTCAATCCGGTCTTGTGGGCGTTTTGGGCCGGCAAGTGACGGCGTACATGTTCTTAAGTCCAGCGATAGCGTTTTTGTATAGTCAATCTGATTGGTGCTTGGAATTCCGTATAAACCCTGTATCTTCAAGTAGTTTTCTAACTCAGTTATTTCTTTTTTAGTCCGGCCGGTTCCTTTAAAGTAATCAATCGTTTTATCGTCAACTGAGAAGAAACCCATAGTTGCACCATACTCTGGCGCCATATTGGCGATCGTAGCGCGATCTGGCAGCGTTAACGATTTAGTACCTTCTCCAAAGAATTCGACGAACTTTCCAACTACTTTCTCCTTACGCAACATCTCGGTAATGGTTAGTACTAGATCCGTCGCAGTTACGCCTTCTCGCAGCTGGCCCTTAAGTTCAACGCCGACTACATCAGGTGTTAGGAAATATACTGGCTGACCAAGCATACCTGCCTCAGCTTCGATACCACCTACGCCCCAGCCGACTACGCCAATACCGTTGATCATTGTTGTATGGCTATCTGTACCTACGAGCGTATCAGGGTAGTAGAGTATACTATTATCAAGGTTCTTCTTATGCATGCCCCGAGCTAAGTATTCTAAATTTACTTGATGTACGATTCCTACACCTGGCGGTATAACTTTAAAGGTATTAAATGCTTGCATACCCCACTTCATAAACTGGTAGCGCTCTTTATTGCGCTCAAACTCTAGCCGCATGTTTAGGCTTAGAGAATCTTTCTGCCGGAAATAGTCAATCTGTACTGAATGGTCTACAACTAGATCGACCGGCACTAAAGGCTCGATGCACTTCGGATTCTTACCGGCGCGCTGTGCGACACTGCGCATTGCCGCAAGATCAGCTAGAAGCGGTACCCCAGTGAAATCTTGTAATATGATTCGTGATACGAGAAATGGAATTTCATTAGTGCGCACGGCATCTGGTTGCCACCGCGCTAACTGTTCGACATGCTCCTCGCTAATCTTTTTACCATCGTAATTACGCAACACAGATTCGAGCACAATACGAATGGACACAGGTAATCGGTCGATTTGAATATTAAGGGCTTTTCCAAGCTGTGGTAATGAATAATATTGACCTTTACCTAAGCCACTATCGAATGTCTTAAGCGTTTTATAAAGATTATGGGCCATGATGTTTCCTTTGTGCGCATGGATTATTAATTAAGTCATGATGCAACTCAATTTAGCGCCCTCATTAACGGGGACCGATGCAAAGCAGTCTTAGTACGGTAAGACGTCAATAATAATGGTTCGGTACTTGTTAGTAGAGCGATGCTCGAGATTAGCGAGGAAAACTGTGAGTTAGAAAATTAACGGGTAGTCTTACTACTATCTAGTATCAGTAATAAGCTAGACTAGCTTAGATTAGTCATCGAGCTTTACTTATTGATAGTGTATAGCACGCTAAGTGCGCACAAATTATGCCCGGCGGGCTACTAGTATTAGTAATAAGCAGCGCTATATAAGCCCAGATAGAGTACTTCCTAGAACCTACAAGAGAGTATTTTATCAGGAGGTTTAGCTACGCGCCCTCCTAAAGCAAGGGCGGTATTAACGGGACAGTTTATCCTAGACCAGTTGTCGATGTTGATCGGCATCAAGCACGATTTGTGCGTTTGATACTGCCTAGCGTCGCTTAGGCGCCCCCGATAGATTCGGACATTAACCTCTTTTAGTGCTTTAGTCCAAATTGACGCTGTCGACTATTAGTAAAAAACATATTAATCTGTATCTATAAACTGAATAAATGCTGTCTCGGCTAATATTTTTTCTGTGATAACAGCTGCGGTTTTTTAGAAGTGATGAGCATGACCGATTGCATACTCTAATGCAACTAGAAAGAGTTTTGCATTAGCAAAAATAGCGCTTTTAGCTGTTGAAGAATAAAGTAACGGGTGTCAAGATATATATTGTTAATATTCTATCTTAGCTAAGCGTTAGCTTGATACTATTACGCTCCTCAAGTAGCTCGCTAAGCGAGATGTCCATCTTCTCGCGAGAGAAAGTATCTATCTCAAGATCCTGAACGCGCTTATATTCGCCTTTTTCAGTAATTACCGGCACGCCATAGACGATATCTTCTGGGATGTGGTATGAGCCGTCTGACGGCACGCCCATCGTGACCCACTTACCATTAGATCCAAGGATCCAGTCTCGAATATGATCAATTACCGCATTAGACGCAGATGCAGCCGACGATAATCCGCGAGCTTGAATAATTGCAGTTCCGCGCTTACTTACTGTTGGTATAAAAACGTTTCGGTTCCATTTATCATCGTCAATAAGTTGAGTTAGTAAATGTCCCTCAGCTGTTGCAAAGCGGAAATCTGGGTACATTGTCGGCGAATGGTTGCCCCATACTATAAGTTTATCGATAGAGCTGACCGGCTTTCTAGCTTTATCGGCCAGTTGCGATATCGCTCGATTATAATCAAGACGAAGCATTGAAGTGAAGTTTTTCTTAGGTAGGTCCGGCGCCGACTGCATTGCGATATAGGCATTAGTATTAGCTGGATTGCCTACTACTAGTACTTTTACATCGCGGCTACTAACCTCATTGAGTGCGCGACCCTGCTCGGCGAAAATCCCTGCGTTTACCGATAATAAGTCTTTGCGCTCCATGCCTTTAGAGCGAGCGCGAGCACCAACTAGTATTGCGATATCTGCATCCTTAAATGCAACTTTTAGATTGTCTGTTACTACTACGTTAGAAAGTAGCGGGAAAGCACAATCTGCAAGCTCCATCACCACGCCATGTACGGCATTCTGCGCCTGTAGAAGATCCTGTAACTGTAAGATGATAGGCTGATCTTTACCAAGTAGGTCACCATTTGCGATACGAAATAGCAGTGAGTAATTAATTTGACCTGCTGCGCCGGTGACGGCAATGCGTTTAGCGGGCTTAGGCATTGTTGATAAATCTCCAGGACTAGACTTTAACGCAACAAAGAACGCTGTTAAGCATGCTGAAAAGCTCTTCTAGATCATGTTTTATCGGACCATTCACGTATGTCGGTGAAATGTGCTTTATTTATCTACATAAGCGTCTGTTGGAATATAGTAATTACGTTCATACAGAATATAGCGCGCCAGTAAATGTTGGCTCTCTCACATTGTTCAATAATTATCTTAGGAGACAAGGTATGCAAAGTCAACCCTATCTTATATAGGATATAGGATATATAAGGTAAAATATAGACCGTTTAGTGCTTTTCATGCTGAAATAACATCATGTATTCGATCTATATGAGTCCAGGCAGCACGACCAATAGCACTGAGTGCAGTCTGGCTGTATCCTTGCCCACGTTTATAGCCCACTTCATCAACAAATTAAGACATTTATCACTCAAAGTTTAGAGTGGGGTGGAGTAAAAACCAGGTGCAATTATCCTGAGTGAAGTAGAGCTGGCTGCTCGATATAAAGTTAGCCAAGGCACCGTGCGCAGGGCAAGTGACGGGCTAGCCTCTAGTCATCTACTTGTACGACGACAGGGTAAAGGTACATTCGTGTCGATCAATAATAAAGAGCATATTCAATTCTATTTCTTACGGTTGATGCCTGACCAGGGCAAGCCACAGCCCTATAAGAATCGCCTGTTAGAGGTGCGTCGTTTGCGTGCACCGGCTGAGATTGCTCGACGTCTGGAACTTAAGCATGCGGCCCCCGGTAGTGCTGGTCAAGTGTGTGATTTAGTTCGAGGTTAAACCAATGGTGCTCGATGAGATCTGGCTACCTGGTGCGATGTTTCGAGGGCTCACGCTAGAACAACTGTCCGAGTATAAATGGGCTCCGTGTGCAATGTTCAAAACTGATTTCAGTACGTGGATAGTTCGTGCGTCTGAGAAAATCCGTGCGATCTCTGCTAATGCGGTAGTAGCAAAACTACTAGGTATCCAAGCTGCTTATCCACTACTATCGATTGATCGTGTGTCGTACACGTACGGTGATCGGCCGATAGAGGTGCAGCAGGGCTGGTATGTGACATCTAAATATTTGTACCAAAACGATTTAAGCTAACAAGAAGTCAGTGCTACTAACAAACACCTACCGTTGCATATATAGTAGAGTAATAGCGGAACGCCCACGTTTAGAAGAATATGCGCGGCGTAATATTGTTGCGATGCAACGTAAAAAAGGCGTGACATCATGGATTGATGTCTTAATTTGGGGGTCTAGTAATGGCTAAAGCCGCGAAAGAATCAAGACCAGAGTACCGGAACATCAATATTCGCCAAATACTAATGTTGAGGCTACCGCTCGCTGGATGCGTGTCTATCCTGCATCGCATAAGTGGTGCCCTTCTGTTCCTGCTACTACCTCTCTCCCTGTATATATTTGAGCAGAGTCTTACTTCGAAGCTTAGCTTTGCATTCCTGAAGGCCTGCTTTTCCCATCCCTTAGTTAATCTCATCGCACTGGTGTTGTCCTGGGCATACCTATTTCACTTCTGCGCTGGACTGCGTCACCTGATGCTAGACATGCGCTGTGCACTTACAAAGCAAGGCAGCAAACAAACGTCGATCGTCGTGTTCATGGTGTCGTCGGTACTTACAATTGCTATCGCTCTCAAATTGTTTGGAGCTTTTTAAATGTCGACTAATCACCGAATTGGTGCGAAGCGCCTAATAGTTGGTGCTCATTATGGCCTGCGTGACTGGATTGTTCAGCGGGCAACGGCGGCAACTATAGCGATCTATACAGTTATTCTACTAGTCTATTTCTTCTCGGCTGGCAACTTCTCATATGCTGGTTGGACAGCTATTTTTTCAACCCAATGGATGAGGCTCGCGACATTTGTTATGTTCATCGCGCTTTTCTACCATGCCTGGATTGGTATACGCGATATTTGGATGGATTACGTTAAGCCAACCGGTGTTCGCCTCGTACTGCACGTATTAACAATTATCTGGCTCGTTGCATGTGCAGGCTATGCTGTACAGATTCTCTGGAGAGTTTAAAGGCATGATTGCAATCAAGAGTTCGCTGGTACGTCGTAAGTTCGACGTGGTCATTGTCGGCGCGGGCGGCTCTGGGATGCGTGCATCTCTGCAACTCTCGCAGGCTGGTTTATCAGTCGCCGTGCTCTCTAAGGTCTTCCCGACCCGCTCGCATACAGTAGCTGCACAAGGCGGAATCGGCGCATCACTTGGTAATATGAGTGAAGATAACTGGCACTACCATTTTTATGACACGATTAAAGGATCAGACTGGCTTGGCGATCAGGATGCGATCGAGTTTATGTGCCGCGAGGCGCCGGGCGCGGTCTACGAACTTGAGCACTTAGGAATGCCTTTCGACCGAAACCCGGATGGCACGATTTATCAACGACCGTTCGGCGGACATACCGTGAACTATGGCGAGAAGCCAGTACAGCGTGCTTGTTCAGCTGCGGATCGTACCGGTCATGCACTTTTGCATACTCTATACCAACAGAATGTGCAAGCTAAAACGCATTTCTTTATCGAATGGATGGCGCTAGACCTTATTCGTGACGCTGAGGGCGATGTACTTGGTGTGACTGCGCTCGAGATAGAAACTAGTGATCTCTACCTTTTAGAGGGTAAGTGTACGCTATTCGCAACCGGTGGAGCTGGACGCATCTTTAATGCTTCAACTAATGCTTTTATTAATACTGGTGATGGCTTAGGGATGGCTGCGCGAGCTAGCATTGCACTGCAGGATATGGAATTCTGGCAATTTCATCCGACTGGTGTTGCCGGTGCAGGAGTACTAATTACGGAAGGGGTACGAGGGGAGGGAGGTATCCTACGAAATATAAATGGCGAGCGCTTTATGGAGCGCTATGCGCCAATACTAAAGGATTTAGCACCGCGTGACTTTGTTGCACGATCTATGGATCAAGAAATTAAAGAGGGTCGGGGTTGTGGTGTAAATAAAGATTATGTGCTGCTAGATTTATCTCATATTGGTTCGGAAACGATCATGAAGCGTTTGCCGTCAATTCGTGAGATCGCGCTAAAATTTGCAAACGTCGATGCAATTAAAGAACCAATCCCGGTTGTTCCAACCATTCATTACCAGATGGGCGGCATCCCAACAAACCTTCATGGCCAGGTCCTGGGTACCCCAAGAGGGTACGAAGAGCTAGTAAATGGCTTCTACGCAGTCGGAGAGTGCTCGTGCGTATCAGTACATGGTGCGAATCGGCTTGGTACTAATTCGTTGTTAGACCTCGTGGTGTTCGGCCGAGCGGCTGGCAACCATATTATCAAGCACATAAAAGATATAAAAGATCATAAGCCGCTTCCGGTCGACGCAGGGGATCTTTCGTTATCACGTCTGGCTAAGCTCGAGGCCTCCTCGTCTGGTGAGTGCACGCACTCGGTAGCAGCAGATATACGAAAGACAATGCAGCGGTATGCTGGTGTATTCCGAACCTCTAAGTTGCTTACCGAAGGTGTCAAGAAAATCCAAGAAGTGTGCGTTCGTGCTGACGCCCTGCATCTAAAAGATAAGTCTCAAGTATTTAATACTGCACGGGTCGAGGCGCTTGAACTAGCTAATTTAACCGAAGTTGCTCGAGCGACACTAGTATCGGCCGAAGCACGCAAGGAAAGCCGGGGCGCACACGCGCAGAGTGACTACGAGCTACGTGATGATAAAAATTGGCTATGTCACACGCTATGGTTTAGCGAAGGAAACCGTCTCAACTACAAACCGGTTCGTATGAAACCATTAACAGTCGACCCAGTTCCTCCCAAACCACGGACTTTCTGAGCGATACGCGCTAACCTAAAAGAGACGAATATGGCGAAACGTATTTTCGAGATTTACCGATACGATCCAGATAAAGATTCTGCACCACGCATGCAGATATATGAGATTGATCTCAACTCACACAATCGAATGCTTCTTGATGCTCTAATTAAGCTGAAATCAATCGATGAGACCATCTCTTTTCGGCGCTCATGCCGCGAAGGCGTATGCGGTTCAGATGCAATGAATATCAATGGAAAAAACGGACTAGCGTGCTTAACAAATCTAAATGAGTTGCCAAATAAGATTGTTCTTCGCCCTCTGCCAGGGCTACCAGTTATGCGCGACTTAATTGTTGATTGTACGCAGTTCTTTAATCAATATTACTCAATCAAGCCGTACTTAATTAATAATACGCCACCCCCTGAAAAAGAGAGATTGCAGTCGCCTGAGGAACGTGATGAGCTCGACGGCTTATACGAGTGCATTCTATGTGCGAGCTGCTCTACATCATGCCCTAGTTTTTGGTGGAATCCAGATAAGTTTGTTGGCCCAGCAGGTTTGCTGCAAGCGTATAGGTTTATTGCCGATAGCCGAGACCAGGCAACCAGCGAGCGGCTAGACAACCTAGAGGACCCGTATCGTTTGTTCCGTTGCCACACGATTATGAACTGCGTCGACGTATGTCCGAAAGGGCTCAATCCGACTAAAGCAATTGGCAAGATTAAGGAATTAATGCTGCGCCGGGCAGTTTAAAGTAGGCATGTCATCAACTCATCATAGTAACCCCCCGCGTCTCGCTCGGCTTCGCTGGCGCGCGAGACGCGGGCTTTTAGAAAACGATCTGATTTTAGAGCGTTTTTTTAACCAATATCTACATACGCTTAGCGATGCAGATATTGGGGCTCTTACGCAACTGCTCGAGCTATCCGATCATGAATTAATGAACTTGTTGCTCTCACGTAGCGAACTCAGCGCACAATTTACTCGACCTGACGTGGTACGCGTATTGGGTTGGCTACGCACGGTGTGAGTCATGCATTGTGATATCGAAAATTGTTTCCTATACTACGACTGAGGATGTGCCATGACCCCGTCAGACGTTAAAGCCACGCTCTCATTTAGCGACAATTCGACAAGTATCGAGTTGCCAATTTATAAAGGTACGATGGGCCCAGATGTAATCGATATCCGTAAGCTATACGGTCAGACCGGAAAATTTACGTATGACCCTGGATTCATGTCTACTGCGTCCTGTAATTCTTCAATCACTTATATTGATGGTGATCAGGGTGAGCTACTGTATCGTGGCTACTCAATTTATGAGCTAGCGCAGAATGTAGATTTCCTTGAGACTTGTTATGTACTACTTAAGGGCAATTTGCCAAAAAAACAGCAAAAGCAAGAATTTGTTAAAACTGTATCAAAGCACACAATGGTTCACGAGCAAATGCAGTTTTTCTTCCGAGGCTTCCACCGAGATGCGCATCCGATGGCGATTCTAACAGCGGCTATGGGTGCGTTGTCAGCGTTCTACCATGATTCATTAAATATTAATGATCTTCATCATCGTGATATATCGGCAATTCGTATAATTGCAAAAATGCCGACGCTTGTCGCGATGGTCTATAAGTATAGTATTGGACAGTCGTTCGTCTATCCGCGTAACGATCTGTCGTATAGTGCGAATTTCATGCATATGATGTTCGCTAACCAATGTGAGGAATACTGCTTCAGCGATGTTCTGGTACGCGCACTAGATCGCATTCTAATCTTGCACGCTGACCATGAGCAAAATGCATCAACATCAACTGTACGGCTAGCTGGCTCGTCTGGTGCCAATCCATTCGCATGTATTGCCGCTGGTATCGCCTGCCTATGGGGTCCATCACATGGTGGTGCTAATGAAGCATCGCTGAACATGCTTGAAGAAATCGGATCCCCAAACAAAATTCCAGAATTTATTAAGCAGGTCAAAGATAAAAACTCCGGCGTTAAGCTAATGGGTTTTGGTCACCGGGTATATAAAAACTATGATCCCCGCGCCAAATTAATGCGTGAGACATGCTACGAAGTGCTCGACGAGCTTGGCTTGTGCAACGATCCACTATTCAAATTAGCGATGCAATTAGAGAAAATTGCTCTTGAAGATGAGTATTTTGTCTCACGCAAGCTATATCCAAATGTAGACTTTTACTCTGGCATTGTGCAGCGCGCTCTAGGTATCCCAACACCGATGTTCACGTGTATCTTCGCGATGGCTAGAACAGTGGGCTGGATTGCACAATGGAGCGAGATGATTTCGGAGCCAGAGCAAAAAATAGGGCGTCCGCGCCAATTATTTATTGGCCATACTCCACGCGCAGTTAAGAAGAGCGGCTCTTGGTAAGACAGGCCTTATTCTTATAAAAATTTTTTTAAGATAGTTTATATTTCATAGATTTATAAAATAGTTAGTCTACGTGAGCTAAATATTAAGATAGCGTATGTTGAAATTACTAGTAATTATCAGTAGTCTAGGGGGTAAAGCGATGGTGTACTTTTTATGACAAATGTACGCTTTAAGCTTAGAGCTATTATTTATATAGAGCATAAGCTATTTGGTGAAGCAGTGTGCGGAGCAACGCATACATCTGCCGTACTTGTGCTGCAGTAAGCTACCCTAGTACATCAATAATAAGTGTCTAGTATTTATCCGGGTATTTCGAGTATCACTACAGTACTATACTCTTATACTTCTTTAGTTAAAGAGATGAGGAATAGCTTCGTACTACTGACATAATCTGTTATGTAAATCCATGTAACTTGACTTACTCCGTTTCTTCAATATCACTGTCCAGCCCCGACTTTAAACTAAACGTTATGCTCCAGACCCTGTATGACAAACTGTGGGCTTCGCACGTCGTCCATACCGAGGAAGATGGTACTACCCTGTTATATATCGATCGGCACTTATTGCATGAAGTTACTTCGCCACAAGCATTCGAAGGCTTGAAACTTGCGCGTCGACCAGTATGGCGTACCAGTGCGAATCTAGCGGTATCAGATCATAACGTACCGACTACAGATCGTAGCTCTGGTATTTCCGATCCGATATCTAGACTACAGGTTAATACGTTAGACGCTAATTGCGACGCTTATGGTATTACGCAATTTAAGATGAACGACCAGCGGCAGGGTATTGTTCATATTATTGGGCCGGAGCAGGGAGCAACGTTGCCTGGCATGACTATCGTCTGTGGTGATTCACATACATCAACGCACGGCGCGTTTGGTGCACTAGCACATGGGATTGGTACTTCCGAGGTTGAGCATGTACTTGCTACCCAGACTTTGCTGCAGAAGAAAAGCAAGAATATGCTGATCAAAGTCGATGGTAAATTACCATATGGATGTTCGGCGAAGGATATTGTGCTTGCAATTATTGGACTCATTGGTACAGCGGGTGGTACAGGCTATGCGATTGAATTCTGCGGCCTGACAATCCGTTCGCTCTCGATGGAGAGTCGTATGACGGTATGTAACATGGCTATTGAGGCTGGTGCTCGTGCTGGAATGATAGCGGTTGATGACACAACAATTCATTATTTACACGGACGTCCATTTTCCCCTAAGGGTGCTGCGTTTGAACAAGCTGCGCGCTATTGGCGAACGTTTCGTTCTGATGAGGGCGCATACTTTGATCATATCGTCGAGATAAGTGTTTTACAGCTTGTACCCCAAGTCACTTGGGGTACCTCACCAGAGATGGTGACGTCTGTTGATAAGCGAGTACCAAATCCGAGGCAAGAGAAAGACCGGGTTAAGCGTGATGCGATGGAGCGGGCGCTTCAGTACATGGCGCTAAAACCTGATATGCCAATTGAGTCAATAAAGCTAGATAAAGTTTTTATTGGTTCTTGTACAAATGCACGTATCGAAGACCTTCGATCCGCTGCAAACGTAGTCCGAAAGTTTCGGCAAGGCATTTCGAAGGGCATTCGGCAGGCGCTAGTTGTACCGGGCTCTGGACTAGTAAAGGCACAGGCTGAGCGTGAGGGGCTTGATAAAGTATTTAAAGAGGCTGGATTTGAATGGCGCGCTCCCGGTTGCTCCATGTGTTTAGCGATGAACGCAGATCAACTGGAACCAGGCGAGCGATGCGCATCGACATCGAATCGTAATTTCGAGGGACGTCAGGGTAATGGGGGGCGTACTCATTTAGTTAGTCCAGAGATGGCGGCAGCAGCCGCCATCTCTGGACATTTTTTTGATGTGCGTCAGCTAGTTTAAAGCGCTGTACAGAGCACAAAAATAAACCTATTTTTATAAGGTGAGTTGGGGGTAGTTTCGGCAATAACCAGCTACTACCTCTTAATCCTTGGCTTTAGTTAAGGTAAGACATGCATATATCCGGCGCGATCTCTAAAAAAAGCTCAGACTTACGTAAGTTGCATCGACAGGGGATTGCGCAAGGGTTTAATGCCTGTAACGTTAAGCCTGACCTGATTTAATCAAGTTCAAGGAAGTTATGGAAAAATTTACAGTTCATACTGGTATTGTTGTACCCCTTGATCGCGAGAATGTTGATACTGATGCCATCATTCCAAAGCAGTTCCTAAAATCGATTAAACGTACGGGATTTGGTCCTAATCTATTCGATGAATGGCGCTACCTAGATCATGGAGAGCCATGCCTAGATTGTTCTGGGCGGCCTCTAAATCCAGATTTCGTGCTTAATTGGCCGCGATACCAAGGCGCCTCAATCTTGCTTGCACGCCAGAACTTTGGTTGTGGTAGTTCGCGCGAACACGCGCCTTGGGCATTGCAGCAGTACGGCTTCCGGGCAATTATTGCACCCTACTTTGCAGATATATTTTTTAATAATTGCTTTAAGAATGGTCTGCTACCAATTATTTTACCTACCTCTGATGTACAGAGGCTATTTAATGATACCGCTACATTTAACGGCTTCCAGCTAACAATTGATCTAAATCAGCAGCAAGTACGAACCTTATGTGGTCGTGACAGATTCGATTTTGATATCGCACCGTTTCGTAAATACTGTTTACTTAACGGTTTCGATGATATTGATCTGACTCTGCGTCATAGTCAGCGGATTACTCAGTTTGAGGCTAAACGATTAGCCCATCAACCATGGCTAACTAACAAACTTATCAGTTAAAACAGTGCCTATCTCTATATGTTTTATCTTTTGGTAGAATTCTCTTGGAATGTAATCTATGAAGATTGCTATCTTGCCTGGTGATGGAATTGGTCCAGAAATCATTACCGAGGCAGTAAAAGTGCTCAAAGCGCTCGACGAGCATTTTGAACTAGAACTGGCATCTGTAGGTGGTGCTGCCTACAAAGAAAGTGGGCATCCTTTACCTGACGCTACGCTAGCTCTGGCTAAACACGCTGACGCAATTCTATTTGGCGCGGTTGGTGATTGGAGATACGATAAGCTTGAGCGCGTGTTACGCCCGGAGCAAGCAATTCTTGGATTGCGAAGGCACTTACAGCTGTTCGCAAACTTTCGTCCAGCGATATGCTTTCCAGAACTGACAGGTGCGTCGTCACTAAAAACAGAAATTATTTCTGGACTAGACATCTTGATTGTACGCGAACTAAATGGCGATATTTACTTTGGTCAGCCTCGTG
Source organism: Candidatus Vallotiella hemipterorum (assembly GCF_910593725.1). GTDB lineage: Bacteria > Pseudomonadota > Gammaproteobacteria > Burkholderiales > Burkholderiaceae > Mycetohabitans > Mycetohabitans hemipterorum. The sequence continues at coordinate 712,112 of NZ_OU343031.1, forward strand.
GGCTTCGTAATGCGCCTGATGGTCTATTCTATGGTAGTCGTGAAGGTTTCGACACAATGCGTTATTCAGAGCCGGAAGTCCGACAAATTGGACATGTAGCCTTTCGGGCAGCGAGAAAGCGTGCAAAGCATTTAACATCAATTGATAAGGCTAATGTGCTAGAGACGTCGCAGTTATGGAGGAGTGTCATGACTGATTTAGCGATCGAATATCCAGATGTAAAACTATCGCATATGTATGTTGATAATGCTGCAATGCAACTAGTAAAAGCACCAAAAGCTTTCGATGTAATCGTGACAGGTAATATGTTTGGCGATATCTTATCTGACGAGGCTGCAATGCTAACTGGCTCTATTGGCATGTTACCATCTGCATCGCTTGATGCTAATAATAAGGGCTTATATGAGCCATCACATGGTTCGGCACCGGATATTGCGGGAAAAGGCATAGCTAATCCGCTGGCAACGATCCTATCTGCCGCAATGATGTTACGTTATTCACTATCGCGACCTGAACAGGCCGATAGGATTGAGGACGCAGTTAAGCATGTACTCGCACAACGCTATCGCACTCTAGATATTATTACGCCGGGTTGTAGGCAAGTTAGTACAAGCGAAATGGGAAATGCGATTATCGAGGCATTACATCAATAAAGCCGTTCAGTGGGCTTTATATAGGATGCAAGTTACTGAATTAGCATGTTTTTTAAACAATTTTAGCATCGTCTGCCCTCGACGATTTCATATATAATGTTCTAAAATATTTGAGTTTTACCCAAAAAAGCTTAGTTGCTATGCATAGCATAGCAACGCGCTACATTGGGTGTTTTGTTGGAACAGCTACCATTATTCTCACTCGTAAAACGATCAAAACTTGATCGTGTCTAGTTATGTCCACCTTATATATTCTAAGCACCCATACTGGAGGGAGATGGGTTCTTAGAATAATTGATCTCAAAGGCGAGTCATGAACGTAGGTTTTGTTGGTTGGCGCGGCATGGTCGGCAGCGTCCTACTGCGACGAATGCAGCAGGAGCGAGATTTTGACTTAATAGAGCCGGTCTTCTTCAGCACCAGTAATGCGGGTGGTTCGGCGCCGGCGTTTGTAAATACAAGGCTTAAGGGGGCCTTAGATCTTGATGAGCTAAGTCGCTGTGACGCTATTATTACCTGTCAGGGTGGTAATTATACGAAAGATGTCTATCCGAAGTTACGATCAGCTGGATGGAAGGGTTACTGGATTGATGCAGCATCTACTCTTCGGATGAAAGATGATGCGATAATTATCCTAGATCCAATTAATCTTGACATGATTCGTGATGCCCTGATGCGTGGCGGCCGCGATTTCATTGGCGGGAATTGCTCTATTAGCTTAATGCTCATGGCACTAGGCGGATTGTTCCGGCACGACTTAATCGATTGGGTAACCGCGATGACATATCAAGCCGCATCCGGCGCCGGCGCGCAAAATATGCGTGAGCTTTTATCTCAGATGGGGATGTTGTATGGCTCGGTTAAAGCGCAATTAGCTGATCCTATGTCATCAATCTTAGATATTGATTACCATGTTTCATCTATGATGAATAGCCCCGAGATGCCGATACAGTATTTCGGCGTGCCGTTGGCCGGTTCTCTTATTCCATGGATTGACAAAGATCTAGGCGATGGCATGTCAAGGGAAGAATGGAAGGGAAGCGCCGAGACGAATAAAATCCTTGGCCGCCCGGGAATTGGTAAGCCCGGGTCTATCCCAGTCGATGGATTATGCGTACGAATTGGTGCAATGCGTTGCCATTCCCAAGCATTGACAATCAAGCTTAAAAAAAACGTGCCGCTTGACGAGATTCACCATATGTTAGAGACAGCAAACAATTGGGTGAAGGTTATATCGAACGATCGTAATACGTCGATATGTGAACTATCTCCAGCTAATGTGACCGGTACATTATCGGTGCCGATTGGCCGGTTAAGAAAGCTTTCGATGGGGGGGGAATATTTAGCCGCATTTACCGTTGGAGATCAGCTATTATGGGGTGCTGCTGAACCACTACGCAGAATGTTACGAATTTTAATTGAACATTAATCTACGAGGTAATAATGCCTATACCTGGGTGAAAAAGAGGTAATAGTAATAATAGTTTTGTGTTTTCGGCAGCTATGCATACAGCGTTGCATATGGTGTCATAATATGATGCATTAGGTGCAGAGCAGAACATTATCTGCTCTGCACCATCGTAACACGAAATTTTTGCTGCCGCTTAAACTATCAAGCATATAAACTTAAAAAGTTTAACAGAATTTATTAATACTTATCACGTAATTATTTACGCGCCTTGATGTTATTAAGTGCACTACGATTAGCCTACAATAGGTTTAATCTGACCGTAGAATATAAAGTTAGCAAATCTGATGCGTGCATAAACAAAAGCAGCTATGTCAAATGATCTAGTATCTTTATACAAGACGCGGAAGTTAAGCTTTATGCTTATCCCATATTAAGCGGGGTAGTAATGCGTATCGCGCTTGGACTACAGTATGATGGATCTGAATTTTTCGGCTGGCAAGCACAGCCGCACGGTAACACTGTTCAAAATGTGCTTGAGCGTGCGATCAAGTGTTTCGCGCAAGTACAGATATCTACTGTTGTAGCTGGCCGTACCGATAGAGGCGTACATGCACTCGGTCAAGTGGTGCACTTCGATACACAGCTTGACCGAGCAGAATCTTCATGGGTTCGTGGAGTTAACGCATTTTTGCCGCCAAGTATTGCGGTACAGTGGGCTAAGCCAGTGCTTCCAACTTTTCACGCGCGCCTTACTGCATTTGAGCGCGTATATTTCTATGTACTATACGTACATACCGTACGCTCACCGATACTTGCTAAGCGTGTTGGGTGGATTCATGCGGCGCTAGATATTGAGATGATGCGAGAAGCTGCGAGGCATTTGATTGGTGAGCACGATTTTTCGTCGTTTCGCTCGTCTAATTGCCAATCAAAAACTCCTATCAAGAATTTATATGCGATTGATATCGTCGAAGACGGGCTATTTGTTCATCTACGATTTCGAGCAAATGCGTTTTTATATCGCATGGTGCGTAATATTATGGGTTGCTTAGTGTTAGTGGGCCGGCGCAAGTATCCAGCGTGTTGGGTAGCGGAAGTACTAGCTACAAGAGATCGCAAGCACTCAGCGCCAACATTTATACCAGATGGTCTCTACTTGCTACAAGTATGCTATCCAAATAACTTTGGTGTACCGCTATCTAATCTTGCCCACTTACCATTTGGTACGGATATAGTTAATGATTAAGTGCGCCACTGTTATATCCGATAAACTAAATTTCCGTTCGCGTCGGACGCGAGTAAAACTATGTGGCTTGTGTAGTGAGGAAGACGTTGATTGGGCGGTCGAAATAGGCACAGATGCGATTGGATTAGTCTTCTACCCACCTAGCCCTCGTTATGTAAGCATTGAGCTTGCTGCTGCTCTAGTGCGCCGTATCCCCGCATTTGTGTCTGTAGTAGGGTTATTTGTTAATGCCGATAATTCTTTATTCGAGCAAGTTCTTGACGGAGTACCACTTGGAGTGCTGCAATTCCACGGTGATGAGACGCCACAGCGCTGTCAAGACCTAGCAGGCCGCGCTAGGCTGAACTGGCTACGCGCTCTACATATCGGGCCAGATACTAGCCCGATAAATTTAGTTGAATTAGCTCTTAGCTATGCTAGCGCGACAGGGTTACTACTCGATACGCTAGTAGCGGGCTATGGTGGGGGCGGAAAAGTTTTTGATTGGTCACTTATTCCAACAGAGATTGCGCATCGAGCTATTTTGAGTGGTGGATTAAATATACGGAATGTAGTGGACGCTATTCATCAGATACACCCGTATGCTGTGGACGTATCCAGCGGTATCGAAGTACCAGGAGAAAAGGGTATTAAAGATCATGCGAAGATGGCATCATTTATTGATGCCGTACGAGCTGCAGACAGGGTATCAGACACTACTGGAATCCGCTAAACAGCGGCACTCGCGCGGCCCGCAGGCCTTATCTTATGAGAGTGTTATAATGTACAACTTGCCTGATGAACGTGGTCACTTTGGCCCATATGGTGGTATCTTTGTCTCCGAAACTTTGCTACATGCGCTCAGCGAGTTACGCGACGCATACGGTACATACCGACAAAATTCAGAATTTGTTGAAGAATATGAGCGCGAGTTAAAGCATTTCGTCGGCCGGCCGTCACCAATTTACCACGCAAAACGTTGGAGTAAGCTGCTTGGTGGCGCGCAGATTTACTTAAAGCGTGAAGACTTAAATCATACTGGCTCGCATAAGATTAACAATGTGATTGGGCAGGCATTGCTAGCGCGACGCATGGGTAAGCAACGCGTTATTGCAGAGACAGGCGCTGGCCAACATGGCGTAGCCACGGCAACGATTGCTGCACGTCTTAGCATGGAGTGCGTAGTATATATGGGTGCCGCGGATGTACACCGACAAGCGGCAAATGTTTATCGAATGAAGCTGCTTGGAGCAACCGTTGTACCGATTAATTCGGGCTCTCGCACGTTGAAGGATGCATTAAATGAGGCAATGCGTGATTGGGTTTCAAATGTTGAAAATACATTTTATATTATCGGTACCGTAGCTGGCCCGCATCCTTATCCAATGATGGTGCGTAATTTTCAATGTGTTATTGGAGACGAGTGTCGGATGCAAATGATCGAGTTAGTTGGTCGTCAGCCGGATGCGGTGATTGCATGCGTGGGGGGTGGCTCGAATGCGATGGGCATTTTTTATCCATATATTAACGACACGTCGGTGCAGTTAATTGGCGTGGAGGCAGCTGGAGATGGAATAGGAACGTGCCGGCACGCATCATCGCTGATCGGTGGCTCACCCGGTATCTTGCATGGTAATCGCACTTATCTCTTACAAGATAAAAACGGGCAAATTATCAATACGCATTCGATCTCTGCTGGATTAGACTATCCGGGTATTGGACCCGAACATGCATGGCTACACGACACCAGACGTGCACAATATGTCGGGATTAGGGATGACGAAACGCTTAAAGCTTTTCATGATTGCTGCCATATCGAAGGTATTATTCCTGCGCTCGAATCTAGCCACGCGCTTGCATATGCGGCGAAAATTGCCCCAAACCTTGGGCAAGATAAGTTGTTGCTAGTAAACTTGTCTGGCCGGGGCGATAAAGATATGCATACAGTAGCTGAGCGCGCTGGCATCACGTTTTAAGAGAGTTGCGTACACGATGCCAGTCGTGATATAGAACCATAAACCTTCAAACAACCTTGACCTGTAGGTAATCAGGTCAACACTAGAGAATAGAGGGGAGAATGCTAGGCTAGCGCTCATCGCATTACAGTCATTCGATATCCCCTTTTAGGGTTAGGCGTACGAAACGCTATTTTCTTAATTGCGTATCGGACCAGTCAATTTTAATTAAATCCTGGGTAATCCAATAAGCGCAATAGCCAAGATTTATCGCCTGGACCTACTAATATATCAATGGCTTGAGATAGCGATTTCAAAGCTCGGGCTAAACAGCTCGGTGTACGTATGCTGAATAAAGAGCTGACTTTAAATGGTCAATAAGTTTATTTGGAACCAGTGCGTACTAAATACGGGCACAGTACAGCTCGCCGATTTACGTCTGTTCGCAACAATATCGGCTTTCCATAGTGTCGAAAAGTTATCACTTAGATTTACACACAGTGTGTATTCCACGTAATCTTCTCATTAAAAAATCCTAATCTCAGTGTATTTTCGAAGACAGTACATAGCTCCAGCTTAGCCAAAATCTAAAAAAAATTTAGTCAGTGGTCGCGTTTCTATTGCTAATATGCAAAGCGCATAGTACATCCTACATAAACAAAAAAACCACTAGAAATTATCGAGCGAATTATGCAGATAAATTCCACCTGATGGTTTTGCTTTGAATCTATTTATAGGCAGCAGTGGCACTACCTCTGTGGCCTGTGCGTGTCACTAGCATTGCTTTTCGGCTACGAGGTTTCTCCAGAATGCCGCCCTTGCCCGCTAGTGATGAATGAACTCAACTCGGAGCAGGCCGCCCGATCTTACGTGAGACTTTATAGCATGTCCCGAATTAAAAGAAAGTTTTCGGAGTTAGCCCGCGATCGACGTAAAGGACTAATTCCATTTATGACTGCGGGTGACCCGGATCCAGCTCGCACTGTTGAGTTTATGCATGCGCTAGCTGCTAGCGGCGCTGATATTATTGAGCTTGGTATTCCGTTTTCAGATCCTATGGCTGATGGTCCCGTAATTCAGCGCTCGTCTGAGCGTGCATTAGCGCGAGGCATCACGCTTCGGCGCGTGCTTGACGACGTGCGAGCATTTTGCGAGCGTGACTGTGACACACCCGTAGTTCTCATGGGATATGCTAATCCGATTGAGCAGATGGGGTACGAGGTATTTGGTGCTGCAGCACGTGAAGCTGGTGTTGATGGCGTATTAGTAGTTGACTACCCACTCGAGGAAGCTGCTGAATTTGCTAGCATAATGCGCAGCCACAGCATTGATCCAATTTTTATGCTTGCACCGACCTCTACCGCAGAGCGTATTGCCGCGGTAGGGCAGCTAGCAAGCGGTTATCTTTATTATGTATCTCTTAATGGAGTAACTGGTTCTACAAATCTCGATGTTTCTAGTATCGCAGGTAAAATATCGACTGTTAAAAAACAGGTTTCTCTGCCAATCGGAGTTGGTTTTGGAATTCGTGATGCAGCAACTGCTCGAGCTATTGCCGAGGTTAGTGATGCGATCGTGATCGGTAGTCGAATTGTTCAGCTGCTTGAGCAAACACCCGAGCAGGATGCTATTCAGATACTTAAAATATTTATCACTGAGATAAGGCAAGCACTGGACTGTGTAATCTAAGCCTCGTGGCATACTGTAATACGACTACGTGTCGAGGAGTTTTCATGAGTTGGCTGGATAAACTACTGCCGCCAAAGATCAAGCACACAGATCCTCATAGCCGCAAGAGCATTCCAGAAGGACTATGGGTTAAGTGCTCGAACTGCGAAGCAGTACTCTACCGAAATGATATCAAGGCTAACCTGCATGTATGTCCAAAGTGCGATCAGCACATACGAATTAGTGCGCGTGAGCGATTAGATATGCTGCTCGATCCAGAGGGCCGCTATGAGATAGGCTATGAGATATTACCAGTTGATGCGCTAAAGTTTAAGGATACAAGAAAATACCCAGATCGTCTCAAGGACGCGATGGATGAGACTGGAGAGACTGATGCAATAGTCGTGATGGGCGGCGCAATTCATACATTACCAGTAGTAGTCGCCTGCTTTGAATTTGCGTTTATGGGTGGCTCTATGGGATCAGTAGTTGGCGAGCGATTTATTCGTGGAGCGAAGAACGCACTTGAGCAGAAAGCCCCATTTATTTGCTTTACCGCATCAGGGGGCGCACGGATGCAGGAAAGCGTTCTATCTCTAATGCAGATGGCTAAAACTACAGCGATTCTTACAAAGCTTTCCGAAGCCAGTTTACCATTTATTTCAGTGCTAACCGATCCAACAATGGGCGGTGTATCCGCTAGTTTTGCCTTCTTAGGCGACCTTGTGATTGCTGAGCCCCGTGCGCTAATAGGCTTCGCTGGCCCACGAGTGATCGAGCAGACGGTTCGAGAGAAGCTACCGGAGGGTTTTCAGCGATCGGAATTCTTATTACAAAAAGGTTTGATTGATATGATTATCGACCGGCGTAAAATGCGAGCTAAAATAGCTCAATTAATTGCGCTGTTGACGAGTCACCAGTAGACGAGGTTATATAAGGCAACAGCGCTCTATGCCGGGGCTCTTATAATGGTTCATGTAACTCTTCAGGATTGGCTGCTATATCTAGAAAACGTCTATCCAGTTAGTATTGATATGGGGCTGGTGCGCGTTAATTGCATTAAGGAGGTGCTTGATCTGAGGTTTAATTGTCCTATAATCACGGTAGGTGGTACTAACGGAAAAGGATCAACATGCGCTATTTTAGAAGCAATTCTTCTGCATGCCGGCTATCATGTAGGATGTCATACATCGCCACATCTGATAGAGTTCAATGAACGGGCGAGAATAAACGGTCTTAATGCAACTAATAATGAACTTCTGCCGCATTTCGCGGCTATCGAAAGTGCTAGATTATCATTACCACGGCCAGTCCCACTGACTTACTTTGAGTTCACGATATTAGCGATTATGCGCTTATTTGCATCCCAGCAGCTCGATGCAGTGATTCTAGAGGTTGGACTAGGTGGTCGACTTGACGCAGTAAATATTATTAATACCGATTGTGCTATTATTACTAATATCGATTTAGATCACCAGAATTACATTGGAGATACGCGGGAACTGATTGGCCACGAGAAGGCGGGAATATTACGTCCTGGAAAGCCAGCGATTATTGGTGATCTCCTACCCCCATCTAGTGTGATTAAGTATGCACAGACTATAGGCGCTGATTTGTGGTTATTAAATCGTGACTTCTACTATAAGTGTTATACTGTTAGCGGGCGGCGACAATGGGACTACTTTGGTCGCTCATTAAAACGCTCGGCCTTGGCTTATCCAGTTCTGCTCGGTGAAAATCAATTATTGAATGCTTCGGTAGCAATTACCGCCCTCGAGGCGCTACGTGAGTGTTTACCGGTTAACGCACAGGATATACGGCTTGGACTTGCGAACGTTAAATTGCCCGGCCGCTTTCAAGTATTACCCGGCAGACCGGTGATTGTGCTGGATGTTGCACATAACCCTCACGCTACTGCCGTGTTAGCAAAGAATCTAGCTAATATGGGTTATTTCCAGTACACTTATTTAGTATTCGGGGCAATGTCTGACAAAGATATTGTTAGCATGCTGTCATACTTAAAAAGCAATGTTAATCATTGGTGCATTACTGAATTACCTACATCCCGGGCGATGAGCACAATTGAAATTGAACAGAAATTAGTAACACTAGGCGTAACACGCGGTGATTGTACAACACCCCTAGATGTATCTATTCGGCGATTCAAAAATCCAGGACTTGCCTATCAGGATGCACTTAGTCGGGCATCTAAAAATGATAGAATTGTAGTTTCTGGTAGTTTTTATACTGTATCCGGTGTAATGTCCTTCTACAAATAAGGTATTATTGATCCGTACAAAGCGTAGAGGTGGTTAACTCACACTCTACCGGCTTCGATACAACTATATATGCAATTGTTTTCTTTCTGCAGCAAAAATAACACGGCCTCATTTCAAACGACTAAATGGAGCCGTGCCAGACAAACAAGACAACGTAAACGGTACGCTTATTGCTACCGCGATTCGAATTCGCTATTGCTTAATCTAGAGCCATTTAAAAAACGGCAAGCGCGCAGACGTCTAATCGGTGCAATCGCCCTGGCTATAGGGGCTATAGCCGCACTTCCGATAATTCTTGATTCTTCTTCGAAAACCCTTGCCGACGATATCGTTATCCAGATTCCGACGCAGCCTAAATCAGCGCCAGATTATCCTCATCCGTTTCGCAGGCCGATTGCAATTGAGGCTGATCGCGCTCGAGCACAAGACGATGTAAGTTCCTCATTTAATACGACGAGCCCGGATAGTAAGCCGAACATGATTGCCGGCACTTACTACGTGGTGCAATTAGGTGTACTAAGTAGTGATGTCGACGCCCAGAATTGGGTAAACCGCTTAAAGGTCTTGGGTGTGCCAGCCTACTTTGAACGGCAGTATCAATCTGACGATAATAAAAAAAACATTCTATTGCGCGCCGGCCCTTTCTCTAATCGTTTAGCTGCGACTAATGCAGTAAGGACAGTACGCCGTGCGCTTCTCACTTTAGAGCGTTCATAGTAAAAATTATAGTTAGTAAAAGTAAAGAATAGCTAATGCGGTGATAGATAAAATGTTAACCGCTTTTGACTATACTGTGATTATGGTCATTGGTTTATCAATGCTTCGAGGGATATGGCGAGGGCTCTTAGCAGAGTTATTTAGCCTCATTGGGTGGATATTAGCTCTAATCGCAGCTACGATCTATGTACCTGAATTGGTGCGATATATACCAGTAAAATGGCCTGGCGGAGCACTGATGCGGTATTTAGTCGCGTTCTGCGGTCTGGTTCTAGCTATACTACTTATTTCTCGGATAATTAGACCGTTGATTATCCGGATTGCTGATATCGGCGGCCTACGAGTCGTTGATCGGATATTAGGCATGCTACTTGGCCTAATACGAGGCCTGCTGCTAGTACTCATATTAGTAGTACTAGCAGGATTAACAAATTTGCCACGACAAAATTTTTGGCGCCATGCAATATCTAGGCCTTATACAGAACACTGCTTGCGCAAGTTAAAGCCGTTCCTGCCGGCAGTAATAGAAGCGTATATGCCCTTTTAGGAATTATCGAGATTCAATTTTGAAGGGACATGCCATGTGCGGTATCGTAGGCGTAATTTCCCAATCCCCTATTAATCAGCTGATCTATGATAGCTTGCTACTGCTGCAGCATCGTGGCCAAGATGCTGCAGGTATTGCAACAGTTAACGGTAGTACGTTCCATATGTATAAAGCAAACGGCATGGTGCGCGATGTATTCCGTACTCGCAATATGCGTTCTCTGCCAGGCAACTGTGGAATTGGGCAAGTTCGTTATCCTACTACCGGCTCTGCTAGCCGAGCTGAGGAGGCCCAACCGTTTTATGTGAATGCGCCGTTTGGTATTATCCTTGCCCATAATGGGAATGTAACAAACTGTGAGCAGCTTAAGGATGAGATGTTTCGTATTGACCGCCGGCACATTAATACGAGTTCTGATTCCGAGGTTTTACTGAATGTATTCGCACACGAGCTGCAGTTAGCTACGACCGGATTATCTTTAGAGCCTGGCGCAATTTTTAAGGCAGTTTCCGGAGTATACCGGCGTGTTAAGGGTTCTTATGCGATTGTTGCTCTAATTGCTGGGTATGGGTTATTAGCATTTCGAGATCCGCATGGTATTCGGCCGCTAGCTATTGGTAAGCACGACACCGAGCAGGGTGCTGAATGGATGATTGCATCCGAATCAGTTGCTCTTGAGGGCATTGTTTTTAAGTTTATTCGAGACGTTGCACCTGGTGAAGCTATATTTATTAGCATGGATAGCAAAATGCACACAAGGCAATGCGCGCAGTCTCCTAGTCTTAATCCGTGTATATTTGAACTTATTTATCTGGCGAGACCCGACTCAGTGCTCGATGGCGTACCCGTCTATAACGCACGGCTGCGGATGGGAGACTACTTAGCTGAGAAAATCAGGCGAACCCTACCTGGCATACAGATTGATGTTGTAATGCCGATTCCAGATTCATCACGGCCGGCTGCAATGCAGGTTGCAAAAAAACTGACGATCGAATATCGCGAAGGTTTTTTTAAAAACCGCTATATTGGCCGAACTTTCATTATGCCCGGTCAGGCGGTGAGAAAGAAGTCAGTGCGCCAAAAGCTTAATGCAATGGCGGTTGAGTTTAAAGGTCGAAACGTATTAATTGTCGATGATTCAATTGTGCGTGGTACTACTTCACAAGAAATTATACAAATGGCGCGTGATGCTGGCGCGAATAAAGTAATCTTTGCCTCAGCAGCACCGCCAGTGCGCTTTCCAAATGTATATGGCATAGACATGCCAACCCGTAGTGAATTAGTAGCATACGGGAGGACTGATCAAGAAGTAGCAAAGATTATAGGAGCAGATGCACTCGTTTACCAGGACGTCGAGGATATGAAACAGGCTATACGTGATACAAATCCACGGCTATGGAATTTTGAGGCGTCATGCTTTGATGGCCATTACATTACTGGCGACGTGACAGACGAGTATTTAGATAAGATAGAACAGATACGGCTTAATCCAAGATCTCAATTAGAGTGTAATGTACCTGGAGAAGGTATTGACTGCCCACAATTTCATTTACATTTATCAACGTAATGCGAGTTGCCTATTAGCAATACGAATATTTAATATAGATATGACTTAACGGTAAAAACTATTATCATAGTTGTCGACCTACATAGTATACCTAGATTTTAGGCGTTCTGCTGCACTAAGAAAAATTTTTTGTTTCTATAAATAGAATATTTATTCTTCTTTATATAAATATAAATTATTAATAATTTACTGCCTAAATAACAACTAGTCTAGTTAATAGAATTTTAATAATCGCGAGAAGATATGGAAAAATTCAGAGCTCTCCTATTTAAAGATAAATAAAGTACTACTCTTAAAGTAGTAAAAAATCTTAACATAAGAAAATACTAAAAAATAGAGGAAAAATTAAATTTTTTGTTTATTTGATATCAACCAATAAATAAAGTTAAATGTTTTATTTTTTGGTAGGCCGTACTGGATTTGAACCAGTGACCAACGGATTAAAAGTCCGCTGCTCTACCAGCTGAGCTAACGACCCAAGACTTCCGCAGGATATCGGCAAAAAACAAATTGGTCAAGCGGTGAATACAAGAAACAATTCAGCAACAACTTAGCGGTACTCTCTTTATTAGATCTGTAATAGCCACTTTTTGCCGTTTATTAGACATGTTATTTTCCGTATTTCGACAAAATCTGTTTAAATATGTGTTTTGTAGTAGCCTTTTGTCCTTGCTCCCATTGATTATTAACGATAGAGAACAATGCATTAGGAGCACCCGGATGGATAAGGTACTTTGTTATAGTGCTTTATCATATAATTATCGAGAATTTATATTTAGCTATGCGTATAAGGCATTACCTAGCTAGCTGGAATTAGCCTATAGGTTATATGAGCTATTGAATATTTTAAAATGCAAATGCTTTAAATCCTAAAGTTTCTCCTTTAAAAGGCCTGCTTTAAACAGTTGTAGTACTGCGTAAATACATCTATGTCGCTTAACTGTATCTCGCTTTAGCGACGCTAAATCATTTTTTTAATAAGTCTCAAGCTTTTTAAGTCTAGGGTCTAGATCTACATAGTAATTGCGCTGTTGCATTTGTGGTGCAGTAACTTGATTGATTAAGTCCTCGTGCTTTCCGTGTAGGGCTGCTACCTGCCGATTTGGCTGTTCAAAATTATTTAATTGATTAAATATCGCGCGCTGTGTTTTAAGAATCTTGCTTGATAATAAATCGGCTTCTGCGCGCAGGTTAAGCACCTCCTGCCAAGCTTCATTATTACTAAAGATTATAAGCTATATCTACAGCGATTCGAAATTATCAATATTTATGCTTTAGTTAGCCTCATCAGTATTACCCTAAATTAATATATAAGATTATGTATATTACAATAGCCCCAGGCTACGCAGCTCGCTAAGCAGCGAGGATATACAGCTTTAGGTAGTCATTATTAAACACGTTAAATTATTCAAGACTAGGTACAAGCTACGTAGCTTGTGTGAGTAGAGAGTGCTTGATAGTTGCAACTTACCCTTCTGATAAATATTAACTAACTTGTGGTTAGCCAATCCAAGCGACTCTAAATAATGAGCGCATCGTCCAGATAAGTATCGTTGACTTGATAGTTAATAATTGTTCCACATGCAGCTAATAGGACCTTCCTAGCGTTAGCTAGACGGGGCGCTCTTCTCTAATAATTCGCATATGCTTACTATTTAGTGATAGAGCAATCTAGTAACTACAGATAAGTAGTATAGGGGCTAATAATACTAGTGTCGGTTTGCTTGGGATATGCGCATATTAGCCCAGGTATATCTAGGAAGCTCTCCCGCTTTAGAGGAGCAAATATTCCCATTCGCAGGAATTTACCAAAATATGTGTAATATCCTAAATAAATAAACAGGCGTCTTGAATGACGAGTTCAGTTGCCTATTTAGTACTCTTCTAATACACTAGGCTTATACTAGCCGGCGTTTAGAGACTTTTGAGTTCGGAGATCAACAGGCTACTATTAAACAGCTATAGTGTAATCTTTTATCAGTCTGAACAACTATAATCCGGTCGCCGTCGGTGTTCTAACCAAGCTGTTCTATTCTTGTGTTACCAACAGGCTTAGTGCATTAATCTATTAAAAGAGAGCGCCCCTGATGGCGGGGCGAGGCTATCTGCTAATTCAGGTAATTGTTTAAATACTGAAGGAAACTAACGAATGTTAGACAAAGCTAAGCAAACTATTGCAAACAGCGATCCGCAAGTCTGGCAAGCGATTCAGAATGAGCGCCGCCGACAAGAAAACCATATTGAGCTAATCGCGTCTGAAAATTATGCGAGCCCAGCAGTGATGGCGGCTCAGGGTTCCCAACTGACTAATAAGTACGCTGAAGGATATCCTGAAAAGCGCTACTACGGCGGCTGCGAATATGTTGATATAGTCGAGAGCTTAGCGATTACACGGATCAAGCGGCTGTTTGGCGCAGAAGCGGCAAATGTTCAACCCAATTCAGGCTCGCAAGCTAATCAGGGTGTATTTTTCTCTCTTCTTAAGCCAGGAGATACGATTATGGGAATGAGCCTTGCGCACGGCGGTCATCTGACGCATGGTTCCCCGGTCAATCTTTCCGGAAGGTGGTTTAATGTTATTAGCTACGGGTTAAATAAAAATGAGGATATTGATTATAATGTAGCCGAGCAGCTCGCTCACCAACATAAACCAAAGCTAATAATTGCTGGTGCGTCTGCGTTCTCTTTGCGCATCGATTTCGAGCGCCTAGCACGGATTGCAAAGTCTATTGGAGCTTATTTTATGGTGGATATTGCTCACTATGCAGGACTGATTGCAGCTGGCGTCTATCCGAATCCCGTGCCGTATGCCGACTTTGTAACAACCACTACACACAAGAGCTTACGCGGCCCGCGTGGTGGTGCGATCCTCATGAAAGCTGAATACGAGAAAGTAGTTAATTCAGCTATTTTTCCAGGCATCCAAGGGGGTCCATTAATGCATGTGATCGCAGCAAAGGCTATCTCGTTTAAAGAAGCCCTTGAACCTGAGTTCAAGATCTACCAGCAACAGGTTGTAAATAATGCGCGTGTGCTTGCTGAGACGCTAGCTAAGCGTGGCTTACGGATTGTGTCTGGCCGAACTGAGAGCCATGTGATGCTCGTCGATTTACGTGCAAAAAAGATTACAGGCAAGATGGCAGAAGTTGTGTTAGGTTCTGCGCACATCACCGTGAATAAGAATGCAATCCCGGATGATCCGGAAAAACCATTTATCACTAGTGGTATACGTCTTGGCTCGCCGGCGATGACTACTCGTGGTTTTTGCTCAGCTCAAGCTGAGCACGTCGGTAATTTAATTGCTGACGTACTCGATAACCCGGATAATGCTGAAACTATTAAGTGGGTGCGCGCGCAGGTTGCCAAGCTCACACATCAGTTTCCGGTGTATAAGTAGGCTGTAGGACGAATTGTTATGCATTGTCCGTTTTGCTGTCATGACGACACTCAGGTAGTAGATTCGCGTGTGTCGGAGGATAACGCTGCAATCCGCCGACGTCGCCGCTGTCCGGCTTGTGATAAGCGCTTTACAACATACGAGCGTGTTGAGCGTGCATTACCAATAGTTATTAAAAGTGACGGAACGCGAGTTGAATTCGACCGTAGCAAGATGCTGTCTAGTATGTTACTTGCTTTGCGCAAGCGACCCGTAGCCGCTGAGAAGATCGATGAAGTAGCTGCGCGTATTGAGTATCAATTGTTGGCCTCTGGCGAACGTGAGGTGCGCAGCAAATGGTTTGGTGAGCTAGTAATGGAGGAATTGCGGAAACTTGATGAGATCGCTTACGTGCGTTTTGCGTCAGTATATAGGCGATTCGAGGACGTTTCTGAGTTTAAAAATCTAATCAACGAGTTTGATCAGTCTTTAGCTAGCATAGCTCGATCTTAAGCTGTAAAAATAGCTTTCTATAGCCCCTTAATGGCATGAAGGCACCTCTTATCTTTTATCCTGTAAGCGGGGGGTGGTTATACAATTAGCTTTTAAGTGCCTATATTTTAATATGATTACCATTATAATTTTTATTGAACGATTATTAATTAATAAATACGCTATATTACCTTTCATCTGAGTACTATTTATTTTGTAGCTTATTCCTTTACGATAGTAAAGGAGGCGCTATTAGTCTATCACCGGTCCCGTATACTCCTAGGCTCTTAAGAATCTACATACTATTTTAGTGCGACATGAGCCGAGCTAGTTTAGCTCATCGATAAATACTATTTAAGCGTAAGTAGAATATGAAAAACTCGAGAAGTAATTAATATTTTTTGTATACCTAATAATTTATATAGTTTATAAGCGTTTTAAGAAAAATACTAGTATTCATGAGTAGTAGTAGTGCGGTGTTTCGGACGCACGGCTTTCCATAGAAAGTAGCATTTCCAAGCAGCAATGCCTATCACAGACCATTTTAGTAATGGTTTAGCATTATGGATTATTACACGACGTATGGGGCCAGCTAATATGGCTGATGCGATTGAACTAAGCACCGGATGCTGATCAAGAAATTTTCGGACAGCTAGAGGGAACTTACACAATAAGCGATATCGATTGATCCCGGGTATTAGCCACCTCATCCAATTAAACCTTGAGATATCGTAAAACATTTCCTGGCCAGCACTTACGATATCTAGCCTATTACGATCAGCACGCGCACGCAATACTTCCTTTCGGAGACCCCGAACTTTACCTTTGGGGTAGTTTAATCCTCGCATCGAAGTTAGATAGGCAAGATGGCTGCTGGAATGGGTATTATTCATGGCGATGATTTATAAAAATAGCTCTATCCTTATCAAATTCAGCTAGCGTTTCCTCGAAAACTAAAGCCCCACGACGAACGCTAGCACAGGCTTTGAGCACACAGGCAAAAGCTCCAGTAAGATATATCATGGTTAGTATGGCTAATGACTGCCATCGATATGTTTCCCAGAAAGCTTCAGCAATTAATATGGTCAAGGTGATTAACCCCATTGTCGCGAACATCATCGCTACGAGACCAGAGAAGAATACACTAAGCAACCGTTCTTTTTCTTCTGCTAGCTCAATACCAATTAATTCTAAACGCGTTTGGAAAAGACACAAAACCGATGCGATTAGGCGTCGCAGCGAGCGATAAATAAGCAGTGTCGGTTGAATATTTTTTCTCATTAGCAGATCACGAGAAGTACGACAGACAAAACATTTTTACTAACGTAGCGCGCTACGCATATAGCTAACGCGCATTACGTAATACTGAATATAATAAAACCGGGCACTAATAGTGCATAATATAAATATATTATTACACTAGGCACTACTTTCTATTAATTAGCAGTCCGATTAACATACCTATACCCGCGGCAACACCGATAGATGTCCATGGGTGGTCGTGGACATAGTCGTCTGTAGCACGAGCTGCTTTTTTACCTTTTTTTACAACCACAACCTGGACATCACCCGCTTTCTCTTTTGCTTGTTTTAGACGCATAAGCGCATTTTCACGTAGTTCAGCCGCGCGTTCACCGGTCGTACTTGCTGCTTGTTTGAGCAAATCTTCTGCATCTGACAGAACAGTTTTTATATCCGACATTAGATTTTCTCTGTTAACTTCTATCATAACTACTCTCGCAAAAAACTTTTATTACTTTATATCGTAATAAAAATATATGGCCCCGCTGAGCGCGGCAGTTACCTTATCCGGATAAAGAAAAGGATATCATCTATATAAAGCCGTTTTATGACATCTTAGTGTCAGACAAAAGCCCCCCCTTACCGCATCGGATAGTAGCATATATACCCATCTTACTATAATAACGACATAAATTATACATGGTATGCTAGTGAGGTAACTGAATACGTTAGAGAAAATATAATGTTATGTATAGCATTACATTGCTGTTAAAACATAGCGATAAAGTAGTAGATATAAGCCTCATTAAGATTGCTCAATAATCACATAAGATATTAGACGGCTATCTGCTTTATAAAAATCTTATGAAGAACTTTCTTGACGTATCCCTTATATATACTATAAATTTTGTCTAGTTACGTAATTTTAAAAATTTTTTCTAATCACACTAACAGCTCATTGCATAAGAAGATACATTGCTAGTCACAGCATTTATATTCATACAAAATAACAAATTTATGCACATTGATACCCATTCTTGATATGCATCACAAACCTCTTCAAAAAACACTTTATACTACATAAATAGTTTCAAAGGTATATTTTTAATAAATTATTATTAATCTATAAGAGCTATTTATACTATCAAATAGTAGGTTAAATACCCTAATTAGGGTTAGATTAAGGTTAGAAACTGTTTCACTTACTTTTAGTAGTAAGTTTTATTAATATAAAATTTTTTAGAAAACTTATCTTATAGCAGTTATAGATAAATACCTATTTATAAGCATTTACAATAACTGGGCGATACTTACTTAAATCTTTATTTAGTTTTTAAACTTAAAAATATTTATTTATAAAATTATCATTAAAATGATATGTATCGAGTGATGTAGTAATACTCTAGAGTAGAAGTATTACTAAGGATATTTATTAATTACAATTAATACTGTAGTTAAACCTAGTAAAAATTAAATTTTAATAGAAAGTTATTTAAATAACTATTGATCTTTTTATCCCAAATTTTGGGATGTATAGAAATAAGACCTTAAGAATATAGATTTTTATAACTTTTTAAAAAATATGATTACTACTATAGTAGTATAAACCTACGATTAAACCTATAATAGTTATATCAAACACTTATAAAAATATATATTGTATAGTATATTTATTTATCATGCTGATAAATAAATTATTCTTGGGTAGGCCCACTTATTTAATATATTAATATCAGTTATACTAATTGTTATTCCACAGCTTTATTAAGCTATAACAATATAGACTAGCTTGGTAATTATATGATACCCAGCAGTAAAGCTAATAATATAGTAGCTAGCTGTAGTATTTGTAGTTAAAAACTATAGTTCACAAACTGTACTGCGTTTAAGTGGCTAGTTTTATAGCATATCAAACTATGACTAATTTGGTATTAAAGTAACTCTAATAACATAGAGTGAAATCCTATATGACTATTTAGGAATTTTATAAAACGTGTTGTACTATATACCATTGATGTATCGATACCGCTTATTTCTTAAACTAAGTAGTCCAAAACTATGCTCTTCTAGCAGAAGATTATTTAGAGTTTATTATTAAAGTTTTAATAAAAATAAAGCTTTTTATACATATTAGTGCTTAATTATATTGGTCGGAGCGATAGGATTCGAACCTACGACCCTCTGATCCCAAATCAGATGCGCTACCAGGCTGCGCCACGCTCCGCAAACTAATTATAGTCTAATTTTTAATGTAACGTCAATTTTCTTAGTATGTTAGTACTGCCTATACTCTTGTTATTACCGTCCTATGCATACAGTCTCTTATTTTCATCTGATGAAATCGCTATCCCTCTAGATAAGTTTATGCAACGTTAACGCTCTAGTATTGACTAAAGTGTGGGGGGGCTTTTTTCTTTCCTGAGCTCGAAACAAGGCGTTTTAATAGCTATACATATGCATTAAGCCTTTTATGCTAAAATAGGGTGTGTCTTTTAGGCTTGGATAAGGTTTTGTGCTTAACATATACCAGTCTATAAGAAAAAGCCAGCACTGTTCACTAACTAATTTCGCGGTAGTGCTTGAATTTATATTCGTATTATTGCTAGTATTTTTATAAAGTGGTTGACATAGCCAAATAATGCTATTAAAAAATTTATTATATTACATGCATCAGCATGATGGTATCCCTGATATTTATAGGAAATTTCATTAGCATATAAAAAATAAATTTAACTAACCTAAGTACCACTTTAATAAACAAGAGTTAGCGGTACTGCGCAGTATTTAAATCTAGATAATACTACTCTGAGTTAACCGTATACTACTAGATTACTGCGCTTACAGTATTCGGTATAGCAGATAAAGTAATTTTCCGTATATTCCTTATCTAAGGATCGATTAAGAGAAACGCTAGTATAAGTTTTATAGCCTATTGGGTGAGATTAATAATACTACTTTTTAAGTAGGATTAGCTACATTTTATCTACTAAAGTAATTTCTTTATTTAAGATAAAAGCATTTTAGCTATAAAACTTTTCTAGGTTATGCAATAGCACTGTTGACAAAATTCTCAAGTAGATAATAATACTTTTCTACTGTTACTAAGTTGCAATTCTAAGTTCGTAGATTTGACTTAATAATATATTAATCAATAGAGCTACTCAAACAGTACCCTCCAAAAAATCCAGTCGTCACTATAAGTTATATCTTTAAGAAGATAGTTTTTAATTATTATGCCACTTAATAGGTTCCAAATAATTGCTAGTAGAACTCGGCTAATCCAGAACTGTGTCTTTACCAAAGATTTGTAAGAATGAGAAGCTTGATAAGCATATATATTTATAGCGATTGTAGTGTTTTTCGCTCGATCTAAAACTAAATTTAAATCATTTTTTAAACATAAAACTCCCTAAATATTTATAAAAAATCGCCTTACTAATGCGTTGTATAATTTAAACTAATACCTATTTTTTAAATAAAAGAGTTTATTCATGATTTTTATATTTATATACCTCCAAAGTACTTTTTTATAGTGTGACTATGTTATATATATCTAGCGTTTGTAAACATACGTCATTTATTCCTAAATAATTAGCTATCTACTAAAAATTTTAATATTTTCTAATTATATTGCATTTAAGCATCATCTTTATTTTTTTACAGTGTATTTCAGCATATAGTAATAATTAATTTTGTTACGGCTTCTTTAAATTACTTAGGATGACTACTTTACTAGTAATAAATTGATCACAAGCATACTATTTATTAGAATATCTTATTTTATATTTTAAGTATCTCGCTATAAATAGACAGATTTTTATAATATATGCATATTATGAACATTTATTCGAGTAAAATATATTAGGTAGAATTCTATAAATTCATAGATGTAGGCATACATTAAACTGGTTAACTTAATATTTAGTAAATATTAACTATATTACATCGAGTTTATGTATATGCAGTTATATCTTTTTTAGACTAAATAATTAGTTAGTTTTATCTGTTATTGTCCACTTAAATTTTTTGATTATTTTTATTGAATTTATAATAATTATTGTTATTATTAATTCTAACAAATTCTGTGCCAGAAATACAGGTTGTTTTTAGTATTAAGTACAGTTAATAAATTTCTTAAAAGTTTATATGATGCTAGTGCCCAATTTTTAAAGAGAGTCTCTCAATCCCACTGTAGAGGAAATAGAATTCCTGCAGTATGCTATAATCTTTATTATCCGCTCTTAGCTCAGTTGGATAGAGCAACGGCCTTCTAAGCCGTAGGTCGCAGGTTCAAATCCTGCAGGGCGGACTAATATATTAAAAAATACATAATTTTATATAAATATTTATGTATTAATAATATAAAAATATTGCTTATATTTATCTTAGTAAATATTCTTAGTGAGTTTATTATTTAATATGCTTAAAGCAATTTAGTTAGCACTTATATTATATTAGGGCTATATCCATTATCCCTAATAAATTTCTTACGATTATAAAGGTATGTTATATTAAACGTAAGTCTTTTTGAAAAATTAATAATCTTAATATATAAATTCCTAAAATTTAGCTTAATTTCCATTAAAAAATTTAATAAAAATATTAACTTTTTTCAAAAAATTAATCTAATTTAAGTAGAGGAATATATCTTTATAGGATAGAACTAAACTAATATTAGTTACATACGTTAAAAATTTTGATACTATCTCTACTTATTACAGTAGTATACTTTATATTAAAAAATTCGTATTCTAAATTAGTTAATAATATAAAATTATTAAAATTAATTTTGATTTAATCGTTATGTAGCGCTGTTTAAGTTAACGCCATCTGTATTAGTATTATTTAGAACTTTTGTACATTAAGAAAAATTATATAAATCTAATGCTAGATTGCGAGGCATATTTTATGCTAAAAATAATTAATCCTATACCAAGCCAAATTTAGTATGTTTTCATGCGAAAAATATACCAGGGTATTCCTAAGTTTAAATAATAAAACTATATTTATACTTTTTATAGATAATAATATCTGACCTAAGTATTGCATAAGATTATGCGCTACCTAAGCGAATCTAAAAAAATTCAATAGTTTCTCGTTAAGAACGGATAAAAAATAGCTTGATTAGCTTTATATCTACGACTGAATATATAAAATTTTAATACTTTTATTAAGCTATATATCTAGTTAAAAGTACTCAATATCACTCCATGCTATATAATAAAGTTTATTATTATAGGTAACTGCTTATGGACTTTATTAAATTTTTAAGATTCCATTAATCGACTCTTATTATAAAGCGCATTTGTTTATACATATTTATAATTACAGTATCTAAAAAATTTTTTAAAATTGTGCTATAGTTTTTTATAAATCTAATGTGGCGTCTTACTTAATAAGTAAAGTTATAGTCATAATTTCTATTAATTGCACTAATCTAATAAATACTTACTATAAAGTATCTCCCTGATAAATTATTTAACGTTAACTTTACGTCAAGGTAGTAAAAATATATTATATATTAGTATAACCTTAGTGTAAGATTAACTAAAATATTGCAATGCTCTGATATAGAAAAGCTTTAGATAAGAATGATGATTTATCTTATACTATTGACAGGCATATATAAATTAATACTAGATACGGGGTATATGTATACTTGTAGTAGGATCTGTACAAGAGTAAATGTTTTATATAAATTACTATCTAGTATCTGACTATTATCAGAAAAAATGGGTGTTAAACATAAAAACTCTAGCTTGGTTGCTAAGATAATCTGTTATAGATTAATGTAGATAATCCCTATTAAGGGATTTATTAAAGATTGCACGACTAGTTATAACTTCAGAAAAATCATATTTATATTTAGAACTAGGTATTATGCACGGCGCACATTATCTATATCATAATGCGTTTATTTATTCGCTCATGCCATTTAGACGAAGCCATGCATTTATACATGGCTTGCGCCCACGGAAGGCCCTGAACGACGCCATTGCAGAGCGGCTTCCGCCAACCTCAAGTATCTGCGTGCAATAGCGTTTCCCTGTCTCGGGATTAAGTACACTACCGTCGGTACCAGCCGCCTCTTCGAAAGCAGCATAAGCGTCGGCTGATAAAATTTCAGCCCATTTATAGCTATAGTAGCCTGCAGCATAGCCGCCCGAAAATATGTGACTGAATGTGTTGGGCCATCGCGAAAATAATGCTTGTGGAACAACATGCCATCTATCACTAATCTGACAGGCTAGTTCGCTAATGCTTAATTCACCGTCAGGCTCGTATGTTGTGTGAAGCTGCATATCAAACTTTGCTAAAACGATTTGTTGAAGTGTGTCAAGCCCGTTTTGGAAGTTTCGTGCTGCAAGCATTTTACTGAACAGATGGTGCGGTAGTGGTTTTCCAGTATCTACGTGTGAAGTCATGCTAGTTAGAACATCCCACTCCCAACAAAAGTTTTCCATAAACTGCGACGGCAACTCGACTGCATCCCATTCAACGCCATTGATACCAGAGGCATCTAATTCCTCGATTTGAGTAAGCATGTGATGCAAGCCGTGGCCGAACTCATGGAACAAGGTAATAACCTCACTATGCGTAAGGCAGGATGGTTTACCACTAAGGGGCGCCGAGAAGTTGCACATTAAATAAGCTACTGGGGTTTGCAGCGTGCCATCAGCGCAGCGGTATCGGGAACGTCCATCATCCATCCATGCGCCGCTGCTCTTGCTATCACGGGCATATAAATCTAGATAGAACTGGGCCAGCAATGTACCGTTATGATTTTCAACGTGGAAAAACTGTGTGTTTGGATACCACTTGTTTATTGTTACACTTGGTTTGATTAGTACGTTGAATAGAACCTCAGTAACCCGAAAGAGACCCTGTAGTACACCAGATTCTGGAAAATACTGCTTGACCTCATCTTCGGAGAACTCGTAGTATTTTTGCCGCAGCTTTTCTGAAGCGTAAGCAATATCAAACGCTTCGAGCTTCTCAAGACCCAGCTCATTATCTGAAAATTCTCGTAGCTGCACCCAGTTTTTTTCTGCATATGGACGAGCGCGTCGCGCTAGGTCATTAAGAAATATCATAACCTGCTCAGGCGAATCCGCCATCTTTGGCTGAAGTGATACTTGTGCGAAATTTTTATAGCCAAGTATTGCAGCTTCTTCTGAACGCAGCTTCAGCTGCTTAGTCATATTCATAGTGTTATCCCACTGAGGCTTTCCATTGCCGTAGTCGGGCCCGAGTTCTGAAGCGCGAGTCACATATGCTTGATACATTGCCTTACGCATAGGACGATATTCTGCGTACTGTAGTACCGGAAAGTACGAAGGAAAATGAAGTGTAAATTTCCAGCCTGGCTTGCTATCTTTTACGGCTGCTTGCCTTGCTGAAACGATTACGTCTATAGG
Source organism: Candidatus Vallotiella hemipterorum (assembly GCF_910593725.1). Lineage (GTDB taxonomy): Bacteria > Pseudomonadota > Gammaproteobacteria > Burkholderiales > Burkholderiaceae > Mycetohabitans > Mycetohabitans hemipterorum. The sequence continues at coordinate 736,662 of NZ_OU343031.1, forward strand.
AAGACCCGCAAGTTGCGCATCATCTGTTACAAAGTATGCGTATGCATTCGTCGCATCGAGCACGTTGTCTGAAAATTCCTTGGATAGCAGGGCCTGCTGCTTACGTAATTGCGTAAAGCGCTGCTTGCTATGTGCTGGTAGCTCAACACCAGATAGACGAAAATTGCGTAATATATTTTTAAGAATTCTTTTTCTAACGTTGCTTAACTGTTTATATTCGCTACTACTTACAATAGCCTTATATTTTTCGTATAACGCAAGGTTCTGACTAAGGTTAGACCAAAATTCGGTTACACGCGGCAAATTTTGCGCGTGTGCTGCACGGAGCTCTGGTGTATCGGCAACGGCACTCAGATGGCAAATCAGGTTCCATACGCGCGATAATGGCTCAATAGCTTCCTCAACTATTTTAAACGTCGCTTCCCAGGTGTTTGGAGTTTGCGGCGCACTGGCGTGTAATACCGCATCGTTTGAAGATTTAAGCAGTACATCAAGCGCTGGAGTTACATGCTTAGCCCGAATCGATGTAAATCGAGGTAGCTCTGCTAAATTAAGCAACGGATTTGAGGTGGCAGTCTGAGCAGCCATAATGTTCCTGTTATATTAAGAGAGTTTGCAATCTAGTAGAGCACAACCCCCCGCTTAACCTAGTGCAATCGCACCCGTTACCCCCGGCTGCACGATCTGCTGCTTCGATTGTGCTAATTAGTAGCATCGTAATTGTCATTGGACCAACACCGCCGGGTACTGGTGTGAGGTAGCCAGCAACCTCACGAACGCTGGCGAAATCTACATCTCCGCACAGCTTACCATCATCGTCTCGACTTATACCGACGTCAATAACTGTCGCGCCGGGTTTAACCATGCTAGCTGTCACTAAGTTGCGCTTGCCTGTCGCTGCAACAATAATATCCGCACTGCGCGTATGTACCGCTAGATCACGCGTCTTCCGGCCGCATATCGTCACAGTTGCATCTGCTTGAACTAGCAGCATGGCTATCGGCTTGCCAACAATATTTGAGCGACCGATTACCACTGCATTAGCGCCGGCTAGCGGGATTCCTTGATACTCTAACATTTTTAGAACACCTGATGCCGTACAAGGCCGAAATAAGGGCTTGCCAGTCATTAATGCGCCAGCATTAGCGATATGGAAACCATCGACGTCTTTTTCTGGCGCTATCATTTCGATAATCTTATACGCATTTATATGCGGAGGAAGCGGTAGCTGGACTAGAATACCATGGATCTTAGGATCGCTATTGAGCACTCCGATACGGGTAAGTAGGTCAGCTTCTGTCAGATCATCTGTATAGCAATCATAGACCGAATACAATCCATTATCGTTACATGCTTTAATTTTATTGCGAACATAGATTTGACTAGCAACATTGTTTCCAACCAGTATCACGGCTAGGCCGGGCTGGTAACCTCGTGCGGTAAGTTCGGCGGTACGTTCGGCTACCTCGGCGCGTAGCTGTTGAGACAGGAGGAGGCCGTCAATGATTCTAGCTGTCATAGGCTGGGATACTAGATTGATTTATCAAGGTTTAAGACAGTAGTAAAAGCGAGCCTAAATTAGGCTTATACGGTCAGTGGTTACGAGTGACTTAAAAGCTTGATTTATGGCTATAGACTGTTTGTTTTGTTTACATATATGTTATTTGTAGGTCACTCCTATTTTTTCATAAGGCTAGGCTTCGTGAGTTAACCTTACGGCGATACATTTACATTCAGTCTACATAATACTCCCGCCGTGCGTTTCAACTATCTTAATCAGTATGCTATATCATCACCCTAGCAATGTAGTTATCTAACTAATGCTCTTGTATAGTTAGTTTTTGGCGCGTACGCTCATGTTCTAACTTAGTCTAGTCTAGCTTTATAGAATGTTTTTTCAATGGAATGCATTGCGTTTTATCGATGCAGCTAATCATGTAACTGGTTGACAAAAAATTGTATTTTTAGCAATGAGAGCCACTCTTATGGCTTAAGCTAACGCACGCTGCATATGCTTAAAACAAGCATCTGTACTGTGTGACTGCTTATAAACATAGAGAAACTATTTTTGCGATTATGAAGAAGACTAACAGTGGACATGAGTCTTCAGGGGTCTATACTGCACTAAAGCAGATTGCTCTCTTATCATTTAAGCTTTCTGTCGCGTGCAGTGACTAAGTCTACATATTATGTTTATAACAGGTTGCTGTGCTGCTAATAAAGCGGGTCTACTAGGAGGGGTTTTAAGTTTTTTAGCCCATGTATAGACGGTATGCCACGCATGCGGTCTAAGCGAATGCGTTAGAATAGTTTAAAGGCTTCTCAAAAATAAATTTTTTGCACGACGGATTTTCAGCAGGTTGAATAAAGACTTTCTTAATTAGCACTGGGTGGCTCTTAATAACTCGTGGCTACGAGCATATATTATGCGACAATGCGAATGAATATATTTTCGATATAGTTTCTAATTACCCTGTCAAGCACTGCTTTAAAGGCTGTTTCCTAAAACTCTCATAAAAAGTTTTATCTAACGTATGGTGATTTCACTGCCGCACTGTTGAGTGTCTGATTTACATCTAACGCTCGTTGTATATTGTTATAAAACACTTTGGGTGGTTCGTAGGTAGCTTAGCTTCACTTATCGAGATCGCGTGCTCTCAGTTAATTTAATACCTAAATAGAGAACCGGATGATCTCTATGTCTTGTAATACTCTCTCCAGAAGATCTAGTTTTAAGAATATCACGCACCTACTGATAAAATAATCGCAGGTATCAACAGGAAGATTTATGCGCACGAGGTCAGTACTTCAGTAAAGAAGTTTGAATCGCATCGTATAATCACACACATTGTCTTTCTGAGATAGTATCTCATAGTCGATTTATATAAATAAACGAATTCTTTGGGTCATGTCGTAACATCTGTTTTAAGGGTCCATGCGTCACTATAACAGGCGAATATGCTTCTGTTCGCTCGAAGTTTATTGCCCTCATAACGCAATAGTTCTATAAAGTCTAGCTTCTAGCGCCGTTGTTCGAGCTAATTTAGTTTTTATGGAACTACGCTCATCCTAATTAATAACAAAAGAGTAGGTGTTAAGTCACTCGAGGTTGCAGCGAGAGCTATATTCTACACAGGTCAAAAACCATTCCGTTAATATGGAGAAGAGCATGGTGAAAACATTAAAGGCGTAAAAATATATTTGTAGAAATACTGCGATAAAGCTTATAGATTCGCAAAATTTTAGGATTGTATCGAAGAAATTTTTATACTGTAAGAAATCATCTCTCATTTGAAAATTTTGTTGCGCAGGCTTAGACCGGGTCTTTACAATTCTGCGTACACTCCGGCCAGGTTACTGTATCTGGTCGCCTGGTGCAGCACGTTCCCCATACAGGACTAGGAGACGCTCATGTCTGCCGTACCCGAGGAAGTGATGAAGTATGTCGCTGCCGAAAAAGATAGTGACCCACAAGAAACCGCAGAATGGCTCGAAGCTTTGGATGGTGTGCTGTCGTTTGTAGGACCTAAGCGCGCTCATTATCTAATTGAGAAGCAGATAGAATTTGCGCGTGTCCATGGGGAGCATCTGCCGTTCTCTGGAAACACGCCGTACATCAATACAATTCCGGTGTCCGAACAAGCTAAAAATCCCGGAGATCAGGATATTGAACACCGGATCCGGTCATATACGCGATGGAATGCTCTAGCAATGGTGCTACGAGCAAGCAAGAATACAAATGTCGGTGGGCACATCGCATCTTTTGCATCGGCTGCTACACTTTATGATGTCGGGTACAACCATTTTTGGCATGCACCGAGTGCGCAACACGGCGGAGATTTAGTGTTTGTTCAAGGCCACTCATCTCCTGGCATTTATTCGCGTGCATTTCTATTAGGTCGACTCACCGAGGAGCAGCTAGACAACTTCCGGCAAGAGGTTGAAGGTAAGGGAATCTCATCGTATCCACACCCATGGCTGATGCCTAATTTCTGGCAGTTCCCTACGGTATCAATGGGTCTAGGTCCGATTATGGCGATCTACCAGGCTCGTTTCATGCGCTATCTCGAGGCGCGTAACATCGCGAAGACTACAGGGCGTAAGGTTTGGGCTTTTCTCGGTGATGGCGAGACAGACGAGCCAGAGTCACTCGGCGCAATTGGCATGGCTGGGCGAGAAAAGCTCGATAATCTTGTGTTCGTGATCAACTGCAACCTACAGCGGCTAGATGGTCCAGTTCGAGGAAACGGAAACATTATCAAGGAGTTAGAGTCCGAATTCCGAGGTTCGGCTTGGAATGTGATCAAGGTAATTTGGGGCAGCCGTTGGGATTCGCTATTCACGCGTGATAAAACGGGCGTATTGATGCGTCGGATGATGGAAGTAGTCGATGGTGAATACCAGACATATAAGTCGGAATCTGGCGCTTATGTGCGCGAGCATTTCTTCAACACACCAGAACTTAAAGCTTTGGTAGAAGATTGGTCGGATGACGATATTTGGAATTTGAACCGAGGGGGCCACGATCCTCATAAGATTTATGCTGCATTTCACGCGGCCCAACACAATGTCGGACAGCCGACCGTGATCCTTGCAAAAACGATAAAAGGCTACGGGATGGGTCGGGCTGGGCAAGCAATGAACATTACTCACCAGCAAAAAAAGATGCAGGTGGACCACCTGAAGAAATTCCGCGATCAGTTCCGGCTGCCTATTTCAGATGATGAAATCGGTACGATACCTTACTTGAAGTTTGAGGAGGGTTCAAAAAATCTCGAGTACATGCGTCAGCACAGACTAGCGCTCGGCGGATATTTGCCACAGAGAAGGATGAAGGCCGATACGTCGTTAGAGGTACCGCCACTATCTACCTTCAGGGCGATGCTTAGGGGCAGCGGCGAAGGACGGGAGATTTCGACTACGATGGCGTTTGTGCGGATTTTAAGTATCCTCTTAAAGGATAAGTCTCTCGGTAAACGAATAGTGCCTATCGTGCCAGACGAATCGCGAACCTTCGGCATGGAAGGGCTATTCCGTCAGATTGGTATCTGGAATCAAGAGGGACAGAAGTATGTTCCAGAAGACTCTGATCAGTTAATGTTTTATAAGGAATCGATGACCGGACAGATTCTTCAGGAAGGCATTAATGAGGCTGGTGGTATTTGCGACTGGATCGCAGCGGCGACGTCTTATTCGACGCACAACGAGATTATGGTGCCATTTTACATCTTCTATTCGATGTTTGGCTTTCAACGTGTTGGTGATTTAGCTTGGGCCGCCGGCGATATGAGATCGCGAGGCTTCTTGCTTGGCGGCACTGCGGGACGCACTACGCTTAATGGTGAGGGGTTGCAGCATGAGGATGGGCATTCGCTATTATGGGCGTCATCAATTCCTAATTGTGTCAGCTATGATCCAACATTTGGCTACGAGCTTGCGGTAATTATCCAAGATGGCTTGCGCCGCATGCTCCAGGATCAGCAGGACGTATTTTATTACCTAACGGTAATGAACGAAAACTACGAGCATCCTGGAATGCCAGAGGGGGAGTATGTTTCGAAACACATCCTTAAAGGCATGTATTTATTACGTAAGTCTGATGTAGATAAGAATGCTCCGCGCGTCCAATTACTTGGTGCTGGCACAATCCTAAACGAAGTAATTGCTGCAGCTGAGTTGCTTAAGAGTGACTGGGGTGTGGCCTCCGACCTTTGGAGTGTGCCTAGTTTCACTGAACTGGCTCGAGAGGGGCATGCAATACAGCGTCAGAATTTGCTTAATCCGCTCTCAGCACCTAAGCTATCGCATGTGCAAACCCTTCTTCAAAATACAGAGGGTCCCGTAATTGCGTCTACAGACTATGTACGCTCGCTAGCCGAGCAGATTCGCGCATTCGTACCACGTCGTTATATAGTTCTTGGTACTGACGGCTTTGGTCGTTCTGATACGCGTGAGAAGTTACGTCATTTCTTCGAGGTCGGTCGCCATTGGATTACCGTAGCCGCACTATACGCATTAGCTAACGAAGATACGAATAACTATAAACTAGTGGCGAAAGCGCTTCAGAAATACAACCTTGATCCGGCTAAGCCGAACCCGATAACTATCTAACGCTTCAAGTCGCACGAATGTCCTGCCTTGCGCCGTATGCGACACAATAGCTGTCCGTCGGACAAATATAGCTTGTTGGAGACAAAATAAATGAGTGAAGCGATCGAAGTAAAGGTGCCAGACATCGGCGACTATAAAAACGTACCAGTAATAGAGGTGTTAGTTAAACCAGGCGATGCTGTCGAACCAGAACAATCGCTAGTCACTCTTGAGTCAGATAAGGCGGCAATGGATGTGCCGAGCCCAGTTGCTGGTATAGTAAAGAAACTAGAGGTTAATGTCGGCGATATAGTGTCAAAAGGCGCACTCATTGTTGTACTAGAAAGCCCTCATAGTGGGTCCTTTAAGCACGTTCACTCCTCCCCGGAAGCCTCAGTACCAGCTAGGGCATCTGTATTAGTTCAGCAGCCCTCTTCGGACTTTCTGACTCCGCCAGTGTCGGCTCTAGAAATTCAGTCGTCGCCAGCAATTCACATTACCGGCGAACACTATGCTATTCACGCGAGTCCGTCCATACGTAAGTTCGCAAGAGAGCTTGGTGTCAAAATAGAGCGCGTATCGAGTACCTGCCACGGGGGTAGAATCACGCGCGAGGATGTGACTACCTATGTAAAGAGCGTGATTAATAAGGAGCTTGCCATATCAGCAGACTCTGCCGTATTAGACAATACAGGCTTAGATCTGCTTCCTTGGCCAAAGATCGACTTTGCTAAATTCGGCCCTATACAGGCTAAACCATTATCTAGAATTAAGAAAATATCCGGGGAGAATTTAAGACGAAACTGGGTCATGATCCCGCACGTAACGAATAACGATGAGGCCGATATTACCGAGCTCGAGGTATTCCGAGTACAACTAAATAAGGAAAACGAGAAAACAGGAATCAAGATCACAATGCTTGCGTTCGTGATTAAGGCAGTTGTCGCTGTGTTGAGAAAATTACCAATTTTTAACACTAGTTTGGATAGGGATAATTTAATATTCAAGCAATATTTAAATATTGGTTTTGCGGCTGATACACCGAATGGACTTACTGTTCCAGTACTCAAGAATGCCGAGAATAAAGGAGTATTCGACATAGCGCAAGAAACTGCAGAATTAGCGAGGCTAGCCCGTGCAGGCAAGCTGAAGGCAGATCAGATGCAGGGAGGGTCCATCTCAATTTCGTCGCTTGGCGGAATTGGAGGCACGCATTTTACGCCGATTATTAATGCACCAGAAGTGGCAATCCTTGGCCTCTCCAAGAGTGCTTATAAGCCAGTGTGGGATGGAAAAAAATTTATTCCACGTTTAATGTTGCCTCTCTCACTATCGTATGATCATCGCGTGATTGATGGTGCAGAAGCTGCACGATTTAACGCTTACTTAAGTAAGATCCTCGCGGATTTCAGACGTGTAATGGTATGACCAGGCTCTGTCAACATGTTGCTTAAATAAGAAAGCGGAGAGGGGAATGAGTCTTGTTGAAATTAAAGTTCCCGACATTAGCGACCTCAAAGGGGTTAGCATAATTGAGGTGTCTGTCCAGCCTGGCGATACCCTTGCCAAAGGACAGTCTCTATTAACAATAGAAAGCGATAAGGCATCGGTAGAGCTACCAAGCGACTACGATGGCACCGTGAAAGAAGTTAGGGTCAAGGCTGGTGATAATATATCTCCAGGCACCGTGATTGCGATCATGGAAGTTAAAGACCAGGGAAAACGCTTCTACGACGAAGATCGTATAGTACGATCGTTATCTATGACTAATTTGGATACCACTAATATCAAATGTGATGTATTGGTTCTCGGTGCTGGACCAGGTGGTTACTCGGCCGCGTTTCGCTCTGCCGATCTTGGCCTAAGAACCGTGCTTGTCGAGCGCTTTTCTGCACTTGGCGGAGTTTGTCTAAACGTTGGATGCATTCCGTCAAAAGCGTTACTACACATTGCCGCCGTTGTTGAATCGGCGTCGGCACTAGCAACACATGGGATTGTACTTGGCAGGCCGCAGATCGATTTGCTTAAGCTATGTGAGTTTAAGGTTAACGTGGTGCGTAAACTTACGACTGGTCTTGCCCGTATGGTCAAAACTCGAAACGTGCAGGTAATAACAGGAATTGGTACGTTCGTCGAACCTTATAAACTTCAGGTGCGTACTGAAAGTGGTAAGCAGATTGTACACTTCAAAAAAGCAATCATCGCGGCTGGCTCCCGATCTATAAAATTACCATTCTTACCAGAAGATACTCGAATTATCGATTCTACTGGAGCACTAGAATTACCACAAATCGCTAAGCGGATGCTAGTCATCGGTGGTGGAATAATAGGGCTCGAGATGGCTACGGTATATTCAACACTCGGCACAAGTATTGACATCGTTGAGATGTGCAATAGCTTAATACAGGGCGCAGACCAGGATCTTGTTAAAGTATGGGAAAAGTTTAACGAAAAACGCTTTGCAAACGTAATGCTAAAGACGAGAGTCACAACTGCTGAAGCTAAACCGGATGGGATCTATGTTAGTTTCGAGGGTAAGAATGCCCCACGGGATCCGCAGTGCTATGACTTAGTGCTTGTAGCAGTCGGGCGCAGCCCGAATGGCAATCGCATCGGCGCCGAGCGTGCTGGAGTTTTAATAACAGAGTGTGGTTTCATCAATGTCGACAAGCAAATGCGCACTAACATGCCAGATATCTATGCGATAGGTGATATTGTTGGGCAGCCGATGCTCGCGCACAAGGCGGTGCATGAGGGACATGTCGCAGCACAGGCTGCTTCTGGTGAAATATCTTACTTTGATGCCATTCAAATTCCCTCTGTAGCATATATCGACCCTGAGATTGCATGGACCGGCAAGACAGAGTTGCAACTAAAGGCCGAAGGCGTCCAGTACGGTAAGGCTATGTTTCCATGGACTGCGTCCGGTCGAGCGATTGCGAATGGCCGAGATGAGGGCTTTACAAAGCTGCTGTTTGATGAGAAAACCCATCGCGTAATTGGCGGTAGTATCGTTGGTATAAATGCGGGTGATCTAATCAGCGAAATTTGCCTAGCTATAGAAATGGGTGCAGATGCGACGGACGTCGGCAGAACAATTCATCCACACCCAACGCTTGGAGAATTAGTGGGGATGGCCGCGGAACTGTACGAAGGAAACTGTACTGATCTACCGCCGCAATACAAGAAGTAGTGAAAATTTTACGGTTGCACAGCGCATGTGATCAAAATTATTTACTCGCTCGCCGGAGCTTCTCTAGCACCTAGAACTATCCTGTAATTATACTTGGTATAACCTTTTTACTATTAGTGATATTTTATCTAGAGATAGCTACTTTTTATCCTAGTACTGATTTGTGGCAATAGTGATTGCGTAAATTTTTTATAAGCAGCGCATAGTATTTATTATCCATAACTCAGCCAGTATCAATATTCCATTGTAATGCTATGTACTATGCGGTATAGAAGATAACTGAGGGCAATTAATTACTAGTTTAGATTGCTCTGTAAGCCCGATGTTTTTTATTACTCTTTATAGATCGTAGATTATCTATTGGCAATACATGCTCATATGTGAAGCGCTTAAAACATGATTATATTAATGTAATTTCCTTCTGGCACCAGAAGGTCTTTATATCATTGCTTTTACAAAAGTATTGTCCTATATAGCTCTCACACACTAATATCTTTTGGGCTAGTTATACTAATTTTCATAGTTTCTAAACGGCGTAATAATAAAACACCGCGTGTTGTACGCTAATCTATAGCGTATGTTTACGATGCATATAGCGTATGTTTACGATGCAGTCTGGGAATAAGTTTTACTCAAAAAACCACTAGTGTATATTTTAGAAAGAACTCGCTGTAAACTCCGTTAAGCGCCACATAAAAACAGTTTAGAGTTTTTAAGAGCAAGAGTTCACCGCGTGACCTAAGCCTCTTGAAGCTAAAAAAATAGTATATATGTGTGAGCGCCACGAGCATTTATATTACCCAATTAATGACTCAGATCTGAAATTGGGCGAGTGTAGTATGCTGTAGATCAAGCTAACGGCAAGCTCTATATTAACGAATATCATCCTAACAATAAGCCCCCTATGCATAATATATACCTGTACTAGGTATGGTAGATTATTACGTCACTATAAATGCATTTATAGTGGATACCCTTCGTGATGCCACACGCGAGTAGGTTACTTATCTCACGATATCTATTTTCTACTAGGCTTAACATGTCTAATATAGTCGTCTTCTGCATTGCGACTAGCATAAAAGAAGTGCAGCGGGGACAGGCGCTACGCTAAAGGGTGAGAATACGCCATCATACGCCATCACATATACCCGGACTCCGGAGACTTCTAAGAAAAAAGCTCAGAGGTACTCTAATAAATAAAATAAACAAAGACCGCTAACCAGGGCTCGCCAAGATACTTGAAGGTGTGTAACTACAGCGTCAGTTGATTCTATCGCTTAGTTATCTGACTTACATATGGTAATCATTTAGTAAGCTTTGCTTGAGATCTTCTAGTACGGGCACCTTTTTACTAGATATAGATGCCCTTTAGTTTCTATCTCCTTAAATAATCGGACCTTAGTTTTCCCGAGTGATAAGCACTATTAAGAACAATGATTCTAAATCATAGGTTATTCAGTGGTGATAAGTTGCTCTATCAATAATTTTAATAGAAAAGTTAGCTCTATACTCGAGCGAGTAACTCGCACTAGCTATAATCATGTTTACTAGTATAAGTGCTCAGCATGAGTATTAATTCTCGCGTAGAATCTCTGCGCTTTAAGTATTTCAACCAATGAAAACCATCGCTTTACTTTTCGTTTGCCTTGGCAACATTTGCCGCTCTCCAACCGCTGAAGCGGTGATGCGTACTAAAGTACGCGCAGCCGGGTTAGCCGATAAGATTTACCTAGATTCAGCCGGCACTGGAGACTGGTATGTAGGTGCCTCACCTGATCCTCGCGCATGTCGAGCCGCGATATCTCGAGGTTACAGTTTAGACGCTTTGCGTGTCCGGCAGGTTAGTAATAATGATTTTATAAAATTTGATTTATTACTTCCAATGGATTATGACAATAATTCCGAGCTACAACGCTACTGTCCATCAGAATATAAACATAAAATCAGGCTTCTAATGGAGTTCGCGTGCCATCACGATACAGACGTAGTCAACGATCCTTATTTTGGTAATCATAAAGCATTTGAGCGTGTGCTGGACGAAGTCGAGGATGCCTGCGATGGCTTGCTTACGCAATTGCGGTGTCGCTACGCGATCTAGGTAACACTAAAATACCTAAACCTAGGGGTGTATATTTCAGCATAGAACGCTGTACTTTTCTATACGAAGTTGAGATACTTGACTAAAATGCTAGGATATTTATCTTTTATAAAAATAGCGAGAATTACAGGTGCCCCCTCACTATGAGACTCACTACAAAAGGCCGCTTTGCCGTTACAGCAATGATCGACCTAGCGCTGTGCCAAGAAAAGCGTCCCGTAACGCTTGCAGGCATTAGCCAGCGTCAGCAGGTCTCGCTGTCCTATTTGGAGCAGCTATTTGGCAAGCTACGACGGCATGAAATCGTCGAGTCGGTACGTGGGCCGGGCGGCGGTTACAATCTCGCTCGCCGCGCAGATAAAGTGACTGTAGCCGACATTGTTATGGCTGTGAACGAGCCTATAGACGCAACGCAATGCGGTGGTAAAGGCATATGCGAAGGCGCTAAGCAGTTAGATGGCTACTGCATGACTCATAAATTGTGGTTAACTTTGAACCAGAAGATAGTCGAGTATCTAGATTCCGTGTCACTACAAGACTTAATCGACCAACAGCGCTTGCGAAAAAGCGCCTTAGAATGCTCGATTGGCAAGGCGATCGGAGAGCGGCGGACACGGTTTACATAGGGACACAAGAACCGGATTCCGTGTTTAACATCGCTTAGTCCTGAGTACGTGACAATGCGATACACACATAGCGACAGCAGACATAGACTTTCGGAGCTACTATATGAAAACCCCTCCCTTTCAACTACCTATCTATATGGATTACAGCTCGACGACGCCAATTGATCCGTGTGTGGTAGATAAAATGATCCCGTATCTGCGAGAGCAATTCGGTAATCCGGCTTCGCGCAGTCATACATATGGCTGGGAAGCCGAACGCGCAGTCGAGAAGGCGCGTAAGCAAGTGGCCGACGTAGTCAACGCTGACCCACGTGAGATTATTTGGACGTCGGGTGCGACTGAGTCAAATAATCTAGCATTGAAAGGTGCTGCAAATTTTTATCGTAGTAAGGGCGGGCATGTTGTCACCGTAAAGACGGAGCATAAGGCCGTTCTCGATACTACTCGCGAACTAGAACGGCAGGGCTGTAAAGTGACATACCTAGATGTCCGCGAAAACGGCTTGCTTGACCTAGAACTCTTCAGCGCTGCGTTGCGTCCGGACACAGTTCTTGTATCAGTAATGTATGTAAATAATGAGATTGGCGTTATTCAGGATATCGCAGAAATTGGTGATATTTGTCGGCAGAAGGGAATCGTGTTTCACGTTGATGCTGCGCAGGCGACCGGTAAGGTAGAAATTAACTTACAGAAGTTAAAAGTCGATTTAATGTCATTTTCCGCGCATAAGATGTATGGCCCGAAGGGAGTGGGTGCACTGTATGTTCGACGAAAGCCGCGCGTACGAATTGAGGGGCAAATGCATGGCGGCGGTCATGAACGGGGTATGCGCTCTGGTACGCTGGCCACACATCAAATTGTTGGCATGGGCGAGGCATTTCGGCTGACCTGCGAGGAAATGGCCACCGAAAATAAGCGGGTTCGGATGCTGCGGGACCGTTTATTGAAAGGTCTACTACAGATTGATGAGGTATACGTGAATGGCGATATGCATTCTCGCGTACCGCATAACCTAAATGTAAGTATCAATTTTATTGAGGGCGAGTCTCTTATTATGGCTCTCAAGGATGTTGCTGTATCGTCTGGTTCTGCCTGCACGTCCGCATCTCTTGAGCCTTCATACGTTCTACGAGCACTGGGGCGTAGTGATGAACTGGCGCATAGCTCGATCCGCTTTACGTTGGGTCGCTTTACACGCATACAAGAAGTAGACTACGTCATCGAGTTATTAAATAACAAAATCGCGAAACTGCGCGCGCTTTCTCCTCTATGGGAAATGCATCAAGAGGGAGTTGATCTATCAACGATAGAATGGGCTATCCATTAAACACTAAATGTGACGGTTTTGAAACCTCATCAAAATATAGCAAGGAGTACTATGATGTCATATAGCAATAAAGTTTTAGATCACTATGAAAATCCGCGCAATGTTGGATCCTTCTCTAAAGATGACGACAGAATTGGTACGGGTATGGTAGGTGCGCCCGCATGCGGTGATGTAATGAGGCTTCAAATCCAAGTAGGCGTGGGCGAGATTATCGAAGATGCAAAGTTTAAAACTTATGGCTGCGGGTCTGCAATCGCGTCTAGTTCACTTCTGACAGAATTGGTCAAAGGCAAGACTCTAGATCAAGCGCTCTTAATTAAGAATACTCAACTTGCTGAGGAGTTAGCGCTTCCACCGGTCAAGATTCACTGTTCGATTCTAGCGGAAGACGCGATTAAAGCGGCTGTGACCGACTACAAAAAGCGACGCACAGCACTCCATGAATCTACTATCTAAGCTACGTGATCGTAAAGATGAGCGTAGGCACGTCCATGAATAATAACCGGCTAAACCGGAAACAATAAATGGCAATTACTTTAACAGAGAAAGCGGCGCAGCACGTACGGGAGTGCCTAACGCGTCGCAAAAAAGGAATCGGGCTACGGCTTGGTGTAAGCACGGCTGGCTGCTCTGGTTTAGCATATAAACTTGAATATGTCGACGAGTTAGATGCTGGTGATATCGTCTTTGAGAGCTATGGCATTAAAGTTTTTGTTGACCAGAATAGCCTAGCATATATTGAGGGTACAGAACTAGATTTTGTACGCGAAGGGCTGAACGAGGGGTTTCGGTTTCATAACCCAAACATAAAAGACGCATGCGGGTGCGGCGAGTCTTTCCGAGTCTGAGTTGTTGAATATAAGCCTTAGTGCCGTACGTGATAATAATACGCGCTAGTAATAATTTAACCATGTTGTCCCTAACTCAGAACTACTTCGAATTATTTCAATTACCTGAGCGTTTTAGGTTAGATACACGCGTACTCTCGCAGGCCTATCACGCTGTACAAGGGCAAGTGCATCCAGATCTCTTTGCCGCAACCGGAGATACGCAAAAACGCATTGCGATGCAATGGGCAACGCATGCAAACGAGGTTTATCAGATACTAAAATCGCCACTGCGACGTGCAATCTACTTGTTGCGCTTGCGCGGTATCGAAGTTGGCTCGGAAAATCATACTGTTATAGAGCCTGAATTTTTAATGCGCCAAATAGAATGGCGTGAGCAAATCGAGAATGCAGCTGTTGCATGCAATAGCGATGCGCTGCAGACGCTTCTCTGTGAGTTAAGGAATGAAGAATCTATACGTCTCGTACGGCTTGGAAAATTTCTCGATTCTGGTGCAAACCAGCCATCAGTCACATTAGTACTCCAGTTAATGTTCATCGAACGGGTTGTACAGGAAATTGAAACTCAAATTGAAAAAATAGAGGGGGAATAAAGTTTAATGCTTAACATAGTTTTTATATACTCAACATAGCACCCTACATAGATAAAGATGGCTTTACTAAAAATAGTAGAACCTAGTATGGCGCCGCCAGCGCTAGATCGGCCTCGCATTGCTATAGGAATTGATCTTGGAACGACTTACTCCTTAGTGGCTGTAGCTAAGAATGGCATATCAGAAGTGTTACTTGATGAGATAGGGAGACCATTGCTACCATCCGTGGTTCGCTATCTGTCTGGTGGTGGACGCAAGATTGGCTATCCAGCGAAGCTGGATGCAGTGCTAGATCCATGCAATACAATTTCCTCAGTAAAGCGATTTATGGGGCGCAGTAAAGCTGACATACAAGATCTAGATACTATACCTTACCATTTTGTTAATACCTCTGGTATGGTCCAGCTGAAAACTATAGATGGGGTGCGCAGCCCTATCGAGATCTCCGCGGAGATCCTTGTAGCACTACGACAACGCGCTGAAGCTGCACTTGGTAAAGAAATAATCGGTGCTGTTCTCACAGTGCCAGCATATTTTGACGATGCACAGCGGCAGGCTACAAAAGATGCTGCACGGCTTGCTGGTTTAAAAGTATTACGCTTATTAAATGAGCCAACCGCTGCTTCGATCGCTTACGGGTTAGATAGTGGGGTGCAAGGGCTCTACGCAGTATACGATCTAGGCGGAGGTACATTTGATTTATCGGTACTTAAGTTTACTCATGGCGTTTTCGAAGTACTTGCTACAGTCGGCGATTCTATGCTGGGTGGTGATGATTTTGATCATGCGCTGTATAAGTATATATTACATCGCATGCGTCTTAGCATGCTGCCACCCCAAGATATTCAAGCGCTATTAGATGCTGTACGTGTCGCGAAGGAAATTCTATCCACTCAAGACGAGGCCTTACTTGATATCAAGTTGTCCTGTAGCCGTCGTATCATGTTGACGATTACTGAATCCGAATTCAAGACCGTGATCCAGTCGTTAGTCTCACGTACGCTAGTACTTACACGCAGAGCGTTGCGTAATGCGCAGGTAATACCAGGGGACTTTAATGGCATTGTACTGGTAGGAGGCTCTACGCGCATACGTAGCGTGCGCTATGC
This sequence comes from Candidatus Vallotiella hemipterorum, assembly GCF_910593725.1. Classification (GTDB taxonomy): domain Bacteria; phylum Pseudomonadota; class Gammaproteobacteria; order Burkholderiales; family Burkholderiaceae; genus Mycetohabitans; species Mycetohabitans hemipterorum. The sequence continues at coordinate 752,546 of NZ_OU343031.1, forward strand.
TGTCGAGCAGTATTTCGGCAAGGTGCCTTTAACTGATTTAGATCCAGATCAAGTCGTTGCACTTGGCGCTGCGATCCAGGCTGATATGCTTGCCGGAAACCGCCGAGACGGTAATAACTGGTTATTACTTGATGTTATACCGCTATCTCTCGGATTAGAGACGATGGGCGGATTAGTAGAGAAAATTATTCCAAGAAACTCAACGATTCCAGTAGCAAAGACTCAGGAATTTACAACGTTTAAAAACGGCCAGAGCGCAATAGCGATTCATGTTGTTCAGGGAGAACGTGAATTAGTATCTGATTGTCGCTCGCTTGCGCGTTTTGAGTTGCGTAGTATTCCGCCGATGACCGCTGGCCGTGCCAGGATCCAAGTTACATTCCAGGTTGATTCGGATGGGCTGTTATCTGTGTCAGCTCGTGAAGTACAGTCAGGTGTACAAGCTGAAGTAATTGTTAAGCCCTCATATGGGTTAAATGACAACGATATCACCAGAATGATTAAGGATGGTTTGAGCAGCTCTAAATGCGATATGCGTTCGAGAGCGTTACGTGAAGCACAAATTACCGCACAGGGTCTAGTATATGCAACCAACGAAGCGCTTAAGGCCGATTGGGAACTGCTCGACGACGCCGAGCGTATTCAAATAGATACTCAATTAAACGCTCTACGCGCAATTCTTAATGAAAACGATATAAACCGAATAAATAAATCGATGAAAGCTTTAGCAGCTGCAACAGAGGAGTTCGCTGCACGGCGCATGAATCAGAGTATTCATAGCGCGCTCGCAAGCAAAAAGCTTGATGAAATCAGCTAATCATTGCCGAACCACTACTTTATAGAGGACTACTTTTTAATGCCTCAAATCGTTATTTTGCCTCATGTCGAGTTGTGTCCAGAGGGGGCAGTTCTTGAAGCAAAACCTCTCAAGACTATTTGTGATACATTATTAGATGCCGGAATCGAGATTGAGCACGCGTGCGAAAAGTCCGGTGCGTGTACTACATGCCATATTATTGTACGCGAAGGATTTGATGCGTTAGAACAGTCACAGGAAGGTGAAGATGACTTACTGGATAAAGCGTGGGGTCTAGAGTCAACCTCTAGGTTATCATGTCAAGCAAAATTGTTAAAAAATGCAGATTTAGTGATTGAGATTCCAAAATACTCTATTAATTTTCATATGAAACAAACTATTAAGCGAGAGGTGGAGAGTAGTAATGAAGTGGACTGATATAAATAATATTGCTATAGCGCTAATGGACTTATATCCAGATATAAATCCGCAATACGTGCGTTTTACAGATTTATATCAATGGGTAATAAAACTTAATGAGTTCGATGACGAACCAAAGCGCTCAAGTGAAAAAATTCTCGAAGCAATTCAATTAGCTTGGATAAAAGATGCTGACTAATAGTAATTATATTTACTTTACTAGTATTGCTCGCCAAGATTTTCGGCCTCTTAAATAAATATAACTTAGTAATTTATTTATATTTATTTATTAATAAATATTTCCTCAAAAACCTACTCATGTAAATGGTTACCGATATAAGTCGATGTGAGTTAGTTAGCGCAGCATCTGCATACTATAAAACCTATAGTTATATTAATCTTCATGCCGCAGGTGCGGAAATAATATCACGTCACGAATACTACGACTATCAGTAAGCAACATTATAAGTCGATCAATACCAATTCCACACCCCCCTGTCGGGGGCATACCATACTCCAGTGCTCGAATGTAGTCAGCGTCATAATACATCGCTGCTTCATCACCGGCATCTTTCTGCTCGACCTGTTTTCGAAAACGCATTGCTTGATCATCCGGATCGTTTAATTCAGAGAATCCATTTGCTATTTCGCGGCCCGCAATAAACAACTCAAAGCGCTCAGTAACTCCAGGGGCTCTATCTGAAGCTCGGGCAAGTGGTGATACCTCAACCGGATAATCAACTATATAAGTTGGTTCCCACAGATGTGCTTCGATGATTTCCTCAAAAAGAGCAAGTAGAAGAGTTCCTCTAATAGGGCTATGTATCGCTTCTGTATCATGCTTATCAACGCCAAGCTTACGCAATTCGGCACGCAACCAATCGCTATTAGAAAGGTGCGCATCGCTGTATTGCGGTGCATACTTCTGGATTGCTCCGGTAATCGTTAAGCGATGAAATGGCTGGCTTAAATTTAATATGCGTCCCTGATAGGAAACCTCCATCGTACCCTGAGCATCTATGGCCGCTTGTCGGATTAACTGCTCAGTAAAATCCATCAGCCAGCGGTAATCGGTGTAGGCAGCGTAGAATTCCATCATCGTGAATTCTGGATTGTGCCGAGGTGAGACCCCTTCGTTTCGAAAGTTACGGCCAAGCTCAAAGACACGATTAAATCCACCAATAATTAGTCGCTTTAGGTATAGCTCCGGCGCAACACGGAGAAACATCTGCATATTTAGGGCATTATGATGTGTGATAAATGGCTTAGCTGTCGCTCCGCCTGGGATTGTATGCAACATGGGCGTCTCGACTTCCATAAAACCCGTGTTTGTCATAAACTGGCGGATTGATGTAATCGCGCGCGCACGAACCTGAAAAGTCTTGCGAGTCGCTGGCGTGACAATAAGATCTACGTAGCGCTGCCGGTATCTCATCTCCTGGTCAGATAATCCATGAAACTTATTTGGAAGGGGGCGGATATCTTTAGATAGGAGCCGCAGCCTAATACAACGTACTGATAGTTCACCCTTATTCGTACGGAACAGTACACCGTATGTCGCAATGATGTCGCCTAGATCCCATTTCTTAAATTCATTATAAGTATTATCGCCGACGTTAGCTGGGGTAATAAAGAACTGAATCTGACTAGTTCCATCCTGTACAGTTGCAAAGCTTGCCTTGCCCATAAGGCGCTTAAGCATCATTCGGCCAGCGATCGATACGTTTAGTGATCGCCCTTCAAGGGCGTTCTTATCTGTGTTAGCAAAACGAGCCTGTAGATCTGCCGCACTATTCTTTGGGCGAAAATCATTCGGATATGCAAAACCTTGCTCGCGCAGAATCCGAAGCTTGTCCCGGCGCTCTGAGATAATAGCGCTATCATCACTATTTATGCTAACCAATGTGGCATTAGGATTTTTTTCGGTCATAGTCCGTTGCGCCAAAATTACACGCCTTGCTTCAGGCTTGCTTGTATAAAATTGTCGAGTTCTCCGTCAAGCACCGCCCGCACATTGCTTATTTCGACTTTTGTACGCAGGTCTTTCACGCGGCTTTGGTCAAAAACGTAGGAGCGAATCTGGTGCCCCCATCCTACGTTGTTCTTGCTGGACTCAAGTTTATCGTGCTCAGCTTGACGTTTTCGCATCTCTGCTTCGTATAGCCGAGACTTCAGCATTGCTATTGCCTCGGAACGGTTTCGATGCTGCGAACGATCATTTTGGCACTGTACAACAATGCCTGATGGTAAATGCGTAATGCGTACTGCTGAATCAGTCTTATTAATATGCTGGCCGCCAGCCCCAGATGCTCGAAACGTATCGATACGCAGATCGGACGGACTGATATCTATATCAATAGATTCATCTACTTCTGGATACACGAATACTGATGAGAATGAGGTATGACGGCCGCCAGCCGAATCGAATGGCGACTTACGAACTAAGCGATGGATTCCAGTCTCTGTACGTAGGTATCCATAAGCATACTCGCCCTCAACTTTAATCGTGGCATTTTTAATCCCCGCCACTTCACCATCTGATTGCTCGAGCAGCTCGGTTTTAAAGCTTTTACGCTCACAGTAGCGTAAATACTGACGCAATAGAATTGACGCCCAGTCCTGTGCTTCTGTGCCACCCGCTCCAGCCTGGATATCAACAAAGCAGTTGTTTATATCAGCCGGATTATTAAACATCCGTCGAAATTCGATATTCGATATTCTATGATCCTGAGCTAGGACATCTGCTTCGCAGGCGAGTAATGTATCATGCTCCTGCTCCATATTAGCTAGCTCAAATAATTCTCGCGTGTCTGATAGGTCGCGGTCCAGAGTCAAGAGCATGCAAACACTCGCCTCAAGCAGCTTTTTTTCTCGACTTAGAGCTTGAGCTTTTTTCGCATTACTCCAGATGTCTGGATCTTCTAGAGCAATATTAACTGCCGTTAATCTAGCTTGTTTCTCGTCGAAGTCAAAGATACCTCCGTAGTTCTTCTGCTCGCTCTCGCAGGTTAGCGAGGGTTGCTTCGATTGCATTAAGACGTTCTGCTTCCATATTAATTAGGATCTTAAAAGGAGATTAAATTATAATAGATGACACTAGAACATTACATGTTCGACGACTAACTGCACGCGCGATACACTATTCCAGGTATTGCGCGTTAGCCGGTAGGCGAATAATGCTCGCGTTGGAAGCACATCAGTATGGTTAAACCAAATTGCCGTAAAGCGTAAGTGCCCACGGGCAAGCTGTAACCTTAGGTGCCGCTCTTTAATAAGAGACTGAGATACCACATCAAATTCCGCCGAAAAAATTGGGGCCGGGAAACCTTGGCCCCATACCTCTTTATCGATTAGATCAATAAATGACAGCGTATGGTATATATCCTCCAGCTCACCGTCTGTCTGGATTTGTCGAGTGAGCGCTCCTTCATTTATCCACTCATGCGCAAGTACTTCGAATATAGCTGAGAATCGCGGCACATCGCTCGTGCGCAGCGTAAGGCCAGCAGCCATTGCGTGGCCACCAAAGCGCTTAATCAGGCCGGGCTCCCGTTTAGAAACCAGGTCTAGAGCATCACGCAAATGAAAACCCGGAATTGAGCGTCCAGAGCCTGTTACATGATTACCTGATTTATCAGTGAGCGCAAACATAATTGCTGGTCGGTGAAAGCGCTCCTTAAGTCGGCTAGCAACGATTCCTATCACGCCTTGGTGCCATGTCGGATTAAATAGCGTGATTGTAGCTTTATCACGTGGATTAAACTGTACAAGTGCGGCCAACGCTTCTTCTTGTATCTCTGCCTCGATTTTACGACGTTGGCAATTTATTGCATCGAGTTGTTGTGCTAGCACGTCAGCGCGCTGTGTATCGTCGGTAACTAGGCATTCAATGCCCAGAGACATATCGGAGAGTCGGCCTGCCGCATTTAGTCGTGGCCCTAAAGCGAATCCCAGATCAAACGCAGATGCGTTTCTCGTATCGCGCGCAGCCGATCGGAAAAGAGCGGCTATACCTGGTTGCATCTTGCCATTACGGATACGTTGAAGGCCCTGCGCAACCAGCACACGATTATTTAAATCTAACTCTACTACGTCGGCCACCGTACCCAATGCAACCAAATCGAGAAGGCTATCTAGTCTCGGCTCGTTATAATTATTATATGCTCCTCGCTGTCGAAATAATACGCGCAGCGCTAGTAGCACATAGAATATCACACCGACACCCGCTAGGTGCTTGCTTGGAAATATACAGCCTAGTTGATTCGGGTTAACGATTGCAGATGCAGCAGGCAATGTATCACCAGGCAAGTGGTGATCAGTAATGAGTACGTTAATGCCGAGCGCGTTAGCGGCTGCTACACCTTCTATACTAGCCATCCCATTGTCGACAGTAATTAATAAATTGGGGCATGTACCAGAGCGCCTAGCAGCTAGATCAACGATATCTGGCGTAAGTCCGTGGCCGTATTCAAAGCGGTTAGGCACTAAATAGTCAATATATGCGCCGAATAGACGAAGACCACGCACGGCTACCGCGCACGCGGTTGCGCCATCACAATCATAATCAGCTACTACTAGTATCTGCTGTTGCATAGTAATTGCATCGGCCAGCAATACTGCTGCGTTATCAGCACTTAAGAGCTGATTGGGTGGAAGTAGTCGCGTTAGCACAGTTTCTATGTCAGCAGGCGTGTCGATACCGCGAGACGCATATAGCCTAGCAAGAACAGGATGAATACCTTTCTCTACAAGAGAATGCACCTTAGAAAATTGGCAGATTCGAGTGGTGATTTGGGTCATAGATGCTGACCTATAATAATAGCGACGTAAACGGTCGACGCCGCCAAAATTTTTTTATCTCAATAGGGCGTATGACAAGCGTGGTTATAATATCGTTACCGCATAGAGTTAATGTGAGCTCCGAGAGTGTATGGCGTTTTAATGCTATGAGTGCAGGCGCAAACCAGTCTCGCTCCATTACCGAGAATATAGTGCGAAAGCCCGACCAGTCTTGCTGCAAGAATGGTATGCTCAGTTGATCAAGTTCGACTAGCGTTATACTATTTAGATCATAAGCTGCAGTCTGACTACCTATTTGTTTTAACAGCATATCAAAAGAGGTTGGCGGCATTCCTAATGCGGCAGCACCTGCAATCGCTAAACCACGTGTGGCTGATGCCCGAGATAGTACGCGCTCGAAGGGCCGCATCACCGGGGTTATACGCCCTTGCGCGTAAGGCCAAATTGAGTTAGCAGTAAGTAATCCTTGTGCTTCTCGAGCCTGGTTCACTGGATGTTTAAACCAAGCTATCTGGACCTCATTCTGCAGTTTTATCCATGTACGCGACCAGTGATTAATATTAGTCTCGTGCCGCAGCCAGACTCCAATATTATGTCCAGAAGCACGCAGTGGCGATGCGCTTGTTAATAAGCCGAGTGACTCACCAGATAAATACCAGCGTAGTGGCGTTGGAGCCACGATTTCTATGCCAAACTCCTCAATAATAGGTCTCGCGACGGAGAGTAGCTTAGCTGCATCATGTGGAGAAATCTGCAGCATATTAGGATCACTCAGAACTAGGTGAGTCTGAGCAACCTGCATATGCACGGGCTCAACGCATACCCATACGGCATCCCTCGGTTCACCACCATCCGCAAGAAGCAGGTACGGGGCGAAAGGCGCATCGGTATCAGTTGTGGTTAGATAGTCTACCGACTTTTTAGCTTTTTGGGGTAATTGAGGGGTAGCAGCTGTATAACCGATGCCGAAATAATGTGCTACCCACTGCTCATGAGGGAATGAACACTGAAAATCGCTCCAGACCACTCGCTCAACGAGCGTTGCGCACTTAATTAATCTATCTAGAGCTGGCTTAGACAAGTTTTGTAGAGCATATTGTTCGTTAGCTAACGGCGGCAACGCAAAATGTACTAGCAAGTGAAGGCGAGGGAGGGAGTGTATAGCATGCATGATAGAACGCATTGTAGTGCAAATCCATCAGTTATATCGATCTCTCCTGCTTAGCGCACGGTATATCTCTCGAGAGAAAGATACTGAGCGCTCTTATCTTACCTGCATGCCATCTATTTTAAGTAGTTTACATAGCCAGGGAAACTGCGGTTTATGTAAAATAATAAACGTCGGGTTATTATTCTGGGCAACGTGCAACGTAGCTAACTTAGCTATCACTAAAAAATCCTAGTATAAGGACCCTTATTGAGGTTTTTAATAAATTCTGTATGAATTTTTTTCTAAAAATTTTTAGAAAAAAGATATATGATCTTATTTATTAAATACTTAATATATAAGTTATTTTCACCGTCATTCGACAATTTTATTTTAGTCTCTTAAAAAAGACTAGCTGCTTTCGGGTATATATCAGCTTATCTAAATACCCGAATTTATTTATCTAACATAGTACCCCCAGAAAGCAGAATGCATTTTTTATGCATTCTAGACTAGAAGTTAGTAGTCAAATTTCTGCTAAAACAGAAAGAAACTGTAGAAATCAGTATTATATGACACACTGTGTTGTTACTCGAATCGCTGTACAGCATCTAGGGCGGTTAGTGTGTATCTAAGGATTAATTTGAAACTACCTTATGAATGGCAAATTGGCTTGCGCTATACGCGTACCGGAAAACGTTCTTCTGACAACGGATTTATTTCGTTTATTTCTCTAATTTCTATGTTGGGTATTGCCCTTGGTGTCGCGGCGTTAATTGTCGTACTGTCTGTAATGAATGGCTTCCAGAAAGAAGTACGCGACCGGATGCTATCAGTACTAGCACATATTGAGATTCTTTCGCCGATTGGCTCAATGCCAAACTGGCAATTAACTAATAATGAGGCACGCCAAAATTCATCGGTACTTGGCTGCGCTCCATACGTCGATGCTCAAGCGTTACTTGTGAGGAAAAACTCGGTCAACGGTGTTACCGTACGCGGAATTGATCCCGCTCTAGAGCCACAGGTATCCGACATTAGTACTAAGATCAAAATAGGGCGATTGGTCGATCTGAAGCCAGCATCGTTTAGTATTGTAATCGGCGTTAATTTAGCGAGTGCACTGGGTGTGACTCTAGGTGACAAAGTCATGCTAGTAGCGCCAGATGGAGACTTCACACCAGCCGATATGCTACCTAGATTTAAGCAATTTACTGTAGTTGGTATATTTGAGTCAGGTCACTATGAATTTGATAGAACTTTAGCACTAATATCGATTATTGATGCGCAGTCACTATTCCAGTTGAGTGCACCTACTGGTTTACGTCTTCGAATTAAAGATATGCAGCATGCTCCTGAAGTTGCGAGACAACTTACTGTGACACTATCCGGCCACCAGTATATCCGGGATTGGACGCAACAAAATAAAACTTGGTTTTCGGCAGTAAAAATTGAGAAAAGAATGATGTTTATTATTCTTATGCTGATTACTGCTGTCGCTACGTTTAACCTCGTCTCGTCATTAGTAATGACAGTTACCGATAAACAGGCCGACATTGCAATTTTACGAACACTTGGCGCTCAGTCTAGATCAATTATGAAGATTTTCATAATTCAGGGGGTCACTATTGGCTTCGTGGGCACCAGCATCGGCATTACGCTTGGTTGCATCTTGGCCGTCAGTATTCCATGGCTGGTGCCATTAATCGAGTATGCATTTAACTTTCAATTCTTGCCGCCGTCAATCTATTTTATTAGTGAACTACCTAGCGACTTAGTTATGGTTGACGTGATAAAGATTGGAACAATTGCTTTTGTGCTGTCTATACTTGCGACACTATACCCAAGCTGGCGGGGGGCTAAAGTGCATCCAGCTAAGGCATTGCGCTATGAGTAAAATAGCAGAAGAGCGGAAAATTGTGCTGGTTTCAAACGGCATATCGAAGACTTTTATGCATAATGGCCAGTCAGTGCCAGTACTAACTAATATACAATTACACGTATATCGCGGCGAGAAGCTAGCTATTGTAGGCTCATCTGGCTCTGGTAAGAGTACCCTGCTCCATATTCTAGGCGGGCTTGATAAGCCTAGCTCAGGGAGTGTGGAACTATTAGGTCGACCATTCTCCGATTTGACAGAGTGTGAACGCAATGATTTACGCAATAGTGCCCTAGGATTCGTCTATCAGTTTCATCATCTTTTACCGGAATTTACAGCGCTAGATAACGTCGCAATGCCCCTCCGGATTCGCCGCATGTCCCTTAAGGGCGCACGATACAAGGCATTAGCCATGCTGGAGCGTGTTGGCGTTGCGTATCTTGCGAAGCGTCGACCTAATGGGCTCTCCGGCGGGCAGAGGCAACGCGTGGCAATTGCACGAGCGCTAGTGACACGACCTGCGTGTGTACTGGCAGATGAGATAACTGGAAACCTCGATAGTCATACTGCGGAAATAGTCTTCCAGTTGATATCAGAATTATCGCAAACATTTAAAACAAGCTTCGTAATCGCCACACATGATATCGAGTTAGCCGCTCGTTGTAACCGGGTACTGCGCTTGCGAGATGGGGTTCTGCTAGACACAGGGATGGGGTTCTATGGGATACCACAATAGTGGTATACACTACTAATTCTTATATATTTAAAGTGTGGTGATAAACCGATTTGATAACATCGCACTAACGACGATGAGGCGATAACGCAGAGCCTAAATTAAAACCTATTGTTAGGTAAGTAATATATCTCTAGTGACCTCTTTTTTAAGAGAGATATTAATAATATTCAGGATAGTGCTATCGATATACTTTTACATATGTCTAATAGACTGGAACTAGATAAGTTCAACCGTTTAAATTGCTTGCGAGTCCTAGTAAAGTACAATAGGGTAGGCATTTAATATGAAAGCAGGCTTTTCACTCCAAAGCGCGCGTATCTCAGATAAGACCTATTGCTTTATATTGAGAATGTATCTCGTATATAGACTGCCTACACCGATAAGCTTTGTACCTGGTAGAAAGGAATCCTTAGGAGGTTCGGTAGAGACTAGATTATATAACATTCATTTAGCAACTAGCTCCTGATTCTAAGTAGATAGAGGGTCTATATGTGTAGATAATAAGCCGCCGCTTAACATTGCTTACGTGATCTATCGATACTAAAAGACCTAGATCGGGAACTCTTAGAGCAGAAAGCTAGATTTTTCTCATATAATCTGGCTTTCTAGCGAGAATCCATCGATGACTAAATATATATTTGTCACCGGCGGCGTAGTGTCTTCTTTAGGTAAAGGCATTGCTGCCGCATCCCTCGGCGCAATCCTCGAGTCTCGTGGTCTTAAAGTTATCTTATTGAAGCTCGATCCCTATATTAACGTTGACTCTGGAACTATGAGCCCATTTCAGCACGGTGAGGTATTCGTGACCGAAGATGGGGCCGAGACGGATCTAGACTTAGGCCACTATGAGCGCTTTATTAGCACAAAGACGCGGCGTGCTAATAATTTCACAACCGGCCAGGTCTACGAATCGGTAATTCGTAAAGAGCGCCGCGGTGAGTACCTCGGTAAAACGGTTCAGGTTATTCCTCATATCACGAATGAAATTCAGGCGTTCATCGAGCGTGGCGTTGCGTCGACGCCGGGTAGCCAGCCTGATACTGCGATCGTTGAAATCGGTGGCACAGTTGGTGACATCGAATCGCTTCCCTTCCTAGAGGCAGCAAGGCAGATGAGTTTACGGCTCGGACGACATTGCTCCTGCTTCGTACACTTAACGCTAGTCCCGTTTATTGCCACAGCCGGTGAGTTAAAAACTAAGCCAACTCAGCACAGCGTGCAAAAATTGCGGGAAATCGGTATCTCTCCGCACGTGCTGCTGTGCCGTGCCGATCGTCAGATCGAAGATAGCGATCGCGCCAAGATTTCGTTATTCTCAAACGTACCGCAGAATGCAGTTATCTCCGTCTGGGATGTAGACAGCATCTATAAGATCCCGAAAATGTTGCATAACCAGGGTTTAGACGAAATTATCTGTAGCGAGTTGCAGATGGATCCAAAGCCTGCAGATTTAGCTCCATGGTCCGACCTAGTATACCGACTCGAGCATCCGGCACACGAGGTTTCGATCGGCATAGTCGGTAAATATGTCGAACTTGTAGAATCGTATCAATCTTTAATCGAGGCGCTGCGCCATGCATCTTTGCATACACTTACACGCGCAAACATTGAGTATATTGACTCAGAGAAAATCGAAGCAGAGGGCGTCAATAGCCTTATACACCTAGACGCTATTTTAGTGCCAGGAGGTTTTGGGCAGCGTGGCACTGAGGGTAAAATTAGGGCGATCCGCTATGCCCGTGAAGCAAAAATACCATATCTTGGTATTTGTCTAGGCATGCAACTAGCGGTGATTGAATTTGCTCGCCATGTTGCGAATCTAAACCAGGCTAATAGCACTGAGTTCGAGCCGTCGACACCTAATCCGATCGTCGCTTTAATTACCGAATGGTATGACCCCAATGGGACTCGAGAAAAGCGCGGTGAATCTTCAGACCTTGGTGGTACAATGAGATTAGGCGCGCAGCGCTGTCCGATTAAGCCAGGCACACGCGCTCAACAAATCTACGGAAATGATGTTAACGAGCGGCATCGGCATCGTTATGAGGTTAATAACAATTTCGTGCCGGTACTTGAGGCTAGTGGGATGATTATTAGCGCCCATACACTGGCCGAAAATCTACCAGAGATGATGGAGTTAAGCACGAATATGCATCCGTGGTTCGTCGGCTGTCAATTTCATCCCGAATTCACGTCAACACCACGCAAGGGTCATCCTCTGTTTAATGCATATCTTGAAGCAGCGCTGATGCATCATAAACAAGCGGCATAGCCCAAAAAGGAATAGTAGCTGAGAGGCGCCTTACTAATGCAGGATAGGAGTCAATATGGAGCTATGTGATTTTGCGGTCGGTCTAGATAAACCACTCTTCTTGATTGCCGGAACCTGTGTTATTGAGTCTGAGCAGCTAGCGCTTGATACCGCTGGCTGCCTCAGCGAGATTTGTAAAAAAATGCGCATTCCATTTATTTATAAGTCATCGTACGATAAAGCTAATCGAAGTTCAGATCAATCATTTCGAGGAGTTGGCATAGATAAAGGCTTACGTATTCTCAGCGAGGTGCGGCGCCAGATTGGCGTGCCAGTACTGACTGATGTGCATACAGAGAATGAGATCGATGTAGTAGCATCAGTCGTCGATGTACTACAAACGCCGGCGTTCCTATGCAGACAGACTGATTTTATTCGAGCATGCGCCCGTTCAGGTAAGCCCGTCAATATTAAGAAAGGACAATTTCTAGCGCCGTATGATATGAAAAATATAATTGATAAGGCACGTTCAGCAGCCAAAGAAGCTGGGCTGTCAGCAGACCGATTTCTTGCTTGTGAACGTGGCACTTGCTTCGGCTATAACAACCTCACCTCTGATATGCGTTCGCTTACTATCATGAGAAAAAGTGGCGCCCCTGTTGTATTTGATGCAACCCATTCGGTGCAGCTGCCTGGTGGTCAGGGAACTCAGTCTAGCGGGCAGCGAGAGTTTGTGTCAGCTTTAGCACGTGCTGCTGTTGCAGTTGGCATTTCTGGATTATTTATGGAAACGCATCCATATCCTGCTCGGGCGAAGTCTGATGGCCTAAACTCAGTACCTTTACAGCAAATGCATGCATTACTAGAAATGCTTGTGACTCTTGATCGTATAGTAAAATCTACAGTTCTGCTGGAAAAAGATTTTACTTGAGTATACACGTAGTTTACGATTTAGTAATATCTCTAATTATCGCTCTGTTGACTTAAAACATCAAAACCGATTTATCCTTTCTATAAAAACAGTATGAGTACTATCGTAGATATTATTGGTCGCGAGATTCTTGATTCGAGAGGTAATCCAACTGTCGAGTGCGACGTATTTCTTGAATCAGGCGCAATGGGTCGCGCAGCGGTTCCATCCGGTGCGTCAACAGGGTTGCGTGAAGCAATTGAACTACGTGACAACGAAGCTAGACGCTATAGTGGTAAAGGGGTGCTTAAAGCGGTTAGGCATATTAATACCAGCATTTCTAAAGCCATCAGAGGTCTAGAGGCATCTAAACAAGTCTTGTTAGATAAAACCTTACTAGAGCTAGATGGCACTGAGGATAAATCTCACATGGGTGCGAATGCGATGCTCGCCGTATCGATGGCAATTGCAAAAGCCGCTGCTAAGGAGGTAGGCTTGCCTCTATATCGCTACTTTGGCGGTTCCGGTACCATGCAATTGCCTGTACCTATGATGAATATTGTAAATGGTGGCGCGCACGCGAATAATAGTCTAGATATCCAAGAGTTTATGATTGTGCCCGCGAACCGGCCGACTTTTCGTGAAGCACTACGATGTGGCGCTGAGATATTTCATGCATTATATGAGATTTTATCAAAGCGTGGTATGAGCACTGCAGTCGGCGACGAAGGCGGTTTTGCGCCGAACTTCAGGAGTAACAATGAATGCCTTTCAACGATTTTACAGGCGATTGAAAAAGCTGGTTATCGCGCTGGCGAAGACGTGCTACTCGCGCTTGATTGCGCAGCCAGCACGTTTTATAAAGATGGTAAGTATAATCTTGTTAACGAAGATCTACAGTTGTCATCTTCTGAGTTTACGGACTATCTTAAAATATTAGTCGAAAAGTTTATGATTATTTCGATCGAAGACGGCCTACATGAAGACGACTGGAATGGCTGGAAGCTTCTAACCGACCGGTTAGGTAAAAAAGTTCAGCTAGTAGGCGACGATTTATTTGTGACCAATACACGCATCCTGCAAGAGGGAATTAAGAAGGGAATTGCAAATTCTATCTTAATAAAGATTAATCAGATTGGAACGCTAACCGAGACTTTTGAGGCCATTGAGATGGCTAAGAGAGCTAGCTACACTTCTATTGTGTCACATCGTTCCGGTGAAACTGAAGATACAACAATAGCCGATATAGCTGTTGGCTTGAATGTAGGCCAGATTAAGACTGGCTCGCTGTCGCGCAGCGACCGAATTTCTAAGTACAATCAGCTTCTTCGTATTGAAGAAGATCTTGGTGACATTGCAAGTTATTCTGGACTCTCTACATTTTATAATTTGCGCTAATATAATAAACGGATCACGTAGCACTGCAGTCATCGATAATCTAATAAAATATTTTGCTCGTACGATTGACCATTGCCTTTAAGATCGTGAGGATAATTTTTTTGCAATCCGCGTCCAGTATTATGCGGCCAGTTAGCGTTGTTTTAGTTGGATTAATTTTGCTAATTCAGCTTCTATTATGGCGCGGCTGCAGCAGCTGGTTACACATTCGCGAGCTGCAGAAGCAGATCGCGACGCAACAGAAAAAAAATAATAATTTAAAGCTATGTAATCAAAAAATAGCTAGAGAGGTACAAGATCTCCAAGATGGAACTGCTTTAATAGAAGAACGAGCGCGCTATGAGATGGGGATGATTAGAGACGGTGAAGTCTTTATGCAGTTCGTATCACCTAATGCTCTTCAGTGTGTCCGTCCAGTTAGCACAATCAATAATTCGCTTAGATGTGAATAAAAGCTAGCTTAGGCTTCAGCATAAAGATGAGTATTAAATACCGATTATCTATGATACCACGTCGTGGCATTAATAGCATGCTAAATAGAGTCTAGATAGTATGTAGTCGTGTTCCGCTTATAAACTGCATCTTTTGACTACTACTCTATTTTTATAGCATCGCTTTTACCTGAGTGCGGGTAGCAGTAAGCGAGCAGGTAACCCTATAAACTATTATTTTATAATAATACTCAACACTCTACCGATTACCAATCAAGTCATCTAAGGGCGTAAGCGCGAGTACAAAGTTTTACATAATAACGCGTATAAAATATTTATTTATCTTATATTAATCTAGCGTATTGCGCTATAAATGCAGTGCAGTACTGCTAGATTGGCGTTAGCTCCACTTGTCCACTTGATCAGCCATTAAACACGGCTCACATAAGCCTAGATGCTATTTGTTGAATAAATTTCTTTAAAAGAATTGCATGGATCCGCGATTTAGTCAAATATATAATTCTTAACTTTAGAAGTTAGAGTATACTTCTATGTGATCTTAATCTATTTAAATAGTATCGAATTATATTAGGTATTCTGGGATTTTAGTAACCCTCTTGCATGAGGGCCTCAGTCTATATTATTTAATTCTGAATAGTACATATATTATTATATGCGCCATCCAGAATTATTCCGTAAGAACTAAGAAATTTCTACACCAGTAGTTTAGACTACTTGGTTCTTAAAGCCTTAGCTTTTTAATAAAATGAACCCTCATATAGAGGCCGCATCTATTAGACTCTATCTACGATATACTATCGTTTATATCGACTAAAGTACAGAAGTATTAAGGAATTATATGGTTGATGCACATGGGCATGTTTACGCCAGTATCTATCATATTAGATCTACATGCTTAGTAGGGTTTAGCGCATACATAGAGAAAGTATACGACGTGGCTACATATACTAACATTTATTGTATTTTACGTAATATATCTATACCTCATAGAGAGGAGTAATCTCCGGGATGCTCAATATGATATATTATGATGAATCTGATCGAGATCGGAGAGTATCACTTCTCGACTCCGTCTATATGGCTTAGATAGAGTCGAGAATGCGTACAAAGAATTTCTAAAAAACTCGGGAAAAAGACTATTATAATTAAGCAATCTTATTCTTTTATAGAATTTAGATAATGCCTTTACTTTAAATAATTTTTATGCATATTATGAATCTATATATATGAATCTTTAGAGTGCGATAATATACATATTTTTGTGCATAAAGTATTAATAGATAAATCTATTAGCATAGTTATAATGTGTTATTAATATGTCGAATAGAAACTAGCCTATAATTTCAGCTATACTGGGTGCATATATGCTCTGTAATATAGCTAATAGCCAGTTATAAAGCATTTTTGCCAACCAGGCTCCGCCTACTATTTACCTAGTAGGACTAGTTATTAATAAACAAAAATAGACATTCGGTAGCTAAGAAAACAAAGTGGTTTATATTAAAAATATCACGGGTATAAAAGCAGTCGGCATAATATATTAAATTTAGACTTATTTTTTGTGGCACCTGCTTTATTATGCGTTTCTGTCTTCGCCTCGGTCTATGCAGTAGACACTGTTTACATGTCTGGCCGTTACTTTTTGGGGACGAGAAGGAGATCCCTATATTGTTAGTCTTTGCATTAATATGCAATAAGATAGATTAGATCCGCGAACATCGTAGCTAGCTTCGAATATCTGGAATGTTGCAAGTATACTCGTGAATTGCGACACGTCTCCCCTGCGACTCAATTAACGAGACTACAGAGAGATCGGGGCAATAACTATACTAATATTCTAATATACGCAAGTAAAATTACACTTGGTGCTATATATAGAGTGTAGTTCAAATGCCTCCATATCTAGCGATAGCGCAATTATTGATAAGGTTAGTTCCCTCACAAGGGACTAATATTTTTGTTAAAAATGTATCACTTATTCGGATACTCTTATCGTATTAGTCATGTAGAGTTAGGATGAGCGTACTGGATCAGACGATTATTTAGTTCTCGTAAGGCTGCAACTCCCGGTAATCGAATAAAGTTAACTTGTTTAGAAGCTAGAGATTGCTCAACGCTCTGTAAGAGACCTGTATAAAACTCGATCTCTGTAGATGGATATGAGACCTGTCCTGTTAAGATATCTACTGGGACCACTTGAAAATAAGAATAGGAAATGCTCGTTTTAGTAGGTTATAACTAATTAGAGTCCTTTAAACGCGCACAGTGATTTCCGATTTGCACAGGGTGTGGGGTTCGTTCGGCATATGTCAGTGCGACTGATTATCGACGCCTTGTTACAAGGGTGTGATGAACTCTCTCGCATAGAAAATTTACTGTGTTACTTCTGCTTTGCGAGATTACATTGTATGAAGCATGCGTACGGTTATTAGCGCCTGCTACTTCATACTTCAGTGATAATGTCGCGTACTTAACGAGGCGTATATCGCTTAATCTAATGCGGCATATTAATCTGACGGGTGCGATCATAATGCACATAATCATGTTATTTTTAACCAGTGGTGCATACGCCCTCGGCTATGTAAAACCGGTGCTAGTCAATTTTAGCCAATTGCCTTATCCTCGCCGGCCTAGCGCTATGTTCTCAAACCTATATTTCCTCTGCTACTGCTTGATGGTAGGCGCATGATCGTTTCTCTGTTGCCTATGCGTATTGCTTATCTCTTCGTAAAGATCGTCGAGCCTTATGGCTTTTATAGTTATAACGCTAGTAATAACACGCACGTACTCAATATATTGAGGATGCGTCCGCTAGTAAGCGCGGGCTACAACATAGTTTTCTGAATATTGCATCTAATCATTCTTTTATTTGGCTGCGTCTGAGAAGGTACTGGGTAACCTCCGACGATTTTTAACATCTGACCTCTTGATACTATGTTTCCAGACCGAATTTTCTCCGGTATGCGTCCAACCGGCTCACTACATCTTGGTCATTACCATGGTGTATTAAAGAACTGGATCAAGCTGCAATCCGAATATCCATGTTTCTTCTGCGTGGTTGACCTGCATGCACTAACTACGCACTATGAAACACCAGATATAATAGAAAAAAATGTATGGGAAGTATTAATCGACTGGCTTGCGTCCGGCATTGACCCGGCTCAGGCTACGTTATTTATTCAGAGCCATGTGCAGGAGCATGCGGAGTTATCGCTGCTTTTAGGCATGAGTACGCCGCTTGGTTGGCTCGAGAGAGTGCCTACCTATAAAGAGCAGATTGAGAAGTTACATGATAAGGATCTAGATACATATGGATTTTTCGGCTATCCGGTACTTATGGCAGCAGACATCCTGCTATACCGCGCATCGCTAGTACCCGTAGGCGAGGACCAAGTTCCACATGTAGAAATAACGCGCGAGATTGCTCGCCGATTTAACTACTTATATGGGCGTGAGCCAGGCTTTGAGGATAAAGCTAATGAGGCAGCCAGAAAACTTGGTGGAAAGCGATCTAAGTTATACCACGAGTTGCGAAATGCTTACCAGCAGGAGGGCAACGAAGAGGCACTAGAACAGGCTCGTGCACTACTACAAGAGTCACAAAGCCTATTGATGAGTGACCGCGAGCGTCTTTTTGGCTATCTCGAGGGCTCGCGCAAGATTATTTTGGTTGAGCCACAGGTAATGCTAACTGAGGCATCACGAATGCCAGGGCTTAATGGGCAGAAGATGTCTAAGTCATATAGTAATATGATTGGTCTTCGAGAAAATAAGGTCTCGATAGAGAAGAAAATCCACAAGATGCCGACTGATTCAGCCCGTGCGCGTCGTAGCGATCCTGGAGATCCGAATAAATGTCCGGTATGGCGATTGCACCAAGCTTATACGAATCCAGCAACACACGAGTGGGTATGGCGTATTTGCCGGAATGCAGAGGCTGGTTGCTTAGAGTGCAAGCAGCCAGTGATTGATAGCATTCTGCTTGAGCAACAGCAAATGCTCGAGCGGGCACAGAAGTATATAGATGATTCATCACTACTACGTGCGATTGTTGCAGATGGCTGCGATAAAGCTCGAAAGTTAGCTTATGAGACTATGCGAGACGTACGCGAGGCTATGGGAATTTCATATAGTTAATAATCGTATCACTACTTCGGCAGAATTCTTCTAATAGACGTATTTAGCGCTGTACTGAACATAACACTCGGAGGTTGTTGACACATTCAATATTTATATAGCGTTACAATCTCTCTGTTAAGCTGGATAGTGATTAGAAGTACTTATCTAATTACTAATATTTCACTGTATGATAACCTATATTTTTCGAAGAACATTAGAGACTTGTAGCTATTCTTGTCAACGCAGTCTCTATGCCGCCTATTATTTGATAGTCTGATTAGAATACTCGGTATTAATAACGTAGCACTGCACAAAATATTCAAGCGTAGCTATAAACGCTAGGGCAACTTCTAAACTTAGCCTCCTATGTATTAGGTATAGGCATAGCTATGAGCTATAGTGTAAATTCTCTCTGATAGTGCGCATCATTACATTTCTATAGTGCCGCTTAGTAGGCCTCTGCTAAAGCCTTTCCGCTAAAGTAGCTGTAGGTAGACTATTTGAGAAAGCCGAGACAGAGCTTCTCGGCTATAAAGAGGAACACATATAAGGGGAGAACAAGATACGATTTGTCTAGCCAATCCGCTACAATCTTAATTTAACGTTGATTTTTCAGATAGTTTCATGAACCAAGCAATGCAAGCTACGCTAATTAGCGGTAGCATTCCGGCGATTGTCACGCCGATGCTAGAAGACAGGGCACTAGATCTTCCGGCATTTCGCGCACTGATCGACTGGCATATCGAAGAGGGCAGTAATGCACTGCTTGTGGTTGGTACGAGTGGCGAGTCAGCGACTCTATCTGTCGAAGAACATGTGTTGCTAGTTGAAACGGCGGTTAAGCATGCGGCGTGCCGCATCCCGATTATCGCCGGAGCAGGCGGAAACTCGACTGGTGAAGCGATCGAGTTGACCAGAGCGGCTAAGGAGGTAGGCGCTAACGCATCTCTGCAGGTTGTACCCTACTACAATAAGCCGACACAAGAGGGAATATACCGACATTTTAAGTCGATCGCCGAAGCGGTCGATCTACCCGTGTTTCTATATAACGTTCCAGGCCGCACTATTGCTGACATGAGCAACGAAACGATCCTAAAACTTGCTCAGGTACCAGGCATTGCAGGCGTGAAGGATGCGACCGGAAATATCGATCGCGGAGTCAATCTGATTAAGGCAGCGCCAGTCAATTTTTCAATTTTTAGCGGAGATGATCCAACCGCTATTGCATTAATGCTACTAGGTGGACATGGAAATATATCGGTTACAGCTAATGTAGTGCCGCGCGCGATGAGTGAGCTATGTCGTGCCGCGATCGCAGGTGATGCGAAGACTGCTCGAGCACTTCACCTAAGACTCTTATCATTACATAAGCACTTATTTGTAGAGTCAAACCCGATTCCAGTTAAATGGGCATTACAGCAGATGGCAAAAATCCGTGGAGGTATCCGATTACCGCTGACACCGCTTTCAGATCAACACCATGAAACCGTTCGAACTTCACTGCACTCTGCAGGGGTAGTGAGTTAACCTAGTTCTGCTAGGAGCATTGCATAAATAGAGAGTGGTCAGTATTATTTCTAATATGGAGAATCTCCTAGAGAGTTTTTATTTTTTATGTCGATAAAATCGACTGTATGTGCAATTACTATGTTTTCTCTAACAGACTGTAATACAGTTAATAATTTTCTCTCTGCAGATAGCATCGATTATAAGAACAAGATTTGCATGTCTCAGCTTCAGATGCCGATAGATCTAGAAGCCATGCTGCTTAACCAGCGTTATGGTATACCGTATATAACTAAAAATCTTGGTAATCAGCTAAGCTTAGAGATAATAGTAGGCAGTAATACGATAAAAAGCATTTCTGCCCCTCAGAATTTCAATGAAAGACACGCCTCGATCAGGACAAGACGCGTCTCTAATAGAGATAAAAGGCCACCCTAGACGAGCTATGATCTCAGCTTAAAAAATTTTAGGAGAAAAGTAGTTTTATACTGCAACAAATTCACGAGTAATGGGAATAATTAAAACAGACTGGGCTAAAGATTCCTAGTAACTAGTTCTCTAACCTATATACAAAAAATGTTAAGCTTTATATGTGCCTATCAAGCTTACGGAATGATTCCGTATATTGAAGTCGAGCGCGTAGTAAAACAGGAGAATGCTATTCTGATTATAATATCGCATACTTCTCGAAAAAATATCCCTAGAAGAGATAAAATCCTCTAGAGTAGGGTCGCGCAACTGCGCGATCTAAAGCTGACACCAGCTATTTATACGAAATAATATATAATTCAGGGCTAATCAACAAAAACCGTAACAGTTAATCGACTAAACACGACATGTTACTATCAAAATAGAGTAGTACAATCATACGGCGCCCTAACCCTTTATATAGCTAGTTTTGAACCGTATTGATTTATATCAATCTTGTTCTTAAAATAATGCCATAAGCGAGAGTATTTACTTGGTAGGTTGCTCCTGTATTGCAATCCGCATATCTCTGGAGAGGAGGTATCTAATTACAGCAAACTTAAAAGATAAGTAAGCGACTTAGCTTTTAGTAATTGATAATCAGCCAACCTAATATGTATATTACCGCTTAGCAGATAGTAAAGGCCATTCATATCAGCTATATTAGGGTCTATATTATTAACAATAAGCAGCATGTTACTACGTTGTCTGAGGCAGATGCCCCCCCCGAAGAGAAGCTCAGTGTAAATTCTTGTGATATTTATATGTTTAAGTATTAAGTTTTTAATTTTTTATGTAATGATATTAAGGAATAAGTATTCTAAACTACATAAGAATCCAGCGCTAAGCGCCAATAGCGGGTTTGAGTTTTTACGATCTATCGGGCTCAGAGGGGTAATTAATCTTAGAAGCATAAATCAACTAATGTTATATTTCTAGAATAGTAAAGTTTAAATTTAATTTTTTTAAAAACTAGGATTTATAAGGAATAACATAAAAAATAGTAAAAATAAGGAAAAATAAGCCGCTTAATTGATACCGCTTACTTACCCCTTAATAAGGTGCTGCAATACCCTCCCTCCATCTGGATTTGTAATCAAAGCTTAAGAGCACGCTTTCAATGCACCTCAAATTCACGATGTATTAAGCCCCCCCCTAAAAGAACCGGCTATAGGCCGGTTCTTTTTCTGATAGCAACTACTAGCTAGCGCTTTGGGCTGCAGTATGAGCTGAGCCGGTATCACTTAAATCAGTAGCAGTCGAGGTAGGCGCTTGCAGAGCCGCGGTTGGAGACAATGAGGCAGGAGTATCGGTAGCGGGAGCCGAACTGGCGCTCTCATCTTTTTTGCCGCAAGCCGCAAGAGTTATTACTGCTAATAGAGATACTACGAGGAGGGATTTCTTCATGATCACGTCCTTTTATGGTTTAGGTAAGCAACAGCGCAAATAATACAGAATTATGTGATTTAACACCCATCTATAGCTGCAAGTAAGAGGGATGCGATAAGTATGCAACGCACCAGCGGCATCGGCAGAAATTATATGTATTTTTATATTGACCGTCGATTAATTTAAGTTTAGTTTGTTATCTTTTACGGACAAAATAGCGTATCGTAAGCCACTAAATCCTATTGATTACCAATTTATATAGAATATATTACATCTGTAACAGCGCATTATATAATATATGTGCGTAGGAAAACGCCTATTCCTGGACTAATAGTATCTTTCTTCAAATTCCTGGGTACCGCAGTCATATAGCATTTAGCGTTTTCTGTATCTAATGTCGCTTGTAGTTGCCTGGTGCTTTGTACGTTTATCCGTAACTAATCTCGATATAAAAGCTATAAATCCTATGATATTCAACGAGAAGATTCTAAAATCCCCGTTCGGGTGCGTTCTTGTGTTTTAGATCGCCGATAAAGTGTCAGAAGTTCTCTAAAATGTCGCGCAATTTGTCTAAATTTTTTATAGCTAAAATAAATAACACTATCTCTTACTATTGTGGTAGACCACCTGTAATGGCTCGCTGTAACAAGGTTAATACTTTTCGGGCTAGGTGTATAAATAATGTCGCGGGGTAATAGCCAGTACGATACATGCACGAAGTGTGGGTAGCCCCTTAGTTGATAGCCAAGCAAAATATGCAACTTATTCTTGTGAAACTGCTAGAAATCGGATACTCGATATTTCGTATATAAAAGATAAAACCAAGTAGTTATACATGTATCACGTAATTCAGCTATATCTCGAAGCTGCGCTCTAAGCAAGGAAAATCTGCTCTAATGCGCTCGATGTCAGAAATCTACCGCAGAGAATGGCGGAGCGTACTGAGAGCTTTACCTAGTAGCTAATTATAAGGCAACATAGAAATCCTGCCGTGAGTCGAGCGCACCGATTCCGCCAGATTTCGAGCGCATAATGCCGCTAGTGATGCAGCAAGTGTCTACCAGTCGAACGTATATAGATACGTCAAACAGAGAGCAGAATTAGGGAATTCTATACCTTGCAGTATTTTAGTTAACTTAAAGTTGCGTCGTATAACCAGATTTAGACTGATATAATCAGATTCTTCCTGCACTTTAAGTGAGCGGACGTGCAACATATTCTGCCCCTAAGTCTATGCCGCATAAAAGATGTTCTGATCAGTTACCAGATCTCGAATAAATACTATTTGAATCTAATGCGCTACTAGTACAATTCTGCTATGTTGGTGCACCAGTATTTTGATGATTAGATAGGCGTTTTAACTCTGCTATATGGCCTTAAAATCTGAACCATTTGCGCATACTGTTTTGAGTTGCCCGCGACGATTTCATGCTGGTACAGGAAAGTAGAGTCACCTGTATAATTGCCGACTAGCCCTCCAGCTTCGCTAATGAGTAGGCTACCAGCCGCAACATCCCACGGTTGAATGCCTTGTTCAAAGAAGCCATCATAGCGACCTGCAGCTACATACGCAAGGTCTAGCGCTGCTGCGCCCGGACGGCGTAGGCCAGCACACACACGCGTCATTTCGCTGAACAGCTTTAAGTACTCATCTAGTCCGCTCTGATCCCGGAATGGAAAACCAGTACCAATAAGCCCATCAGCTAGTCGGTCTCGCCGCGATACGCGGATACGCCGGTCGTTAAGAAACGACCCACAGCCACGCGATGCCGTAAATAAGTCATTGCGTGTCGGGTCGTAGATAACTGCCTGTGTAATAACGCCCCGATGGGAAAGCGCAATTGATACGCAGTACTGGGGAAATCCATGGATAAAGTTTGTCGTACCATCGAGCGGATCAATAATCCATAAATTCTCGGATTCGCTAGCGCTAGCGCCTGATTCTTCAGCAAGGAATCCATGCTCTGGATATGCTGCATGTAAAGTGTCAATGATTGCCGCCTCCGCTGCTGTATCAACGTTAGTAACGAAATCATTATGCTGTTTTTTATTCACTTGTAGGAGATTGATGTCCAATGAAGCGCGGTTAATAATCTGCCCGGCACGGCGCGCAGCCTTAACAGCGGTATGAAGCATTGGATGCATGGGCTTTTCCTTGGGCTCAGAGCCACTGCAGCAGCACGATACCACCATGCAGCTAGATCCGGCTAATTGATGAAGAACGGGGCGCAACACTATATTGCTATCTTACAGTAGCGCAATGAACCTATAATTCTACCAGTAAGTGCATACTATGTATTAACACAACTCTTAATGCTGTTGCGTTTGTAAATAATATTCAAGGTCTTTCCGGTTGAATCTACGCTAAGAATTAGTGTCTCACTTAACGCAGATTGCTTATGGTTGATGCGATTCTTAGGTATCAAACCTTTGTAACTATACAGCGATTTTTTATTAGGGGTGGGTTTAGCATCGGCGTTCTTCTCACTAGTCGAGTCAAGAAATCCAGGCAATATTGGTACATCGACCCGCGCCTTAATTTACTAGTCTCTATTACACGTTGACTGCACGTGTACGAAAGTGTGTCCTCTATACCGATGTTTATAGACCGTATGCTTTGCTATATATGCCTTTATAGCGTAAAGGCTGCATTATAAGTGAGAGCAGATAAAAATCTAAGTTAATTATAGGTTGGTGCTAGGGTAATATTACCGACCCATAAACCAGTGGTAATATTATTTAAAGTCTACAGAAACTATACTAAGCTACCTCCAGTATTAAGCTGTAGCAGACGGATTCCGTTATAATCAATCTGGAGATAACCGCCTCGTGGCGCACCGTGGTCTAGTTCCCAGTCTGGAAGTACCCAGCGTGCGGTTCCATAGTGGTAATGAAAAGCAGGTAAATGCGTATGCCCATGAATCATTATGCGAGTATGAGTTCTAGCGAATAGGTATGAAAGCGCACTAAATGTCGCGTCATGCTGTGAAGATGGTTGCGTCGATTGAGCAAGGCGCTTACGCCGCATACTCTTCCCGACTTTTTCGCGCCAGCGCAGCGGAAGTGCAAAAAATAGGCTTTGTGCAACCGCGGTGCGAGAAATGTAGCGAAATCGTTGATAGACAACATCCGCAGTGCACAGTGCATCGCCATGCGTGAGCACAATTCGCTCGCCAAAAGCTGTGATGACGTATGGATCAGGCAGAAGTATTGCGCTTGCAGTCTTCATGAATCTAGAGCCAAGCAGGAAATCTCGATTGCCATGCATCACGTACAATGTAATGCCGCGTTCCGATAGCGTATGCATTAGCTTAGCGATATGTTGTGCAAATGGCAAGGCAAGCATGTCATCACCTATCCAATATTCGAAGAGATCGCCCAGAATAAACACCGCATCGACAGCGCTTGCGGTTACACAGATGAAGTGTTCAAATGCGGCAACAGTGCGAGGTAGTGACTCACTTAGATGCAGGTCGGATATTAGCAGCATCGAGTAGAATACGGTGCGTTTATTAGTTAAATGCAACGTATGCGTTTAAAACTCAGACAAAAATTTTCTATATAAAAAATTCTAGAGGCACATTCCAGTAAAAGCTATAAATATAGATATATACTGCTTTAACTTTGTAGACTAGCTCTATTCTGATTACCTATATAAAATATAACGCGCTGTCGGGAGTCTGCAGTTACTAGCATGGTACGATTCAGCTTAGGAAAGAGTTACTAAAAATGTTAACTAAGAGTTTTTTAAAATGTAAAACTCTAATACCTAAAATTATAGAGATCGAGCTAATTATATTTGAAAGTCCGTTTAAACCCTCTGTATAGATCAATATATACATGAGTGTATACATTGTTTTTAGTGTAAAGCTAGACCTTTAAATAATAAACCAGTGAATGAAATGATAAAGAAGAGTGCTGTTATATAGGGCAGATATGTATCTTACTAAATTGGATGATATCGATCGAGCATAGCGAAATGTATGTTTGAGGCGAGAACCTCACCGGCTACTGCCAAGGGGTGCATTTAAATAGTAGAGGTTTGCGGTTTTCCAGATTGCTTGTAGCAAGAGAGCAAAGTACCGGTACGGCAATTTTATATTTTCTATTTTAATGAGCAACAAAATATTTAGAATGAAGTGATTCCTAGCCTAGCTTTATTCTCAACGACAAAAGGATACAATTAAGGTTGTATTATCTTCGGTGCTATGTACGGACTTAGTGCGGGTCCTACGCTAGTGCCCGAGATAACTTCCGGGAAGTTCGGTAGCCTACTTGGCGGGATTAAGGTAGTCGGTGGTATTGCTTTGATATCGAACGCATTAGCTTTTTCCGGCAAACTTAGTAGTTTCTCGATCTGCTCGGTGCGCCGCGCAGAGTATGTGTCTCTCGGCTCAAGTGCGCAAGCATGCTTAAACGACTCAACCCCTAGTCGGATATAAAGGTCGCCTAAATTGGATTGAGAGAGTGCATAGCCTGGACTTGCATACACTGCTGTCTCAAGTAACACTCGAGCTTTATCTAGTTTGCCACGCTTTGCATATAGCGCAGCTAAATTATTATATGGCTCTGGTAGTTCTGGATAGCTCTGCGTGAGAGCTGTATATGCGGTTATTGCCTCGCGGTCTCGACCGAGTTGCATAAGCACATTAGCACGTTTAAAGCGGGCGTGAGCATTACTCGGGTGCTCAAAAACTTGCTGGTCAAGCTGCTCAAGTGTAGCTTCGAGTTCTCTCTTGTTAAACTGCGAAAGTTTAACATCAGGTTCTCGCGTGCCGTCAGTAATGCGGGGAGGGAGCTGAGCAAATGATATGTTAGTTAAGAAGCTAACTAGCGCAAGCGCAATGCGTATATAGGTCGTGTTCATAAATTTTTTATGGTATCGTACTACACTCAATTCTAACAGACCCCCGGGCTATTGCCGAGACCAAAAAACAGTCAACAGTCTTCGTACTACCCGTAGTTGAATCTATACCAGTGGACTTCTCGAGCAATAACGCCTTGGCCGTTTACTAACCACTACTATTGCCAGCAGCGGGTGTTGTGGCCGCGTACAGTGGAGCAGCCGGCTGCGTTTACAGTGCCTGGCACACGTAACATTTCTCTATGGATCGGCTCCGTTTATACAATACGTTCAGTTGTAACAAAGAGATCTTTGTTCCATTGCGCGAGGGCGAAATACGCATGTACGTATGTGGCATGACTGTCTACGACTATTGCCACGTCGGCCATGGTCGACTGATGGTCGTATTTGATATGATCCAACGATGGTTACGCGCTTTGGGTTATCGGGTTATATATGTACGCAACATTACCGATATCGATGACAAAATTATTCGTCGGGCAATGGATAACGGTGAGTCGATCCATACATTAACAGATCGCTTTATTCAGGCAATGTATAGGGATGAAACTGCTCTAAATATTAAACGCCCGGACTATGAGCCACGCGCTACGCAATTTATCCCGCAGATATTGAGTATGATCGACGCACTTAAGCGTAATGGCTATGCGTATCAAGGGCGTGATGGCGATATTAATTATTCTGTTCGTAAGTTTGCTACATACGGCCAGTTATCTGGCAGGTCGCTAGAGCACTTACGCGGCGGCAAGCGTATTGTACAGAATAATTTAAAAAAGGATCCACTCGATTTCGTGCTATGGAAACGCTCTAAGGAAAATCAGCAGCTGGATATTAGCTGGGATTCAAAATGGGGATGGGGCCGGCCAGGCTGGCATATTGAGTGTTCAGCAATGAGTTGTGCGTTGCTTGGGGAGCGGTTAGATATCCATGGTGGTGGCCAGGACCTGCAATTCCCTCACCACGAAAATGAGATCGCCCAAAGCGAGGGCGCGAGTGGGCAGCATTTCGTTAATTACTGGTTACACAATGGGTTTGTCAATGTCGACAATGAGAAAATGTCTAAGTCGCTTGGTAACTTTTTCACGCTACGCGACGCACTGCGACTTTATGACGGTGAAGTGATTAGGACACTAATCCTACGCACGCATTATCGCTCACCGTTAAATTATAGTGTCTCGTGTCTAGATGATGCTCGAACAGCGCTCACACGACTCTATACGGCACTGAAGGATGTCACATCGGATGATCTCGAACTAGACTGGAGTGAGCGTCATGCAGCGGCATTCCGCGATGCTATGAACGATGATTTCAACACTCCAGCTGCATTCGCGACACTATTCGACTTGGTGTCGGACTTGAATCGTACTTGCGATCCCGCGCTGGGACGCCAGCTTAAGCGGTTAGGCAGCATACTTGGTGTGCTTGAGCACCATCCGAGCGATTATTTACAGGGGCGATCGCCAGCCTCGGATAAACTTCTGCCACTTGATGTTGTGCAGATTGATGAGCGCATCAAAGTGCGCTTGCGCGCTAAAAGTAAAAAAAACTATATTGAAGCAGACCGAATTCGAGCAGCGTTACTGGATCATGGTATCTTACTTGAGGATAAACCGGGTGGTACAACTGAGTGGCGACGCGTATGAAGCTCGGCAAAATTGACGTAAATATAGAGTTAGAAGAAATAAGACGGTATCGTCTAAGAAGACGACGAGCAGAATGGATATAAAGTCTCAAGTGGGAGTAGTAAAGAGTGGTATCGTTTATAAGATCAGTCATGTGCCAATGAGATTAATGAGAATACTGCACTCCACCATATTACGCTAGCTATTGAGGGATCATGTATGTGAGTACCTAGTGCGTCGCGCACCGTATACTAAGAAAAATAATCCTGCAATTCGGCCCCATTTTTAATGGCGTGTAGTAATCCACTTTAACACTTGCTCGCTCTATCATTAGCCAACAGATATTAATAAACACCTCGGAGGTTATATGGGAGCGACTTATGGCCATGCGCTACTTAATTGCACCACATCGCGCATTATGATGCTTGGTAAACCTTGATTGATAGAGTGTGGATTGTCTAAACGCAAATCGGAGTACATCCTTGGTCTTGCCAAAATTTTACGTCCGGCGTGCTTTATCTCTCATCATGGGCGTCGATGGACTACGAGACAATCATTAGTGAGCTTACGCAGATACGCGGGATTGGCTGTTATATTGCCCACAAGATGTTTCCTATTTTTAACTTGATGCGACCGAATGCACTACCTCTAGATAAATTACTTAAACAGCGGAACCGGTCATGCGTAGCGAAGTGCGAAAAGTCGTTAAGAATTAGGAACCATGGCGTACTGTTTCGACTTAGTATATGTGGCGCAGTCTTAGCTCCTAATATACAACAAACATATAGTTTAAATGTGCGCTGTCGGGATAGTTTAAGGGTTTAAATAAATGAAAATCACCTTTCTAGATTTCGAGCAGCCAATTGCAGAGATAGAAGTAAAAATAGAGGAATTGCGCTTCGCTCAAGACGATTCGGCTATTGACACCTCAGAAGAGATTGATCGTTTATCTAAAAAAAGCCAGACACTGACCAAGAATATATACGCCAACCTGTCACCTTGGCAGGTGGCTCAGATAGCTAGGCATCCACAGCGCCCCTATACGCTCGACTATGTGAATGAGTTATTCACAGATTTCCATGAATTGCATGGCGACAGATCATTTTCTGATGACTTGTCGATCATTGGTGGCCTGGCACGCTTTAACAGCTATCCCTGTATGGTTATTGGTCACCAGAAGGGACGAGACACAAAAGAGCGCGCTTTGCGTAACTTCGGCATGTCACGCCCAGAAGGGTATCACAAGGCTGAGCGACTCATGCGATTAGCAGAGAAATTTAAACTGCCTATTTTTACATTTATCGATACGCCGGGTGCGTACCCAGGCGTTGGTGCTGAAGAGCGTGGTCAGTCTGCAGCAATCGGTCGTAATCTTTACCTCATGGCCGAGTTAAAAGTGCCAACAATAGCAACGATCATTGGTGAGGGCGGATCCGGCGGCGCACTGGCTATTGCGGTTGCTGATAGCGTATTAATGCTACAGTTCTCCATCTATTCCGTGATCTCGCCAGAAGGATGTGCCTCGATTCTATGGAAGAGTGCAGAAAAGGCTCCTGAGGCAGCGGAGTCGCTAAGCTTGACTGCACACCGGCTTAAGAAACTCGGTCTCATTGATCAGATTGTTAACGAACCGCTAGGTGGCGCACACCGAGATCCAAAGAGAATGGCCTCGATACTTCATCGTGCCCTGGCCGACTCGCTACGACAGTTCCAAGGTATAAGTTCAAGCGATTTATATGCTCGCCATTTTGAGCGGTTGATGAACTATGGAGAATATAAGACCAGCTCTGCTTAGGAATTAAGGTGTTATATAGTAGGCACATGGTGTAGCCTGCATACAGGGTACAGTTGCATGAAGGTTGCGGATAAATTGACAGCTGATTATCTAGTTCTTCGGGCAGTGTCAGCTCAAACTGCCACAATTCATTGTGGTGAATCTATTGGGATTGCTTTCAGCGGAGGCCTAGATTCTACGGTGCTGCTACATGCGGCATCTCGTTTGTTTGGCGCGCATCGATGTGTTGGGTTTCACGTTCATCACGGGCTTAGCTCTTCTGCCGATACTTGGCGCAGCCATTGTATTGATGTGACTGCTAAGCTCGATATCGATTTCGACTGCCGCTCCGTTGAGATTCCTAAAATGCCGCGTAAGAGTATCGAAGCTCTTGCGCGCGACGCTCGCTATGCTGCGCTCAAACAGATGTGTTCGACTCATGGTATCCGTACGCTATGGCTTGGCCATCATGCGGATGATCAGGCTGAGACCGTACTATTACAATTGCTACGTGGTGCAGGACTACCTGGGCTCGCCGCGATGCCACTGCGTCGTTTGCTTCATGAAGGGCCTGTTTATGTACGGCCCTTATTATCAGTATTTAAAACTTCCCTTAAGGCGTATGCACGTCAGTATGCGTTATGCTGGATAGACGATGAATCTAACGTAGATACCCGACGTGCGCGTAATGCGGTGCGGAAACATGTAACCCCTACCCTAGAAATTTATTTCCCCGGATATCGGGCCGCGCTAGCACGAACTGCCCGGCATGCCGCCGCTGCGCAGCGTCTATTACAAAACTTAACTATTGCCGATTTAGATACATGTATGTTCGCCGAACCGCCCGATTCTATGCTAGAGCGATGCGATACATTCGTGCCTATAAAGTATAGGCTATCTCGTCGGTCGCTAATTAAACTAGGTTATGATCGCGCGATCAATTTGCTCCGATTTTGGATGCGTCAGTCTGGGTTAGAGACAGCGTCCGAAGCGCGTATTAACGAAATATTTCGTCAATTATATAATGCTGGTGACGATACAGCGCTAAGGATTACGTATAATCGGTACGACCTATGCCTATATCGTAATAAGATCTGGTGGGAAAGTCGGGCTGATAAAGTATCTATCGGGAAAATAATGCCACCTCACGATGAATTACAATGGTCAGGTCAATCGGTCTGGTATCTACCAATATGGCGGGGATCAATTGTTTTCATGTCGTCTGATATTGACGACGAGCGGGGGGTGCAGTGTAGCGTTTTGAAATCTGCACCACTTATAGTGCGAGCGCGTCTCGGTGGAGAGCGCATGCGCTTACGTACCGGCGGTCCGCTTCGCACGCTAAAAAATCTTTTCCAGGAGGCGGCAATCCCGACTTGGCGACGTCATCTCCCATTGTTGTTTGTTGGAAATATGTTACTGTGGGTTCCTAAATTAGGCATAGATCCTAATATTGCCGGGAAAGGTCGGATTCGGATTGAATGGCATCCAGATATACTGCTAACATGACACGTATTTCGCTTGTCAAGCGAACCAGCATACGGCAGAATTATTTTCTAGTTTCATTTCCTCTGATTCTGGTTAATTCGATAGGCGCTGACAACGTTACTTCGCGTTTATACCTCGTTTTATCAAATAATCCTACGTATGCGCCGGCGTAGTTTCCTTTTTAGCTCATAACGACAATGGCACTCATCGTACATAAATACGGCGGTACTTCAATGGGCTCGATTGAGCGTATTAGAAATGTCGCAAAGCGCGTTGCGAAGTGGCATAAATCAGGTCACCAGTTAATTGTTGTGCTATCTGCGATGTCTGGTGAAACTAATCGCTTACTTTCGCTGGTAAGGGAAATTTCGACTCAACCCAATCCACGAGACCTCGATATGATTACTTCGACGGGCGAGCAGGTTAGTGTTGGTCTATTATCAATTGCCCTACAGGAGGAGGGCGTCGATGCAGTTGGCTATGCTGGCTGGCAGATTTCTGTCAAGACAAACAGCGCATTTACGAAGGCAAGAATCAAAAAAATCGATGATAAACAGGTATTAATAGATTTAAATGTCGGTAAAGTCGTCATCATCACAGGTTTTCAAGGCGTAGATTCTAATGGCCGCGTTACTACGCTAGGGCGAGGGGGATCCGATACATCAGCAGTTGCGATCGCAGCTGCGCTGCGCGCTAACGAGTGTTTAATCTACACTGACGTAGATGGTGTGTATACGACTGATCCACGTATTGTCAAAGAAGCTCGCCGCCTAAATCAAATAACGTTCGAGGAGATGCTAGAAATGGCTAGCCTCGGTTCTAAAGTGCTACAGATTCGCTCTGTTGAATTTGCTGGGAAATATCGGGTGAAGACTCGTGTATTATCAAGCCTGATAGATCCGATGATCCCGCTAGATGACGAAATGCGTTCAGGCACCCTAATTACCTTTGAAGAAAACAACAAAATGGAACGAGCTATTATCTCCGGCATCGCTTTCCAGCGTGACGAAGCACGTATTGCGATTATTGGTGTGCCTGATAAACCGAGTGTTGCCTGCCAGATTTTAGGGCTGCTTGCCGATGCTAACATCGATGTAGATATGATTATCCAGAATACTAGCATCGAAGGAAAAACCGACCTAACTTTTACGGTTAGCCGTAGTGACTACGGGCATGTAATGAATATTCTTGCCTGTCATGCTCAGGAACATATAAAAGCGCAAAAGGTACTAGGCGATCCCAATATGTCGAAGGTATCTATTATTGGCATCGGCATGCGTTCGCATGCAGAAATCGCTAGTACGATATTTAGAACTTTGTTGGAGGAAGGCATTAATATCGAAATGGTTTCGACATCAGAAATAAAAATCTCAGTGTTAATTAATGAAAAGTTTATGGAAAGCGCTGTGCGATTACTTCATAAAGTATTTAAACTTGAGCAATCGTAATTACATCGTGACTGCTAGTCATAATATACTGTATTATATGATTTCTATATATTTTCATAGAAATATTATAGTTTTATACTCCCTATACAGGTCAAGTTTCGGGAGACGTGGCCGAGAGGTCGAAGGCACTCCCCTGCTAAGGGAGCATTTAGGCTAAACCTAGATCGAGGGTTCGAATCCCTCCGTCTCCGCAAAAATTTCTATAAGCATATATAATAAAATAAAAACTTAATAAGTTTTAATAAAAATTAGGTTTTATATTATATGTTATTAACTAACTCTTAAATCAAAAAATTTTACCCTGAAGCAAGGACACAGTACTCATAAATATATAAATTAGATATCAGTTTGAATATAAGCACTATTTATATGCTTATGGCAACATAATTATGTTGTAGGGACTAAAAACTATTATTATTTTTTTATGTCTTGGTCAAGGAAATATACTTTTTTTATAATGCCTGTTACTTAGAGCGAAAGCCCAAAGATGTTACAGGCATATAAGATAGCTTTTATCAAGTAGCTATCTATAGTCACACTCCACTCTGACGATATGAGTTTTATGCTGCATATAAAACCTAATTTATACCTGATATCAAATCAGCTAAAGCAGCTTTGAGTTCTGCGAACAAGGTATTATTTTAATGTTATTTAATAACCTAAAGCGATCGCTAAGATTAGATAACCTTGTGTGCATATTATAGCCCGTGATAAGATCACGGGCAGTTTTATTACACTTTGCGCATTAAGTTTTTACACCTAACTTGAATTGTAATTGTAACTCGTCGAATTTTAATTCGACAAATTATAGCAATAATAGACTTACATACGCAAATAATAGTAGTGTATATTACTAATGTTAATAACAAACAGTATTATTATCTTGAGAGAGTATATAAGAATATTAATCAATAATTCTTTATAACACCAAGTGTTTAACCTCGTGTCAGGATAGTTTTCTAAGTATTGGCTAAAGTAGTTCTGAGGCTATTTTAACGTGTTCAGCATTCACATTGACGCCGATAAGTTTCCGGGCAATATGGGCTAATTGGGCAGCATTTCCTGTACTTACGAGCCGTAATAATACCGAGGAGAGTGTTGTCTTACTATGCGTAATAGTTGTATCGGTATTAACAAGCAATTGTTGCTCAGTTAATTGCCGAACTAGTTGGCATGCAATTGCTTTATGGGTATCGATGATACGTAGCTGATCCGAGGTGATTGTATATAGCGCATTTAATAAAAATGAATAGTGGGTGCAGCCTAGTACTAGTGTATCAGCACTGCTATCTAGGATAGGTTGTATACAAGTAGATAGATTTCGTATAATCACTGGAGAACTAATGTCTCCTGCCTCGATTGCTTCAACTAAGCCATGCCCGCCCTGACAGATAAATCTGCAATCACCGCTGTACTGCGAGAGCAGCGTATTAAAACGTGCACTTTTAAGTGTGCTTGTAGTTGCCAGTACACCAGCTACACGGGTACGAGACCACAATGCAGCGGGTTTAATGCCAGGCTCAACACCGATAATTGGTATATGTAGACGCTCGCGCAATGTTAATAATGTATAGGCGGTAGCAGTGTTGCAGGCTACCACTATCGCTTTAACACGCTGCTCTGCTAGCCATCGTCCAATGCCTAGAGTGCGTGCTGTAATAAATGAGTCTTCGCGTTCGCCATATGGCGCATGATAAGAATCAGCACAATATAGGAGCCTTTCATTAGGTAATACCGACCGAATTGCACGAAGTATTGATAGCCCCCCAACCCCAGAATCGAGAATGCCGATCGGCGCTACATTTTGCATTATTATTCTTGCTATGCTTATAGCTTTATTTGCTATTTATATTAAACAATAGTCATTACAGACTGCTGGTAATTTTGGATACCTACCTTACGGATTAATTTAAGTTGCATCTCAAGCCAGTTGATATGCTTTTCTGTATCGTCCAAGATATGGTAAAAGATGACGCGTGATACATAGTCCTGCGCGCCCTCGCAATGCATAATCGCTTTTTTACAGGTTACCTGGGAGGTTAGTTCAAGCTTCAGGTCGCATTCTAGAACTTCCTGCGTGGACTCACCTATTGAAAGGCTATGTAAATCCTGTAGGTTCGGTAACCCATCGAGTGCAAGTACGCGTTCGATTAGGCAGTCTGCATGCTTCATTTCGCTAATCGACTCATTATATTCATGCTTTTCCAGCTTGTTTAGCCCCCAGTGTCGGTACATCCGCGCATGTAGAAAGTACTGATTTATCGCTGTCAGTTCATTTTGTAACTGAGAATTTAAATATTCAATGACCCTCTTGTCGCCTTTCATAATTGATTCCCTATGGTAAACAGGTACAGACAGCGGTGCATAAAGCACTGTATTGCTTAGTATTAGTCCGCTACATGTCTAAAATTGAAACTCCACTAATTCTGGCTTTCCATTCTTTTGGCCCAGCCTGATGAATTGATGTGCCATGGGAATCAATTGCCACGGTGACCGGCATGTCTTTGACTTCAAACTCGTAAATAGCTTCCATCCCAAGTTCCTTGAATGCGAGGACGCGAGATTTTCGGATTGCTTTGGAGATGAGGTATGCAGCTCCACCAACCGCTATTAAATAAGCTGCCCTGTGTTTCTTAATCGCAGCGATTGCCTCTTGACCACGCTCGGCTTTGCCAATCATTGAAAGGAGGCCAGTTTGTGCGAGCATAATCTCGGTGAATATATCCATCCGAGACGAAGTCGTCGGGCCAGCTGGCCCGACGACTTCGTCTCGGATTGGGTCAACTGGGCCGACATAGTAAATTACACGGTTCCTAAAGTCAACGGGAAGTGTTTGACCGCTAGCTAGCATATCTGCTATGCGCTTGTGTGCCGCATCGCGTCCTGTCAGGATCTGACCGGAGAGCAACAGCGTTTGACCAAGCCGCCATTTAGAAACTTGCTCTCGCGTTAGCATATCGAGGTCGACACGCTGACTAGTTCTAGTGTTGGGCTTCCAATTTACCTTGGGCCAGGCATCTAAAGGAGGCGGTTCTAACTGAGCGCTACCAGTACCATCAAGCGTAAAATGCATATGTCGGGTCGCAGCACAATTTGGGATGATTGCAATCGGCTTACTAGCCGCATGCGTGGGTGCTGTTACAATCTTTACATCTAGAACAGTTGATAGCCCGCCCAGCCCTTGTGCGCCAATGCCTAGCATATTCACTTTTCTATATAGTTCGATACGAAGCGACTCGATCCAGTTTCGAGGTCCTCGAGCAATCACATCTTGGATATTAATCGTATCCATCAGTGATTCCTTTGCCATTAACATAGCCTTCTCAGCAGTGCCGCCAATGCCAATACCGAGCATGCCTGGCGGGCACCAACCGGAACCCATTATTGGCACAGTTTTCAGTACCCAGTCGACAATTGAATCAGATGGGTTTAGCATGGCGAATTTTGACTTGTTCTCTGAGCCACCGCCTTTAGCTGCTACCCGTAAGTCAAGCTTATTACCAGAAACAATTTCATAGTGGATTACTGCTGGTGTATTATTTTGGGTATTTCTTCGTGCGCCTTCTGGTGGATTAACAATTGAAGCACGTAATACGTTATCTGGGTGTGTATAGCCACGTCGCACGCCTTCGTTAATCATATCCGTTACACTCATCGTTGCGCCATCCCACCGTACGCCCATTCCTACCCTTGCGAATATCGTGACAATGCCAGTATCTTGACATATCGGACGGCGTCCCTCAGCGGACATCCGACTATTAGTAAGGATCTGTGCAATTGCATCTTTTGCTGCTGGACTTTGCTCACGCTCATAAGCGCGCCCCAGCGCTTGAATATAGTCAATTGGATGGTAGTAGCTAATATATTGCAATGAATCAGCGACGCTTTGAATCAAGTCTTCCTGCTGGATGACTATCATGGTGGTGTGTTCATGAAGGGTGCCCGCCGTATTGGATCGTCGTGAATGTATTAAATGATTAAGAACTGGTCTGCGTATATAGGCTTAATCGTCTATCAAGACACCGACTGGATAGGAACACGCGATGCATGCGATGTAAGTCGATCTACCCAGGCCATAGCAAGCGCTGACAGCAAGAATGTAATATGGATTAGAACCTGCCACATTACCGCCTGCGACGAATGCTGATCTGGATCAATAAAAGTTTTAAGTAAATGAATTGACGAAATGCTAATTAGCGCCATTGATAGCTTAACCTTCAAGACGCCGGCATTAACGTGATCAAGCCACTCTGGTTCATCCGGATGACCTTCCAAACCTAGTCGTGATACGAACGTCTCATAGCCGCCGATTATAACCATAATCAGCAAATTAGAGATCATCACAACATCGATCAACCCTAGTACTACTAGCATTACATTCGTTTCGGTCAGAAA
The DNA here is from genome assembly GCF_910593725.1 of Candidatus Vallotiella hemipterorum. Classification (GTDB taxonomy): domain Bacteria; phylum Pseudomonadota; class Gammaproteobacteria; order Burkholderiales; family Burkholderiaceae; genus Mycetohabitans; species Mycetohabitans hemipterorum. The sequence goes on from NZ_OU343031.1 coordinate 790,408, forward strand.
GGCTGCATGTGCCAATAGATGCCACAGCTCTTTTAAGAAAAGAAAGACGTAGATGGCCTGAGCTAGAATCAAGCCTAAATATAACGGTAATTGTAACCAACGACTAAAAAAAATCAGCGATGGCAATAAGCGCATATGGAAAAACTCAGAGGGTGAAAATGGCTGATGACTAGTGGTCATTATATAGCTAAACAGTACTACAATACGCCGAATGGCTCAAGCTCATGATAGAAAGCTTCGCTCGGTATTATGATGACGAGCGAAGCTTATACTTACAACGTTAAAAATATTCAGCTAATATTAGCTCGCTTGTAGTAGATATTAATCATATCTGCATATTAACTAACAATATAGCAAAATATCCAAAGCATTGTGATAGAGGCGCTACTATTCTAGTAGACGCAACAACCTTCTTAACTCTAATATCAGGCAATTCCACTAAAGTGCTATATATTATTTATTAAAGTCGAAAGCAACTATGAGGGCTACTGGGTAGTTTTAGTAAGAAGACACCTAACGTAGCACAAACTCGTTAATAAATAATATAGAATATCTAATAAATTTTTCTATTTGAAATATAGGCACATCCAGCTTAATAATTCATAGAATTTTCCTGCCCCCTAGGTCATAGGCTAGAACATATAATTTTCTGTAGAGCAATTATTTAATAAACAGTTCATCAATATTATTTCTAGTAATTATTAGTCAGGTACTTTAATTAAGAAATTTAATATGACAAACATCTTTCTGTCTAACTGCATACTAACGGCGAGATCACTAAACCGTACATTCGTGAGAATGCGCTACATATACTAATAGCCTTATAATATAAAGTGTAACTAGAATAGTTATAGTGTTAAATACCGATTTTATGCCATGCTTATCAGATGCTTTTAGTAGACTCACTTAAGTTTAATAAAAAATTTTAGTTATTTTATATAAACTGCGTACTAATCGAATAAATATTCGATGTAAGGAAGATATGACTTTACTAATCATATGTTATAAGGGCTGATTAATACTATGTAGTCGATACTTAAACTCTCCTGCATACTTTTTCTTGGTCATATATCCATAGATGCGTAATCGAGCTCAGCACTTTAGATTATATATTAAAGGAGTGGTTCATAAAAATGAATAGTAGTATTCTGATATTAAATTTCTATTTTTCTAATATGGATTAATAAAAAATTATTTTTAGTTTTAAACTATGATTTACTTAATTAAATTTTTAGAACGGGCTATGCCTGAATATTTTATGAAGAAGAGATATTATTTGAAAACTGTATCTATCTTAAATAGATGGCTACAGAATATCTTGTATCTCGTATAGATTAGTAGTGAGCTGTACGGACTGTTAAGATATAGTTTACGGCACTTAGGTTTATTGGGTTGATGTACTGTTATGCTACGATTTATTGCTTATTTAAATTACAGTATAAGTTATTTTAGGAAAACTGCTTAAGAAGGAAAAATGCAGTATTCGCTAATTTTTCTAAATAATATTATCCTAATAGAGTAGCAATAATATTACTTACTAATCCCAGAAGCCGTAAAATATAGGTATGTTACACTGAGAAAAGCTATATTGAATTACGATTAGTATTCCTTTCTACAGTGAAAAATAAGCGCAGAGAGAGGGTGGATGGTACTAAGGCTCGGATCGGCAGATATAAGTTGTGATATTTATATCTGTAATTCCGATTTTATGCGGAATGACTAGTTTTGGTGTAAAGTCTAGGTATAGCGTAATCACGCACTAAAGCTGCCGGATTCGTACTCAACGAATGTGTTCTATCGCCATCAATGCGCGTTTACGAGCCTGCTGATGTAGCACTATCGGCCATGGATAATTTTGACCTAGTTTCACTGACGCAGATGCTAGTTGTCCAGATTGTGCGAGCCATGGCGCATGAATACATTCATTTGGTAGACGCGAGAGTTCGGGCACCCAACGCCGCACATAAGTTGCTTTCATATCAAATTTCTCACTCTGTAGAATAGGATTAAATATACGAAAATATGGAGCCGCATCAGCGCCGCTACCAGCTACCCATTGCCAATTAGCGGGATTGCTAGCTTCGTCAGCATCCACGAGCCTATCCCAAAACCAAGATTCTCCTTCTCGCCAATTAATTAGTAAATGCTTAACAAGAAATGACGCCGTTACCATCCGGACGCGGTTATGTATCCAACCAGTATGATAAAGCTCCCTCATGCCAGCATCAACCAGCGGATAGCCAGTTCTGCCACACCGCCATGCGTGTAACTCTGTATCGGCGTTACGCCACGGCATGGCATCGAATTGCCGTTTGAAATTGACTTGATGTAGCGTCCCATAATGATATAGCAAATAGTATGAAAACTCTCGCCAGCCAAGCTCATAGAGAAACTTGTCTATACTACCACTCGCAGTAGATACACTGCTCGCTATAGATCGTAGGGCATGCCATACCTGCCGTACCGAGAGATTGCCAAAGCGAAGATACGGAGATAGCTGGCTAGTTACTTGCATTGCTGGAAAGTCACGTCCACTTGCATAGTAAGACAGTGAGTTCGTAAGAAAATCGTTGAGCTGTATCCATCCTGCTTGCTCCCCACATTTCCATATTTTAAATGATCTTTTACTAAAATTAGGTGCGAGACACTGGATAGTTATTGTAGAGAGAGTTCTCAGTGGCGCTACTTGGGCAATGTTTTTCGGTACGGGAAAGAAATTAATTTGCTGAGGTTTTAGTCGTGGAGCTTGAGGGGAATATTCATAGCACGCAGCACGCCAGTACGCGCTGAAGATCTTAAATGGGCGACCATTTCGAGTAGCAACGGTCCACGGCTCTCTCAACAGATATCCATTAAAAGTAGAAACCTCAATACTACGCGTTTTGAGCGCCATCTTGATGGCACGGTCAGTTTCGCGCTGGGCCGCTAAATATCTTCTATTCCAACATACCTCGATAGCGCCGATTGCTATAGCGAGCGCCTTAATGCTTTGCGACTCAGAACCGCAAAGTAGAGTCAATTCTCCGCCTAATGCTACAAGTTCGGTATTAAGTGCCTGCAAAGATTTAGCGAGCCACCAACGAGTAGCTTCGCCGTATGCACGCACATTTTGTGGTTTTGAGTCGTAGATATACACGCATACAATAGGGTGACCTGTAGCAATAGCGTATTCAAGCGCAGGATTATCGGCTAGTCGTTGATCGTCTCGAAACCATACGATTACAGGTGGTTTCAAACAGGGCGGCATAGATAGCTGTCGTAGTTTATTAACAAAGTTGCATTGTTCCGTAGATTATAGAGGGCACATTAATTAATGATACTAGCAATATCGGATTTCTCGAGAGGGCAACAGAGAGAGAGTTTTATCGAATCTTTGAACTAATCACGTTATAAACTTTTTTCTGGGTCATACGCATACTATTTCAATTTTGTCTATAGAAGCGATTCAAACAGTTACGTTCTCCAGAACTGTAACTCAGCTAGTGCAAACAGAGTAGTAGGCTTTAGGATAAGGTGCACAAGAAATATGCCTAAGATTGGTATGTAAACTACACCGATAGCCTTTTAGGATAAGATCCGCTCTTAGTCTAAATAAAATTACGCAGATATGTATAGGGCATGTGCGCCACTTATTCTAATAAGCTTAAGTTATAAGAGCATAAGGCAGTAAGACCACTGTCTTACATATTTTTCTCTGGATACATAAAAGTGCTTATTATATATTAATATATTAGCAGGATGTATAGCTTAACATTGGCGTAATAGGGGCTCCACGATAAAGTAATTTATTTTCGGAACCCGGCGGATAGCATAATCTATTGATTACCCCTTAGGGGAGCGATGGTTGCCAGAGGAGCCTGCTATATTTTTTAGTTAGTGCTAATATCTAAGAACTGTAATCCATTGAATAAGTGTGCATTAGCAAGCAAAAAATATATCAAATTTAGAGAGTTAGGTATGAAATAGATGGTATATATCCATAGTAATTATTTACTTAATTTTAGTGCATAGCATTCATACGTTCCCGGCTATTATTCGGCTACATACCAATACTCCATATAAAAGAGTATTGCAAATACGATAGTATTGCTAGCTATAGAAGTAGATTTAAGAATAAACTTAGACTTAAAGAGCTCTGCTTTATAAATAATTTGCCTCATGAAATTTAATTATGGGAGCTATATATACAAATAATATGTATCAGGTTAAGTTATTTATGGGTGCCGTTTATACACATCAGCTTTTATGTGCAATAACTTCTATACCCTGTTTGCTAGTTGTGGCATAATTCACCATTAACATACTTACTATACATATAGTAAGTATGTTGGTTTGTACAATATTTTATCGACCATCAATCGATAGTGTAATTATATGATGTAATTTTCACTTAGTTGATAGATAACTTATTTTAAGATAAATTGTTAGTTAACACATTATATTTTCGCAATATAATGCAAGAAAAGATAATACTATATATTAGTACTTACAATGGCAAGATTAGGTGCCTAGATAACTCAAAGTATTTCTGCTAAATTCGACAGTTCACCGGCATAATTTTTTGTATACAATAAATCTATGTTTGTAACATGCTGCACTAGAAGTGTTAACTTAACATGTTCTAACACCCAGAAATTGTACCGTCTAAATTCTGCGTTTGCTTAATGATTTAAAGCATTAAGAGAAGGCCTCTGTCTACTAAAGCATTATTTTAGTAATGACCGAAGATCGCTTTCTAAGCTTAGCTGCACTACGTATAAAATCCATATATTACTATATACCGGTTCTAATTTCTAATAAATCTCCATGTAATGCATGACTTATTATTCCGATGCGTACTTTCAGGGGGTAGCACTATACATGCGATATCTTAAAGGATGGCATCTATTCTTTATAAAACTAGACACTTTTATTACTGCTAACTAATCTATGCGCGATGCAGCGCATACTTTCCTTTTTAGTGCATTACTTAAGAGCGTATCTCGCTCTTTTTTTACCTGACGTTGCGTATATTACTCGTTGATATGCGAGATATGCTGGGGTTAGCATATTTGTTAGCGCGCATCTGCTGATACGATTGCAGACATGCCCGTGATTAAGCCTGAATTGAGCTTAAAGGTGCTACTAAGACTACGTGCTCACGTGAATAGGGAAAAATATGATCACGCCTTACTTCATAGAAGTAGAGAGCAGTTAGTTCAACCGAGATACTTTAACGAGTATCTTTTACTAGGTTTACTTGGGCTAGCGTTAGAAATCTTAGGGCGCGGTTTAAGCGATTGCGATTGCGCAGCGGTTCGAGGGATGTATCTACCCTTATAGGCGGTGTGGAATTCGATCTAACTACTTTGCCATACGAACGCTCTGGACGAGTCATAGTATTACATGAATGGCATGGCTAGACAGTGCACGTGTATGGTTTCAGGCTATGTTGGCACATTCTGGACAGAATAATCTATACATATCTTTTATATGCGCTATGCGGAGACCCTACAGTAATGAAAGAGAATGATATACGTTTTTGTAAAGCTTTACAGCTAACTAATATGCTGCGTTATTACGCGAAGGACTTACGTATTAATCATTGCTATTTACTGCCCTCGATGCTCGAGGGCTACAGTTTGACGCCGCAGGATCTGCTATCTACCGGTTCAGCTAGCCGTGTGCTAGTAGTAATACAAGAACTCGCTCGCTATACGCTAGCGCAATTTCGAGACGCAATTGACTATATATTAGCGATCCGGTGTTTAGCTGTGCGTCTAAGACAAGCATGCTTATGGCCCATTATGATTGGCTTAGAACCGTTACTCTTGTTAAGAGGTAGCACAAGTTAGCTGGTGTTAGAAATGGCCGTCAAAATTCGACGTCAGCAGGTGTACAAAGCCCTATCACTAAATTATCCTCATCTCAATTGCGTTTGTTAGTTTTGAATATATTGCTTTGCGCGTGGCTAGAACGGTTAATCACGGTAATAGAGTCTCAACTCTGCTGCACTTTTCAGTGATAGAAATGAAACAGCGATAAAATTTAGTGCACTTGATGCGTTATCCGAGATACTCACTCATTAAGTAATAACTCTTGCATGAGAAGCATAAATGCGTAATAGTAGTTTATCTAAAGAAGATCTATTGGCTCGAGATACCTATTTTATGATGCTAGCCCGCGCTGCTGCGCGTCAGGCCTATAAAATAGGCGAAGTACCAGTAGGTGCCGTAATTGTGCAGAGCGATAAGGTAATCTCGTATGGCTTTAACCAGTCCATCAGTAATCGTGATCCATCTGCACATGCGGAGATAGTCGCTATACGCGCGGCTTCACGTGTGTTATCTAACTATAGAATACCGAACTGTGAGCTATACGTAACGCTCGAGCCCTGTCTGATGTGTGCCGGCGCAATGATACATGCACGTATCACGCGTGTGGTGTTCGGTGCTTATAATTTAAAGACGGGTGCATGCGGCAGTGTAGTAAACATATTTACTCACCCGCAGTTTAATCATCACCCGAGCATCGATGGTGGCGTACTAGAGGAAGAATGCTCGCGCCAGCTAAGCCAGTTTTTTGTTGAGCGTCGAAAGCATCTATGCACGTTGCGTATACCTAGAGATACAAATTGATTGCACTAAGTTCCCAGCCTTTTAAGCATAAGCATTATGTATACGCCGCACAATTAAACAATTAATAATTGCTCTTATCATACATATCTCTCCCTGGAGAGGAGAATGCTAACTAAATTTTATCCACTATACATCATAATATTAATACATTAATATTATCTTCGGCTTTAGCCCTTCTCAGAGACGGATATGTTGGGGCGCTTTCAGCGTTTTCACACTTAAAGTAAGGTATAGCATATTTAGTGATTTTAATGCTTTCAGAAACTTTAAAGCCCCTCTAAATTAGGAAAAATTCACAGTCAAAAATTTACGCACTTAAAAACTAGGTACCCGGGAATTTGTGGCTACGAACTAAGCTCCCCGAAAGGGTTTTATTTTAGTGGTATGATGCAGTGAGTAATTTCTTAATGATTATTACTATACAGAACTATTAAAAATATTTAATAAATATTAATACAAAAATATTACTTATATGGTATACATAAAATGTATACAGGATATATACTATAATTAGTACTGTATTGGCTTTTAATAAGCTATTAATTTTAAAATAGGCGTGCTAGTCAGATTAATATTTATAATTTCAGCATGCACACTGTTTATATTCTTTTGCTAGGCGCTTCTTTAGTGATAATCTCACTAAACCTTGAGACGTCGAGGATTTATAATATAAACTTTAAGCATTCTAGCGCTAGTGACATTAAATATTAACTATTTTAAGCTAACGATTAGTGGCTATATGACGCTTGTAATAGATTTTATTATAGATAAATCAGGATATTTATCGAGCAAAGTATTTAACTAGCATACTAAAACTATACATTTTGTACTAGCGTATAGAATAGTATATTGCAATATATTCTTATTCTCTCTAGCGGTATCGCTAAGTTGGATATACATAGGCTCCGATGAGTAACTTCCTGATAACTTAAGTAGTTTTGCTGCTGTGTAAGTTTTTGTAACATGAAACTATGCGGATTATTAGCAGAAAACCGAATCAGTGTTATTAATATCACATCAAAAAAATCAAAATAAGTAACAATATGTCAAATACGTCATGTTTAATGCGAGACATTAGAATACTAGGCATCTATAAGACGCTTGTGCCCTAGAAATCTGCAATTTATGCCGTATAAGCAATGCGAGAAAGGCTTCAAGCCGGCGCGCTGAGGGGCTTCTCAAGCAAATAGCATACACCCAGTATATACTTGCAACACTAATATACGGTAGTAGAGGCTAATAGGTAAAAGCAATTACCTCTTGTGCGCTACGTAACAGTTCAGTCACGGTAATTACCGATACGAGTGAGGTGTCTTTGATAAGCCAATTAGGCTATTAGATAAGCTCAGCACTGCAGTATGAAGTGCTTGTGGAGCGACTACGTAGTCGTAGCATTTGCTGGCTAGATAATCCAAGGCTATATACAGCAAGCTATTAACTACATGCAATGCTTAAAATCGCGTTGCACATACTCTCGGAGAGGTATGCCGAGAGGGGTTTCCAGACAACGCTAACACTCCAGCTGAAGTTAGATCTTACTCGATTCCTACGCCAGGTAGACCGTAGTAAATGACGCAGATCTGTACTGTACGTTCGGGGGGGGGCACCGACGCACAAAAGCCAATCGCTCATATTCAGTAGTGTAATAAATACCGCCTGCTAGCTTAAACGCCATCACTAATAGCGCAAATTTAATTGTTAGTAAAGCCTAGTAACAAGTATTAGCGCAGACCGCAATAACAACAGTAGAGACAACATAAATAGAGGGCTTACTTTAGTAGTCGAGTTGCGTCAATATTAAACCACTTATTAGGACTTCTTGACAAAGTTTCATTAACGTCTAGTTGTGCAATGACATCGTTAATAACTCTGAATGTGCAATGACATCGTTAATAACTCTGAAAAACTTAGGATTGCCATTCTAAATGGGATAGTAATTCTTTCATTACGGCCAAGTAGTATGCTTGGCCGTAATGAAAGCGTAGTACCTTTGAAGAGGTACGCTCGGCATAAGCCTGTCACTCAGTTCCGCGTAAATACAACCTGAGCCAAGTTGTTAGATACTCGGGCGATCTGGGTAGGTCTTTACTTTAATGTCCGTCAATGCTTTAGCTATATCGTTGTAATGCCAGCCCAGATTTATTCCAAGCCTTTGCTTTTTAAATTATCAAGAGATTTAAACTAGCGGAAATTATTCTTTAGCTAAATGAGTTGTGCGACCGAATACATATAGGGTCTCGAAAAATAGAGAAACTTCTATCAAATTGATGTAATACCAACCTAATTTACAACCGCGTCAAGTTTACCAGCTTGCAGCTTAGAAAATATACCACTACTATTTAGTAGTGGCGAATTCGGGTTTTACATTAAGCCGAATAGCACTTGCTTTAGCCACACGTCTATATTATAGCCCGCAAGTTCTTTATAGACGTTGTGAGCATTAAATAGTGTAGAGAAGTTCCTTCAAAGCCGATATGCAGCGTACCCAGCTCCTTAACTTGATGAAGTAGTTCGGTAGCTCGTGTAGTAACAGATACCGTGTCGAGTACAATGCTAACTAGCACTGCTACAATCTATTCCCGAGGTAGCGCAAGTTTTATCGTTTTTGGTAGATAGCGACAAATGGAAGCTTTTATATAGGAGGGCAACTAAAAAACCTATACTATATGCTAATCGCAACAGCCGGCAGTAGCACGTACGCACTCGCTTACTAGCCTTGGCCCTCGATAAATTAAACCGGTATAAATTTGCACCAGTGATGCACCAGCCATGAGCTTTGCATGTGCATCTTGGCCACTTAAAATACCTCCTACGCCGATAATTGGTATAGCGTCGCCTAATTGCATGTGTAACTTCTGGATTACCCAGTTAGACGGATTGAATAACGGCCGACCAGATAGCCCGCCATCTTCCTGGCTATAGGGTAAGCTTTGCACTGCAGTACGTAATAGTGTTGTATTGGTTGCGATTACTCCATCGACGCGGTGCTTTAGGAGGATATCTGCAAGCAACTTAATTTGTTCTTCATTAAGGTCTGGTGCGATTTTTAGTGCTAATGGAACTTGCTTGCCATGTAAATCTGCGAGACGATGTTGTTTTTCCTTAAGAGCTTTTAATAAAGCAGGTAATTCGTCAGGAGCTTGCAGCTGTCTTAAGTTTTTTGTATTCGGCGATGAGATATTAATCGCTACATAGCTTGCGAACGGATAAACCCTTTCTAAGCAGTACAAGTAGTCATTGACTGCATACTCGATAGGTGTATCGGCGTTCTTGCCGATGTTTAGGCCTAGAACGCCACGATAGCATATAGAACGAAGATTGGTGATAAGAGCATCTACACCATGATTATTGAAGCCCATTCTATTAATTAAGGCATCAGCCTGCGGCAGTCGAAATAGCCGTGTGCGAGGATTGCCGGGTTGTGGGCGCGGCGTTACCGTGCCAATTTCAATAAAGCCAAATCCGAGCGCTGCTAATCCATGAATATAGTCGCCGTTTTTATCTAAACCAGCGGCAAGTCCTACTAAATTCGGAAATATCAAACCCATGACTGTGCGTGGTGTATTAGGAATATGCGGGACGAAGCAACACGTAAGATCAGTGTGGACGGCTGCATCTAGAAAGCGCAGTGTCAAGTTATGGGCGGTTTCCGCATCCATGCGGAATAAGTATGCACGTACAAGAGGGTACAGAAAACTAAGTACAGACATAGGATGGGCTAATGTCCTGAAGTTAAGAACTTATTATTTTACTGAGGTTCAAGTAGTTTAATAGCAGCATTAAGCAGCAAATCAGCTCGTCTAGATTTAAGATCGCTTTTGCTAGATTCAAGCTCTCTCTAATAGCTTCAAAATTAGCCCTACATATCATATTTCTGCTTTATCGAATTTAGTATAAAAACTTAGCATTAGTTTCAAGATACTAAATACAATTTCTCACCAAGCATAAAATATTCTAACCATATATGCCTGATACACGACGCTGTACTAATTATGGCTTTCCAATTTATTCTAGAGAAGGCACACTACACGGGTCGAAGCAACATCTACGGTGTATAGATTTTCTTGTCGTATTACAAGAGGCGTGATCACTAAGACCCGACAGTGATCACGGCGCTTTATACCTAGAGATATATATGGACTTATTTAGACATTTCATCAGCACCACATAAACCTTAACAGGTGACGTCATAGGATGTCTAGTGATGCACTAGAGCGTTGGGAAGCGGTTTTAATACATTGGGCGTGTGCTCTTCTAGAGTCATTAAATGGTTTTGTATAGTAGGATCTATCCTATGTAAAAAATTGGGGTGCTCGTAGTGCGGGTGTTATTACATAAAATTGTGTCGCTAATATATTACAATATCGGCACACTATTAAAGTAAATCTACAGGCGTATAATACACGAGGCTATATCAGAGAGTCTTATAAAATAACAGTAAGGTTATAGACAACTCTTATAATTAATATAGTCGAAAGTTCACGCTACATAAACAAAATAAAACCATGCCTAGTATAGCGGAGCTTGCTTAAACGTGTTCCCCTATACGGGGAGGGAATTTTCCGGGACATATATACTATCAAAAACAGTAACTCCAATATAAATAGTTTGTTTAAACTAATGCCCGACAATTTACTAAAGTAGTAGGCTCCTAATCTAGGTTTTAACGCTAAAGGTCAAAGCTAGTACAAAGCAATCCTTTATCAGAAGCGATGGCTTTGTATATAATCTACGCGGTTTATACTATATATCCACTGCATGTTTATAAACGTGAGAGGTATATTATTAAATATATTTTTTATATTGCCCCCTAGCACTTCTGAGATATATCGGAAAATAATACTGACCAGTATGCATTAAGTAGTTACATCAGATAAAGTGTAATATTTATCTATTAAAGCTGGGTAAACGTCCCCTTAACTTCGTTTAGTATACGTACATAGTACATTTATGCTAATCAGGTGCAATTGACATCCTTCGTAGGATATAAAGCATTTTTAGGATTCAAGACTGTTATAAATTCTTTCTAAAAAAGAATGCGGAGATATTAAGAATTTATAGAGTACAAGCTACGGCTAAAGCCTGTATCTTCACCTGATTTATAGAAAGTTAAGCTGTATTTAAGGGTTATGTCTATTGACATACCAGCGCAATGCTGAAAGTTTATAAATTAAACACTAATATACGAGATGACTTTTAGTACACCTAAGATTAGGGTGCGCCTGTTACTATTTAGCTAAAAGTGATTATTTTTTAACTTCTACTTATATATCTACTTCGCTATCGTATTCAAAATTTTTTATTTTTTATTAGAACTTAAATTTTTATTCAGATAATATCACATAAATTATAAAGACCTGTTTATACTATCTAGTAAAGAAAGTAACCAATTATAGTCTAAGTGCTATTCTTTCCGGTATAGTAAGAGAGGATATATCGCACTAATAACCCTTAATATCTCTTAGTTTCTGTGATAATCGTCAGTCTTGATATAATATTTTCTAATGAGAAATTAGCTAGTTAATTAGAGTATATAGCAAGGAAAACGCGGGGAGAGGAACTACGAAAATTCGATAAAAACGCTAGCTATATTCGTATATTTACAGATTATTATTCTTATGAAGGATTGTGACATATATAATGTCCGACGAATTTGCGTCGCTCCAATGATGAACTGGACTGACCGCCATTGCCGATATTTCCATCGGCAATTATCCCGTCATGTCTACCTATATACCGAAATGATAACTAGTAACGCACTACTATTTGGTAACGTTGCTAGACATCTATCGTTTCTTCCACAGGAAAACCCAATTGCACTACAGCTTGGTGGAAGCGATCCAGATGAGCTCGCGCGCTGTGCAAAACTTGCTGAGTGCTGGGGTTATAATGAAGTTAACCTTAACTGCGGATGCCCATCTGAGCGTGCGCAGCGCGGCTCGTTTGGCGCATGCTTAATGAAAGAGGCAACACTGGTTGCCAATTGCGTGAAGGCAATATGTGATAAAGTTTCAATACCAGTAACGGTCAAGCACCGGACTGGTGTAGATAGAGTCGATAATTATGGATTTGTGCGAGATTTCGTAGGAACGGTAGCACGAAGTGGATGTCGTGTATTCATCGTACATGCGCGCAACGCAGTACTACATGGACTATCCCCTAAAAAAAATCGGGAGATTCCAGAGTTAAAATATGACTATGCTTACAGATTAAAAAGTGACTTCTCTGGATTCGAGATTATTATTAATGGCGGAATTAAGACGCTGCATGAGGCGTATAAACACTTGCGTTACGTTGATGGTGTAATGATCGGACGTGAGTTCTATTATAATCCTTATCTATTAGCATACGTTGATAAGCTTTTCTATAATCCTTTAGCACCTGTGCGCACTCGTAGCGAGGTTGAACAAGCTATAGTCAATTATGTGTGTACTGAGCACACTCGTGGCACCTATATCGGCGCCATCACTCGACATATACTAGGGCTTTATCGTGACCAGCCTGGCGCGAGAGGTTGGCGACGTATTCTATCGGATCAAAAAAATTTGTATACAGGCAATTTACACATATTCGATCAGGCGCATGCTTATATTAAGCGCCAGTCCAATCAGGCACGCCCACATAGTGAATAACTTTCTAAGTAAAGTCAGTATCTAGATCGAGTTTTTGCACACTCCCGCTCAAAAAATATAAGATCTATACGTATTATCTTTGATACTATTTATGATAGTATACTTACATACTAGAATGTACTAATAATTTCAGTGGTGGCCGTAGCTCAGTTGGTAGAGTCCAGGATTGTGATTCCTGTTGTCGTGGGTTCGAGACCCATCGGCCACCCCATAAAAATTAAGAATTTATTTTTAGTAATATCTCATCTAAGATTTCTTTTCTTGATTCATGATTATCGATCAACGAGCTGTGTTTAAGTCCAGTTTGAGTCATCGTCGATGCTACTAACATCAATGTTGACGTTAGTAGCATCGCTCCAATCTTCATTGCCATGGCTTATTATATCTAATGTCGGATTGATCGGTGCATCTAGGTGGCTGCACTGCCGATCATTATTAATGATTACCTGCTCAGGGTTGTCTTTAAACATTTGGCTTATTAACATACCAGTTAATAGATTGCTTATGCCGTGTCCGCCACCGCCCGATTGCTGAATGATTACAGTCGGTTGTGGTTGCGTTGACTGTCGCGCTACACTGTCTTGTGTATAACTACTGCACCGGTTAGCTTCTTCGGCATACGTAGATACGCTCTCTTTGCCTAGTGAGTTGCTAGTGCTGCTGATAGCATGGCTCGTAGCAATATTTAAATCATGCTGTCCTTCAGAGTGGGCGCGAACGTTTCTTAGGCGAGATTCGAGATGCTTAAGTGTGTTATCCGATACTAAACTATGATTATTTGCCAGCTCATTGGTTAGCGTACATAATCTACTTTCGATCTCGCTGACTTCATTAAGTAGTGATTCTTGTCCGGTTTCCATTGAAAGGCGCATATCAAGCCTGAGTGAGCGTGCTGTATTTAACAGCTCGGTTGAGCGCTTAAGCTGTGCTTGGAGATGTATCTGCTTAAGACTATTTTGGTTTAAACGTGTGCGTAATACAGTACGGCGTACTAGTAGTAGAACCAAGATCAGTGTGCTAATAAAAACAATCCACATATTTATTGATGGGTTGTGCCACTGCACAGGTGTAGTGGACAGCGATAGTTTATTACGCTCTACCACGCGCTTAGCCTCTCGCTGCACGTATGCTTCGATAGCGTTAAAGTGCTCAGCACTAGAAGAAAATCGCAGCTTAGGATCAAGCATCCGCGCTTTCTCGAGCTCAGATAGCGCATCCGAGGCCCACCCTTCTCTAGCAAGTACTTGACCATATAAGTAGTGTGCATAAGGGCTATTTGGATATGCGCGCAATACTTGAATAAGCTGGCTATGCGCTTTCTGCCAGTTGCTTTGTACGATTAAGTTATTGACCTCATGCATACTGGGTGTAGCAAAAGCTAAAGTCCACGATGAGATAATGGTGCCGACCAAAATAATCGATAGTAGTTTTTTCATCGTTTAATTAGCCGTATAGACCTACGATAGTGCTATCTGCGCGTGATTTACAACTCAATAGTTTTGCTAATCTGCTTTTTTAGCGCATCGAGATGATCATCTACCGAGCTATCTTTAGACAGAGTTGCTAGCTTGTCATCCAGCAATTTTCCACTTCGTTCATTAGCTGAGTTTAGGCGAGAGTCAGATCGCGCATTCTGAAGCGCAACTTTATCCTCGAGTTCCTGGAAGTCTTTTACAAGATTTTGGCCGCCGATTCCACCGAGTGCAGTAGCCGCTGTATTTTTTGCCTTGGCAATCTGCTGCTCGGCCTGTAATATTTTTGAGCGAGCATTTAAGTTATTACGGCGTTTGTGCATCTCATTTATTTGTTTTTTAAGCTTTTCTATTGATGGTTCTAGTGCCTCTAGTTCTTTTGCAATCATATCACGCTCAGCTTTCGCATGAATCTGGGCATTGAGTGCTTCGCGAGTCAACGCTTCATCGCCAGCTTGAAGCGCGCGTTTTGCTCCATCCCCGTACTTCTCTACTTTATTATCAGCAATATCGTGCTTGCTACGCTGCATTGCGACCTGAGCTTCGATCTCGATAAGAGAGTCCTCTGCTTTTGCAATGCTCTCATCAAGTTCACGTACAATCTGCCGAGCATCACTTGCAGGATCTTGAGCCGATTCGGCTGCATCATTCAACAAACCTTTTAGTTTACGCAAGATAATATTTAGTATCGACATAAATTCCTCTACTAATTGGACTACGTCCAAATATTGGCCGTAGGAGATATGAGGCTGGGCTGGCTAGTTACAAGACCAATACTTCCTATAAAGTATAGCGAGACAACCCGTATGCATATTATAATGCGCGCTTTATGTGGCGCCTATCGCAATTTGATTGATCGGTAAGTCGATAGAACAATATCTATAAACCTGGGACGTTATTTTAACTGTCCATCTCAAAAGTACTGAACTCTTTTGATCCTTAGTACAGAAATCTTACTGCTGTGTACGTCTTAAGTGGGGCGTACAAAAACTTTCTAGTCTTTTTTATTTACCAATCCTACTTCTTCGGTAATTCATGCACTAAGTACTAGCTGTTTTTATTCCGAATAGAGCTAGAGTTGTCTTTACTAAAAGTGTTGGTCTACTAATATAAGAAGTGTCAAGTAGGTGTTGATATATCAGGAGTTTATATACCGATTATGGTAGCTATTGAGTATTATAAAATCTATGCACATAGCAGTTAGCCCCCTATTAATATTCTGCTGATAAATATCACAATGCGTACTGCCGATACGAGTAGAGTACAACTTCTTTTCTTTCTATCAAAAAACTAATGTTATTAAGATCTAGGTAATGTTTTTTATAAAGCCGGAGTATCCATCACTTAAAGATTAGCTTTTCAAGTTATACATAAATAAAATTTGATTTTTAAATCAATATGCTTAGGGATTTTCTACGGAGGCTCTCATTCGTACTGCGTTAAAAAACCCCTGGTAATATACGACCGAATGGTTTAGTTTTAAATCTTAGTAATACTCTTTCTTAGTAATACTCTTTACTATAAGGTTTAATATCTATAGAGTTTCTACAATCGGTGTTACTCTATTTCTCTCTTCACTAATTCTATTTATTTTATTTTGTCCTTATCAGATAGTGTGTAAGTCGATAATACGCATGTTCGGTAACGCCATTCAAGGTACGGTTATTTAGTAGCTCCGCTAAAAATACATCATGAGTAACCCATAACTAATAAGATATAGAATATCGGCATCGGAGTTGCGCTTTTCGCGCATGATTGGCACCTGTATCTTTATTGACATGGCTATTCATAATCAGATTAACTTAGTTTTCTACGCTCGACGGGGCAACTCTTCGAATTTAGAATACAAGTTACTCCTACCCAGAATAGCTAAATAGGATTTTTAGAATAGCTTTAAGACGTGGCTAGAAGGGATTCTAATCCTGGGTGTTTCCTTGAGATTTCTAGTCGGTTATTATAACGCGCACTAGTTGCAGTAGCCCAAAAATTAGAGTACGGTAACTTCCGCCAATTGCCCGCTTCAAATAGGGGTAGGGTTCTTTTTAGCACTGATGCTGATGATATTTATGCACAAATTTTAACAGCACTGTAGCGGTAACAAGAAAAAACGTATAACGCTAGTAGCGATTGTTCTATTAAGAACAGCATCCGATTTCCTCGATCTGCATGAGATGGAGTTAGCAGTGGAGAACTTCATAGGTGGTTAAACCATGCCGGTCTCATCTTAAAGTCTGAGAAGCTTTCTAAGTAAACAGTATTTATTTGTGTTGTAATTAGTTGTTATAGTTAATAATCTATTTTAGATATTCTTATTAATAAATATTTACAAGATTTATATAGCTTGAGATATAAAACTTTAATTTTAGCTTTAACATAATATAAATATAAGCTATGCACTTTGTGCGAAGCCACTATTTCGCATGCCTATCACAAACACAAAATTTCATGAATATTGGAAGATTTTTAATCTTAATTGAGGTGCACGGACATATATATGGAATAGGTGCGTGCGAGTCAAGGTGATTAGCATAAAGCACTAGTTGACTTAGCATACTAGGCTAGTAAACCAGCGCTACGCTTTATTAACAAGCGAAATTACTGGCACCAGATCCAGTGCTGGTGTTTTTAGCACGCACTTACATCCAAGCATTATTATGATCCGTACTAAGTAATACTCAGTATCAATGGATAAACGCACTAAACGGGGCTCTCTGATTTTCTAATTTAGTAGAGAGGGTTATAGCATGCGCAATGACTCCTGCATAACTTCTAAAAACCTTAATAAAGGGAATAACATACGAAAGTATATTTATCATCAATACTTGTCTATATTAGACTATGCTCTAGAGCCGGTTCTGCCCTGTACTATAATTCAAGCACTACTATAATTCGAGCACTAGTATATAGTATCTGGGTACTAATCCAGCTTAGTAATTAGTTAATAAATAAAGAGTTTAATCGCCTTAAGTTTCTCAAGGGAAACACATTGGGCTCATAAGAAGCCCTCGCTGCTGCCTGAACTGCAGACGACAGTTAAGATTCTAGAAGACTAGATTAAACTGGCTTTATACAAAAACCCTGTATTTCTCCTAGTTAGGGCGCCTGTACTGGTTTCGTAATTGACCCTAGCTAGCTACTTACCGTCTAGCCTATGTGCTACGGTAATCTGTAGATCTCTGTAGCCGCTCGTACAGGTGCTCAAGGCGCATCTGCGATATCGGCGCATCACACACATATATTTTAATCTCACCAAGATAGTTTGCAGATCTACCTTCAGCAGGTTCCAGAATGCACACTGGAATTTATAGTAGGCCGAGGCTATGTTAATGGTACCGCTACCATACACTCGCTAGTCTGCAAAAAGACTATAAAATTTATAGTTATATAAACATATTGAATAGCCTTTTACGGGCGATAGCGCTGCGCGACATTGTTCTAGGCAGTATAGTTAGCTAGCTCACGACTTATAAATCCCTCTATATTACAGCTGCCGCGCCTATAGACGCTTGACGGTTATTATCATGATGTTGCGCAACAAAAAGAGTACTTCCCAACTGCTATCTATCAGCTGGTACTACGCCAGTGTAACTGTATAGAGCAAAATACTGCCTCGTGTTGCAGTACGGCAACAGCTGACTGGCACCATCAAACTAGTCTATACACCTGATTTTACGTATATGGTGTTGTGTCTAGCGCAATTAAGCACGTGTAATCGTGTATTAATTAAATTAATCCAAGATTTAGTAGGTAGCTTATGGTATTGAAGCCAATTATCTTTTTTATCTACGATAAAGCTACGGGTTATTAACCTATCCAACATAGTATATAAATAATATTTACCTATTCGAATGGTGTTAGCTTGGTGCACCAAGGACCTGTAGTATTTCTATAATCGTTTTGACGCGGCTCTCTAGATCAGGACTATATAGTTCTATACGCAATTTACTCTGCCCTACGGGTTTGATATAGCTATATTTCTGCATTATCTTGATAATATGTCCTGGGTCGATTGCAGGGTTAGGAGTGAATTGCAGCCAGATAACATCTTCCGCTGCATTGATCTTAATAATATCAAGTGACTTAGCTGTTAGCCGCAGTCGATGAGTTGCAATTAGTGTCTGCGCCTGTATTGGCAGCTTTCCAAAGCGATCGATCAGCTCCGCATGAATGCTATCGATAGCGTCGGCTGTCTCACAATTAGCTAGACGCTTATATAACGATAGGCGCTGCGGTACGTCACTGCAATATGCAGCTGGTAGTATCGCTGGCATATGTAAGTTAATTTCGGTAGTGGCGGCTAGAGGTGCGCTTAAATCCGGTTCACGGCCATCCTTTAACGCACGTACAGCGTCATTAAGCATATTTGTATAAAGTTGGAACCCAATTTCCTGGATGGCGCCAGATTGTTTCTCGCCTAAAACCTCCCCGGTACCTCGGATCTCTAAATCATGCATTGCGATATGAAATCCGCCACCTAATTCCTCCATTTTTTGGATAGCTTCGAGGCGCTGCTGGGCCTGCCAGGTCAATGATTCTGGATCGTCAAGCAGGAGGTAGGCATACGCTTGGTGATAAGAGCGACCGACTCGGCCCCGCAACTGATGAAGTTGAGCCAGACCAAATGTATCAGCGCGATGAATCAGGATCGTGTTTGCGTTTGGAACGTCAATCCCGGTTTCTATAATCGTCGTGCATAATAATATGTTCACACGCTGCGCCACGAAGTCGCGCATTACACCCTCGAGAGTACGTTCGTTCATCTGGCCATGTGCTACCGCAATTCGAGCTCCTGGAGCTAGTATTTCGAGCGCTGTTCGTCGTCGGTCGATCGACTCAACTTCGTTATGTAGAAAGTAGACTTGGCCGCCACGCTTAAGCTCGCGTAATATAGCCTCTAGTATTATGCTATCTTCCTCACGGCGCACAAAGGTTTTAATCGCCAATCGCTTTTGCGGTGCCGTAGCAATTATTGAAAAGTCTCGCAACCCTTCTAGGGCCATGCTCAGCGTACGAGGGATTGGTGTAGCTGTTAATGTCAGCACGTCCACTTCCTCGCGTAGTGATTTAAGAGCCTCTTTTTGCTGTACGCCAAAGCGGTGCTCTTCGTCGATGATAACAAGTGCTAGGCGCTTAAAACGCGCGTTTGCAGATAGCAGCTTATGAGTACCGATTACAATATCAACATTACCATTATTAATCGCCTGAATCGTGGCGCTGACCTCCTTGGTAGACTGGAACCGTGATAACTCGGCGATACGCACTGGCCAATTAGCAAAACGGTCGGTGAAGGTCTGCATATGTTGCTCGGCTAATAATGTTGTCGGCGATAAAAAAGCGACTTGCTTACCGTCAAGCGCCGCGATAAAAGCTGCGCGCAGCGCCACTTCTGTCTTACCGAATCCAACATCACCGCACACCAACCGATCCATTGGATAGTTACTGGTCATATCCTTAATAACGGCCGAAATAGCGGCAGCCTGGTCCGGTGTCTCATCGAATCCAAAGCTTTTCGAAAAACGCATGTAGTCTACTGGATTTAGAGCACATGCATGACCCTGGCGGGCTGATCGGCGTGCATATAAGTTTAATAACTCCGCCGCTGTATCTCGGATATTTTGAGCGGCGCGCCGTCTGGCTTTTTCCCACTGTCCAGAGCCAAGTGCCTGGAGTGGAGCCCTCTCTGGATCGGCGGCATTATATCGAGAAACCACGTGTAACTGCGACACCGGGACATATAGGATACCGCTATCCTTATACGTTAAATGTAAAAATTCAGTGTCGCCTTCACCTATATCCATCAGCACTAATCCCATGTACCGTCCGATTCCGTATTGACTATGAACAATAGGGTCACCAACCGTTAATTCAGATAGATCGCGCACTATGGAGTCGATATTACTAGCGGTCTGCTCTTGGCGACGACGAGATCCGCCTCGGCCCAAAAGCGGACCATATAACTCAGTTTCAGTAACTATTGTAATATGCTCGATTGGTAGTATAAAACCAGATGTAATAGGTGCCACAGCTAGACCGAATAGTACGTCTCCCTGTATAAACTCATCGAATGAATCGAATGTAGATGTCTGAAGAAGGTGATCAGCAAGCAATTGAGCGATAGTTTCTCGGCGCCCAGCTGACTCAGCTAAAAGCAAAACTCGATGATCTGTCGTACTGAGATAGCAGCGCAGTGCGTTGAGCGAATCATCCGCGCGGCGATCGATTGCTAGTAATGGAAGGGGCATTGACCAGCGTGAGATATCATTTTCGGATATTTTCTGGGCTAGCAAGAAACGCGCAAACGGCTTGACTAAAGTGAAGAAATCCTGCTCAGATAAAAATAGGCGCACGGGCGCTAGGATTGGACGCTCAGGGTCATGTGACAAAGATTCGTACCGCTGCTTTGTTTCAATGCTAAATTGCCGTATCGACTCCCCGACATTGCCAACTAGTACTAAATGCGCGTGCTTGGGCAGATAATGGAAGAGGGTTGAGGTGTCATCGAAGAACAGCGGTAGGTAGTATTCGATACCCGCCGATGCTATGCCATTACTAATGTCCTGATAAATAGGTGAGCAGGATGGATTACCTTCAAATTCAGCGCACCATCGACTACGAAACGAGGCGCGAGCGGTTTCATCAAACGAAAACTCCCGTCCTGGGAGTAAGAGTACATCGCATACAGGATAAAGACTACGCTGTGTATCGGGACTGAATGTTCGAATAGAATCAATTTGCTCTTTAAGAAGGTTGATTCGATAGGGAAGCGATGAGCCCATCGGAAATAAATCTATTAATGAGCCGCGTACACAGTATTCACCCGGATACTTAACTTGGATTACGTGTTTGTAGCCCGACCATGATAACCATGACTTTAGATCGGCTTCCTCTAGACACTGTCCTTGCTTATACTTGAACGTATACGAGGATATAAACGTAGTCGGCGGCATCCGATACAGCGCGGTTATAGCAGAGATAACGAGTATGTCACATCGCCCCTCACCTAAATCAAACAGCGTAGCGAGCCGCTCTGAAATTAGGTCTTGGTGCGGGGAAAACCTATCGTACGGCAGGGTTTCCCAGTCTGGCAAAAGCCGCACCTGAACTCCAGGTGAGAAATAACTAATTTCCTGCTGTAAGCGCTGTGCATCAGCTGCGGTCGCGCAGATAAGCGCAAGCATCGGTATGCGGTGGCGATTTGATAGGTAATAGCGCGAAATTGCTAGCGCATCAGCCGATTTTAATGCGCCATCAAAAGCATAACGCTGCCCTGCCTTGAGAAAGGGCAGGGGGCAAATGGACAATTGAGCGGGTGACACAGAAGGGTAATGTATCATGAGCAGATAATAAGAGTTGCTGACGGACACTTGAAGGACCTATTATAAAATCCGTCTTTCATCTTAACTCCGCATAAATTACTCGACCTTTGTGATTCCCCGCCTCTTTGCCATAATTCCCTGCGCTGGAACCGGTTCGCGCGCCGGTTCCTTAATTCCGAAGCAGTATCGAACGATTGCGGGACGCAACTTGTTGTACTACTCACTAATCGCATTTGATGCATGCCCGGAGTTTACCCAAATACTCCTAGTACTTTCGCCTGACGACATCCACTTCGATCCGAGCCACTTGGGTGCATTACGCTATGCAGTCAAGCGCTGCGGCGGTGAAATCAGGAGAAAATCAGTGTACAACGGGCTAATTAAGCTAGCCGAATTCGGCGCACGTGCTTCTGACTGGGTTTTGGTTCACGACGCAGCCCGACCAGGTATTACGCCAAGATTAATTCGAACGCTGATAGCTGCCGTACAAGACGACCCTGTTGGTGGCATTGTAGCGATACCAGTAATTGATACGCTTAAACGTGTCAATGCACAGCAGGGTTCTGAAATTAGCAATAAGGTAACGGCATTGCGTATTAGCTCGACTGAGCCTCGTGACTATTTATGGCAAGCACAGACTCCACAAATGTTTCGTATCGGCATATTGCGAGAGGCGCTTGCGCAGGCGCCAGTGCGTAGCTATCCACTAACTGACGAGGCTTGCATACTCGAATCTCTTGGTTATAAACCTTTAATTGTGCGGGGAAGTGCGCGCAACTTTAAAGTAACATATCCGGAAGACTTTGAGCTAGCTGAGGCATTTCTCACGTATAGAGCGGCGAGTTGAACGCCATCATGCGCGATATTCCGTACTTAAAATTTACTGAATTCAGTAAGAGAACGACGAATGAATTTAAGAATTGGCCAGGGCTATGATGTGCATAGACTAATACTAAGGCGACCGCTGGTACTTGGCGGGGTGATGGTGCCTTATAAATACGGGCTGCTTGGATATTCGGATGCCGATGTACTGCTACATGCGATCATAGACGCGCTGCTTGGCGGTGCGGCTCTAGGTGATATTGGTCGTCACTTTCCCGATACTGATCCGAAATTTTTAGGCTCTAACAGTCGCATTCTATTGCGTGAAGCAGCGAGACGTGTAGCGCAAGCGGGATATCGTATTGTCAACGTAGACAGCACTATAATCGCTCAGCATCCTAAGATGTCTCAGTATATTCCATCAATGCGAGAGAATATTGCGATAGATCTTAATGTTAACGACGACGCTGTTAACATTAAAGCCAAAACTAATGAGAATTTAGGCTATCTCGGCCGTGGTAAGGCCATTGAGGCACAAGCCATAGCACTCTTGATAGCCACTGGGGCCTAATAATTATGTATGAATGAGTAATTCCGGTTAGTCGGGTTAATAAACTGGCTTATATTTATAGGTAACTACACTATAGTTCAGATAAAGAATTACTTACTCCAGTATAAGGTGGGTTTGCTTCTAGGATGAGCTTATGCCTTTTTAAGGTTTATAAATAAAGATTACCGTTGACAAGAGAGGTTTTATTAACACTGGAACCCACCAAAATATAGAGTGGTTATTTATTCGGGTCTATACCAAAACACGTTTGTGTGAGCAATCTAGCGTCTTATACAGAGACCATACTGTCGTCAATATTCATAAACATTATGGCCCAGCATTCTGTATTAATCATGTAGTGAACTAAATGGCATGGTGTGCTTGATGAATATTCAATAACAGCACTGAACATGCTTTGGTTGTCACGCGATTTGTTTCAAACAAACACATATATAAGGGATTCTAGAGTATTAGCATGTAGCCATAAATCGCTATTTGCTTACGCGTCATTAATTGCTATTGGCCTTATATGCTCCACCCTACAATAGGGTGGGGTGTATTTAGGCACTTCTTCTTACTTAGTATACGTTCGATACGTCTTAGGGGTTATTGTAGTTGAACAGGCTCATAAAGAGAGATAATAAGCCCCCCCCTAGGACAAGGGAGGTGTTATGGACGTTAATCCATTAACGAGTGCACCAGGCAATCCATAACTTTCGTAGTGGAGTTAGCGCAATACGCTGATGCAGTACGCGATAGTTCTCTACCTCTACTTCGTGAAGCAGCGCTAGCAATATAGAGGCTTGCGCGCGGAGCACTCGCTGCGCTTTTCGCTCGGTTTCCGGCATCGCATTGAGAGCCTCAATAAGGGAGCGGCGCGCACGCTCAACCTGGAAGGACATTAACTGTGTAAAGCCTTGACTATAACGAGAATGCAGGATGTCATTAGACGTCACACTAAATTGTCTCATTTCGTCGAGTGGGATGTAAATACGGCCGCATCTCGCGTGCACGCCAGTACGCTCAACTATATCTGCCAATAGCAATGCTCGACCTAGCTTCGGTGCCCACAACGCTAGAGTGGATGGCTCACTCGTAGTGACTCTGGCTAATGTATCTGCTAGTGTAGCCCCTACACGCTCTAGGTAACGGTATAATTCTAAAAAGTTAAGATAGCGTGTTTGATCCAAGTCCATCTGGTAACCTGATAGCCACGTCATAAATGTCTGAATAGGCGGAAAGCTAGTGTAATAACGCGCTATAGCTTGCGTCACTGGATGGGTCGGCTTATCCTGCGCCAGGGCACCGAATTCGCTTTTCCACCAGGTGAGCTTAACATGACCGATAGTCGGATCACTTACCTCTCGAACGCTTTCGGAAAGCTTTTGATGCAATGCGTATAACGCTGTCAATAAAGGCCTCGCCTTCGATGGCGCACGCTGAAGCGCGTAATATGTACTAGATCCAACTGGCGCAGCTTTTTGCTGGCAATAATTTTTGATATTCACGTGAAACAAAAGGTAGAAAGCATCTGTAGTGCGTCATGCAAAAAACAAAAGCCTAGCATCCTAGTATTTAGGCATAAATACTAGGCAGACAAAGCGTAGTAAATATATTAAAATCTAAGTTTTGTAGTGGTAGCTTGCGAGTCGCAGCTAACTGTACTTTAGCTGGCAAAAAAATAGCGCAACTGGGCAATGCGTAATACATCTCCTAGATGCGAGGATGGCGAAATTGGTAGACGCACCAGGTTTAGGTCCTGACGCCCGCAAGGGTGTAGGGGTTCGAGTCCCCTTCCTCGTACCACGGCTTTGCCTCTAGCAGGCTATTATAAACTCCATAGGCCTATAAGAAAGCTTGGGCTTGCTCTACGCAGATTGCTGTTGTCGTGAACATTCCCATCCTCCCTTAAAGGGTAGGTAATTTGATGGCTAAAAAATAATCAGAAATTTTATCGTTCATACAGTGTGGCGTTTAATATTTCAGAAGATACATGGAGCTTTTCTAGCTTTATTTCTAGGTTTGATAGGAAACCACACGAAAGTGGCAAGTCGTGCAGAAAACACTCAACACACTTTTAAAAAAGTACAATACCCCGCCAAGTATACGTTTGACATTAAGTACAAATGTCGGTTGGTATTTTCGACGTATCTGTTTTTCGTACGCAGTCTAGTTGTTTCTATGCTCTTAACACCCGCACGTTTTATGGATAACATTATACCTAACCTCAAGGATCGTTATTTCAGCAGTGCGCGATTGGAGGTTCTAAAATATAGCGAGCATCTCTCAATCAAGGCTCTCTAAGCTAGTGTCATAACAAGAGAAGTCTACCTAGATTAGGGTGGGGGCGGTGCCCTTATTCGCTCCTTGATAATCGATGTATTAATTTTTCACTATCTAAGCAAGACTGATATCTTGCTTAGATAGTTTTAGAATATACGTATATGGACCATAAAAATGGAGGTCGCGTTAGATTAATCGGAAGAAATTATATTGTGTTGCCCCTATTAAGCAGTCCTTACATTTAATAGCCGAGCAGTGGGATCGAATATAGCGATAAGCAACGTTGCCCGATACAAGTACTATATCTTTAGGAGGTTTATATACAAACCATTAGCTCAAATCAGCCTCCTAAGCGCTTTATACTAGTTATCAGTTCGATAATAAGGCAAAAGATATATAAATAAAACGCGCTTTCGTACTAGCATCTGCTAGAAAATTTGACGGAATAAACCTTGCTATATAGGCTACCGCTTTCTTGGAGTCTGGAGAGCCAGATACTCAAATACTTTAGGATAGATTGAATTCATGGCTAACGTTGTAGAAAATCTTGGAAAACTTCAACGGCGCGTAACAATTACATTACCGAAGAAGGTTATCCAAAAAGAAATTGATGAACGTATCCGAAAGTTAGCGAAGAATGTCCGAATATCTGGTTTTCGCCCCGGAAAAGTACCACTCAAGACGGTTACACAGCGGTACGCGAGCCAGCTCGAGATAGAGGTACTAAGGGAAAGTATTAACAAGGAATTTCTCTACATCAGCGGGGCTAAAAGCCTGCGCGTGGTAGAGCAACCAAGCATCTCTATAAATAAAGAATCTACGGAGGGCGATGCATATGTATTTGATGCGACCTTTGAGGTCTATCCGGAAGTAAAGCTTAGTAACATCTCTGGTGCGGAAATTCAGAGGAAAATAACAAGAATCGGTGATTCTGAGATTGACCGTACTATCAAAATACTACATAAACAGCGGATACGCTTTTGCTCCCACAATGACTTAAGCGAGCCCGGGAGGAATAGTAAAGATATCAGTGCGCAGAGCGGAGATCGTATAACAATCGACTTAGTTAGTAAGATTGACGGCAAAGTATTTCCCGGGGGTAGTTCGGAAAACCTTACATTTATACTCGGCGAAGGCCAAATTCTTCCAGAATTCGAGCGAGCGACGCTAGGCCTAAAAGTAGGGGAGTCTAAAAAGTTCGACCTTAAGTTTCCAGATGATTATTATTCTCAAGATATAGCCAGCAAAACCGCGTGTTTTACGATCATCATTAAAAAGATTGAATGGCCGAATCAGCTTGAAATTGATTCTGAATTTGCGAAATCACTCGGCATCGTAGATGGAGACTTAACAAAGATGCGTTCAGAAATAAAAGATAATCTAGAGCGCGAGGTAAAGCGACGAACGCAGGCTATTCTGAAAAATCAGGTAATGAATGCGCTATTAAGACTTTCCGACTTCGATATACCAAATTCGCTGATCGAACAAGACCAGCAGAGGCTTATCGAAATTTCACGTCAAGAGCTAGCACGCCGCGGTGTGCTAGCTTCAGAAAAGACTGCGATCTCGACCGAAATATTTAAACAGCGGGCCGAACGTCGAGTAAAACTCAGTTTGATTCTGTCTGATCTAGTAAAGAATCATAAGTTAGAGGCTAAACCAAAACAAATCCAAGCCGTAGTGAACGAATTTTCGAAAAGCCATGAGGACCCAGAAAAAGTTGCGCACTGGTATTATTCAGACCAGCAGCGCCTGGCTGAGATAGAAGCATACGTAGTCGAAAATAATGTCGTAGACTTTGTACTGGGCAAGGCGAATGTGACCGATAAAGAGGTTAGCTTCGAGGAATTAATGAAAGCCTCTCAGGAAGCTGAAGCATAACACCGCATATCATTCTCGCGTTTTTACTCTGGTTAACGTATGCATTACTAAAGCATCCAATGTCTCCAGATATAAGGACAAACTGATGACGTTCCATGCAGATTTAATGAATCAAATAGCTACACATACTACTAGAGATTCCGAAACCCAGGCTCTGGGATTAGTTCCCATGGTCGTTGAGACAAGCGGACGGGGTGAGCGAGCCTACGACATCTATTCACGCCTACTTAAAGAGCGTCTAGTTTTCCTAGTGGGTGAAGTAAACGACCAGACCGCTAATTTAGTAGTTGCTCAATTGCTATTTCTCGAAAGTGAGAACCCAGATAAAGACATTAGTCTATATATTAACAGTCCAGGTGGTTCAGTATCGGCCGGCATGGCTATCTACGATACGATGCAATTTATTAAACCGGACGTATCTACGCTATGCGTGGGACTTGCGGCCAGTATGGGCGCCTTTTTGCTTGCTGCCGGCGCAAGAGGTAAGCGTATTGTTTTACCAAATGTTCGCATTATGATTCACCAGCCCCTAGGCGGTGCTCGAGGCCAAGCATCTGATATCGAAATTCAGGCTCGCGAAATTATGTTCCTAAAAGATCGCCTAAACCATCTTCTATCGCAGCATACCGGGCAATCAGTCGAGCAGATTCTGAGGGATACAGATCGTGATAATTTTATGTCAGGCGAGGATGCGCAGACCTATGGTTTAATCGACCGTGTTCTGCATAAGCGTCCATAATAAAGAGGTCCTGCTATTGCGCGAGGCAAAATTTGTCTATTAGATTTAATAAATATAGTAATAGAGGGCTTATAGCTGGCTTAGTGGTGCCGGGGTAATCAATCGGCGTATGATATGCAAGAAATGTCCAGAGGCTTATATATTTATGGCGGACAATAAATCTGCGAATAGCGAGAAGAATCCTTGCTGCTCGTTCTGCGGAAAAAGTCAGCATGATGTCATGAAACTCATCGCAGGACCGTTGGTTTTTATTTGCGATGAGTGCATTAATTTATGTAACGAAATTATCCTTGATGAAGCCGCTAGTGCAGCCCAAGATAAAAAATCTTTGCCATCCGGCTTACCCAGCCCTCCAGAAATACGCGCGATCCTTGATCAGTATGTAATTGGGCAAGAACATGCGAAAAAAATTCTTGCGGTAGCAGTGTACAATCACTACAAGCGCCTAAAGTATCTCGACAAAAAAGATGACGTCGAGTTATCTAAGAGTAACGTTTTATTAATTGGACCAACTGGATCAGGTAAAACTTTACTTGCACAAACTCTTGCAAGAGTGCTGAATGTTCCGTTTGTAATCGCGGATGCAACTACTCTAACAGAGGCCGGCTATGTTGGCGAAGACGTTGAGAACATTATTCAAAAGTTGCTCCAGAATTGTAATTGCGAGGTTGAGAAAGCGCAGAATGGCATTGTTTACATCGATGAGATCGACAAAATTAGCCGAAAATCGGATAATCCGTCGATTACTCGTGACGTATCGGGCGAAGGTGTACAACAAGCGCTACTTAAACTAATTGAAGGAACGATAGCATCAGTACCGCCACAAGGCGGCCGAAAGCATCCAAATCAAGACTTTATCCAGATCGATACAACTAATATCCTATTTATCTGTGGGGGAGCGTTTGATGGTCTTGAAAAAGTGATTACAAACCGTACAGAAAAAAGCGGTATTGGTTTTGGGGCTAGCGTAAAAAGTCAGCAGGATCGCGACGCAGGCGAAGTTTTGCGAGATGTCGAGCCCGAAGACCTAATTAAATTCGGACTTATTCCTGAACTTATTGGTCGCCTACCAGTTGTCGCAACTCTAAACAACCTAGATGAGGATGCATTAATCAAAATTCTTGTTGAGCCGAAAAACGCATTAGTTAAGCAATACAAAAAAATATTTAATATGGAGCAAGTAGAGCTTGAAATTCAGCCGGCGGCACTACGGATGATCACAAAAAAAGCAATCCTTCGCAAAGCCGGCGCACGCGGATTACGTTCGATCCTAGAACAAGCATTACTAGATATTATGTATGAGCTACCAACTTTTAAGGGCGTTAAAAAAATTGTCATCGATGAGAATGTTATTGAGGGTAATAGCAAGCCATTCATAATCTATGAAGATATGCCAAAAGTATCTGGAAGCAATTAATCAGTGACGCACTTATTTCTCGCGGACTCTTACAATAAGATAAATAAATTTTTTTGTTTAAAGAAAAGTGATTAAAAATTTTTTAACCACCAGACCTTAATAAAAGTTTTTTATATTTATTTACACCAGAATATTGTAATAAGAAATTATTATCTTAATTTTAGAACGCACTTGATTTCATACTGAGGATAAAAATGTCAGGAAGCCAACTTCTTCCGACTGAATGCAATACTTTCCCGCTGCTTCCGCTGCGGGATGTAGTCGTGTTCCCCCACATGGTAATACCGCTATTTGTTGGCCGCCCAAAATCTATTAAAGCACTTGAAGTGGCTATGGAAGATGGCAAACATATTATGCTTGTCGCTCAAAAAGCTGCCTCGAAAGATGAGCCGACTGTAACAGATCTTTATGAAGTCGGATGTGTCGCGAATATACTTCAAATGCTTAAACTACCAGATGGTACTGTAAAGGTATTAGTCGAGGGGTTACGGCGCGCAAAGACACTATCTATTACAGAGCATGATACTATATTTTTGTGTGAATTAATGCCGGTAGAACTAGACTGTGCTAACGGTGCTGAGACAGAGGCATTGAGGCGTGCAATTATTTCGCAATTTGACCAGTATATAAAGCTTAACAAAAAAATCCCTCCCGAGATCCTCACATCACTATCTGGAATCGACGAAGTAGGGCGTCTTGTCGATACAATCGCTGCGCATCTTCCATTGAAGCTGCACCAGAAGCAAAGCATTCTAGAAATATTTCCTGTTATTGCCCGATTAGAGCATTTGCTCGCGCAACTTGAGTCTGAAATCGATATTTCACAGGCCGAGAAGCGTATTCGTGGGCGTGTAAAGCGCCAGATGGAAAAAAGCCAGCGAGAGTACTATCTTAACGAGCAGGTTAAAGCAATACAGAAAGAGCTTGGCGAGGGAGAAGATGGTGTTGATATTGAAGAGCTTGAAAAGCGCATTACAGCCGCACGTATGCCGAAAGAAGCAAAGAAAAAAGCGGATGCCGAACTAAAGAAACTTAAGTTAATGTCGCCTATGTCTGCTGAAGCTACTGTAGTGCGTAATTATCTTGAGATATTAATTAGCTTGCCGTGGAGGAAAAAGAGCAAAGTTAATAATAATCTAGCGAATGCCGAAAGTGTACTAGATGAAGACCATTTTGGTCTTGAAAAAGTCAAAGAACGTATTCTCGAGTATCTAGCAGTTCAGCAACGTGTAGAAAAAGTAAAAGCACCTATTTTATGCTTAGTTGGTCCTCCCGGTGTTGGAAAGACCTCACTTGGACAGTCAATCGCACGCGCAACAAACCGAAAGTTTGTGCGCATGGCTCTCGGCGGTGTACATGATGAGAGTGAGATACGCGGTCATCGTCGTACTTATATTGGATCAATGCCCGGGAAGATAGTGCAAAATTTAACAAAATCGGGAGTACGCAATCCGCTTTTTCTGCTCGACGAGGTCGATAAAATGGGGAGAGACTACCGAGGGGACCCATCATCTGCATTGCTTGAGGTGCTTGATCCGGAACAAAATCATACATTTTCAGATCACTACGTCGAGGTTGAGGTTGATTTATCTGATGTAATGTTCGTAGCAACATCGAATTCTCTAAATATTCCAGCGCCATTACTAGATCGGATGGAAGTGATTAGGCTATCCGGCTACACTGAAGACGAAAAAGTTAATATTACACAGCGTTACTTAATACCCAAGCAAAAGCATAACAATGGTCTAAAAGAAAGCGAAATAGAAGTAACAGAAGCTGCAATTCAAGATATTGTACGGTATTACACCCGTGAAGCAGGTGTGCGCTCACTCGAGCGTGAGGTATCAAAGATCTGCCGAAAAATTGTGAAAATGCTTCTCTTAAAGCAAATAAATAGTTCAATTAAGGTTGATACAAGTAACCTAGATATGTTCCTTGGCGTACGAAAGTACGACTTTGGACTAGCTGCAAAAGAAAACCAAATCGGTCAAGTAACTGGCCTAGCATGGACAGAAGTTGGTGGAGATTTATTAACAATTGAAGCGGCGCAAATGCCCGGCAAGGGAAATGTTCTTCGTACTGGCTCACTCGGCGATGTGATGAAGGAATCCGTTGAGGCTGCTCGCTCAGTCGTACGTTCGCGCTCCCGTCGGCTGGGTATTATAGATGAAACATTTAAAAAAAGGGATATTCACATACACGTACCAGAAGGTGCTACACCTAAAGACGGTCCTTCTGCGGGTATTGCAATGACAATCGCTCTAATCTCAGTACTAACTAGTATTCCAGTACGAGCTGATGTTGCGATGACTGGTGAAATCACGCTACGTGGCGAAGTACTGCCAATTGGCGGACTAAAAGAGAAGTTACTAGCTGCGCTTCGCGGTGGCATAAAGCTTGTATTAATTCCAGAAGAAAACGTGAAAGATCTTGCTGAAATTCCAGATGCCGTGAAAAATACAATAGAGATTGTCCCAGTCCGGTGGATTGATCAAGTATTAAAGTGGGCACTTGTGCGCATGCCAGATGCGTTACCAGCAGAACATTCGCAGACCACTCCAGTAGCTGATACTCAGCCGAGTGATATAATTAGTGAAGTTGTTAAGCACTAAAATTTATTTGGGTTTTATTTATTAATATATACTATGATATAGTACAACAAAAAATTTGCAAAAATTTTTTTGACCTCAAACTAAAATATATAATTATTTATAAAATTTTATAAGTTTGTATAAAGCAGCTTGGAGCTAGCACTCTAAAATATAAAATTTAGCAGCGTCGCACCTTTAAATATGCCAATCAGAATTGTTTCACCTACTAACAATTCTAAAAAGTAATCAAGTACCATACATACGTTCATAACAAAACTAAGATAGTTGTCTAATTCATAATGTTTAGTAAAAAACAATGATCATAGCAATAAAAATTACTTTTTCTTTCTATTCTGTAAGTTTCTAATTTATAAGAATACTTATGCGATCTTATCGCATAAGTATTTTAAAATAACTAAGCATAATACTTTAACATAGCGAAAACTGCTGGTAAAGTTCCGGAAGATATGACAGAATTAGATTCTGTATATGATAAAATAGTAAATGGGTGCTTAGCTCAGGTGGTAGAGCGACGCCCTTACAAGGCGTAGGTCGGGGGTTCAAATCCCTCAGCACCCACAGTGCTACCTCGCAATAAAACTAATAACTCATTTATAAAAATATTGCAAGTAACGAAATTTAGATAATTAATGAGTTAATACTGCATATTACAGCTAATATCTTTAGTATTAGAGACTAAACACTTCCATTGAATCAAGAGTGAAGTTCCTAAATAATTAGGATATGAAAGACCGTAATTTCCAAGATAAATTTCATGCCAAACGTCAATAATGGAACTATAACTGATATGTCAGCGACAAGCCTTTACTTACATGCAAAAGGCAATGTAGCTAGACTCACTATAGCGCAAGCACTCGCTGGTGCAAATTCTACTGTGATATATGCAACAGGGGCGATTATTGGAAATATGCTCGCACCTAGTCATGCTTTAGCAACTTTTCCGGTTTCGATTTTTGTTGTCGGAATGGCCGTATCATCGCTGCCAGCTGGGGCTATTGTTCAGCATTGGGGCCGCCGTGCCGTTTTTATGATTGGAGCTGGATGTGGTGTGCTTTCTGGCTTACTTGCCGCCTGGGCTATTAAGTTAAACTCATTCTGCCTATTTTGCCTTGCAACCTTTTTTGGTGGCGTTTATGCGGCAGTTGTGCTGTCTTTCCGATTTGCTGCTGCAGATTGTGTTCCTAATGAGCACCGCTCGCGTGCACTATCATTTGTTATGGCAGGTGGAGTTTTCGCGGGGATTATCGGTCCTCAGCTCGTCACCTGGACTATGGGCTTATGGGCACCGTACCCATTTGCAGCGACTTTTCTAGCGCAAGCAGTAGTTGGGGTATTTTCCGCACTCCTTTTGAGAGGAGTGCGTCTCCCTAAATCGCCTATACAAAAGCCCTCAGGGGGGCGTTCAATTACTCTTATACTCCGCCAGCCCCGATTTATTACAGCCGTCATCTGTGCGGTTGTATCTTATTTATTGATGAACTTCCTTATGACAGCCGCCCCATTTGCTATGCAAATGTGCGGTCTATCTCAGGCCTCCTCTAATCTTGGTATTCAGTGGCATGTAATTGCAATGTACGCGCCAAGCTTCTTTACCGGTACTCTCGTTGCGCGATTCGGTGCACAACGAGTTGTAACAACCGGACTTATTCTGATTGGGCTTTCAGCTATAACGGGTTTACTTGGCGCAGATGTAGGTCATTTCTGGCTGACACTTATTCTACTTGGTATTGGTTGGAATTTTGGTTTTGTAGGCGCATCTTCTGTTGTTCTTGAATGCCATCAGCCAGAAGAAAGTATTCGGGTTCAATCGCTTAATGACTTTATTATATTTGGAACAATGGTTTTTGGTTCTTTCCTATCAGGAAGTTTACTCACGATATTCGGATGGAAAATAGTACTCTGGTTTTCGTTTATTCCTCTTGCGGCAGCTGGAATCACGTTAGTACTTGCTTCTCGGTATTCGTATTTAGATACATAACAATCTATATAATTGGGGATAATACCAGCTCTGCCGATAATAAAGTGTTAAGCTCTTCAAAAATATAAAATATTTAGTAGTTAATATAAATGTTTATATAAATAGTAGAATCGCATTCATTTAATGCAGTATGCTACTAAAACTATGAATAGTATTCAGTCAATCATTACATAAAATTTTTTATTTAATACTTAAAGTATTATTTTATTGATTCTTGGAATAAATCTTTTTTACTATAATTCTTATTATAGGCAAAGTTAAATTCTTGTGCAATAATTCTAAATATTTTGTAGTAGCACACGTTCCGTTCTAGGTTATTTAAAATATTCTAAATAAAAATGCCTAATTTTGGATAAAGAATAGCGCTCTTAGTTTACCAAAAATTTTAATTTATTGGGTTATACTATTAACCATAGTATAATTAACTACTTACTAGTTAGAGTAAGTATTAATCTTTTTTTCTATAGCTAAGCATGGACAATTTATGTCCTAAACTAGGATTAGTAGTGCTCTAAATATGCTATCTGTAGAAATACTCTTACTCTATTATATAGAAAGTATTATCTATTAGCACACTAGCATACAATACCGCTTTTTAAAGTTGCAGATTCACGAGCGCGGGTAATTAATGCGCGAGTAGATGAGTCGTGATTGCGTAAATCAACTGATGATGTAGATATCAACTCTGACTCAACAACTTTACCGAGAATTTTTCCTAGTTCGACGCCCCATTGGTCGAATGGATTAATGTTCCATACAGCAGCTTGTACAAATGTTTTATGTTCATATAGCGCAATTAGGGCCCCAAGAGATTGGGGATTTAACTCATCAAGTAGTATTGTGTTTGTTGGTCGATTCCCCGGGAAAACGATATGTGGTACAAGTGACGCTTGCTTACATCCTACAATATTTTTTGCTTCAGCCTCTGTACGCCCTAACATTAAAGCCTCGCTTTGTGCAAAACAATTCGCTAGTAATTTTTCATGATGGCCAGGCAGGGAATGCTCGGGCGTCAACGATATAATAAAGTCAATAGGTACAATTGTTGGTCCCTGGTGTAGCATTTGAAAAAATGCATGTTGGCTATTTGTACCCGGTTCTCCCCAGACCACTGCTGCAGTTGGATAATCAACAATATGTCCATCTAACGTTACAGATTTTCCGTTACTTTCCATCTCCAGTTGCTGTAAGTAAGCTGGCAGAAAATACAGCGCTTGAGAATAGGGCGCAACCACATAACTTTGTGAACCGAAAAAATTTCGATACCAAACGCCAAGCATCCCGAGTAGAACTGGCATATTATGCTCTAATGGTGCGTAGCGAAAATGCTCATCTATTAGATGAGCGCCTTTAAGCAATTGATCAAAATTTTTTGGTCCGATCGCGATCATTACTGACAATCCAACGGCTGACCATAGTGAATAGCGTCCACCGACCCAGTCCCACATCTCGAATATATTATCTGGCGAAATGCCAAAACGCACTACTTCTTGGAGATTGGCTGATACAGCAACAAAATGCGAAACTAATTGATCTGATGTACAACCGCTTCGCCTAAACCAGTCACGCAGTGAACAAGCGTTTGTCATCGTCTCTGACGTTGTAAATGTCTTTGACACAATAATAACTAGTGTTTTCTCTGGATTAATCTGCTCTAACACGCCCTGAAGATCGACGCCGTCAATATTAGATACGTAGTGTATTCGAATCCTTGATTTCGCAAAATGACGCAATGCGTGCGTAACCATTTTCGGACCTAAATCCGATCCTCCAATACCAATATTGACGATATGCTCAATTGGCTGACCAGTGTAGCCAAGCCATTGCCTATTTCGAACTCGCTCAGCAAGAATTGCCATTTTTATGCGTTCTGCCTTAATCTGTGCTGCGTATGGCGCACTCGCATCAGAAGCCCGCAAAGCGGTATGTAATGCAGCACGGCGCTCGGTTGGATTCACGATCTCACCGATAAACATCGCGTCGCGTCGCGCTTGCACATGAGTTTCTTGGGCGAGCTGGATGAGCAAAGAAATTGTTTGGTCAGTTACGCGGTTCTTCGAAAAATCTAGTGTTAATCCACCACCAGTAACAGTAAAGCGATCTGCCCGTGTAGGCGCCAGATCGCTTATAGGGTCGAACCAGTCTCTCATATGAGAATTTCGAATTAATTTATAGTGGGCAGCTAAAGCAGACCAAGTGGAAAGAGAGTGTAAAATCATAGCTATTACTTATTTTTATAATGAAAAAAGCAGCCAGAGATAGACATGTCGGCACGAACGGCTTACGTCTATACTAGATATATGATTTATTTGCACTAATTATAACAATAAGCCGCAATATCTTCGATTGCCTGTTAAGCTGTGCTTAATATATAGATAAGTATCAGGTGGGTTTAGAACCTAAATAATAGATGCATACCCCGCAGCGTTTCTAGGCTAATAGGCGCTAGCTGATATAGAGGTTTATGCGTTATTCTTCGCCAGAAAACTGCTATAAGTCTTAATTTTCGTAATAGCATAAGTATTAAGCATCATTCGCCGTGAGAAAGTGTTGGCTTGCATAAGGCATCGATTGCTAGCTCCTCTAGACGTTAAGCAATGTGGTGACATATGATATCCACATCTATGTAGTTAATAAATGCGACGCAGTACAATATAACTTTCTCTCACTGCTTGTCCCTGTTTTATCTGACACGTGTTGGCACATTAATTTTAGGTACACTTGTGCAATGTGCTTCAGTCGATAAGTCAATTAGCAACCTTCGATGCAATCCATTCAATCCAAATGGCCTATTTCTCGTGCTTTCCTGGCGCTCTAGCGCTATCTGAGTTTCGCAAGAACCGCTACTTAAAAACTCTAGAAACAATTGAACCAACCGTGGCCAATTTGTGTGCACGTTATGTCCATTTCGTTTATTCCAATACTGTGCTTAGTAATGCGGATATATTACGGCTTATAGAATTACTCGAATATGGTAAGCCATCAACAGCCGATCACAGTGGCGAAATTTTTCTGGTCATTCCAAGGATCGGCACAATTTCGCCATGGGCGTCAAAAGCTACAAACATCGCTCGTAACTGTGGGCTAGCGAGCGTGCTGCGTATTGAGCGCGGCATTGAGTATACAGTGCTAATTAAAAACGGCCTATCCGGGAAGCCTAGTACGAACAAAAGATTAGATAGCCCGGCTCGAGCCAGGATTGCTTTAGTGCTGCACGATTGGATGACTGAAAGCGTGATTTCTACCCGAGAGGAAGCTCATCAGTTATTTGATGCATTGCCAAGCAAACCGTTGCAATTAGTGGACGTTATTAACCAAGGACGAGCTCCACTAATAGCCGCTAACACTGAACTCGGACTTGCCCTTAGTAACGAGGAGGTCGATTATTTAGTTGAGGAGTTTACTAAGCTTAATCGTAACCCTACAGATGTAGAGATAATGATGTTCGCGCAGGTTAATAGTGAGCATTGCCGGCATAAGATTTTTAATGCGCAGTGGACGATTGACGGCCAGCTCCAAAAGCTATCACTTTTTCAGATGATTAAGAACACGAACCAGCTGAGCGGTCAACAAACGATTGTTGCGTATTCAGATAATTCAGCGGTAATAGAGGGTGCTCTCGCACATCGCTGGTTTGCTGGCGGTAGCACATATCGCTATACGTCGGTTTATGATATGCAGCACCTTCTGATAAAAGTTGAAACACATAACCACCCGACAGCGATTTCACCGTTCTCTGGCGCAGCAACAGGCGCTGGCGGCGAGATCCGTGATGAAAGCGCTACCGGACGTGGAGCACGTCCTAAAGCTAGTCTGACTGGCTTCTCGGTATCTAATCTAGAGCTGCCAAATGCCATTGAATCCTGGGAAACTACTCTCGATGCCACGGTGCCCCTTTCCGGGCGTCCTTCTAATAAAAGTACCGGCCGCTATGGCCGACCTGAGCGCATTGCTTCGCCGCTGCAGATTATCGTCGACGGTCCTCTCGGCGCCGCCTCCTTTAACAATGAGTTTGGTCGACCAAATCTAGGTGGCTATTTCCGTGTTTATCAGCAGAACGTTGGTGGACGCATATACGGTTATCATAAACCAATTATGATAACAGCGGGAATGGGTAATATTTCTCATTCGCATACGCATAAGAATGCTATCCCAGTTGGCTCTCTGCTAGTGCAAATCGGCGGTTCAGGTATGCGCATTGGTGTTGGCGGCGGCTCAGCTAGCTCGATGACTACGGGGGCTAATACTATTCAGCTTGATTTTGCTTCAGTGCAAAGAGGCAATCCTGAAATACAGCGCCGTACACAGGAGGTTATTAACGCGTGCTGGCAACGTGGGAAGGACAATCCAATTTTGTCTATTCACGATGTTGGTGCTGGTGGCTTATCTAATGCACTTCCGGAGATTATCGAGGGTTCTAGTAGAGGTGGGCGATTTGCATTACGACGAGTGCCGCTTGAGGAGAGTGGGTTGTCGCCACGTGAGATATGGTCGAATGAAGCACAAGAGCGGTACGTTCTTGCAATTGCACCTCATGATCTACCTGAGTTTAAAGCGATATGCCTCAGAGAACGCTGCCCAATGGCGGTGCTTGGTATTGCTACGGACAAACGCCAATTACAATTAATAGACAGTTCTATAACTGATACTACTCATTATTCGCGTATGCCTGTCAATATGCCGGTAGACGTTCTGCTTCGAAAAGCCACACGGATGCATTTCGACATCACACGTATATATCGAAAGTTCTCTCCGGTAGAGCTTACGGGCTTACCCCTATCAGATATATCTACTCGGATACTCAGACATCCGACTGTTTCTAATAAGTCATTCTTGATTGTAATTAGCGATCGAACGGTTGGCGGCCTCTCAGTCCGTGATCAGATGGTCGGCCCGTGGCAGGTACCGGTAGCTGATTGCGCTATCACCGCGCTCGATTACGATAGCTTCCGTGGCGAAGCAATGACAATAGCTGAGCGAACACCTCTCGCAGTGATCGATTCTCCAGCCTCTGGACGTATGGCTGTTGGTGAAGCAATTACAAACATTGCTTCCGCCCCAATCAAGTCGTTAAATCAAGTGAAGCTGTCGGCTAACTGGATGGCTGCATGTGGCAGTGTAGGTGAAGATGCCGCATTATTCGACACTGTTAAGACTATTAGTCTAGACTTATGCCCGGCATTAGGTATCGATATTCCAGTAGGAAAAGACTCGTTGTCGATGTGCACGAAGTGGCATCAAGATGGTATTGATAAGGAGGTTATTGCACCAGTATCGCTAATTATTTCTGCATTCGCACCGGTGGTAGATGTACGTACCCATCTCACCCCCCAGTTGCGCTGCGTAGCCGACGTCGGGGATTCGGTATTAATTTTAATTGATTTAGGCCATGGACGAAACCGTCTCGGCGGCAGTATCCTTGCACAAGTCACACAACAGATCGGCGACAGTGTGCCAGATGTACAAGATGCGCAAGACCTAAAGTCTTTCTTTTCTGCAATTCAACGCCTTAACCAAGATGGCCAACTGCTTGCGTATCATGATCGCTCTGATGGCGGTTTATTTGTGACGGTAGTGGAAATGGCCTTTGCTGGTCATCTTGGCGTCTCATTGAACATAGATATACTTGCCCTCGAGCAGGGGTATGAGTTTGACTATGGTGACGTTAAAGACTGGACCCAGCAAATAGCCGCCCGTCGAGATGATCAAACTCTACGTTCTTTATTCTGTGAAGAGCTAGGCGCAGTGTTGCAGGTTCGTTCTGTTGAGCGAGATAAGGTTCTAGCAACGTTACGCGAATTCGGACTATCAGGCGCGAGCCACGTTATTGGAAAGCCTAACGAGCGTGATGTGATTGAGATTTATCGCGATGCAAAGAAAATCTATAATATGCCCCGTACTGAGCTTCTGCAGGTCTGGAGCGAAGTCGGTTGGCGCATTTCTCGGCTACGAGATAATCCCGAGTGTGCGGATGCAGAGTATGCATCATTAAGTGATGCACTAGATCCTGGTATCGTGCCGCATCTGACGTTTGATCCGCAGGAGGATGTAGCAGCGCCTTTTATCTTAAGCAGAAAGCAGCGGCCACGCCTAGCCATTCTACGCGAACAAGGTGTGAACTCACATCTAGAAACTGCGTATGCGTTCGCTCTAGCCGGCTTTGATCCTTACGATGTACACATGACTGATCTAATCGAGGGACGCGCAGATCTTGCGCAATTCTCCGGTGCGGTAGCATGCGGGGGGTTTTCGTATGGCGACGTACTAGGTGCCGGAGAAGGTTGGGCAAAAACGATTCGTTTTAATACACGTTTGTCGGATATGTTTAGCTCATTCTTTGGGCGTCCCGATACATTTGCGCTTGGTATTTGCAATGGTTGCCAGATGATGAGTAGCCTTGCATCGATGATTCCAGGGGCACAAGCATGGCCCCGTTTCGTGCGAAACCGCTCTGAAAGCTTTGAGGCTCGTTTTTCGTTTGTACAAATAGAAAAATCGCCGTCGATTTTCTTCGCTGGGCTAGAGAACTCTCGACTGCCTGTTGCTGTAGCACATAGCGAAGGCTATGCAGACTTCTCAGAACAAGGAGACCTATCGAGCGCAGAGATTGTTATGCGTTATATTGATCATTATGGTGTAGTAACCGAGCGCTACCCATTTAATCCGAACGGCTCGCCACAGGGTATTACATCAGTAACCACACCAGATGGCCGCTTTACTATTCTCATGCCGCATACTGAACGCGTGCATAGAACAGTACAAATGAGCTGGCACCCCCAGGGGTGGGGCGAACCAAGCCCATGGCTACGGCTATACCGTAACGCGCGCCGCTGGATTGGTTAAACTGTTACTTATATTAATTGAGCGATGATGGTCAGATCAAGTAATTATTATTAAGCCAGTAACATATTAAACAAACTACATATGGGAATAGCAGTAGGATTATGCTGCCTATAGTTGGCCATCACTATATTCACGAACGAATAAATAAAGATTTTAGAATTATCCCAGTCTAAATCTGCATAATTTTTAACCAAGTTATAATTTTGAATTATTGCCCCAAAAACTCCTTAAGGATTGAACTAGCTCTAATCTCGGAGGTGAGGGTTGTTGCTTGCTGCGCGTGCAGTAATAAAATACAATAAAATTCAGCTCTTTACAGATTTCTGTCAAAGACAGATTAACTTATTATTTTTTATAAGATTTTAATAGGTGTTTGGATCTTAACGCCCTGGCTAGCGAGCAAAGTATATATCTTTGACTTCTAAACGCCTGACGATGCTGAGACCAAATGCTTTGTTATAACTTACGACTAATAATTCCCCATGGATAAGCGCCCGCAGTTGCAGAAAATATTTTTTAGCAAGTTAAATAATAATAGTTTAGGCAAATACAGTGCACATCATGTATCCTGCGATCGCACATTATCAGCGTGCTTTAAATTCTTTGGGCGTATATGCGCTAATTGAGAGCGCGTGGATACCACCATCCTGCATCGCATCACCGAGTGCAGAATACACTAACCGGTGACGATCTACCCGCGTATAGCCCTCAAACGCAGCCGAAACAATAGTTAGTATATAGTGACTACCGGTAGCGGAGCCTATATGTTTAGCATGTTCTGAGCTATTATCGCGTATTTCCAGCGTAAATGGTGATAGGGCTGCGCAAAGACGATCACGGATTAGCGAGATTCTCTGATCTGTCGAGGAATTTAAGAAGATATTATTCATTAGCTTACCCCTCCTTTTTATATCTAGCTAGCCATAGACTTTGTATAACAATAAACATAAGCGTCGCCCCAGTCGTGCCGAATAGCTTAAAATCGACCCAGGTATTGTTAGAAAATCGGTACGCAACCCAGAGGTTAGCAATACCCAGCGCTGCAAAGAAAAGGCCCCAGATAACGTTAAGTTTGACCCAAATTAAAGGGGGTAGCTGAATATGCGCATTTAGGGCTTTTTGAATTAGATTCTTACGAAGAATAAATTGTGAGAACAAAATAGCTAGTGAGAATACCCAATACAATAAGGTTGTCTTCCACTTAATGAACCTATCGTCATGTAGTACCAGAGTTGCACCGCCAAATACAATAATAAGCACCAGGCTTACCCATAGCATCATATTCACATGCCGATAGCGAAACACCGACCACATAACTTGTATTAACACAGTAGCTATCGCTATACTAGTGGCGGTATACACGCTCCAGACTTTGAATGAAATAAAAAAAAGCGAAATTGTTAGAAGATGAAACAGAAGCTTCATAGGTATCGGGGGCTCTAGCCTAAGAAAGTAGTGTAGTTTAAGTTAAATTATAACGTAGCAGAATTAATGTAGTAGTATAAGCCAGTCACCCTATAGCTATTGTTAAGCGCACAAGTCAATCTTCTTGATAAAAGTCTTATTATACCTTAGCTTAGGTATAGCAGATAATAGGCAGCCGGCTGTAGCCTATGTTACATTTTCTAGTAATCTTAGAACGTCGGAGTGCGCTAGCAATGAGATAGAGAATATATCTTCAGCAAATCACATACATGTGAATAGCTTATTTTATATATGCCTAGACTTTATCAATTGATATTAGCGGGCATTAATAGCTTAATACTAAGCCACTACTTAGAACAACACTTGCCGCAAGCTACATGTCCACTGAATTGTGATATCATTGAATTGACCTAATTCGGGTTTGATGTCGAATAGCAATCCGCAAGATATTTAAATCGTTTTCTACGGAGCGGCTGTGCAAGAAAATATTTGCATAACATCGATCTCAGATCGATAAGGCTGTATTTATGTAATAAGTCTTTGGTTAGACATGGCGCGAGTACTGCACTGCCCTGCAATAATAGTTTATCTTAAGTGCTATATTTTGATGGTTCTAGCTTGTATGACACAGCTTATGCAATTTCAAGTAGTTTAAGTCCGCAGGTAGATATGTCGACTATGTACAACTTAGATTACACCTATATATATTAAAAATAACAGACGAATTATATTAAGAATTAAATTACCTAAAAGGTAGGTAAAACATGCGCTCTATCTCACTATATCAACCCACTAGAATTCTAGTCAGTCGTTAAATCTTTACATTGCTGTAGCTAGATCGTTTCAGCATGGCTTCTCTCGATAATACAGTAGCAATTAGCCCAGCGAGCAGCACGATCTACAGTGTAGTCGACTAGTAAATTAAAAGTGCGCTAAGCTTTCGCTATTACAATCAAGACAAATTTTAAAGACAACTGTTAAATTTAGTCAAACGAACGCGGCTGCGCAAGCATTTTTACATCTCAAATAGGTGTGTTAGTAGCAGAACAATACAGCGTGAGGCCGCATGGTGATCCAACATGGATCGACCCGTGCTCGAGTGCACTTAGCTTAATCTGGACTAAGCAATCAAATCCCCCCTCTGGGGCCGCGGCGCTATTGACCACTACCCCGCAGGGTTGACTTGGGTCTTCCGAATGAAATACTTCGACTCCGGCATGCGCATGCTCGGTGTGCGCTAATACTGTTCGACGTTTAATCGTGCCGCGATACTGAGAGCGGGCGATAACTTCTTGCCC
Organism: Candidatus Vallotiella hemipterorum; assembly: GCF_910593725.1. GTDB lineage: Bacteria > Pseudomonadota > Gammaproteobacteria > Burkholderiales > Burkholderiaceae > Mycetohabitans > Mycetohabitans hemipterorum. The sequence goes on from NZ_OU343031.1 coordinate 834,293, forward strand.
TGGATAACAGCCCTTTCGAAAGTCGATGCCGCCGATGAGTTCAAAATTAATCATCTGTGGTATAAATAAATTGCTTGTCACGGCGCTCACATGTGGTATGCCCGCTCGGATATCAAGCCAGTCCCATAGTGTAGGATCAGCCTGCTTAACTTGATATGTTGAGTCTAGTATAGATAGCGTTTCTTGAATTATTCCATGCGGACCGATCCATAAAAAACGTGGCAATCTATCTGAATCTATCACGCGGATCAATTCTGAGAAGGGGGTATTAATCTTACCGTGCACGCCGTTGGGCAGCAACTTAAAACATCGCAGCAGAGATTCAGAGATATTGCCAGCGAAACCGACTACGGTAAGATTATTGGTCGAGTTTATCAACCTCGCTTTTGCGCGTAGCACAAACATTGACAATCGTTTTTGAATAGGTTCGACCAAATCTGCGGAAACTAGTATCCGCGCTGCATTGCCGATACGCCAAACTAGCAAAGTAGCAAGTAGCCGCCCCTTGGGCGAGCAGAATCCAGCTAGCCGTGCACTATCTTCATCGAGTGTTTGAATATTATTAGTCAATTGACTATGCAAAAAATTCGCTGCGTCGTTTCCATGTACATCTATCACGCCGAATTTATTGAGCATCATGTAAACGCCCTGTTTAGCGCAATGCGCAGCAAAGGCATCGTCGTCATGTCTAGCATTACCATGGTTTGACCCGATGGATTCAGGGGATATATTCATAAGAATGTTACATTATCAATATTAACTTTAGTTAAGGTAAGTGGGTATTATATTCAAAGTTCTGATTAACCACGTTTCATATGTTTGTGTTTAAGAGAGTGCTTTTCTCTACGGTGGCAATCGCAGCATTCGGTATCTTTATAGCGTGTAGCTCGGTCTGGTATTGGGCTCGCGCGCCTATTCACATGACATTGCCACTCAATGTCACGATACAGCCGCGCAGCGGTCTACGCAGCATCGCCTTTCAATTACGCTGTAGCGGCGTACCAATTGAACGGCACTTATTCGTTCTAATGGCCCGTATTCTAGGTATGTCTTTACAATTGAAGCCCGGTCATTACGTGTTCTCAACTGAGGTTACGCCATATGATTTGTTGCAGAAGCTAGCAAAAGGTAATGTACGTCAATGCCTTGTCACAATCATCGAGGGTTGGACTTTTCGACGTATGCGTGATGAAATCAATACGCATCCAGCATTACGTCATGATTCTGTCATGCTTAGTGATTCCCAATTAATGCGTAAAATTATGGCCAATATCTCGCCTACTGATCAACACAAAACAAGCACGCAAAACGCGTTACATATGCTTTCAATGAAAGGCGTGCCTGTGCAGAAGCCTGAAGGCCTTTTTTTCCCTGATACATACTTATTTGAAGAAAATACTAGCGACTTAGACATTTACCGGCGCTCATATCACTTAATGCATCTGCGTATTCAGCGGGAATGGGAGGGTCGCTCGCCCGGACTACCCTATTTAGGGCCTTACGATGCCCTAAAAATGGCTTCTATTATCGAAAAGGAGACCGGACGTGCTAAAGATAAGCCGCTAGTGGCCTCAGTATTTATCAACCGACTGCGTCTATCCATGCCATTACAGACCGATTCAACCGTGATCTACGGGCTCGGTACATTATATACTGGTCAATTATGTAAGAAGGACTTACAAACTGATACCCCATACAATACCTATATACGCGGAGGGCTTCCGCCTACACCAATTTCTCTACCAGGTAATGCCTCGCTAAAAGCCGCTTTACATGGGGCTTCCAGCGAGGCATTGTACTTTGTATCGCGCGGCGATGGCAGCACTCATTTTTCAAATAACCTCGTTGATCATAATAAAGCTGTAGACAAATACATTAGGGGTCGATGATATGGCTAATATTGTGAGTAGCGGCCAGAACGAGTCCCGTCCGCGCGGTAAGTTTATTACGCTCGAGGGAATTGATGGAGCAGGAAAGACAACTCATCTACAATGGTTTTGCGATAGACTGTCCGAGCGTGCAGCTCTGCAAGCCGCACGTGTTATTGTCACCTTCGAGCCGGGTGGAACGCCGCTAGGCGAGACGCTGCGAGAAATTCTCCTGCGTCAAGAAATGCATAGTGAAACGGAGGCATTACTGATGTTTGCGGCACGGCGCGAACATATTGCTACGCTGATTGAACCTGCGCTTACTCGTGGTGATTGGGTACTATCTGATCGCTTTACGGACGCGACATTCGCCTACCAGGGCGGTGGCCTCGGACTGTCTATAGATAAGTTACGGGTACTAGAGCAATGGGTGCAAGGCGAGCTACAACCAGATTGCACAGTACTATTCGATCTACCAATCGATGCTGCTCATACAAGGCGTAGTAGAGCTCGCATACCCGATAAGTTTGAGAGTCAATCAGACGATTTTTTTACTCGTACCCGTGCTGAATACCTACGCCGCACTGCACAGGCACCAGAGAGGTTTGCAATTATTAATGCGGTAGGTCCAATTTCTACAGTGCGCGAACAGCTTGAAGCTATCCTGCTAACTCTTTAATTAATAAAATGCTGTATCCATGGCAATACGACGACTGGCTGCGTATCCAAATGCTGAGTGATAATTGGATGCATGCGTTATTGCTATATGGACAAACTGGCATCGGCAAAATGAATTTTGCTTATGAGCTAGCGCAGAGTCTATTATGCGAGCGGCCTCATGATAAGGCATACGCCTGCGGCAAGTGCGTCGCATGTATCTGGTTCCTGCAAGGAAACCACCCTGATTTCAGATTTGTCTGCCCCGAAGCGATACCAATACAAATGAGCATCGATGTTTATAAAAGCTCACATAATGATGTGGCAAGCGATTCTGCCACAAGCGCCAGTATCAAGAAATGCAAATCACCGAGTAAGGAAATTAAAATCGATCAGGTTAGGGGGTTGCTCGATTTCTGTGGTATTACCTCTCACCGAGGGGGGCGACGCGTAGTTGTACTATCTCCAACTGAAGCACTAAGCTTGTCGGCGGCCAATGCACTACTCAAAACTCTTGAAGAGCCTCCACCCGGGGTATTATTCCTGCTTGTGAGTGTAGACCTGAAGCGTTTGCTGCCGACTATTGTGAGTCGCTGCAGACAATGGCCGCTCGCAATGCCAAATACGGCGAGTGCTTTAGCTTGGCTTCATAGTCAGGGTATTAGTGATCCGGCCTCAGCTCTCGCAGAAGCCGGCGGCGCGCCATTGGCTGCACTAACCGTCGCCAGAGATGAGTATGCATTGCTTAAGCAGTGCATACTCAAGCAACTTGCATATGGCCCAAACTGCGAGCCATTTGCCTTATGCGAAGCTTTGCAGAAGGCGCCTATGCCATTAGCTCTCGGTTGGTTACAGCGCTGGGTCTATGATTTGCTTGCCATGCAAATGAGTGATAAGCCACGCTACTTCCCAGCGCATCTAAACACGCTTCAGCACATCGCAAAACACTCCGAGCCTTTTCGGGTTGCTCAGTGTCTTAAGAGGATTACGCAACAACGAGCTGTGGAGCAACATTCTTTGAATAGTCGCCTAGTCTTTGAGGAGCTGTATATTTATTACAAAAGCATTTTTAGAAATAAACTATGACATCAGCACTCTATCGTTTTACTGTATACGGGAAATTAGTCACATAGCTTCTGTGATTTATAGCAAATATTTTATAAAAAGTGCGCAGCTGCTGAGAGGTATCTATTGTTTATTGATTCACATTGCCATATTAATTCTCACTGCATGATCAAGCGCCTGCCAAGCGTGCTTCAACAGATGCGTGCCAATGCGGTGACTCATGCGTTATGCGCTAGCGTTGATCTCGAGACATTCCCATCTATTTTAGCAATTGCTCATGCGCATCCACATATCTTCGCGTCAGTGGGCGTACATCCGGGTCGCGAGCTTGCTCGTGACCCGGATGTCGCTGAATTAGTCTCTCTAGCACAAGACGCGAAGGTTATTGCGATCGGCGAAACCGGGCTAGATTACCACTCGCTTCAAGGACGCACGCTAGACTCTCTAGCATGGCAGAGGAAGCGGTTTCGCACGCATATCCAGGCCGCAGTTGCTTCCGGAAAGCCATTAATTATCCACACACGCTCTGCAGCACAAGAGACGCTGCAAATTATGCGGGAAGAAGGCGCTGATACAGTCGGCGGCGTGATTCACTGTTTTACAGAAACATGGGATGTTGCAAAGATAGCGCTAGAGCAAAATTTTTTTATTTCAATATCAGGTATTGTAACGTTTAAAAACGCTATACAAATTCAGGAGGTTGCTCGAAAAGTACCGCTAGAACGCTTATTAATTGAAACAGATTCACCCTATCTTACACCCGAACCTTACCGTGGTAGGCTAAATGAACCTGCATACGTTAGCCATATTGGACATTTTATTGCGTTATTGCGTAATATAGACGCTGCACAACTTGGATCAGTGACGTCAGATAATTTTTTTAGGTTGTTTTGCAACTCAAGTGTTTAAAATTTTATTTTAAATACAGATGGGTTAGATCAAGGATATTTTTTATTTATAAAAAGTTAGCTCGATTTTCTGATGGATCCTATCGTTTGTCAGGGTCTAGTTATACGATCTATTAACTAGCGGAGCTAATAAGTTAAGCAACGGAATTTTGAGTATAAAGGTCATAAGGAGTGCCCAGCCTCAAGACCCGGCGTTATTATTGGTCTGATAAGACTCATTGCCCGCTACCTCCTCTCCTACAAAAGGTCTAAAAAACTAGATTAGCCAAAAGTAACAAGAAAAAATTCTTACATTCCGCCGAGAAAGCTATGCCGTTAGGCATATGCACCTTATTTAAAAATAAGCTAGCAATAAACTAATTAAAAAAAATAGTTGCAATAAGTTTTATCAGGAACTAAGGCTGTATGCAGCAATAATAGACTCAGCTAATACAGAAAAAACTGCTAATCTATAATGTGGTTATATTTTGATATTGTCTCTAATAGGACAATAAATCCGACTTGGAAGGTCTATCTAAATTAGATGGATTAATTTTTAAAAAATCTTTAAAAATATAGTGTAGCACGCCTGTTAGCTTGATTATTAATCATAGTGTTTATAGTCAGCACTATAATGTGAAGTTGTAACAAGATTCCTGAATCTTAGCGGTATATATTATTTGAAATATGAAAAAACTCTAAGCTAAATATCTCAGGCGAATATATTTTTATCGCAGGAATAACTTATTGACATAGAGTAAAATTTAGTTTTCTAAACGTAAGGCTCAACCTTTTTGCCTACATATAGGTACTAACTAGGCAATTATTATCTTAATACACGTACAATATCGTAAATGACATATATAAAAATGCTATGTATGCTGTAATTCTGAATTACACTTATTACTAGTCATTATGAATATTTAAAGAGAATAATATTTATTATGCAATACTATATTTCCTACTAGAATTTTTATTAGTGTGCGCAGCTAAATTCTTTAAATAACATTTCTGTAAATAACTATAGCTACTAGTGATCATCATTGCTGGTTACTCTAACTGAGTGCTGGTGCAGAGAGTCGGGGGTCGGTGGTTATAGAAAATCATCGTGATAATAACCGCTACGCTTATACCCCGCTAGCCAGCATCTTAAGATTACTGAGCGCACTATCTAGTTATTAGCTTATGCGTATATAAATACCACTATTTCGCTGGTTACTTTTTAACTAACATACTAAATCACCTAAAGTGCGTTATACCAGCGCTTTCCAATTTAGGTTTTTTATGTCTTTAGTAATTTCTTTTTATAACGAGTTAGATAACTTATATAAATTAGTATTTCAATAAAATATGATGCTCGCTTTCGCGATTTTGATATATAGCTAGCTAGACATTAAGTGCGAGCTTGTCTAATGTGATAAATTAATATTTAAGTAATATACCTAAGTTGTATATAAAGCTTATATAGATTTGTTCTGGCATATTATGGGCCAGTACTGGGATAGTAAAATGTATGTAAACCAGAATTTTATTCTGCAATTTTTTGTGCATAAATTTAAATATCTTGTTACTCAGCCTTATAAGAATAAAGCCCCCCAAGATTCTTGGGTAAGCAAGTATGCTATCTGCGCATTCTCTCTTTTCAAGAGTAGATAGGCGAATAATATTTCTGTTATAATGAAAAAAATATTTAGGTCTGACTTTGGAAGTCAATAAATTAGCTATAAATAAGCTATGTAGTCGATTCCACCTCGGCCTCTGTTAGCCAGCGGGGCCCGTCCATTATCGTAGCTGTTAGACCGTTTACGCCTCCCCTCACATCCGAATAGGAGTATCTAATATGTCGATTGGGACAATAGAATTGTCGGCTTATTCCTCCAGTCCGTCTGGCGACGACACAGCGCCGGTCCGGCATGACTGGACTCGCGAGCAAATTGCTCTGCTGTTCGATTTGCCATTTGATGACCTGCTATATCGCGCACATAGCATACAGCGCCGCTACCATGCCGGTCGTGGATTACAAATTTCACAATTATTAGCTATCAAGACAGGTGGATGTCCAGAAGACTGCGGCTACTGCAGCCAATCAGTCCATGCTGAGACCGATCTTAAAGCAAGTGCATTGATGAGCGTTGATGCTGTGCTACAAGCTGCTGCCCAGGCAAAAGCTACTGGCGTACAGCGCTTTTGCATGGGCGCTGCATGGCGCAGTCCGCGAGAGCGCGACCTAGATCGCGTTTGCACAATGGTGGAAGGCGTAAAAGCGCTTGGTCTAGAGACCTGTGTAACACTTGGTATGTTAACCGCTACACAAGCACAGCGCCTGGCTAATTCAGGCTTAGATTATTACAATCATAATATAGATACTAGCCCCGAGTACTATCCATCTTTAACTACAACTCGGACTTTACAGGAGCGGCTTGATACGCTTGAGCACGTGCGTAATGCAGGCCTAAAAGTTTGCTGTGGTGGTATCGTCGGTATGGGGGAATCTCGAGAAGATCGGGTCGGCATGTTGCAAACATTAGCTAATTTGCCAGAACACCCAGAATCTGTACCAGTTAATTCCTTAATTCGGGTCGAGGGTGCGCGTCTAGCACATGAGCGCGATGTAGATGTATTGGAGTTCGTTCGTACGATATCAGTGGCTCGAATTATAATGCCTATATCTGTAATACGGCTTTCAGCAGGGCGCGAGCATATGAGTGATGAACTTCAGGCACTATGCCTATTCGCTGGCGCTGGTTCGGTGTTCATCGGTGAAAAATTGTTGACTGCATCTAATCCCGCTCCAAATATAGACCGTGAACTGATTAACAGGTTAGGTGCTACAGGCCAGGAGTCATCCCCTATTCAATGGGTTGCTAAGTCACAGCAATAATTTCTAATAATACTTCACTTACATGCGGTTCCCGAATTTTTAGATATGTAGCTGTACTAATACCCAACAAAAAGCCAAGCTCGAATAATACGGTCAATAGACAACATAGTAGCTCTAGATATTATATATATAGACTCTTGCTATGCTTCTCAGTGAATAAGATCTTCCTCCAAGAGGCATAGCATGTTCGGGCTTCATTATAAAAAACAATTATGTTATAGATTTATTCAGGGACTTTTTCGAATATTAATGAATTTTGCAATACAAATATAATACGATAATTATTAAGGAGGACAGAAATACAAAATCTGTATTGACATATAGATTAAAAGCTAAAGGTGAGTCATTAAGTAAACATGCTATTTAGTATAAATAATAATTAGAGACGATTAATGGTAGCAGATCTTACATAATAAATACCGATACTGCTATCTAAATAGAGATAAATTGCTTGCTATCTCTAGATTAATTATACACGTGTAAACTTAATCAGTACGATTCGTTTGTATATCAAAAAACTGTTTAAGGTTAAAATTTTTTATCTGCATGTAACCATCTTAAATAAATACACCCTTAAATTATTTAAGGGTGTTTGTCAACATAGTTCTATCCCACGGGCTCTATATTGCTATATATCATCATGCAGTAGATTTTAGCTAGTATAACTTTTTATATTTTAAATATTTTTATAGTTCTTAACTAGCTATGCGATCATTTGTAGTGGCGGGATACTTGATTAAAAGCGAAAAGCTATTTTATCAAGTAGAGTAACAATTCTAATTTAATAACTCCTAGTTTATTAATAAATAATAATGTTGTAATCTAAGAATGTGTGCGTATGATAATTTATCATTATCGAATTATGAATACCTAACGTTTCACCACATATAAATTTAGATGCTTTTTTATATTAGCTTATAAAACATTATTAAGTCTTTATAAAATAACGTAACTTTCCCTTGATTTATTAGATGTGCTAATAAATGCATGAAAGCCGTTATATCTTCTTTATAAATAAAAAGTTTTAACTAATCCTGTCAAACTATGGTAGTAAACGTACTCTCTTATTAAGGTCTTGGGAGTTATTAACATAAAATATAAACGCGCTTGGCCATACCAGAAAACATTCTGATACAGCTATATATTAGGCTATATGCTTTTTTAAAGCGTCTTTATTAAAATATATAATTTTACGGATAACTAAAAAACTATTTGCTAGCGTTTATATTTGATTAATAATATTATGTTGACATAATTGCTAAAAAATTTAGATTTACTATTTCTTAAAAAATATCAGATTAGCACTAGCTAGTATTTTTCTAGTGCTGTTTAGGAAAAGCTAGCATCCTTGTTATTCTGCTTGTCTCTATTGCTAGAATAGTTTACGTTAATCGAAATTATAAACAAAAACATTTGACCTTATTCGCTATATCGCTTATAGTAAGGAAATGGAGTTTTCAAGATGCCTGATTGCTGTTCATCATCTGTCCGCGACCCACGCAGTACGCTTGTTGTCCTCTCCCTCTTGATTGCTTCTCTACTACCGCACTAAGCGGAAAATATTTTTTTGACGGATTTGTTTATGGATACTGGTATAGTTAAGTGGTTCAACGACAGCAAAGGTTTTGGTTTCATCACACCAGATTCAGGTGGTGAGGATCTCTTCGCACATTTTTCCGAAATCACCGAAGAAGGATTTAAGACGCTAGTTGAGAACCAGCGTGTCAGCTATCAAGTTAAGCGCGGCCCTAAAGGATTGCAAGCCGCAAACATTAAGCCACTATAAGTATGTGTTCTTTGTTTAAATATATTCGAACAAAGAACATAAATTACATATGCAAAGCAAAAATTTTGTTTTAACCATTTAACTAGCTAGCTGATAAGAATAAAGCGATATTTAAAATATCGCTTTATTCCAGTTTTATTTAAGTACACTATATAAAACTAATTCGATGCTTCTTAAGCTATTTATATATGTATATATACAATAAATACGTATATAAAAATAGAAATAACTTTTAATACCAAATAAAAATTAATACTAATGTTAATAGTTTATATCGCTACTATATAAAGCGGCTACTTATTAGATCTGGGTATTAAAAATTAATAGTGTTTTTTTGGGGATAAGTTTTAGCAAAGTAATAAATTACGTACTATTAATAATAGTAGATTCTTTTTTAAAGCAGCTCTGATGCATATAAAAGCACTCAAAAAATAATATTGAGCTATATAACAGTAGTTCTTATTAAGAAGAAGTAGTGCAAATAAAGACATAGTACTTGATTTTAGTTCATCATATTTTAACTTATTCTAAATCTGGGCCTTATAAAAACGGCTGCTACCCTAAGAGGGTAGGACTGAGGTTCGATACAATTAAGTAGGCAAAAACCAGATTAGTGGCGCGCTATTTACTTATAGATGTACCATACACACTGGTTTCGGATGTGGGGCTACAGTGATCGGTAAAATATCACACGCTTCGTTCGCCGTTTTTGCACTACTAGCGAGCGCGCAAGTTTCGGATCGACTATCAATGGCCGATAGATCTCAACGCGGTCACCATTTTCGAGCACCGAATATAGTGAGCGTGCTTGTCCGAATACACCAACACGCTGCTGAGCTAAATGGATTTGTGGGTGTATCGAAGATATCTTACTAGCTAGTATAGCATCGTATAGCACTGTGCCGACCGGCAGTTGTAGATAAACAAGCGTTTGGACATTGGGAAGTGCGTAACAAACTTGTATGTTAAGTATAGCCCCAGCTTTGTAGCTGGTCGATTCTAAATTAACGCTTTCCATATCTTTCCTCTGCGCGTCTAACGAACGACTCGACAAATGTATTGGCGATATGATGAAATATCGGTCCGATTAATTTCTCCAAAATAATATTGGAAAACATATATCGTAATGCAAACTCAACCTTACATGCATTATCCTTTAGCTGTATAAAATTCCAATAGCCAGTAAACCGTTTAAAAGGTCCCTCTTTAAACTCTATATCGATCCGTTCTGGACGTTTTTGCCTATTATATGTAGTGAAATTCTGCTGAATACCCTTAAAACGAATATTAATCCGCGCTTCCACACTTGTCTCATCCTGTTTTTTGATCTCAACACTGCTACACCAAGGTAAAAAGTTTGGATAGTCGTCAATATCAGTGACAAGTTCAAACATGAGTTCGGGTGAATAATGAATACAAACGGTTTTTTGGACTTCTGCCATAACAAGGAATTAAGGGGAGGCTAGTGCGCTATTAGCATTTTGATACACTGCAAAAGCAGATGATAAGCGTAACTCAAAGTCCAGTGCTAGGTTGCTTTGCTGAAATTATAATTTCATCTAAATTAGTTAAACCTATTTATGAGCATTATCGACAACAAAAAAACATTTTTCGATTATTTTATAGAAGAACGCTATGAGGCGGGGCTTGTGCTTGAGGGTTGGGAAGTTAAGGCATTACGGGCGCGTCGCGGTCACCTCAAAGGGGGTTATGTTGTCATACGAAATAGCGAATTATTTCTTATCGGCACACATATTAATCCGTTACATACCACTTCGACTCACTTACATGCAGATCCTACACGGACTCGAAAGTTGCTCCTCAAGACTAATGAAATTCGTAAATTAATAGGCAAGGTTGAGCAGCGAGGATACACGCTAGTTCCACTCAATTTCCACTATAAAAATGCGCGAGTGAAGTGCGAGATTGGTTTAGCTCGGGGTAAGAAGCTTCATGATAAGCGTGAAACTGAAAAAAAACGAGACTGGGCCAGAGAAAAGGCACAACTACTAAAAAATACTATGCGCTAATAAAAAGTAATTTAAAACATCTATTTTTTATTACATACAATACCAGGCTATTAATAATAATTAATCCATACTTAGCTATGATCGCGCAACTATCTATGATTTTTAATAATGCTCGAGACTGCTACGCCCTTTAGGCGTCGACCAGAATTAAGCAGAGCTAGATAAACCAGTTACAGGCACGCACTACTCTGGCCTGGTGATGAATCGGAAGATTGATTGCTAGCATAATGTCAGCGTTAAAGTTAGCTTAAAAATGATAGCTGATCTCTCGTAACTAGCCGTGCTTTCCGGGGGGGATACAGGAAACTATCGGTATAATCCGCTTTTGCATCTATAGGATTTTTCATGCGTTTGATTCAAAAAGCACTCACATTCGATGACGTACTCCTTGTGCCGGCGTACTCGAGTGTACTGCCACGCGACACTACCCTTAAAACTAGCCTGACTCGAAATATCTCGCTGAATATACCTCTAATTTCGGCGGCAATGGACACAGTATCAGAAGGGCGGCTAGCGATTGCTATGGCACAGCAGGGGGGGATAGGAATTGTTCACAAGAATTTAACGCCAGCCGATCAGGCGCGTGAAGTAGCAAAAGTTAAGCGCTTTGAATCCGGCGTATTACGTGATCCAATTACTGTACCACCCGATATGAAGGTACATAACGTAATTACGTTGTCACAGCAGCACGGCATTTCTGGCTTTCCAGTCGTTGATGGCACCAAACTCATTGGGATTGTGACAAACCGTGATCTACGATTTGAGGAGAGACTAGATGAGTCAGTTCGGATAATCATGACTCCGCGTGAGAGGCTAGTTACCGTAATAGAAGGAACAGCGCTCGCGCAAGCTAAAGCGCTCATGCACCGCCATCGCCTGGAGCGTGTCCTAGTTGTTAATAAGGCGTTTGAGCTGCGCGGATTAATAACAGTCAAAGACATCACAAAAGCAACAGAACACCCAGATGCCTGCAAGGATGAGCAGGGAAAATTGAGGGTTGGCGCGGCTGTTAGTGTTGGTCTAAAAAATGTGGAGCGTGTCGAAGCACTGGTGGCAGCAGGTGTAGACGTGATCGTCGTTGACACCGCTCATGGGCATAGCCAGGGCGTCCTAGAGCAGGTGCGATGGGTTAAAAAGAATTTTCCTCATATCGATGTAATCGGCGGTAATATTGCAACTGACGCAGCAGCTAAAGCCTTGATCGAGCACGGTGCCGATGCTGTAAAAGTTGGCATTGGTCCAGGTTCAATCTGCACAACACGGATTATTTCAGGTGTCGGCGTGCCGCAGATTACCGCAATCGCAAACGTCGCCGATGCACTGCGTGGCAGTGGCGTGCCTGTGATTGCCGATGGTGGCGTACGTTACTCCGGAGATGTATCAAAGGTATTAGCAGCGGGTGCTGACGCCGTAATGATGGGCAGTATGCTAGCTGGTACTGAAGAATCACCCGGTGACGTATTTCTGTTCCAGGGACGACAATACAAATTGTATCGAGGTATGGGGTCAGTTGGTGCTATGAAAGATGGCGCTGCAGACCGCTACTTTCAGGAAAGCAATTTAACTAATATTGATAAATTAGTACCAGAGGGGATTGAAGGCCGGGTCGCATACAAGGGCAGTGTGAGTGCGATTCTATTCCAATTAATCGGTGGGGTACGCGCAAGCATGGGCTATTGTGGTTGTCGAACTATTCAAGAGTTACATGAGAAAGCTGAGTTCGTAGAGATTACGGCAGCTGGCGTTCGAGAATCTCACGTACATCACGTTCAAATTACAAAGGAGGCACCGAACTATCATGTTGATTAACAGTGACTTATAAAAAGTCTTATTTCGAATAGCTATTATATGTACTTATATAATTTTTTACTGTTTACACGCTCATCACTGTCTGAAACCTCCATTGTGTCCGGCTTCTAGTAATGCTAACAAGCATTATGTGACATCTACTATATAGATTACTAAAAATCTGGCTTTATTCTACTGAGATTTACCTGTTACCATGCATGACAAGATCCTGATTCTCGACTTTGGTTCTCAGTGTACACAATTAATTGCCCGCCGTGTGCGCGAAGCGCATGTATACGCCGAGGTTTATCCTTACGATGTAGATGATAAATTTGTGCGCGACTTTAAAGCAAATGGCGTGATCTTGTCCGGTGGGCCAAGTTCAGTTACTAACGTAGATATGCCACTTGTGCCTCAAGCTGTTTTCCATCTAGGTGTACCAGTACTGGGCATTTGTTACGGTATGCAGGCAATGGCTATGCAGCTTGGCGGCAAAGTTGAACGCTGTCATGTGCGTGAGTTTGGATATGCGGAGGCATATGTGTGCGACCATACGAAGCTACTAGAGGGGCTAGAAGATTTTAGGACGCCGCAAGGTCGAAGTATACAGAAGGTATGGATGAGCCATGGTGATAAGGTAGTTGTGATACCACCTGGCTTTAAGCTCATAGCATCAAGCGAGTCATGCTTGATCGCAGCGATAGCCGATGAGGATCGCCAGTTTTATGGGTTGCAGTGGCATCCGGAAGTCACGCATACGACTAAAGGGCGAGATATACTCAACCGGTTCGTGCTCGAGTTATGCGGAGCAAAACCGGATTGGGAAATGGGGCAACACTATATCGCCAAGGCAGTAGAGCAGATCCGAGCCCAGGTTGGTAATGAGCAAGTGATTCTTGGATTGTCTGGTGGCGTTGATTCATCAGTTGCGGCAGTACTGCTGCACCGTGCAATCGGCGACCAATTAACCTGCGTATTCGTAGATCATGGTTTGCTACGGCTTAACGAGACTGATCAAGTTATAAAAACATTCAGTGAGCATCTCGGGCTAAACGTAATTCACGTCGACGCTAGTGATTTATTTATTCGCAAACTAACTGGTATCACTGACCCGGAACATAAGCGAAAGATTATTGGCTCGGAATTCATCAATGTATTCCAAAGAGAGGCTCTCAAATTGAGGAATACACAATGGTTCGCTCAAGGCACAATCTACCCAGATGTGATTGAATCAGCTGGAAAAGATAATAAAGGCGCCCATACAATTAAAAGCCACCATAACGTCGGTGGATTACCAGATACACTAAACCTAAAGCTACTCGAACCACTACGTAAGTTATTTAAAGATGAGGTGCGTGCGCTCGGCATTAGGCTTAATTTACCGCCGTCGATTGTATATCGACACCCATTTCCCGGACCGGGACTAGGCGTTCGGATTATTGGAGAAGTCAAGCGCGAGTTTATAGATCTATTACGCAAAGCAGATGCAATCTTCACCGAAACGTTACGTACGACGATTGATCTGGATAGTGGAAAATCTTGGTATGAGTTGACTAGTCAAGCATTTGCTGTTTTTATACCAGTACGCAGCGTAGGAGTAATGGGTGATCGTCGAACGTATGACTATGTCATAGCACTTCGGGCAGTGCAGACGCTTGATTTTATGAGCGCACATTGGGTACATTTACCCCATAAATTGCTTATGTGCGCATCGAACCGCATTATTAATGAAGTACAGGGTATTAATCGTGTTGTATATGATATTTCTGGTAAGCCACCAGCAACAATTGAGTGGGAATAATGTAGTGTTAAGGTAGTAGAGTGAATATAATTAATATTATCGAAAGACGCCAGGAAAATAGCTTCTAACTTTTATCTCAATCTAAATAAACTACTTTAATTTGAAAAGCATGACGCTGCTAAAAGCATTGTGCTTTTCATAAGTTACACTCAATATAAAACATAAGTTTATAATATATGGGTGCTAGATTAATATCTGCACAAAAACAGCAAATATTATATTTTTAATTCTTACTAAAAAGCTCTAGTAATATTTAATCAGAAAATTTATTAGATATGTTTTTTGGTGGAGAGGAAGGGATTCGAACCCTTGATAGGTATGAACCTATACACGCTTTCCAGGCGTGCGACTTAAACCACTCATCCACCTCTCCTGGTGGTTGCATGTTACTAACTAGTATTAGTTATGTCAATAAAAAAGTTTGATAAGGTTATTACATCTTTTTATAAAAGATAGATGCTGCAATGAGTATTGCACTTCTGCTATGTTTAAGAAATTATCATATAAGATATTTTCGAGATATAATATAAAGTTATTTTAAGAATTCTCATCTTTGCTAAAACAAGCTTAGTTAGTACTTCTTATACTATATGCCTAAGTATAGGTTATCATACGATAATGTCATGTTAAATTTTCTGAAAATTATCTAAAAAAAATCAAAGGTTTAAATAAGATAAGCTTTGCTGGAATACTAGCGAATAAATAAATGCTGATGATAATGATGCATATACTAACTACAGGTGTATAGAGAGCCCTAAATATTCAATATAAGTTAACTCTAAAATATGCATTTTCCATATAACTCTCGCATTAACTTATTAACTAGCTAATGTTCGCGCCCTACCCATTAATCTTCAATTAGCTAAATTATCAGGGTCAAGTCTACGCTGAATAATAGTAGATACTATACCGATTATAGAATCCTCTTTTTTGATATTCTGGCGTTAATAATGTCAATGATTACCTCCGAAGCACGTGCTGCTGCGTTTCGGCGTAATCGTTCATGTATCTCAGTAAACATATTAACTAGCGTACGTCGGTTGGATTCATTATTTAGTTGAAGTAGTGTAGCATTAGCGAGTGCCTCTGGAGTGGCGAAATGCTGCAGAATCTCTGGTACAACAAACCGGCCAGCAAGAATATTCGGTAAACCGATGTAAGGCAAATAGCTTTGTCGTAGCATTACTTTTTTAGTTAGCCACGGAACTTTGTAAGAGATCACCATCGGCTTTTTTAGTAGGGCGGCTTCTAATGTCACAGTGCCACTCTTAACTAGCACTACGTCAGCTGCTGTCATTACTAACTGCGCATTGCCTTCAGTCAATGTTAGAGGCAAGTTCGAGTAGCGGTCTGCGAGCGGCTGTAGTATCGAACGGATAAACGCATTCGGCGCAGGTACAACAAAGTGTAATGACGGCTCACGCTTATGCATTAGGTCCATCGTTGCAAAGAACGTTGGGCCAATTAACTGGATCTCAGAATATCGGCTTCCCGGTAGCACTGCGACAAGAGGTTTTTCTTCTGGAAAGCCACTCTTACGGCGCGCGTCTAGGCGGTCTGGCTTCATTGGAATTAAATCAGCTAGCGGGTGTCCCACATATGTAGACTCAACTCCAGCCTTATTCAAAATTTCTGTTTCAAACGGAAATATACAGAGCATGTGATCTACTGCCGTAACAATCTTTTTAATACGCTTGCCTCGCCATGCCCAGATTGATGGACAAACATAGTGTATTGTAGGAATTCCTGCGTATCGTAGTTCTCTTTCAAGAGAAAGATTAAAATCTGGAGCATCAACTCCGATAAATACGCTTGGCGGTTCAGTTAACAGCTGCCGCTTCAACTTATTACGGATATGCAGGATTTCTGCAATATGGCGTAATGCCTCAACATACCCGCGCACCGATAACTTATCTATTGACCAGTGCGCGTTAAATCTATGCGAGATCATTCTTGGGCCGCCAATACCATAGTATTCCGTATCTATTGGTAGACGACTAGCGAGCCCAGTAAGCAATGATGCCGCTAAGAGATCGCCAGATGCTTCACCTGCTACCATTGCCAGTTTCAGTGGAATCGAATGTATCATAATGGATGCATTATCGAATAATGCTACGCGTAGCAGTTTCAATGAAACGTAATAATATCGTTACTGGCACCTCACCATCACCACCCCGCCTAGCCAGCTCATGTAACTGTGCTTTCGCTTCGTCTAGCGATAAGCTATTTTTATAGAGGGTGCGGTACGCAGCCCGCAGCGCAGAGATCGCATCGGCGGTAAAGCCGCGACGGCGCAGCCCCTCAATATTAACGCCGCGCGGCTGTGCTTTTTCACTTGCTGCAACCATATATGGGGGCAAGTCCTGGACTAATGCTGATGCGCCACCGAGAAATGCATGTTCCCCGATTCGTACAAACTGGTGAACTCCAGACATCCCACCAAGAATCGCCCAGTCACCAACATTGACATGCCCGGCAATCTGTGAATTACTCGAGAAGACTATGTGGTTACCAATCTGGCAATCGTGCGCAATATGTACGTATGCCATAATCCAATTATCGTCCCCAATATAGGTAAGGCCGTTGTCTTGCGTAGTACCAGTATTAATTGTCGTGAATTCACGAATTGTATTGCGGTTTCCTATCTTAAGCCTCGTTGATTCTCCGGCGTATTTCATATCTTGTGGGGGACCGCCAAGCGCCGCAAAATGGCCGATACGATTATTATCTCCGATCGTGGTATGCCCCTCTATAATTGTGTGAGAACCGACTGTTGTGTACGCACCAATGCGCACATGCGCTCCAATAACCGAGTAGGGACCTATCTGAACAGTATCGTCCAAACTCGCGCCTGCTTCGATAATCGCAGCGGAATGAATACGAGTCATATCTCGCGCCCTTGCTTCATTTACGCTACAAAACGCCTGTACTCAGAAGGCAAAACGCATCTGCTGAACCGTACACATTAAGTCAGCTTTGACTGCTACCATCCCATCCACTTCTGCGCGCCCCTTAAATTTCCAGATACCGCGCATGCAGCGCTCGTATGAAATATGTAGAATTAATTGATCGCCCGGTTCAACGACGCGTTTGAACCGGGCATGATCAATGCCAACAAAGTAATACAATGTTTTTTCTAGATCGTGCTGTCCATCGGAAAACGTAAGTAAACCAGCGGTCTGCGCAAGCGCCTCTAGGATAAGCACTCCTGGCATGACGGGCCGCGCTGGAAAATGACCGGTGAAATATGGTTCATTAATAGTTACATTCTTTAATGCTTTAATACGCTTATGCGGTTCAAGTTCTAGCACACGGTCAACAAGAAGAATCGGATAGCGATGCGGTAGCATCCTGAGAATCTTGTGGATGTCTAGATTTATTATCTCAGTGCTCATCGCGTTCTAAGCACGACTAGGTCGCGCATTGCATGAATGTTATGACTATTTACTCGCGTTAGCGAGCAACGCATAGCCTGCTGCAAGCGCAGCCTCTACTCTTTTAATCCGCGCAGATAGCTTACTGATATTACGCAGCAACGCTACACTCTTATTCCAGTCCCTGTGTAGAATAGCAGGCCAAGCACTGGTATAGACACCAGGCTTAATCAGAGATTTAGACACCCCGGATTTTGCAGTCACGATTATATGGTCGGCGAGCGTAAGGTGGTCAGCAATGCCAACTGCGCCCCCAATCATACAGTGTTGACCAATCGTAGTACTGCCAGCGATACCCGTACAACCGGCAACTACCGTGTAAGCTCCAATCTGGCAGTTATGCCCAATTTGTACTAAGTTGTCTATTTTTACCCCCTGTTCTATAACCGTATCGGTCATCGTGCCACGATCAATTGTCGTATTCGCTCCGATTTCTACATCCGAGCTAATTCTTACTATGCCGACCTGTGGTATTTTTACCCATTCTCCAGTCTGTTCATCGCCTTTTTTAACGAAGTTCGGTGCAAAGCCGAAGCCATCAGCGCCGATCACTACGCCTGAATGTACAATTACGCGCTCGCCGAGTTGACAGCCGTGGTACACGGTCACATTAGGATATAGATGCGAATTATTACCAATTACCGAATCGTGACCAATAAAAGTATAAGCGTCAATACGCACAGACTCGCCTACCACTGCACCTGTTTCGATTGTGACGTGTGGGCCGATAATTGAGTTGGATCCTATTTTTGCAGCAGGGTCTACTACCGCGCTAGGATGAATACCTCGTACTGGTAATGGTAGCGCGGCAGCCTCTGAAAACTGTTGCGCAACGCGTGCAAAATAAACATACGGGTTTTGTGTCACGATGAAAGCCCGATCAGGCGAATCGATAGTGATCTTATACTGTAACCGCAGCTTATCTAGATCTGATTGGCTGATTAATACTGCAGTTGCGTGCGTTAAGCCTACATATGACAAATACTTTGAATGAGTAACAAAAGTAATCTGTCCGGACTTTGCGCTCTCTAGCGGTGCGCAGCCTACAACTATAGCACTAGCATCACCAACTACTATGCCACCATAGAGCTTCGTCATCTGAGTTAATGTTATAGATATGCACGATGATGCTGCAGTCACTTCGTTATGCCTTTATCAAATAAATGTAGTATTTAGTCTACATATTAATAGGAGGACTTGAGCGGACTAATCTCCGTATTGCCAAATCATCGTATCCTAGCTTTATGCAGACAAACTGCTATGCAAATAAGGATATAAACCATGATCCTTGCAGACTTTATCTAACTGATTAAATATCCCCTAAACTCCATTCCATCTGTTACAAGCCGTAATTTGTAAAAAGTTTTTAAGATTAAAGTCGCTAACTTTATCAGTGCTCACTTGTGAAAGACGCAGTCTAGGTAGACTAATATAAAGGGTTGCCTAGATACCCCCTGCCTAGCATTGTTAATTACGAGTAAGTTCATTGCGATATAGTGACAAAAGTATAAGGTTAGAAAAGTTACTTCTTGCACTGATAGATAGTCATTCATCAGAATGCAGTACCGATCTGGAACTGGAACCTCTGGTATTGATCGCCCTTATGCTTGATAAGAGGAAAACCTAGGCCCAGTTTCAACGGTCCAATCGGTGAGATCCATGCTAAGCCCAAGCCATAGCTGTAGCGTAAGCTATTCTTGCTGAGACTATTACCCCCTGTACCCCATACATTTCCGCCGTCAAGGAAAGTGAACACGCGTAATGTGCGATCGTAGTCAGTCTGAGGCAGGGGAAACATTAACTCGATACTACCTACGATCATCTTAGATCCACCAATAGGATCGTTTGTTAACTTGTCCCGAGGACCTAGAGAAATTGGCTTATAACCACGCACTGATCCAATACCGCCAGCAAAATAGTTTTTAAAGATTGGGTAGGGTTTTCCGCTAAGTCCATTACCATAGCCCCCCCGCAAGTTTAGGCCCAATACAAAACCTCGGGTGAATGAGTAATAGTATTGCATCTGTAAATCGGCCTTGTAGTACTGTGACTTACCGATTGGCGAACCACATTCTATGTTAGCCTGCGCATAATATCCACAGCTTGGTACTATTATGTTATCGCGGGTATCACTTGACCAACCCACAGTGATTGGGACGCTGTTTGAGACTCTACCAGATCTGTTTATGTAATCGATATAGCTTTGCGGAAGCGAGTATTTAGTGCCTAGACGATTCTGCTCGACGCCAGCACCAAAATATATTGTGCTAGATTCTGAAAATGGAATGCCGAACTTGAGGTCGCCCCCTGCAGTAATGATCTTAAAGCTTGAATCAGTCTGGTAATATATTGGCTGAGACGTGCGATAGTAAATATTGATAATTCTTTTGATTCCATCGATTGTGATGCTTGGATCAATCTGTGTGAAAGCTAGCGTGCGATACGCAGAAGCAGTGTTAATGCTCAGTGATAAGCTTTTGCCAGAGCCGCAGAAGTTATCTTGTGATACGGCGCCTGATAACATAATCTTATTTGTAGATGATAGGCCTGCGCTGAGTAAAATTGCGCCAGTCGGTTTCTCAATCACTTTTAGGTCAATATCAACTTGATCTCTCGTGCCCTCTACTGGAATTGTCGTTAAATTCACATCAGTGAAATAGCCAAGTCGGTTGATCCTATCTTTTGATAGCATGAGCCTGCGGATATCAAACCACGAACTTTCAAGCTGTCGCATCTCTCGACGGATTACCTCATCGCGTGTTTTGCTATTCCCAATGATATTCACCCGGCGTACGTAGACACGATGACTTGGATCAACATGAAGAGTTACTTTCACTGTGTCATGCTCCCGATCAATATCCGACTGCGCGTGTACACTAGCGAAAGCATAGCCATACTCACCAAGCTTCTCGATAATCGCCGTGATCGATGCCCTCAGTTTTTCCTCAGAGCAGTAGTCCCCTCTCTTTAACTGAATCAGCTTTGAGAGCTCGGCTTCCTTATTAAGGAAGTTCCCAGCGAAGTTAATGCAAGATATTTTGTATGGCTGGCCTTCATACAGCGTTACTGTTAAATATATATCTTTTTTATTCGGCGAGATTGATACCTGAGTCGAGTCAATATTAAATTCAAGATAACCTCTGTTTAGATAATATGAGCGAATATTCTCTAAATCACCGATAAATTTTTCCTTTAAATATAAGTCGTTTTTTGTATACCAAGAGAACCAGTTGAGTGTGGACGACCTCATTTCGTCGTACAATGTTCTAGTTGAGAATGTTTTATTGCCAATGAAATTAATCTGTTGAATCTTTGCGCTCGGCCCTTCTACAATTGAGAATAAGATTGATACGCGATTGAGGCCAATGTTAATTAGCTTCGCCGTTGTTTTAACCTCTGATGCGTAATACCCATGTGTTAGGTATTGACGTTTCACTTCCTGCGTAGCTTTTTCAAGTTGCGCCTTATCATATTGGCGTCCGCTGGATAAGCCGACCGATTGCAGTACCCCGGTTAGGTTTTCTTTATTAAACTCATGGACACCGATAAAGTCGATTGAGCTAATGACTGGTCGCTCCCGCACGTTGACTATTAAGATATCTTGCTTCATTAGTACCTTAACATCACTGAAAAAACCAGTCGAATATAATTTATGAATGACCTTCGATCCTTTTTCATCATCGAACATATCACCTTGCTTTATTGGTAAGTAAGCAAGCACGGTATTGGGCTCTATCTGCTGCAGTCCTGTAAGGCGAATATCCTTCACAACAAACGGTGCTATGGCATGCGTATTGATCGAATATAGTGATAACACTGCAGCAATGACCATCTTAGGAATAAAGCGGTAATTTTTGAACAACTTTTTTCCTTAATATTTTTTTATTGCGAGGCATATTGATCTTAGCGCGCGATACTTAACATCGCACTTAGAAATAAATCTGATGTGATAAGCAATTAAACGACGCAACTAAAGCTCATAAAGCAATGCATATAAAATCTGCTATTTTTAGCATAAGTTTCTAGCATTTCGAAATGGTTTTGCTTGTTATAGCTTTATCTAAATAAATAGCATAACAGATAATTAAGTGTATATAATACTGAAAGTAGTAATAGATCGCGCGTATTAAAACTAGTCAAGCTAAATCTATAGGGATGTAAAAAAACAAGGCCTAGTTTATAGATTTTGATCATATAGTTGGCGATTATCAATCGGTAAAGCAGGGAGCATGGACCATATTATCTCATTTGATGGCCTCATCTTTATGATGTTTTGTTGTTAATGAAACCCATGCGGTTTTACCGGATCTGCAGTAGACACCTTCAGCATTTTTGCTGACTCGTTAAACCCTAGCTATATAAGTATCGAGATAGTGCCTCCTGAGCCGCACGGCGAGCCTGCGCGTCAATATCGAGTACCGCATCTAGTGTTGTGGAAACATTGGCCTGAACTTGTTCAAGTACGTCACTGACTACTGCTGCGATTGCAGTAAATCCAATGTGTCGTGCAAGAAATGCCTCAACTGCAACCTCATTCGCCGCGTTTAATACTGTGCTTGCTGCACCGCCCTCATGCAATGCCTGTAACGCGAGAGATAGACATGGAAAACGCTTGTAGTCGAGGGGCTCGAATGTAAGAGTCGCCACCTTTGCTAGATCTAGCTGCTCGACGCCCGATACAATCCGAGTTGGAAACGCTAGTGCATGAGCGATCGGCGTGCGCATATCAGGATTACCAAGCTGCGCAAGTGTTGAACCATCCGCATACGACACTAGGGAGTGAATTACGCTTTGTGGATGTATTAATATGTGAATTTGCTCTGGCCGCAAATTAAATAGCCAACTAGCCTCAATCACCTCAAGGCCTTTGTTCATCATTGTAGCCGAATCAACCGAGATCTTACGTCCCATAATCCAGTTTGGATGTTTGCATGCTTCTTCTGGCGTTACATTAACTAACGTAATCGGCTCACGCAGGCGAAATGGACCACCAGACGCAGTTAGCTGGATCCTTGTCACTTCGCCATGCACATTAGGTTCACGAGGAAAGCATTGGAAAATTGCATTATGCTCGCTATCAATAGGCAAGAGCGAAGCACCACTTGCATGGACCGCATCCATAAATAATGCGCCCGACATTACTAGTGCTTCCTTATTCGCAAGTAAAATCCGCTTTCCAGCATGCGCAGCCGCCAGCGTTGGCTCTAGCCCCGCTGCACCAACAATAGCTGCTACGACTATATTACAAGCATTATCCACCGCAGCAGAGACCATCGCAGCGCGGCCGTAGTCTACGCGAGTTACGCAGCCCGCAGCATATAAGCGTTCCTGCAGATGTGTTGCCGTCTGTGCGTCATCAACTACGGCGACGTATGGTGTGAATTGCATACATTGCTGAGCAAGTTTTTCCCAGTTCCGGTGTGCAGTTAACGCGTGTATTGAAAATCTATCCGGATATCGAGCGATCACGTTCAGCGTGCTATCGCCGATTGAGCCTGTTGAGCCAAGCAGAGTTACATAATGTTGCATTATGAATAATTCAACTCAAAAGCAGCATCGCTAATGGGAGAACAGGTAAAAGACTATCAATCCGGTCAAGCATACCACCATGACCAGGCAATAACTGACTCGCATCTTTCACGCCAGCCTGGCGCTTTAGCAGCGACTCGAACAAATCGCCAACTATGCTAAAAACGATTAGTAGGCTGAGTATTAGCACTGCGCCCAGCGCTCCGAGACGCTTAATTAGAAAGCCTGTTACAGTTAATAGACTTGGATTTGCAGAAAATGCAAGCAGCGCACCCATGATAGTTAACAGCCATCCGCCAACGGCGCCTTCCCACGTTTTACTTGGACTAATTGCTGGCGCTAGCTTATGCTGGCTAAAGAGTTTACCTACAAAGTAGGCGCCGCTATCAGCAAGACAGACAATACACAATAAAGATAGTACAAATATAACGCCACATACACGTGCAGCTATCAGCGCATGCCAACAAGCAATAAACAGTACTACGCCTGACACCAGCATAAAAATACGCCAGACGCCGCTAGCCAGTATCGGTTTTCGTAATAGTATGAACGGCGCTATAACAATCCAAAATGCGGCGGCCACCCGTAACAGCGCATTACCTAGCGGTGCACCAGCTAACATATAGGAAACTAAAATCACACCAGATAGTATAGAATAATAAAATGGCCAAACTCCGGACAACTGTAATAGTTTACCCCATTCCCAGGCCGCAAATACTAGTACACAAGCGATTAGTACACTGAAACCACTCAACGGGAGAAACAGTGTAGCCGGCAATAAAATAGCGAGCAGGCTAATCGCCGTAAACATTCGGATTTTTAGCATAGCAACGCATCTATATTTTGAGACTTTCTAGTAAGTTGTTCTCCCGTACGCCCAAAACGCCGCTCTCGTCCGCAGTATGAAGCGATCGCTTTACCTAATTCCATATCATTAAACTCTGGCCAGAAAACGCCGGTGAAGTAAAACTCAGTGTAAGCTAGCTGCCATAGTAGAAAATTGCTAACACGCTGCTCGCCGCCTGTACGAATAAACAAGTCCGGCTCTGGCGCATACGCCATGGCTAAGTATTGAGAGAAATTCGATTCATTCACACTCTGAATAGAATTATCGTCTACGCATTGCTGCGCAATCTTGCGTGTGGCCTGGAGAATATCCCAGCGGCCGCCATAATTTGCCGCAATGGTTAGTATCAGACCTGTGTTACTTGCTGTCTTAGCTTCTGCGTTTTGTACAAGGTCTTGAATTCTGGGCTCGAACATTGATAAGTCACCAACTACTCGTAGCCGGATGTTATTAGTATATAGATGTGCAATTTCGCGCTCGAGCGCACTAATAAAGAGACGCATCAGGAATGACACTTCGTCGATCGGGCGACGCCAGTTCTCAGGGCTAAATGCAAACAAAGTCAGAAATTTGATATTCCGCATCGTACACGACTTGGTAATTATTTTCACTGTTTCGAGTCCCTTAACATGACCTGAAACACGGGGTAGGCGTCTGCTTTCCGCCCATCGGCCATTGCCATCCATTATAATTGCAATATGCCTTGGAACCTCTGTAACAGTTGGCGTGCACATCGTAGAACTAGTATGTATCATTTATCGTCGTTCTGTGTCGGCCTAGTAACAGGTAAAAAGCAGGCAAGTAGCACTTAAGGTACCACGCGCTTTACACTGTCATAATTTCTGACTCTTTAATCTGAACTAACTTCTCGATCTCAGAGACAAACTTGTCAGTTAGCTTTTGAACTTCGTCTTGCGCCCGGCGTTCATCATCTTCAGATATATCTTTATCTTTCAGTAATTTTTTTAACTGATCATTTGCGTCTCGTCGCAGATTACGTACTACTACCTTTGCGTTTTCGCCCTCTGCTTTCACAGCCCTACTTAACTCTCGTCGACGTTCTTCTGTTAAGGCTGGCATTGGCACGCGAATCAGGTCTCCTTGTGATGCTGGGTCTAAACCGAAACTAGATTCACGAATTGCCTTAGAAACTACTGCAACCATTTTTTTATCCCACGGCTGCACACTAATCGTGTTAGCATCGATGAGTGTTAGGTTCGCGACCTGCAAAATAGATACATTCGAACCATAGTAATCAACCTGGATATGATCAAGTAGGCCTGTATGAGCGCGACCAGTTCGTATCTTCGCGAGATAATCGCTTTTAAATCCCTTTAAAGAGCGCCGCATTTTCTGCTCCGCGTCTTTCTGGATGTCTATAATAATCATTTAAACCCCCAAAAATGTAGCCTAATGCTAATAAATCAAGCAGGCATAAGTCACCCTAGGCCACCTTCACTCTACGGAGCTTATACGTGTACTAGTGTTCCTTCGTCATCACCTTGCACGATGCGCTTTAAGGCGCCGGGCTTATTAATCGAAAATACCCGGATAGGTAGATTCTGATCACGGCATAATGCAAATGCGGTTGCATCCATCACCTGCAGATTACGATTAATAGCCTCATCAAAGCTTATTGTCGTGTAACGAGTAGCTAACGGATTCTTTTGTGGGTCATCGGAATAGACACCATCGACCTTAGTGGCTTTAAGAATGACTTCCGCGTCGATCTCCGCACCTCGTAGCGCAGCAGCAGTATCCGTAGTAAAAAACGGATTACCTGTACCAGCAGCAAAAATAACGACTCGCCCCGCTTCTAGTTGACGAATTGCACGCCACCGAATATAAGGTTCGACTACTTGGTCCATGCGCAACGCAGACTGAACACGCGCTTCAATTCCAGCATGGCGCATTGCATCCTGCAGCGCTAATGCATTCATCATTGTTGCAAGCATCCCCATATAGTCCGCCGTTGCGCGATCCATACCTGCCGAACCTCCGGCTACGCCACGGAAGATATTACCACCGCCAATCACGAGAGCAAGCTGAGAGTCAAGTCTAATAACGTTGACAATATCCGCAACGATTCTCTCGATTATCGTACGCTTAATGCCAAATGCATCATCGCCCATGAGGGCTTCGCCAGAGAGTTTAAGCAGAAGGCGTTTGTAGACAGTTGACATGGCAGGTATTCGCTTGCACCGAAAATATTTCGGTGCTGTATAGGGGAAAATTTGTTCTGATCAAACACGAGCATCGCAGAACTTAACACTCACTTAGGAGTGACGCTATGCTAGTACAGCAACAGATTTTTTAACCAGGATGCGGGCATTATTAGTAGCAATTAAGCTTCGATATAAAAAGCGCTACGTTTACATAGACGTGCTACTACTTGAGTATAATGGCTTATTTTGCTGTGCTGTAGCAATCTGTGTAGCCACTTCAATCTCGAAGTCACTGTGACACTTTTCAATGCCTTCTCCAACTACAAACAATGAAAATCTCCATACTATGGTATTCATCTCCTTAAGAATTTGTTCGATGGTTTTCTTATCGTTTTTAACGAATCCTTGATTAAGCAGAGATACCTCCTTCAAGTATTTTTGAATGCTACCCTCGACTATTTTCTCAATAATCTGGGGCGGTTTTCCAGACTTAATAGCTTTCTGCTCAGCTATACTACGTTCTTTCATAATTAACTGAGTTGGCACATCGGCCGATGAGATAGATACCGGCTGCATCGCTGCGATATGCATTGCAATATCCTTTCCAACTTGCTCATTAGTGCCCTCATATTCAACTAGCACACCGATGCGCGTTCCGTGTAAGTATGAGGCAAGTTTATACACAGTCTTGAAGCAGGAAAATCGGCGAATCGTTATGTTTTCACCAATTTTTCCAACTAGCGCAGTGCGACACTCATCTACCGATGAACCGTTTAGTGATAACGAGGACAGCTCGGAAATATTAGATGGATTCTGAGTGGCAATTAGCTGTGCAACCTTTTTTGCAAAAGCGATGAAATCTTGGTTCTTTGCAACGAAATCTGTTTCGCAGTTCAACTCAACTAAGGCACCGCTATCACCGATAAATGATGCGATTACACCTTCCGCCGTCACACGCTCTGCTGTCCTACTTGCCTTATTTCCAAGTTTTACGCGCAGAACTTCCTCAGCGCGAGTCATATCGCTATTAGCTTCAATCAACGCCTTCTTGCATTCCATTATTGGCGCATCGGTTTTTGCACGAAGTTTTGCAACCATAGTTGGTGTAACTATCGCCATTGTTTATCCTTATAAGTCTATTCAACTATCTAATTATTTATATAATATGTAGATATTATTTCACCGTACTGTTTCGCGCTGTCGAAAAACCCGGGTATAAGCACCATGCCCCTAAAAAAAGGGGGCTCTTAATGAAGCCCCATTACCTGACTAGCCTTCTTTACCTACCCAGGATCATACTTGTTCGTTAAGCTCGATGAATTCATCACTGCTTCGGGTTGCCTGCATAACATCGTTTAGTGCGTTTAAGCGACCTTCGAGAATAGCATCAGTAATACCTTGCGCATATAAAGCAACAGCTTTACTTGAATCGTCGTTTCCTGGGATTACATAATCGATGCTATCCGGCGCATGATTCGTGTCCACAACCGCAATAATTGGCACACCGAGCTTTTTGGCTTCTGTAATAGCAATTTTATGATAACCAACATCAACAACAAAAATGGCATCTGGGATGCCTACCATGTCTTTAACACCGTCAATTGATTTTTGCAACTTTGCTATTTCGCGCTCAAACATTAGCGCTTCCTTCTTACTCATCTTTTCAATTTCACCGGATTCAATCACCGATTCCATATCTTTAAGCTTTTTAATTGATATTTTTAGTGTTTTAAAGTTTGTCAACATTCCACCGAGCCACCGGTTGTTCACATATGGCATGCCAGCACGTGTCGCCTCTTTTTCGATCGTGTCACGAGCTTGACGCTTCGTGCAGACAAATAAAATCGTTCCCCGATTAGCCGCGACTTGACGCGCGTACCTTAGCGCATCGTTGTACATGACCAACGTTTTTTCAAGATTAATAATATGAATTTTATTGCGATGACCGAAAATGAATGGCGCCATCTTTGGATGCCAAAAACGGGTCTGGTGACCAAAGTGAACACCCGCTTCTAACATTTGAGACATTTTTATTGCCATAAAATTCTCCGAAAGGGTTAAGTCTTAAACCGGTTTCCGCATCTACGCTTGTATTGCGTAAACACCCTTATATTTTCCGGTTTGTAATTAGTACAACTAAAAACGATTTCCAGAGATTTTAACACGTGTTAAAGCTTTAAGTCAAGTCTATTGGTGTTTCACAAGAATAATAATTTAGTATATTTAGAGTTTGAGCAGCCAGCTCCGCCTGCTGATACTATGTATCTATTTTAGTAATACAGCGCAAGTATTATTACTTAACAAATAACACTTAATTTTTAATTTTTACTAAATAAAAAAGTTAAATCAATAGATTTTCTATTTTTAGCGCTGTGATTAACTGTGCTACTGCCTATATCTAAGGGAAGTAGCGCTTGTAATATATTTTATTTAATTTAGCAATAAATTTTAAATAGCAGAATAGATATCTATCACTCATATTTTTTCTCTTCTATTAGAATATAGACGAATAAATGGGGAAGTAGCTTTTATCTTATTACCAATTTCTTGAGAAGAGGGCTAAGCACAAATAAACAACCGGAATGGTTAAAAGTTCTATCCTAGCAGGACGTACTTTATATCATTATTAGAATGAGGATCTATTTATAGTGAAGTAACTGCAATATGTATGCATATTGCAGTTACTTCATGCCGTATCTGATATATAAACAAGCTATCTTTAAGCAAATCCGCTTATTCAACCGCATCTCATGCAGACAGGTAACCCTAGAGAACTTAATATTTTTATCATATTAAACGCGCTTAGTTGGCAAATATATAGGAAACTATATAATATTAGTTAATACAAGTTTTTTACTCTCAACTATATCCAATCATTTTAGATACAGATTATTGTTTATTTAAAATTTTTATAGAGCATTCAGCCCGAAGCCTCTAAAAATTATGCAAATAATACCCATTTTTGAAAGAGGTTATTAGAATATTAAGAGTGAGTGTGGCAATCTGCTTCACTAACTCCAGAACGTCGGGGGCATGTAGATTTATTAAGATTTTATTATCCTGACGTTAGTCCCTTCATGTCATGAGCATAATTAGTTCGCCTTTAACAAAGCTCACTTGCTTTTCTTTCTCAAAACAGGGAGTATTAGTTGTATATTTACAATAGCACTATTACTAAATAGTATGCGATCGAATATTATAATTATCCCAGGTACTAGATCACGCTCACATTATATATTCGAGTAGCTTGCTAAATTAACTTTTTACCTCTTATTAAGTTACGCTATATATAAAAAATGCACTATCACCAAAACTAAAGACAGCGATTAAAATATAAATAAATATTTTCTAGAAAGCTTATGAGGTTATGTATATATGAGGACGGAGATGAGAAAATATGGGGGAATTAGTAACCCGCAGTAATATTTTTTCTAAAAACTATTACTTATATCTAATATATCTATTGTACTGCTCTTTGATATCTCATTGGATGATATTTGCGTCGCGGAATTGCTTAACATCTGAAATTATTTTTAGATCACGGCATAATTATTACATATAGAAGCATTTATTTCCGAACAGTATAGATGCGATAATGCGGAATTACTGCGTGCTTTTTCCTAGCATATACTTATGACTGTTATAATTAAGAACGAACACGATATCTCAAAAATGCGTATTGTATGCCGTCTTGCAAGCGAGGTGCTTGATTACATTACGCCTTTTATTAAACCCGGCATCACTACTGGTGAGTTAGATACACTCTGTCATGAGTACATGATTAATGAGCAGAATACAGTTCCTGCGCCGCTTAACTACCAACCGTTTGGCTATCCACCATATCCAAAATCAACCTGCATCTCTGTTAATGATGTAATTTGCCACGGCATCCCTGGCGATAAAAAATTGAAAAATAACGACACGCTAAACATCGATATTACAGTCATAAAAGACGGTTACTTTGGCGATACAAGTCGAATGTTTATTGTTAACTCAGGATCAATTTTAGGCAAGAGGCTTGTACAAATTACTTACGAATGTATGTGGCTGGGCATTGAGCAGGTGCGGCCTGGCGCGCATCTTGGCGATATTGGGTACGCAATTCAGAGTCACGCCGAGGCACATGGCTACAGCATCGTGCGCGAATATTGCGGCCATGGAATCGGCAACATGTTTCATGAGGAACCGCAAATTCTGCACTACGGCCGTTCTGGTACAGGTATGCAAATGCAGCCGGGTATGATATTTACGATCGAGCCTATGATTAATGCGGGGTCCTGCGAGATTAGAACGATGCCAGACCAATGGACTATTAAAACGCGAGATCATAGTTTATCTGCGCAATGGGAACATACGGTATTAGTAACGAAGACTGGCTACGAAGTACTTACCGTTTCGGCTAACACGCCAGCTAAGCCAATTATTACCATAACCGATTAAGTCTTAGCTCACTAAAGCTAAGCAACTCCCGCGTAGCGATGACATCTATTTGACATTATGCATTATATAAAAAATTATAAACATTACGCGGAGGTCTGTTTATCAAACTAGACTTAATAAAAATATGAAAAATCACTAACCAGGGACTGGAAAGATTATTTTTTAAACAAGCGATATATACAAGCTTCAGTGTGTACTGAATTCTAGTATTCATATCTTTTCTTATAACGATGAACCTTCTAAACATATACAGGCTAATATCGAGAGATGTATTAGACTGAAATCATAAGATTGCTTAGTTGGGGCTTGAGAAAGAAGGGTCACAAACAAGCACAGGGTAGCACCTGACGTTTACTAGAACATTACAAAATGCAGTATTGCACTATAAGAGAAATTATCGACCTCTCTTCTAAGAGAAAATATAAACTGCGTTAGTGCCAGCGTGCCTTATACACTTCAGTTGTAACTGATAGTACAGAGTTGTTAATCCCGTGATTGTCTACGAACTTTCTAAAAGCCTACGCATCCCTTCTTCGTTCACGATCGAAATACCTAACTTCTCGGCTCTCATGAGCTTTTTACCGGCTTTAGCGCCAGCCACTACATAATTTGTTTTCTTCGATACCGACGCTGCAACTTTTATGCTGGCTGCTTCTAGCATTTCCTGAGCCATCTTACGGGA
The DNA here is from genome assembly GCF_910593725.1 of Candidatus Vallotiella hemipterorum. Lineage (GTDB taxonomy): Bacteria > Pseudomonadota > Gammaproteobacteria > Burkholderiales > Burkholderiaceae > Mycetohabitans > Mycetohabitans hemipterorum. The sequence goes on from NZ_OU343031.1 coordinate 866,153, forward strand.
TAGGGTTGGCAGTGTACCAGTTAGTACTACTGTTATACCAGTAAGAGACCTAGCCGGTTTGTGGAGCGCTATCGGCTTTTCGGGCCACCGTACACCAGCCGATCGCAGTTTCTCAATTACCATCCGATTATGCGGTTCCAAGAAGAAATAGTGGATTGCCTTTGCGACTACTGGGCCAACATCGTTAACCTCAAGCAGCATTTCCTCGCTAGCACCCATTAACGCATCGAGCGAGCCGAAATGCTGGGCCAGTGTTTTTGCGGTCCCCTCTCCAACATGTCGGATACCCAGCGCATAGATAAACCGTGATAACGTAGTCTGTCGCGCACGCACCAAAGAGTCAATCAGCTTCTGCGCTGATTTATCCGCGAAACGACTTAATTTTACTAGGCTAGTAAAAGCTAAGTTAAACAGGTCTGCGGGCGTATGGATTAAATTCTGCTCAACTAATTGAGTAATAATTCTCTTACCAATGCCATCGATATTAAGCGCTTGTCGCTGTGCGAAATGCCATAACGCCCGCTTACGCTGAGCATCGCAGATTAATCCGCCTATACATCTCGCAACCGCCTTATCCGGTTGGTGTTCGATTGCAGAACTGCAAACTGGGCAGTGGGTTGGCATCGTGAAAGGTTTTGCATCAGCTGGTCGGTATTCCTTAAGAGCGCCTATTACTTCTGGAATAACGTCTCCAGCGCGCCGAACGATAACAATATCCCCGATCAGGATATTCTTGCGCAGTACTTCTCCTGCATTGTGTAGGGTCGCATTAGTTATGGTGACACCACCTACAAAAACTGGCTTGAGCCGAGCAACTGGCGTGATAGCGCCGGTACGGCCCACCTGCACCTCGATCTCTAGTAACTGGGTTAGAGCTTCCTGAGCTGGAAACTTATGCGCCAAAGCAAAACGTGGCGCACGGGAAACGAAACCAAGTTTTTCTTGCTCATCACGCCGGTTGACTTTATAGACGACACCATCGATGTCATACGGCAACGACAAGCGTCGCGCATTTATACTTCGAAGGAATGTAAGTAGGCTTGCTGCGCCACGAACAACTGCCCGATCTAGGCTCACTGGTAAGCCCATGCTCGCGCACCAGTCAAGCAGTGCTGAATGGGTGTCCGGTATTGGAAAGCCCTCTAGTATACCGATACCATATACGAAAAATGACAACGGACGCTTCGCACTAATCCTAGAATCAAGCTGCCGAAGACTACCAGCAGCCGCATTTCGTGGATTCGAGAATTCGCGCTGCCCCGCCTCGCGCTGCTGTTTGTTGAGTTGTTCAAAATCAAGTTTGAACATCAGCACTTCGCCTCGTATATCAATAAGCCTTGGGACCGCGTCGCCGCTAAGTATCAGTGGTACTGACCTAATAGTTCTTACATTCGCCGTTACGTCTTCTCCAGTTATTCCATCACCACGTGTTGATGCTCTAACAAAATGGCCATACTCATAGCGTAAGGAGACTGCCAGACCATCGAACTTTAGCTCGCACGCATATTCAATATCATTGTGCCTTAATACATCACTAACACGCTTATCAAACGCAGTAACATCACCATCCTCAAACCCATTATTCAGTGATAGCATCGGCACGTCGTGAATAACTGGAGAAAAACCTTCAGCAACCGCTCCTCCGATACGTTGTGTGGGCGAAGTTGGAGTCATAAGCTCTGGATAATTTGCCTCAATTTTCTCGAGTTCCTTAAAGAACTTATCATATTCTGCATCGGGGATCTCAGGTTGATCGAGAACGTAGTATGCGTGATTAGCACTAGCAATCTTGTTACGCAGCCAGGCAGCGCGCGCAGCTGGGGGGTGGTAAGCAATTCTTGGAAACATCATGAGCAACATGAAAATCGATTGTTTATAGTAAAATTGTCACTGGAAGCCAAGACTTTGTATCTATGTGCAGATGCTATTTATTAGCGACTATTGCACGCACAACGGAACCTTAAACCTGAGACTTGCTAGTCGTTCTCTGAGGGGCAGTTCTAAATGCGCCATTACAGCTCTCGACATAAACGATTAATAGCGTATAAGTTTAGTTGACTTAACTACGGCTAGAAGCCTACTTACCTTTGAATTTTCCTTAACCGCTGCCGCTACTAATTGGCGTTGCTCTGCTATATTTCTTTCGGCTCTTTGTTTTAAATTATTTCGTTTACGCCCTACTTTTTTCGAGAGTAGGGAAGCTCTAAAATATTCCTTTTGTTGTAGCAATATTATTCAATATGCTAGACCCACCAGGTCTAGTGAACTAACTAATAATGGAATTGTAAGTGCGAGTATGATAAAATCATCATCAATAATCCTTCGCTCAACCTAGGCGCTGTGTGCATCAATGTGGTGGCATGCCGTCTTCCCTAAACATGTCGGACTGATGTCTATGCTCGGTGTTGCTAAAAAGGTCTACCAGTGAATACGCGACTCGACCTTCTGCAACCATATCCTTTTGAAAAGCTACGTACGCTATTCAACGGTGTGGCACCTTCTATGGCATACACGCCAATTAACTTCGGAATCGGCGAGCCAAAGCATCCTACTCCAGAACTGATTTGCGAGGCTGTACGCACTGCTCTCGATGGATTAGCTCTATATCCATCGACCTCTGGAACATTGCCGTTGCGGCACGCGATTGCATCATGGCTGAGGCGACGATATAAATTACCATCAGTAGACCCGGCCACTGATGTATTGCCAGTATCTGGCTCACGTGAAGCGCTATTTGCGTTTGCACAAACGGTTATCGACTCAAGCTATAGAAGTACCGAAGGATTTCGGCCAGTTGTCTTATGCCCGAATCCAGGATATCAAATATACGAGGGTGCAGCACTCCTTGCTGGCGCGCAACCATACTACATAAATAGCGATCCGGCGCGCCATTATATATGCGATTATAGCACAGTGCCAGACGATATCTGGGCACGTACGCAGCTGCTATATGTATGTTCACCGGGTAATCCTACCGGGGCCGTTCTAGACCTAGAAGATTGGCGGGATATCTTCGCGTTATCCGATCGTTTCGGTTTCATAATTGCCTCAGACGAATGCTATTCAGAAATCTACTTCGACGAATGTAATCCACCGCTTGGTGGGCTACAAGCCGCTAATACACTAGGCCGTAGCTTTAAACGTATTATAATGTTTTCAAGCTTATCTAAGCGCTCAAATGTTCCTGGAATGCGATCCGGGTTCGTCGCCGGAGATGCATCTCTTTTAAAGAGCTTCCTTTTATTTCGTACTTATCACGGTTCGGCATTAAGCCCCGTTTACCAGGCCGCAAGCATTGCTGCGTGGGAAGATGAGCAGCACGTATTCGATAACCGTCAGTGGTACGCCGAAAAATTCAATATTATTACTCCAATGCTAGAAAAAGTATTGGATATTACAATTCCCGATGCAGGTTTTTACCTATGGATGCGCGTTTCATGTACTGGGTTAGATGACTGCACATTCGCACAGCGCTTATACGCTGACTATAATGTCACCGTTCTACCAGGCTCATATCTCGCTCGAACTGCGCATGGCACCAACCCAGGGTCCGACTATATCAGAATTGCACTAGTTTTGAATAGACTAGAATGTATAGAAGGTGCACGCCGGATTGTAGAATTTTGCCGGAGCTTATAACGTGCCAAGCAATACTTAAAATGCATGTATAAGCATTGTATTAATCTTAACTACATTCGAAATTATTAATCTATGTCGAAAGCATTGCAGGAAATTATCAATACTGCCTGGGAAGAGCGCACTCAGTTATTTCCGAAGTCTGTCCCTACTAATATCCGTCAGGCTATTACGTACGTCATTAGCGAGCTAGATCGAGGTATTCTGCGCATAGCAGAAAAAAGAAAAGGCACGTGGATTGTTAACCAATGGCTTAAAAAGGCAGTACTACTATCGTTCCGGATCGAAGAGAATATTCCCATGGCTGCTGGCGGCTACTCGCAGTTTTATGACAAGGTGCCATCTAAGTTCGAGAACTACACGCCGGAAGATTTCATTAATGGAGGCTTTCGTGTTGTTCCGCCTGGAATCGTACGCCGGGGATCGTATATCGGGAAGAACGTTGTCTTAATGCCGTCGTATACGAATATCGGTGCATATGTAGATGAAGGTACAATGGTGGATACCTGGGCTACTGTGGGTTCATGCGCGCAGATCGGAAAAAATGTTCACTTGTCTGGGGGAGTGGGTATTGGCGGCGTACTCGAGCCGCTACAGGCCAATCCAGTAATTATTGAAGACAACTGCTTTATTGGCGCGCGCTCCGAGATAGTTGAGGGCGTAATCGTCGAGGAGAACTCAGTAATCTCCATGGGCGTTTATTTAGGTCAGAGCACAAAAATTTATAATCGTGAGACTCGAGAAGTTATTTATGGCCGTGTGCCAGCGGGATCGGTTGTGGTAGCCGGCAACCTGCCGTCACCTAACGGTGAATACAGCTTATACTGCGCTGTAATCGTTAAGCAAGTCGATGCTAAAACTCGAGCCAAGGTTGGCATTAACGAGCTTCTACGGGGAGACTAAATGGCTGTGAGAAAGCTCCCTCGTAAAAATAAGGTCGATTGTAGAAAAAAAGCAACCATCTGATTGAGGTTTTATCAAATACCCCCTTTAAATAGTATTACGACATGTAGTGCGTTATTGCAGCTAATAGCGGCATCAAGGCAGTCACCTTTCTGCTGAATTAAGTATTAAACTATCTTCCCATCTATGAGCCGTACGCTAGCCCTGGCTGAATCTTTGATCAGCCGTGCGTCTGTTACACCTGAGGACAAAGGCTGCCAGACACTGATAATAGAGCGCCTAGTAGCGCTCGGATTCAACTGCACAATTCTTGCCGAAAGCGGTGTTACTAACCTTTGGGCACTTAAGCGTGGCGCTCACGGCCAGGCGGGTAAGCTGCTAGCCTTTGCTGGTCATACTGATGTAGTGCCGGCAGGGCCTATGGAGCACTGGAGCACTAATCCATTTGTTCCTATGCGGCGTGATGGCCGTTTGTACGGACGTGGTGCAGCTGATATGAAGTCCTCGCTAGCTGCTTTTATCGTTGCGGTCGAGGAATTTGTCTCAGCTCATTCGGAGCATTCCGGCTCCATTGGATTTTTAATCACTAGCGATGAAGAAGGGCCGGCACGATATGGAACCATCAAGATAGTTGAGTGGCTTGAAGCGCGAGGAGATCGCTTAGACTACTGCGTGGTCGGCGAGCCAACTTCTGGTGAGCGATTCGGTGACACGCTAAAAAATGGTCGACGTGGTTCGCTGTCTGGCGTGTTAACTGTGCGTGGTATACAGGGTCATGTAGCATACCCACACTTAGCTAAAAATCCAGTACATCTTCTTGCGCCGGCTCTCACCGACCTTGTACGCGTAACTTGGGATCAAGGAAATGAGTACTTTCCTCCAACTACATGGCAGGTATCAAAACTGCATGCTGGAACTAGCGTAACTAATATGATTCCAGGAAGTGTAAACGTGGGCTTCAACTTCCGTTTTTCAACGGCAACGTTACCCGACGAATTGAAGACGCGAACGCATGCGATTCTTGATACGCACGGACTAGAGTATGAGTTAACTTGGCACTTAAGCGGCATGCCGTTCCTGACACCACGTGGTGAACTATCTAGTGCTCTCGAACAGGCGATCGAAGCTGAAACTGGTATATGCCCTACTCTTTCTACGACTGGTGGCACCTCTGATGGCCGCTTTATTACTCGGATTTGCAGGCAAGTTATTGAGTTTGGACCGTGTAATGCCTCAATCCATAAGGTAGATGAATATATTGAATTATCTCATCTTGAGCCTCTAAAAAACGTATATCGAGGGGTGCTAGAGCGCCTGATTGCGTAATATATGATAGGTTACATTATAGCCTACTGGTAAATTTTGATATTAGCCTTTACAGTAATCCTATATGGGTCTAATCACTACCAGTTAAAGCCCATCGTTATTTCTATGAACCATTCTTTTTCTACTGTCCGAGACTTGTTTCGTTATGCGGTCACTCGCTTTAATCAGGCCCAGCTAGTATTTGGACAAGGTAACGTAGATGCTTATGATGAAGCCGCATACCTAGTGCTTCATACTCTTCACTTGCCATTAGATACACTAGATCCATTCCTTGAGGCTCATCTACTACAGGACGAAATTAGAGCGGTATTTGATATTATCGAGCGTCGCGTCACGCATCGGTTGCCAGCAGCTTATCTAACACACGAGGCTTGGTTACACGGCTATCACTTTTATGTTGATGAGCGAGTTATTATTCCACGCTCACTAATTAGTGAATTACTGATCAAGCGATTATTTCCATCGATCGACATGCCAGATAAACTAAGTGCAGTGCTCGAGTTATGCACTGGGTCTGGTTGCCTTGCGATTATGTCAGCCCACGCATTCCCCTACGCTGAGATCGATGCGGTTGACTTGTCAGCGCAGGCGCTGCAGGTAGCACAAAAAAATATTGATGACTACAACTTGAATAAGAGAGTGATGCTTTTCGAGGGTGACTTGTTTGAACCACTACCCCAGCGCCAGTATGATTTGATTATTACTAATCCACCATATGTTAACGACGAATCAATGAAGCTCTTGCCCGTCGAGTACTGCCACGAACCACGGATTGCACTTGCTGGTGGCGGCGATGGTATGAACATCATTCGCCGGATCGTCAGCGAAGCGCACAACTGGCTAACTAACAGCGGCATTCTAATCATTGAAATCGGAAACGAGCAGCATCATTTACAAGCTGTATTCAATGGCTTACCGATGACGTGGCTTCCAACCAATGCCGGAAACAATAGTGTCTTATTACTGCATGCAGCAGATCTGCCGTGTAAAAAACACTAAATATAATAAGCAACGTCATTATTGTGATACATCACTGCTATACTAATAATCCAGTGAAGCACTATGCGTTCCAATATATGCAGCGGATTGCTGTACACGTTGCAATTAATACTGCTAAAAGTGTCATGACGGGTAAGGTAAAACCATATGGCGCACGATGCGAGCTGTTATTAGCTCTCTTTTTCTAGCATGCAACTAGATTGGCTCCACTGCGGTACATTAGTAGTTTGTGCGCATGTACTCGGCATTATTGCCGCTTGCCATGCAATCCTCCACACGCGTACGTCTCAGGGTGCAATCGCGTGGGTTGTTTCCCTGATCGGAGTACCATACCTAACACTAGTTCCGTATCTCTTCCTTGGGCGTAGTCGTTTTAAAGGTTATATCGACGCACGACGCCTTGAGTATGAGGCGATCCGAGAACTACGTTTAGATCTAGTCGGCAATATTAGTACGCAAACTGACGTACTAAACAACGCTCCAGTTCACCAGCTTGGCATACAAACTATCACTGCACTGTCTTCACTGACACGTATGTCATTTTCGACCGGTAACCACGTACGAACTCTTATTAACGGCGAAGCAACATTTTCGGCAATTTTCGATACAATCAATGCGGCACGTTATTACGTACTTGTCCAATCTTTTATTATTCGTGCTGATATAGTCGGCGACATGCTGCGTGATGTACTGCTGGCTAAAGCGGCACAAGGGGTTCGGGTACACTTGCTATATGATAGCATTGGCAGTATAGACTTACCGGTAGCTTACCTAAGTGCTTTACGTGCCGGGAGCGTAGAGGTACATGCCTTCACTACTAATCGATGTTTTGTTAACCGTTTCCAACTTAATTTTCGTAATCACCGAAAAATTGTCATCGTCGATGGTGAATATGCATTTATTGGAGGACATAATATTGGTATCGAATACTTGGGTGGCAAACCATCATTATCGCCATGGCGTGATACGCATATTGAAGTTCGTGGGCCCGTTGTAAAGCAAATCGAATTTGTATTTGTTGAGGATTGGTTTTGGGCTACTCAACGGCTGCCTGATACTACGTCATCTATTCGCCCGTGCGATGGCAATATGCATTGCCAAGTTATCGCTAGCGGTCCAGCTGACCGACAAGAAACATGCCTGCTATTCTTTGTCGAATCTATTCATGCGGCACGCGAGCGGATTTGGATTACTAGCCCTTACTTAATACCCGATGAGGCCGTATTCGCTGCTCTTAGACTAGCTGTAATGCGCGGCGTTGACGTGCGCGTGCTTATTCCAGCGCGTCGAGATCATATTGTAGTTTTTGAGGCTTCCAGATTATATGCATATGATATGGTACATGCTGGCATCCAAATCTTCTGCTATCGGCCAGGCTTCCTGCATCAAAAGGTTATTCTCATCGATTCTGTCGCCGCCGCAATCGGCAGTGCTAACCTTGATAATCGATCATTTCGACTAAACTTTGAGATTATGTTATTGATTGTTGATTCAATATTTGCTGCGGAAGTTTCTTCTATGCTCGAAGCTGATTTCGCATTATCCGATCCGGTTCGGGCTAATGAGTACGAACAAACTCCAGCATGGAGACGTATGGCAATGCATGTTGCACGGCTGTTCTCACCTATTCTATAATAGGTGTGCTATAGATTAAAGATTGTGAGCGTTATGCCCGATACTAAAAAAATTAAGTATATACGCTCTAGTATAGAATTTACCCGGCAAGAAATTTTTGTAGTTTCTTTCTAATCATACTACGAACTCTAGCACCCCCCCTAAAAAACGGAATAATATATCAAAGCGTTTGATTATAGCTAGATTGTCACACTAAAAAGTTTTTATGTAAACAATATATATACTATTATTAATATTTATATTAACCACCTATTATATAATAGAAATTATATTATTAATAATTACAAAAATAGTGTTTTAGCTTAAAACTAATCCTAAAACCTTTCTATTAATGACGGCTATACAAGTAGCTATTAGTTCTAAGATATTTAATCTAACAGAAAAAATAATTTAATTAATTTCCTATTGTGCTAGAGTCAAAAAATTTTTGTATATTATAAGAACAATAATACGAAAGTAAAAACAAATTTACTGTGATAAAAGGCAAAAGCAAGTATAAGGTATTTTAAATACTTACTGAGTCTAAATAAATAATACGGTAAAGTAAGAAACTTTTATATCATATAAGTACTACTACTATCAAATGCTTGATCTCTTAATTAAAAATAAGATTATTATACGCTATATAGAAATATCGGTATCTAAATAATATTTTTTTAATAATAGACTAGATATTCAGCTACTCTATAAATTTTATTAAAAAATAAATTTACATTTTTATTAACTACTAGTTAATAACTAAAGTCTTAAATTTTAAGTACTTGCTTATTTCCGAGGGAATTGTATGGCATATTAAAAATATACAAGATGTTAGTTATCTCTCTACCTTAGAGAAACTTCTCAATGTCTGGCGCAATTAAGCTAGGCCTAGTAATAGGCGCATAGCGTTTAACCGGCTGGCCTTCACGGGTAATTAAAAACTTAGTGAAATTCCACTTAATTGCTTTAATACCAAGAATACCAGGTACCTTTCTTGTTAGATAGTAGTATAGCGGGTGCGCATAAATACCGTTTACATTGATCTTGTTAAACACGGGAAATTTTACTTTACTATTTGTATAGCAGCATTTCTCAATCTGAGTCGCAGTACGCAGCTCTTGTTTGCCAAACTGGTTACATGGAAAGTCCAAGATCTCTAGGCCGCATGCCGCATATTGTTTGTACAAAATTTGTAACTCCTTGTACTGGGATGCAAAATGACATGCACTAGCAGTATTAACAATTAATAGAACCTTACCACGGTAGCGCTCTAACATAATGTCTTCGCCCCCGAGCAATTGGGCGGAAAATAAATAAATATTATTCACCTAGACTTTTTGAAAAATTAAAGTTAAGACATACAAGGTAAATACCTCTAGTATAGAGTACTTACTATTACTCTAAATATGTTATATGTATAAAGCGAGTATAGTTCAAATAAATAATGTGGACTAGATTATAATATTAAGATAAAAATCAGGCATATAAATAAAATTTATAACGCACTAAAATAGCAGTATGCTAGCTACAGCAAGTATTACTATGCTAAACGTCTAATTAATAACTGGAACTAAGTAAATTAATAAAGAAAACGCTGAAGAAAGTTAGTTAAAGGAGAGATAAATGGTTCTTCTCATAATCAATGCGCTGCACACCATATTTAGTGCCAAGCAGGCATAAGTTAGCACTAAGCATAGAAAATAGGCCAATAGTTACAACTCCAGGCCATTGATTTAGACTGCGTTCTAGCATAATAGGATCTTCAATAACTAGGTTATAAATATCAAGAATCTCATTACCATTGTCAGTAATAAATGGCTTGCCATTATGCATCAGACGTAGCATTGGTATACCAGTAGTTAATCTAGTAATACGCCGTGCGAGTGCTATACGTGCCATTGGGATTACTTCAATTGGTAATGGAAATTTACCTAGTACTGGCACGAGCTTACTTTTATCTGCAATACATACAAATATATCAGCCTCCGCTGCAATAATTTTTTCTCGTGTTAATGCACCACCACCGCCTTTGATCATTGCGCCATGTGGATTAATTTCATCTGCACCATCCACATAAATGGGTAACGACTCAAGACTGCCTAATTCAAATACTTGAAACTTATGTGATATTAAATGATATGTCGTTGCAATAGAGCTCGATATAGCTCCACGATATCGGTCCCGCTTTTTACTAAGCGCATCGATAAAGTAATTCACAGTTGATCCAGTACCAACACCGATTGTTGCACCTTCCGGTACTTGTGTATTCACATAATCAGCCGCTACTTGGCCAACAAGTTTCTTAATTTCTTCTTGAGTCATCTAGAATATACGGCACGAAAGTTCAAGATAGTGAAACTAGGTAGTTGTTTATATTACTTAGTTTAAGCTAACTTATTTAAAGTAAATAAGATCTTTAATTTAATATATATTACATTTATAATGTTATTATTTACCACCGTTTAAAGTAATTATTTTTAATATAAACTTAATTTTCTAATTTTAAGAGAATTAAAGAATTTATTTTATTCAAATTTTAACTAATTATATAATAAGCGAACAGAACTTAATGTAATTATTACCTATATATACTAAATATTTTTCTAATTTTTTAAAATTTACAGCCTTCTCGCAGGAAGAAGCTATTTTTATTTTTAATAAAAAACACGTTTATATTTGTTTGTTAAGTCACGGTCAACTCGACAATATTAAACTGGCATTTTGATCATTCGTAAACATAAAGTATTCTATTAAAATAGTCGGGATAGATTATTTTTAAGGTAGTTTATTGGGCAATGTATCTCTTGCTATTGTCAGTAGTTCTACTAAGAAGAGTACGAATTATACCGATAATAAGCTAGAGCCTATTGCTTACTCTATTACTCTAAAATAGAGGTGTATTTAACTGCTTTTTAATGCTCTAAAACCATAGAAATAGCACTTATTTTATATTAAATTATTTTAAGGGCAGAGTTATATAACTCACTAATTTTTAGTGTTTATTCTCTGCCTCACTGCCTCAAATAGGCAAATACCGCTAGCAACTGATACATTTAAGCTGCTTACTCTGCCCATCATCGGAATATATATTAAGTCATCGCAAGTTTCACGAGTTAACCTACGCATACCCTCTCCTTCTGAACCCATAATTAGCGCAATCGAACCACTAAGTTCCGTAGCGTATAAGCTGTTCTGAGCATCAGCAGCAGTACCAATCACCCAAACGCCAGCATCCTTTAATTCACGTAGTGAACGAGCGAGATTAGTAACTGTAATGTACGGCATAGTCTCACTTGCACCACTAGCGACCTTTGCCGCAATTGAATTGAGGCTTGCCGAATGATCTCGTGGTGCTATGACTGCTTGTGCGCCAGCTGCATCAGCTACACGTAGGCATGCTCCAAGGTTATTTGGATCGGTAACCCTATCTAGTACTAGTAGTAGCGCAGGTCTAAGTAGCGTGTTTAGCAGATCAGTTAGATTTTGTACACGCAGAAAATCTGTGGCGCGCGCAACGACACCTTGATGTTTTTTAGTACCGGCTAGGCTGTATAGCCGCTCATCATTTACGTCAATTAACCGAATGCTATATGATTGCACTGTTTGTAGAAAGTCCCGCATACGGCGGTCGCGCCTTGTCGGGTTATATAGAATTTCTTTTATGCTTAAAGGGCTGCAACGTAGCCGCGCAGTAATTGCGTGGAATCCATATAAAACCTTAAAATGTGTCATAAAGACAACTTCTAAGAAAGTAGAACACAAGTAATCTATAGTTTTTTTGCTTCGTATTTATCTATTTGTGCTAAAGACAATAGGTAGAGATTTTATCGGTGCAAACTTGCCTGCGTGGTAAGCCTTATTAAGCTGCATTCTCGGCATAAACATTGTTTTTTTCTTTGCGCATAGTTTCTTGCTTGCTTACATTGTTAATTAATTTGTTTCGGGAACCCTTGGATAACTCTGACTTAGCCAATACTTCTTGCACTAGGCGTAAGTTGATCTTTCTTGAATCTAAATCGACACGACTAATTTGAACCTGAACACGCATAGATAGGTTATAGCATATTCCGCTACGTTCGCCGCGTAATTCATTCTTAATTGAGTCATACTGAAAATAATCAGAGCCTAGTTCAGTAATATGAACTAATCCATCGATAAATAACGAGTCCAGCTGTACAAAAATACCAAATGGCATCACGCTGCTAACGACTCCACTATACTCTACTCCAAGCTTATCCATCATAAAGCAACACTTTAGCCACGCTTCAACATCGCGCGAGGCCTCATCGGCACGTCGCTCATTAGCCGAGCAATGTAGGCCAAGCGCCTGCCAGCTAGCATCGCTAGAGTATGCGTGTTTTCCTTTCTCGTCATTACAAAAAAATGTAAGCGCATAAGGCTGATACTTTTTGCCAGCTAAAATCGCATAAATTGCGCGGTGTATAAGTAAGTCTGGATAACGTCGAATGGGACTAGTAAAGTGGACATATGCATCATACGCAAGACCAAAATGCCCGATATTATCAGGACTATAAACAGCTTGCTGCATTGAGCGCAGCAGCATTGTCTGTAGTATTACTGCGTCAGACCGACTTCGTATCTCCCTTATTAGTACCGAATAATTATTCGCATTCGGTTTGTCGTAACCGCCTAACGTTAGGCCTAGACTGCTTAAAAAAATTCGAAGCTCCTCGAGCTTCTCTTTCATTGGGCTAGCGTGGATTCTATACAACCCAGGATGCTTGTTACGCTTAAGGAAATCAGCTGCGCACACATTAGCAGCTAACATACATTCTTCAATTAGTTTATGTGCATCGTTGCGCCAACGTCGTAGGATCTGTTCAATTTTACCTTGTGCATTACAGACAATATAAGTCTCATTTGTAGCGAACTCAATCGCGCCTCGTTTTTCTCGCGCCCCTAGTAATATTTTGAATACACTATGCAAGTGCTGTAGATGCGGAAGCAATATTAACTGTGATGCTGCTTCATACCCCTCTGGGTTCGACAAGATAGCCGCTACTTTGGTGTATGTAAGCCGTGCTACAGAATGTATAACTGCCGGATAAAACTGGTATTTCTCAATATGACCACGTGAGTTAATTACTATATCGCAAACAAGCGCACTCCGATCTACACCTGGATTAAGCGAACATAGGCCATTAGATAGCTTCTCGGGCAACATCGGGATCACACGACGTGGGAAATATACAGATGCACCGCGTTTAAATGCCTCATGATCAAGACTATCCCCATCAGTAACGTAGTGAGATACATCGGCAATGGCTACTAATAAGCGAAATCCATTCTGTCGGCCGATACGAGTCGGCTCGCAATAGACTCCGTCGTCAAGGTCTCGGCTATCTTCACCGTCAATCGTTACGAACGGCATATCACGCAAGTCGATGCGATGGCGAAGATCAGATTCAGGTATCTGATCAGGAAGCTTGGCTACCTGGGCTAGTGCAGCATCTGAAAACTGATACGGTACGCCATATTTACGCACGGCAATCTCAATTTCTATACCAGGATCGTTAATGTCACCTATTACCTCTCTAATCTTACCTATTGGCTGCGAATGACGCCCTGGAAAATCTATTAACTCAATTGAGACGACCTGTCCAGACTTGGGTTTAATCTTATCTATTTGCGTTACGAGAATGTTATGGTTAATTCGCTTATCCTCTGGCGAAACAATCCATATACTATTTTCACACAGAAGCCGCCCGATAATTTTGATGTCTCTCCGCTTAGTGACCTCGATAATGTGCGCCTCTGGACGTCCTCGCCGATTATGACTTATTACACGCGCAAGAACCCGATCATTATGCATGACCTTCTGCATTTCTATATGGGAGAGGAATAAGTTACTACCAGCATCGTCTCGAATTAGAAATCCATAGCCCTCTCGGTGGCCTTGCACTCGACCAGATACCAAGTTTAATGGATCTGTAAGTTGGTAATAACCGAGTTTATTAATTCTAAGCTGCCCATCGTGCTCCATTGCGCTAAGGCGCTTAAAAAGCCCTTCGCGCTCTTGTTGCTTAATCGAAAGTATTTTCGCAATATCATTACCATCGAGTGGCTTTTGTGTTTTATACAAAACGCCACAAATTTCTTTGCGACTAGGAATTAGATAAGGGTATTTACTCAAAGCCTTGGTATAAAGGGTTAATATGTAAAATATATGAATTGGGTTATCAAGTATCAGTACTATACTGGACAAAGCAGGGTGATGCCCTCTCACTTATTAAGTAATGATTTCTACACCGAGTGTAGCTTATTTAGGGTTGATATCTTTACTATACCGGCTAAGCGAATAGTATGCGTGTCTTAAAATAAGCTATAAATTACTACTAGAGATTTCTAAATACCCCTGTAGTAAGGGTACTGATCTTACTTGGCTTTACTTTATCGTTATACAGAAGCGTAAGCGTTGGTGCCCAGGAGAGGACTCGAACCTCCACAGATTTATCTACTAGTACCTGAAACTAGTGCGTCTACCAATTTCGCCACCTGGGCAGCTTGCTGCATAAGAAACGCAGCCCATAATTGTCTTAATCTAACGTTGTTGTGTCAACTATTACATAAAAAATGAGATGGTACAAATAACTAGTAGTTTTATCTACCCAGTGAGAGATTTAGATATTCTCCTGAATGCCAGCCCAAAATAGACGACTCTGGGCTATATCCTCTAGAGTTTTGCGCAATTAATACGTATAGCAAAGTGCATTTTATCTTTAATTAAATAACTCTCCCAGCTTTCCTATACTAGCGATAGTATTATTACATAATCTATAAAATACTGTATAAGCTAGACATATATGTCTAGCTTATATCTAGTTAATATAAAGTAGGATTTATACTAATTATAGACTACAGACTCCTAATACTAAAGTAGTAAATCGGGGGGGGCTATAAGCACATAAAACTACAGCCTCTTAATACTAGTTAAGAGGAACAGATAATAAAAATTATGGTAGCTTAAGACCTAGTTTTATACTTCAGTGGAAGCTATTAATTCGAATAATCGATTAGATGCAGAATCTATAACTCTTTGTAATTAAAATTATTGACTTGCTACACTTAAACTGTGTATTAGCCTGATCTTTGGGTTTCGTCTACCGTGCTTGAGCGAGATACTTATCTGGTAATATCTAAACTAGATAAGGAATATTGGAAACTGAGTTCAGTTAACAGGTTTATCTGTATTTAAAAAGGCATAGCTACAATAATAGTAGGGAATATATTATTATAACCCCCCTGTAATTTTATACTACAATCGCAATAAACATACATACAGAATGTGGAATGATGATGTGTTTTAGGATAGAAAAATAATCAAGAATCTTGCCTAGAATAACTAGTCTAGTCTTCTACGTACATATTTCTATAAAGCAAGAAAGCTAAAAAATAGATAATGATTATAGCGAGCAGTTAAAAGAATGGAATATATTATAAATAAAGGAAACAGAAAACACCAAAAACGTGAAACACGATTTGTGCCCAGCGGCTAGAAGCTCGATTCTATATTATATAGTTTCTTATAGGTTGTATAAAAAGCGATGCTTCTAGCGGGAGATACTATATAACTTACTAGTTAGTATATAGATATGCTGATTAGCATTTATATGAAGCCTACTAGGTAGGCGTGCGCTATATAAGCTAACAAAGCCTAGGATTTTTGTTATGTCAACAATCTTTTTCCAAAGCGTAGTGGTGCTTCAAGATACTCTTGCGATTGCATCTCGATAATACGTGATACGGTCCGCTCGAATTCATTAGCCATCAGCCCTTCAATGTAAAGCTGTTTAGCAGGAACAGCGGCAGACATCAGTAGTTTGATCTTATGATCGTATAGTACATCAATTAACCACATATAGCGTCGTGCCTCAGACACCATATATATTGTCATTTGAGGAACATCTGATAAAATAATTGTATGAAAGCGTGTCGCTAATTCTAGGTAGTCATTTTGAGAATATTGTCCAGCACATAGCGTCGAAAAATCAAACCAAACAACACCATTAGCTCGACGGAGCGCCTTGATTGCCCGTTTTTCAACATACACTACTGGGTTATTATCTGGTACTATAGCCAACTGGGTAAACGCAGAATTCAGTAGTCCATCGGCATGAATGCCTAACGGGGTATAATACGCGCGCATCTGTTCTGTCGTACAGAGGCGGTAGTCAGTGCCTGCATCTACGCTTAATATCTCAAGCCTTTCGTTAATTAAATCGATCGCAGGTAATACACGATCTCGATGTAAACCATTCGGATATATCATACTGGGTTTATAATTAGAGGTCATCACGAACTGTACACCGCTATCGAATAGCCTTAACAGCAACATATATAAGATCATTGCATCGGCGATATCTGAGATATGGAACTCATCAAAGAAAATAAATTGATAACGCTTCGCAATTAATCTCGCAAGTTCATCTATCGGATCGACACGACCTTTTAGGTTCTTGAGCTCACGATGTACTTCTCGCATAAATTCATGGAAGTGCAACCGTATTTTTCGTTGTACCGGCACGACAGTATAAAAAGCATCCATTAAAAAGCTTTTGCCACGTCCAACGCCGCCCCACATATAAATTCCTTGAGGAGGCAGATTTGGTTGGATAATCCATTTTGTAAGCACATTGGAACGCTGTTCTGTATAGAACATCCAGGCATCACAGCAACGCTGTAGCCGGCTGATTGCTTGTTGTTGAGCTATATCAGCTTTATAGCCTCGTGCAGCTAGTTCTTTTGTACAGTATTCAGTAATATTCATCAGTGAAAATAGGCAGGTATCGCTCGCTCTATTTTGACGCCTATATTTGCAGGCGACATTTTATTACATGTTTAATGCTCGCCCATCCACGGCTAGCGCCGCTTCTCGCATTACCTCGGAAAGCGACGGATGCGGATGGCAAATTCGCGCGATGTCTTCCGACGAAGCTCTAAATTCCATTGCAACAACTGCTTCAGAGATCAGGTCAGACGCGTTTGCGGCTACAATATGTACACCAAGAAGTTCGTCTGTATTCACGTCGGCGATCATTTTTATGAAGCCATTACTATGATTCATGGCTAATGCACGGCCATTGGCCATGAATGGGAACTCTCCACTCTTGATTTGACGGCCCTCTGCTTTTAATTGAGATTCGGTCTTGCCGACCCACGCAATTTCAGGCTCTGTATAGATAACCCATGGAATACAGTTATAGTCGATATGCGGTTTTTGTCCATCTATTATCTCAGCTACTAGTACGCCTTCATCTTCAGCTTTGTGAGCAAGCATTGGGCCACGTACTATATCGCCAATTGCATAGATGCCAGGCAGTTTAGTACGACAACAATGGTCAACGTCTATAAATCCATGGTTATTAACCGCTAGCCCAATAGCTTCAAGTCCAAGATTATCGGTATTTGGGACGCGACCAATAGATACAATTAATCGGTCGGCTTCAAGCTTCTGAGCATGAACATTTTTGTATGAATATAAGATCGTTACCGTATTATCAATTACTTGCACTTTGTCGATCTGTACACCTAAGTGTATTTTTAATCCCTGCTGCGCGAATTGTTTCCAGGCTTCCTTGGCTACTCGCTGATCAGCGGTGCTAAGAAAGGATGGAGCAGCCTCGAGCACCGTAACGTCGGCACCAAGACGCCTCCATAGAGAACCTAGTTCTAGCCCAATAACGCCCGCTCCAATTACTGCAAGCTTTTTAGGCACTGAGTTAAATGTCAATGCACCTTCATTATCTACAATAATCTGATTATCTACTTTCAAAAATGGTAAGTGGCGCGCCTTCGACCCGGTTGCAATAATTACATCACGAGCGCTTACGAACTCCGAGCTGTCTTCACCGGCTATATTAAGCCGATAGCTCGTATTCGTCTTACCCGTAAAACTTCCATGCCCTTTGAGCCAAGTAATTTTATTCTTGCGGAATAAGAACTCAATACCTTTAGTCATCTTATTAACGATCGTATCTTTGCGAGCATGCATTTGTGCGATATTAATTTTTATATTTGATACTAGAATTCCGTGATCGCGAAGATGACGCGAAGCAGTCTCAAACGCTTCGGACGAGGCTAGTAGTGCCTTTGAGGGTATACAACCTACATTCAGACAAGTGCCACCGAGCTTAAGTTCACCGGCTGGATTTTTCCACTTCTCGATGCAAGCAACGCTTTTACCAAGTTGTGCAGCACGGATTGCCGCAACGTAGCCACCGGGTCCCGCGCCAATCACAATAACATCAAATTCTTTTTCCATAAAATTTTTACTTAAATGTTAAGTAGTAATCGCTCTGGATTTTCCAGAACTTCTTTTATAGCGATAAGCGAGAGTACTGCCTCTCGGCCATCGATGAGCCGGTGATCATATGACAATGCAAGATAGTTAATTGGCCTAATCACGATCTGGCCATTCTCAACAACCGGCCGCTCTTTTGTCGCATGAACACCAAGGATTGCCGATTGCGGCGGGTTTATAATCGGTGTCGATAGCATTGAGCCAAATATGCCGCCATTCGATATTGAGAACGTTCCACCGCTTATTTCCTCGATTGATAATTTTCCGTCTCGGGCTTTCGAACTAAACTCAGAAATCTTCTTCTCGATGTCGGCAAAACCCATCTGATCTACGTTTCTCAGGATAGGTACAACTAAGCCGCGCGGCGAGCCGACGGCGACGCCAATGTCAAAGTAGCCATGGTAAACAATATTGTTTTTATCGATTGAGGCGTTCAGAATTGGGAACTTCTGTAGAGCATGCACGACTGCTTTCACGAAAAAGGACATAAAGCCCAGTTTTACTTCGTGTTCTTTTATAAAGCAATCCTGATACCTACTCCGCAGATTAATAACCGGCGCCATATTGACTTCATTGAATGTAGTCAGAATTGCATTAGTCTGTTGCGACTCCAGTAAGCGCTCAGCGATTCGTACACGAAGCCGTGACATTGGCACCCGCTGTTCTGGACGATCCGTTATCCAAGAATTCGCGTACGATTCATCAACTTGCGGTAATGCAGCATCTAGTGGTATTTCACTGGTTGACAGGACATCGCCTTTAGTCACCCGCCCGCCCCGGCCAGTTCCTGTTAGCTGATCTGCTCTTAAGTTTTTTTCCCTAAGCAGCTGCGAAGCAGCTGGTGAGGCTACACTACTAAGTGACGATGATGCATGGATGGGCAAAGTTTGCCCTATAAACTTTGCTTTGCTATCTTCTGCAGAGATATTTTTAGTCGCTATAGGGCTTACTGCAGTATTAGCCTTAAGCTCTGTATCAATCTGCGCAATTACATCATCGGCGATAACCGTGTCACCAGCGTGCTTGATTATTTGAGAAAGTATGCCCGAGGCTGGAGCAGGTACTTCAAGCACAACTTTATCTGTTTCAATTTCAATCAGTATCTCATCTTGTACAACTGCTTCTCCTGGTTGTTTCTTCCAGCCGAGCATCGTAGCTTCAGATACTGATTCCGAAAGCCTCGGAACTTTAATCTCAATAATAGCCATTGTTATTATCCTGAATACGTATAAGGCGAGCAGGTGCCGAGACTCGGCGACTCTCTCTTCGCTGCATCTTTGTATAGTTACTTTATAAGCGTCGCGCTTTTAAGTTGGTCAAACGCACCTTTAACTAAAGATTTTTGCTGCTCGTAATGCTTCGCGTAATAACCGACTGCTGGCGATGCGGCCTCTGGCCGACCGCTGTACGCTAGCCTTATACCGTCTCGCATACTTTCGGAGAGGCGATGCTTAATATAAAACCAAGGTCCTTGATTCTGTGGTTCATCCTGTACCCAGACCACCTCAGTCGCGTTATCGTACTTCTTTAGCTCATCTTCTAACTGTTTGTAAGCGAATGGATACAGTTGCTCTATACGTAATATAGCTACGTCATCTCTCTTTTCCTCGCGGCGATAGGCAATAAGATCGTAGTAGACGCGGCCTGAGCAAATAAGAACGCGCTTAACCTTTTGAGGGTCAATCGATGAATCTATCTCGCCAAGTACCGGATAAAACTTGTCTTTTGCCAATTCGAATAAGTGAGATAGTGCTTCCTTGTGACGTAATAATGACTTCGGTGTCAACACAAGCAACGGCTTTCGGAACAGACGGATCATCTGGCGTCGCAGTAAGTGGAACATTTGTGCTGGCGTCGTCGGCTGCACAACCTGAATATTGTGCTCCGCACACAATTGCAGATACCGCTCAATGCGCGCTGACGAGTGTTCTGGACCCTGTCCTTCGTAGCCATGCGGTAATAGCATGGTCAGCCCTGATACACGACCCCACTTAACTTCACCAGACGAGATAAATTGATCAACAACAACTTGGGCGCCATTAGCAAAATCACCAAATTGAGCTTCCCATATTACTAGCGTATTCGGTTCAGCTGTTGAATATCCATACTCAAAGCCAAGTACCGCTTCCTCTGACAGTACCGAATCAATAACAGTAAAGCTTGCTTGTCCATCCGCAACATTTTGCAGTGGAATATATGTGCCACCGTCCCAGCGTTCACGATTCTGATCGTGCAGTACTGAGTGGCGATGTGTAAATGTGCCACGGCCTGAGTCTTGCCCAGTTAATCGAACTGCATAGCCAGAGGCGACTAGCGATGCAAATGCGAGATGTTCACCCATACCCCAGTCTAGCAGTTGCTTACCGGCTCCCATCTTACGACGATCATTAATCACCCGCTCTACCAGCGGGTGGAGCTTAAAGTTCTCGGGGATTGTCACGATCCTTTCAGCTAGACGCTTAAGCTCATCTAACGATACAGTAGTATCTGCCGCATCAGTCCACTTTCTATTTAGGAACGGCAACCAGTTAACCGAGTACTTACTCTTGTGGTTTGAGAGTACTGGGTCAATTGTGTGATGCCCTTCATCCATTGCCCGTCGGTATGTCTCTATATACCGATTAGCCTCATCGGCATCGATCACACCCCGCGTTATCAGCTTTTCTGCATATAGCGACCGCACACCGGGATGCTGCATAATTTTTTTATACATCAGAGGCTGAGTGACTGCTGGTGTATCCTGCTCATTATGACCAAGCTTACGGAAACAGACAATATCAATCACGACATCTTTATGAAACTTCATGCGGAAATCGATTGCAAGTTGTGTGGCAAATACAACTGCCTCTGGATCATCGCTATTCACATGCAGTACCGGCGCTTCAATCATTTTTACAACATCGGTGCAATACAATGTCGAGCGTGTATCTCGCGGATCGGATGTAGTAAATCCAATCTGATTATTAATAACGATATGTAGCGTGCCACAAGTACCATAGCCGCGTGTTTGCGCCAGATTCAGTGTCTCCATTACCACACCCTGGCCAGCAAAAGCTGCATCGCCATGAACTTGAACTGGTAAGACCTGTGAACCATTTAGATTATTACGGCGGTCCATACGCGCCTTTACTGAGCCTTCAACTACTGGATTAACAATCTCTAGGTGAGAGGGGTTAAACGCTAGTGATAGGTGCACAAGACCGCCGGCTGTCGAAACATCAGATGAAAAACCCTTGTGATACTTTACATCGCCAGCAGGTAAACCGTCGACGTGTTTACCTTCAAATTCGGCGAATAGGTCTGTTGGTGTCTTGCCGAGCGTGTTAACAAGCACGTTCAGTCGACCGCGGTGAGCCATACCGATCACAATCTCTTGTACACCTTGACCGCCCGTATGATGTACAACCTCGTCCATTGCCGCAATAAAGCTTTCCCCCCCTTCAAGCGAGAAACGCTTCTGACCAACGTACTTAGTATGTAAGTAGCGCTCTAGGCCTTCGGCTGCGGTTAAGCGCTTCAGAATATGCTTTTTTTTGCCATCGGAGAAATTTGGTGTTGAATGCGTAGACTCTAACCGTTCCTTCCACCATCGTTTCTGCTCAGGGTCGCTAATATACATAAACTCCACGCTAATCGTACCGCAATACGTATCACGTAGCGCTTGTACGATATGACGCAACGATGCTTGCTCGAAGCCGAAATATAGGTTCGCTGCATGGAAAATTTGGTCCATATCAGCTTCGGTAAAGCCGTAAAATACAGGTTCGAGTTCGGGAATATGCGGGCGTTCTCGTCGTTCCAAGGGATCGATATTTGCCCATTGCGATCCGAGGAAACGATAGGCGTCGATTAGTGATTGAACGTGGGCCTGCTGTCGTGCAGTAGATAGGTTGTTATTATCGCTGCATAAAATAAATGCATTTTTTTTAGCTCGCCGGGCGAAAGACTCAATGATTGGTGCATGTGCCACATCATTTGAATTCTGGCCATCTGAAGATGGCATATTTCGCAATACATCAAAGTAGTTTTGCCAATTCTCGTGAATAGATGCCGGGTTATCGAGATATGCTTCGTACAACTCTTCTATGTATGGAGCATTGCCGCCAAACAAATACGAGTTTAGCTGGAATTGCCTCTTCATTTTGAAGCTCACCTTTCTTCGAGTTTTTCGAGAAATAGCGGGTTATAAAACCCTCCGCGCTACGGCCTGACCGTGTAGCGGATTGCGCGAATCAAGTTGGCTTGGAAGGACTCAAAAACTCATAGAAGAAGCTTATCACGTTTAGCATATTGCAGCTATTTACCTGTGCAAAGCGCATTAACGCCTATACACAGTAGGCCAGACTCGAAATACAGTACTAGTATCGCCGCGCTTTACTGCCCAGCAATGGCGCTATTGCAACACATTTACTCTACTGCCACTGAACGACTCGCACGCCGGCGCTCGTACTCTTTTAGGTATCGCTTTCGTAAGCGGATCGACTTTGGCGTGACCTCGACTAGCTCGTCATCATCAATAAATTCGACTGCATACTCGAGCGTCAACTGGATCGGCGGAATAAGACGAACCGCTTCGTCGGTTCCCGACGCGCGTACATTAGTTAGCTGCTTGCTACGAATTGGATTGACTACTAGATCATTCTCGCGACTATGAATACCTATAATCATCCCCTCGTACAGCGCATCGCCTGGCGAGACAAACATGCGTCCACGCTCCTGCAATTTCCACAGCGCATACGCAACAGCATCTCCATTATCCTGCGAAATTAGCACCCCGTTTCTCCGCTCACCAATCATACCCTCACGCATCGGCTCATACGCATCAAAGATATGGCTCATCAGGCCAGTTCCGTGCGTCAGAGTAAGAAATATACCTTGAAATCCGATAAGTCCACGCGCTGGAATCCGATATTCTAATCGCGTACGACCGCGTTCATCAGGCGTCATGTCAATTAGCTCGCCCTTTCGGCGACCAATTTCCTCCATCACTGCACCTTGATGCGCTTCCTCAAGATCCACTGCTAGCAGCTCATACGGTTCATGCCTGATACCATTTATCTCTTGAGTCACTACACCCGGACGCGATACTGCAAGTTCATAACCTTCGCGACGCATATGTTCAATTAAGATAGTTAAATGCAGCTCGCCGCGTCCGGATACCTCAAATACTGTTTCATCAGCGGTATCTCTAACCCTTAACGCAACATTAAGAGTTAGCTCCCGATTTAATCGCTCGCGGAGCTGACGGCTTGTGATAAACTTGCCTTCTTTACCTGCTAACGGCGAGGTATTCACGCAGAAATTCATCTTTAAAGTCGGCTCGTCTACCTTAATCATTGGCAATGCATCCGGTGCATCTAATGAGCAAATAGTTGCACTGATACCAATATCGTTAATGCCGTCAATTAATACAATATCGCCAGCTTCAGCACTAGTAACCCGCACGTGCTCCAAACCTTTAAAGACTCGAATCTGATTAACCTTTCGGTGTAATGGCTCGCCCTGAGGGCCAAAACGCATTACGACTATCTGGCCAGAATTAATGCGCCCACGCGTAATTCGGCCCACCCCAATGCGCCCAACATAGCTTGAATAGTCTAGTGATGTAATCTGCAACTGCAGTGGCAAGCAGGGATCTGTCTTGCGCACTGGAACATATTGAAGTATAACTTCAAATAAGGGACGCATATCTCCATTGTGAACTCTAGTATCTAAGTTAGAATAACCATTCAGTGCTGATGTATAAACCACCTGAAAATCGAGCTGCTCGTCATTTGCACCTAATTTATCAAATAAATCAAATGTCTGATTCACTACCCAATCTGGTCGTGCTCCTGGACGATCAATTTTATTAACAACTACAATTGGCCGAAGCCCGAGTGCTAAGGCCTTTTTCGTGACAAAGCGCGTCTGCGGCATTGGCCCTTCGACCGCATCAACTAGAAGCAGTACCGAATCGACCATTGATAGCACCCGCTCGACTTCGCCTCCAAAGTCGGCATGCCCCGGCGTATCAACAATATTAATATGTGTATTCTTATATTCAACGGCGCAGTGCTTCGCGAGAATGGTAATACCACGCTCTCTCTCAATGTCATGTGAGTCCATTACACGCTCAGCAACTTGTTGGTTTTCACGGAATGCGCCGGACTGCCGAAGTAGTTGGTCTACAAGTGTAGTCTTACCATGGTCAACGTGTGCAATGATAGCGATATTGCGGATCGGACGTGTCATAGGGATATTTTTGAACGCAGTGCGTTATAAAAAGTACGCCGAACAGCTAAAAGCAGGTTATACATAGCCCAGGGGATTACTCTGCATCCGCTAAAAGCGTGAAAGGAAAACGTGAAAGCATTAAGCTTAATACTATCTATTTTATCACGCCTTAGCATGCGATATGCGCAAGCGGCACTCATGTTTCTCCTTAAACTAAGAAATAAGGAAACTACATTATCTTGGTAGATGCTAATAATGTATTGCTTAGATTATTACTTAGGTGGGGAGCGATTGTTACTCAAAAGAGGCATCGCTTTATCTTAATAAGTTTCAATAGAACGTATAGCGGATCGAGCGTAATCTATTTTAGTAAAGTTAAGGGAGTAGGTACTAGCGAGTTAGGTCATATTACATCTAATTACTGACAGTATTAGGACCTTTGGTTATTTTTATAAGATGCTAGTCTAGTATTAGAAAACATATAAAAATGCTGGAATAGGCTATATCAATGAAATTAACGATTGGTTCTTATAGGAATTTTTAAGCCGTCGAGTTCGATTTTGAGATTTTTAGCTAAGGCTAGAGGCCCTAGAAAAGCTATTATCTACTAGATTCAAGTTGGATCTTCGCTTTAACCTTAGATATTTGACGGGCAGTACCCTGCTGAAATTTAAAACAGTAAGTTTCTTACTAGGATCCCGTATCCCTGAAATATTAATGCATTAATATTATGTTCACATAACCTTATTGATAGCCTTGAATACTAATGCATGGTGTTATGCTGAGTATAGTATAGCTAGTCAATGCTAAACTAAATTAACTCGTACGTTCAGCTACTAGCTACTCTTATGCATAGGGGTTTTAAGACCTAGTGCTATTTGTAGGAAATCTATCAAAGTTAATTTGATTTAGTGCGCGTATAAGATAAGTTAAGCCACTATTTGATGTGTTCTAATCTAGAGCAGTATATCGGAAGCGTACTTAAACACGTATAACATGACTAGAGTATATAAGTACTTACTTAAAACACTTATAACATACTGCCTACAGGCTAATATTTAGCCTCCGGTAAGATACTTCACATAAGTGAACTGACGTCTCGTTTATGGTATTCCATTCATTAGAATAATATCTCTATATCTATATTAGAATTGACGTGCACTTCGAGCCAGTTTAGCTTAAATAAATACGCATTAGTTAATATATTAAGGCTGCACAGTACCTTTATGGTTTACTACTATCCTAATTTTAGGAGAGTCAGAAATCACTAGATATGCATAGTGCTTACACTGATCGCTAATTTAGAAATTAAGCTGAAGTGGAAGATAGAGCATATATAGCCATATATGTCATGTATTAGACCGACATTAAAACAACATATATTATTTATTAAAATAATAAATAATATTAGCACTACCGTGTAGTGGTATACAGTATAAGCATTAGACAGAATTTTACCCGCTGCATTAGCGCATATAACTGATTGTAGATTATTTTAATCTTTCTTTTCATGTATATTACATGGATTAAATAGTCTTAGTTAAATAACCGCAGTATGCTACTAGATCATGAATGATAAAAATCAGTGTTAATAATAGCGGAAGGTAGAAAGTAAGCGCTCTGGAAATAGAACGCCAGACTGCCATCGGCCAATTCCAATTAATCGATTCTTATCAGAGTTATATACCTTTACCCTATCGTTTTCGCTAACACTTGGTTTATTAGCTAAGCGTAATCTCTGCCCGTTTATAAAGCGCTTGGCCATCTCATTATCTAGATTAATTAACTCAAATTTTGATAATAAGGCATCGATCGGCTGAAGATATGATAAACGTTGTTGTCTATCTAGATTAGATAACCTATTTAATGTTACTGCATCCGTTAAAGATAATTCGCCAACACTAGTGCGCCGTAGCATTGCTAAATGTGCTCCACAACCTAGAATTTCTCCAATATCCCTGGCAAGGGCGCGAATATAAGTTCCCTTACTACACGTAATGCGGATTGTTATGGACGCTACTGCCCCTAAAACACAAGTGATGCACTCTAATGCATAGATCGTTACTGAACGGGCCTCACGCTCGAGCGTGTGACCTGCCCGAGCATACACATAAAGCGGTTTTCCATTACGTTTAAGCGCTGAATACATTGGTGGCACTTGCATAATTGGACCACGAAATGCCATAAGCGCTGAATGCACTGCGATACGATCACATGTAACAGGCCGAGTCTTTAATACCTCACCCTCTGCATCATCAGTTGTCGTAGATACGCCTAGTTTTAGTGTCGCATCATAGGTTTTATTTGCATGAAGAAGATTTTGCGAAAACTTTGTCGCCTCTCCGAAACATAATGGCAATAGACCGGACGCAAGGGGATCTAGCGTGCCAGTGTGTCCAGCTTTTTTTACCTTCAGCAGGCGCTTAGCACATGTTAAAGCGTAATTGCTAGAAAGTCCTATTGGCTTGTCTAATAGCAATACGCCATCGATAGGGCTAGAGACTAAACTGTTCGACGTTGGATCAAGTTTATATACTATATTGGTATGGTTGTTTCCCACGGGATTAGTTCTGATAAGCGCTCGTTTTATTTGCCTCTTCGATTAACCGTGATATTTCTATGGCTCTCTCAATTGACTTATCAAATATATAGTGCAGCTTTGGTACAGTATGGATATGTAGACGCTTAAATAATAAGTTATGCAAGTACCCAGCTGCGTGGTTAAGTGCTACTTCTGTTTGTTTTGGGTCTCCAGTGAGAGTCGTAAAAAATATTTTTGCATGTGCATAATCCGGTGTTAGTTTAACAGCTTGGATCGTTACTAGACCAATTCTAGGATCCTTCACTTCGGATGTCATTAGTTCTGCTAAATCACGCCTAATCTGATCGGCGATCCGCACGTTTCGATTTCTGCTATTAGATTTATTTAGCATGAATCAACCTGTTTATAAAAAAAGACTGAGAAGACTGAGCTGAGCGGCATGCGCTCTATCGAAGATAATTAGATTACAGATCTTGCCAGCTCAGTAACTTCAAATACCTCAACTCGATCGTTTTCTTGGATATCGTTAAAATTTTTCAGTGATAAGCCGCACTCAAAACCTTGCTTTACTTCTTTTACGTCTTCTTTGAAGCGTTTAAGCGAATCAAGCTCACCGGTATAAATTACTATACCGGCGCGTAAAACCCGCACTAATGCGATACGCTTAATAAGCCCGTCTATTACCATACAGCCCGCGACTGCACCGACTTTTGGCACCCTGAAAACTTGCCGTACCTCAACCATACCAATAACTGTCTCGAATTTTTCTGGTGCTAGCATGCCGGACATCGCAGCTTTCACTTCATTTATAGCGTCATATATAACGCTATAGTGCCGTAAATTAACGCCATTGGTTTCGGCTAGCTTTCGAGCTTGAATATCTGAGCGTGTATTAAAGCCAATTATGATAGCTTTAGACGCGGTTGCTAGATTCACGTCTGTTTCATTAATGCCGCCTACCGCGCTATGTATAATTTGAACACGTATTTCATCGGTCGATAGTTTTTGTAGTACGTTCACTAACGCTTCCTGTGAGCCACGGACATCAGCCTTCACGATCAGCGGTAGGTTTTGTACTTCGCTAGCATTTATCTGATCTAACATACTCTCAAGTTTTTCAGCCTGCTGCTTTGCGAACTTTACATCGCGGAACTTACCTTGACGGAACAGAGCAATCTCACGAGCCTTACGTTCATCCGGCAGAACAATTACTGGTTCACCCGCACGAGGTACCTCTGATAGTCCCTGAATCTCGATCGGGGTCGATGGCTTAGCTAATTTTATTGCTTTACCAAACTCATCGGCTATTGCTCGCACACGACCATAAGCAGAGCCCGCTAGTACAACGTCACCACGTGATAGCGTGCCTGACTGTACTAGAATCGTGGTGACTGGGCCTTTTCCTTTATCTAGCTTCGCTTCGATTACAATGCCTTTAGCAGGCGCTTCAATAGGCGCTTTCAATTCGAGAATTTCAGCTTGAAGCAACACATTTTCAAGCAGATTATCAATACCCTGCCCTGTTTTAGCAGATATTTCGAGGAACGGCGAATCACCGCCATATTCTTCTGACACTAAACCTTCTGAGATTAATTCTTGTTTTACTCGATCTGGATCTGCGCTAGGCTTATCAATTTTATTAATTGCTACGATAATGGGCACACTGCCAGCCTTAGCATGCGAAATTGCTTCTCTCGTCTGAGGCATTACACCATCATCTGCCGCGACTACTAAAATTACGATATCGGTTGATTTTGCACCTCTTGCACGCATGGCGGTAAATGCCTCATGGCCTGGTGTATCAAGGAACGTGATCATGCCATGTGATGTCTCGACACGGTAAGCGCCAATATGCTGTGTAATACCGCCTATTTCGCTAGAAGCAACTTTTGAATTACGGATATAATCGAGTAATGACGTTTTACCATGGTCGACGTGCCCCATTACAGTAACAACTGGTGGACGCGGAAGCATCTCAACATCGACCGTTTCGCCTCTGATGAGCAGTGCTTCTGGATCATCTAGCTTCGCGGCAATTGAATGATGGCCTAGCTCTTCGACAACTATCATTGCAGTCTCTTGATCTAGAACCTGATTAATTGTCACCATCTGACCGAGCTTCATCATTACTTTAATGACTTCAGAGGCTTTAACAGCTATCTTGTGTGCGAGATCAGCTACAGTGATCGTCTCGGGCACATGTACTTCTCGAACGATTGGTTCAGTTGGAACTTGAAAATTTGTATGTACATCCTGATGTTTGCTACGACCACGTGGACTACCTCGCCAGCCACGATCAACACCACCGCTTGAATCGCCTCGTGTCTTGATGCCGCGCCGCTTCGCGGCGTCTTCTTGCCAGCTGCTTTTATTCGGAATTTTTTTCTTTTCGCCGGATGGAGTAGCTGTAGATACTGATATCGGTTTCTTTGTGCCAGACGATGGCTTAGCAGGCTTATGCAGCGTGCTTTTTGCTTCAGGAGTCTTAATGCGCTCGACTGGTTTTAGCGGCTCAGGAGGCTTGATAGTCATTACCTTGCGTGGTGTTGCTATCATTTTTCGGATGGCTTGTGCTTCAGCTTCTGCTGCTTCTCGCCGCTTACGAATAATCTCCTGCTGTAGGCGAGGCTTTTCAGCCGAAGCTCGGGTGCCGTCTGCTATCTTTTTTTCAGAACTTTGCTCATTGTTTGCATGCGCAGTATTGTCAGCGGACTGACTAGCCCGGTGGTATTGCGCATCGTAATTTCGCTGCCGCTCAGCTATTTTCTGGACAGCTAAAGCAGCACGCCTAGATTCTTTAGCTGCTTCGTCGCGCTCAAGACGCTCTTTCTGCTCACGCGATTTAAGTTCTTGCCGAGCTACTAATACTTCGGCTGCAGGATTTGCTTGCTTCTCACGTTGTTCGAGTTCAGCACTCGCACGATTTTTATCTGCGCTATTTAGCGCTCCGGCATTCGGCTCATCGCGCTTGACAAAAACTCGCTTTTTTCGGACTTGGACCTGGATTAGTCGAGCCTTGCCAGTTGCGTCAGCTTGTTTAATTTCCGACGTCTGACGGCGCGTTAGCATAATTTTACATTTATCAGTATCAGCACTGCCGTGCGACTTGCGCAAGTGATCTAGCAAACGGGCTTTGTCTGCTTCGGACAGTACGTCGTCGGCGCTCGCTTTCTGCATACCCGCAGCTTGAAGCTGTTCGAGCAGCAGGCTTGCAGGCATCTTTAGTTCCGCGGCAAATTGAGCTACGTTATTGCTCGCCATTCATCCCTCTTAGGGCAAAGACAAAGGTCTTCGCAGTTGGTAGTATCTTACTGCGGCTTATTAGGCCGCAGTAATTTAATATGCCATCATAGCGCTGCTTCTCGCTTGTTACTGGAACCAGTGTTCACGCGCTTTCATGATTAGCGCTTTCGCGGACTCCTCTTTTAAGCCAGTTATCTCGACCAATTCATCGACAGCTAACTCAGCTAGCTCTTCACGCGTATATATCTGGTGTTTAGCAAGAGTAGCAAGGAGATTCCCGTCTATTCCATTCAGACTCGTTAGGTCGGGTGATGCGTTTTCAACTTTTTCTTCATTCTCGATAGCCATCGTCATCAGCGCATCACGCGCGCGATTTCGTAATTCGCGCACCGTATCTTCATCAAACGCTTCAATCTCCAGCATCTCGTTGAGAGGAACGTATGCAATCTCTTCGAGGCTTGTAAAACCTTCATCGATTAAAATATCGGCAACCTCCTCATCAAGATCTAATCGCTCTATAAATAGGTTTCGCAGCACGCTGTGCTCTTGAGAGCGTTTCTCGTCCGACTCATCTGGTGTCATGATATTAATCTGCCAACCAGTTAGCTCGCTAGCAAGCCGTACATTCTGGCCACTGCGTCCAATCGCGATAGCTAGCTCATTTTCGTCGACGACGACATCCATCGCATGCTTTTCCTCGTCAACAACAATTGATTGAACAGTGGCTGGTGAAAGGGCTCCGATAACGAACTGTGCAGGATCTACTGACCATAGCACGATATCAATGTTCTCGCCAGCCAACTCGTTACGCACCGCCTGCACTCGTGAACCGCGAATACCGACACAGGTTCCTATTGGATCAATTCGCTTGTCGTAGGCTACCACTGCGATCTTTGCCCGGATACCTGGATCACGCGCTGCTGACTTAATTTCTAGCAGACCCTGCTCAATCTCTGGTACTTCAAGTTCAAACAACTTTATAAGAAATTCAGAAGTCGTTCGTGAGAGCTCGATCTGCGCCCCTCGAGCTGCGCGATCTACTTTAGTGATATATGCACGAACGCGATCTCCTATGCGAAAATTCTCTTTGGGAATTAGTTGATCTCGGCGCAATAACGCCTCAACTCGCCCAGATTCAACAACTAAGTTGCCTTTTTCGAGTCGCTTAATTAGGCCGCTTATTATCTTCTCACCGCGCTCAAGAAAATCGTTTAAGATCTGCTCTCGCTCAGCATCTCGCACTTTTTGAAGAATGACTTGCTTGGCCGCTTGCGCTCCGATTCGACCAAATTCGATCGATGGAATAAGCTCTTCTATATAACCATCTAGTTGTGCATTTACATCCTGTTCAAGTGCTTCAAAAAGAAGTATTTCTTGATCTGGCTGCTGTAAACCAGACTCGTTCGGCACGATTCGCCAGCGCCGAAAAGTCTCATGTTCACCAGACTCACGATTGATTGACACGCGTATGTCCACATCTTTATCGAAGAGCTTCTTCGTAGCCGAGGCGAGCGCTGCCTCGAGCGCAGAAAACACTACACCCGTGTTGACGTTTTTCTCGAGCGCCAGCGCATCTACCAGCATCAACACTTCGCGACTCATTATTTTCGGCTCCTAAAATCGACTTGCGGAACAAGACGAGCACGGTCCAAATCAGCGAGCGTAAAGTCGAGTCTTATTGGGCCGTTTTTTCCTTTAACCTCTAGACCTATTGTATCTCCATTAGGCGCACGTAAGATGCCACAAAACGATCTCCTATGATCAAATGGATGTTTAAGGGTCACCATTGCTTTATTACCAGCAAAACGCTGGAAATCTGCCTTTTTCTTTAAAGGCCGATCTAAACCCGGCGACGAAACTTCGAGACGTTGATAGTTAACATTCTCAACGGTAAGCGCGCGCTGAAGCTGACGCGTCACTTTCTGACAGTCATCGATCGAAATGCCCGTCGGTTGATCAATAAACACACGCAGCATACCGCGTCCCGACCGCTCTAAATCAACAAGCTCGTATCCGAGTCCGGTAACACTATTTTCAATTAGTTCCGACAATTGCATGTTGTTTGCCCTCATGCAGTACGGACCGCGCGCAACACGCGCACCAGTTTCCTATTTCTCCGATTAATTATGCCCTCCCGAAAAGCAAGGCGCATAAACAGCGGTATTGCGCAGTAGAATTTCAGCTATTTTTATGGCAACGTAACACAGCAGAAAAAGTAAAAATGGGCGTTAAAACGCCCCATTTTTACTGGTGGTTACGCCCTGAAGCCGCACCTTAAATAACAAGCGTTTAATAACACACTTTATTAAGTATAGTGTTTTTCTAGGCGACCCGCAATTTACACAGAAAAGCATAGCCGTATGTTATAAAGCAAAGGGCATAAAGTATATCTGTATTGAGATACTGCGTTTCGCATACAGAACGGTTCTAGGAGTGCACGTTTAGCGGCTACGAGGGCGTCTTCTAGGCACACCGCGCTTCTGATCTAGACTATCTTGATGTGGCATTATTGAATCTCGCCTATCAAGCATATTATGTTTTAAGGTATCTTTTTCTAATGTTTGGTTTCCATTAATGTCTCGGTTACCAGAACTCCTCTCTTTGATGTTGGTATACTCGCGTATACTAGAAAATCCGGTATATCCAGGCACTCGTGTCTGAGGTGAACTCCAGTTCATACCGCTACCCGTGCTGCAGCCTAGTCGCCGCTGCGGGCCCGGTGTATCATACCCGATATAGCCGATTGCTGTTTTCATCGGATCTGGTTGACGACGTGACATCACTTTACTACCCTCTCCTTTGTCTTCGCTTGGATCTTTCAATCCAACGGCTAGCATTAATGATCTCACCCGCTTATCCTCTAGCTCCTCCCATCTACTACGCTTAAGACTACGTGGTAGAACGATTGGTCCATGGCGTGTTCGTATAAGCCGGCTGACAGTTAAACCTACGGCCTCAAATATGCGACGTACTTCGCGGTTTCGACCTTCTAAAAGCGCAGCATGGTACCAGTGATTAACGCCTTCGCCACCGCCATCGTGAATATGTAGGAAGCGTGCTGGACCATTATCTAGCTCAACTCCGCTTAGTATTTTTTTCCTTGCATGCTCCGTTAATTCGCCGATGACTCGAACTGCATATTCTCGCTTAACTTGGTAGCGCGGATGCATAAATCGGTTCGCGATGTCACCGGATGTAGTAAGCAATAATAATCCTTCAGTATTAAAATCTAGTCGGCCGATAGCTAGCCATTTTGCCCCTTTAATCATTGGTAACTTATCAAATACAGATGGACGACCTTCCGGATCTGAATAGCTGACAATCTCTCCTGCTGGTTTATGATAGATCAACACGCGTGGTAACTTATGCGGTAGCTTTCTCTTAATTAACTTGCCGTTAATGCGCACCTGATCAGTTAACATGATCCGCTGACCGATATGAGCTGGCTCGCCATTAACCGATACGCGCCCAGCAACAATTAGTTCCTCCATTTCGCGACGCGAGCCCATGCCGACTTCGGCTAATACCTTGTGTAGCTTTGGTGCATCATCTTCAGCTGATAAAACTCGCTTAATAGCGGGCGTACTGTTTGCATGAGTGTTATCTGCGTCGAATGCGGGCGATATAACATAGGTGAATGCGGCGTCGGTGCGCACGGCTCTTTTCTGAGGAGTACCTACTGGCGCTGCAGGTCTATTACTTTTAGAGATTTTACCTTGATTTATATTAGCAGTATCCTTAAAAGGAATGCGTATACGAGATACTCTGCTATCTAGTGATTCTGTTTTGGAGGAAGTATCAACAGCTACGGTCGCTTTTAACTTTGTAACCGCGCGCCGACGAGCCATTAAGCTGCGTAGCCCCCGCCGTAAACCGCGCCGCGGACGTCCCTCACCATCTTCAACTTCTGCGGTTAGTGGTACCGGCAATGAGCACTGGCCTATATCGTGATCACAAGCGGCCGGCACACGGATAAGACCTGACTCAGGAGAATCGGGATCGTGCTTTTCGTTCAAAACAACCTCTAGGTGTCAGAATACGGGCGCGCTTTATTTAGCCGCGCCAGTATTGGTGGTATGTATTATATAAATATCGTGCGATATTAGGTCACTTTTCATGACTCTCATCAATTTTTGATTCCGCTAGGAGCGGGCGGCAGATATCAGATATGTATGCCGCCCGCCTCTACTAATGTTAGTATATAGTGTTAGATTATTTACAGGATTGTTCACTTGTAGAGCTAGAGAAATTTTATCTACGCATAATACTAAACGTCTCCAAGACTAAAATCACAATCCTTGTTGTTATAAGTGGAAACGGTTGTCCAAATCGGCTATTCTAAGAATGTATAAACACCATCCAGTCGCTTATGGACTCTCGTATTCTCGAATCGAGATACCGGAAATATACTTAATATCGCCACGCGTGGACTGACTAACGATATCTCTATATTGAAGGCATCTTAAGTAGTGCATACAAATACTATAGTAGTTTCTCCAGAGTAAGCTGATCTAGGAAAATAGGAATTATAGAATACTCTTTTAGAATCCCTATCCAGTTTCTATAAACGCTAAATACCCTGGTTATTCTAACTTGGATCTAAGCGGCTTTTGTACGAAAGTTTAATCCATTTTAGGTTTTTGCTTTTTAGGTGTGCATTTAGTTTAATTGCTTGTAGTGAGGAATATTAGTTCCGGATATCAGTAAGTTTTCGGAATCATCATAGACAAAATACGCCTAATACAACCCAGAGGAACCACGTCTTTAAATCTAATGATACTTAAAAACATAATGCGTAAAGATTAGGGTTTATAAACAAGGTGTTATTTAGAACATCTAATGACAAAAATATTGCCTTGGTATTTTATCTAATTCTTACTAATCTTCCCTGTTACAGAAAGGTCCAGAAATAGTGCTATAAATACCTTAATTTAAAAGTGTAACTTATGGTTGAGCTGGTTACCCATATAAAGCCCAGATTAACTTCAATATAATACCACCATCAATTAAGGGACTATAAAAGATGCGATAGCTAGCAATTTAAGACACATGTATAAGTAAAGCACTAACTTTATTATTAATATAGATCAAGTTGGTATTTCTTATTATTAAGACTAAAGTCCGGTGCGCTTTAACGGTACCATTTTAGATGGTATGTAGATGGTACTTACTCTCAAGAAGCTATACTTGAAAAATAAGGCTTACGTTTTAGTCGCCCCAACTTCATTTTACTATAAAAGTTCAACGCTGAACTATCTACAGTCGGATAGCTCTTAATAAAAGCACTGAGGGTTATTGGGCAAAGGTACTTTGAGCCCTTGCTTATAATAAATCTCGAATACGCAACTCTGAAGCTGTATCAGACGATAGGACTAGAATAGTATGGACTATGCACGCAATATGTCACATGATAATGAGCGCCTAAGAATCTATCTCAGACCTAGCAATACTTAATTCTTAAGACCTATCGCCTCTTCAGCATATCGCTCTACTAATACTGTGCTACTTATATAATGGCAGTTATTTTGCCTGATTACGCTGTAATCGATAACTTGATAATACTAAAGTTTTTGCATCGTAGATAGATAAATTAATGCCCAACTTCCATATCTTACTTGTTTATATAGATAATACAAGGAAATACCGCCAT
Source organism: Candidatus Vallotiella hemipterorum (assembly GCF_910593725.1). Taxonomy (GTDB): domain Bacteria; phylum Pseudomonadota; class Gammaproteobacteria; order Burkholderiales; family Burkholderiaceae; genus Mycetohabitans; species Mycetohabitans hemipterorum. The sequence continues at coordinate 902,603 of NZ_OU343031.1, forward strand.
GAAAATATAAATAAAGCAAGGAAGTGAACCACATAGACGCGAATCTTGTATAGCATAGCGTCACTAATAATAAAAACTATACCTAAATCCGATAACCCAAACACAAACAAAAACGTACTTAATATTATCACCAGATCGTATTAATTATATAATCTATATTAGCTCTTTTAGACATACTACCTAACTCTTACTTTTGGCTGTTAACTCTGCTAAATGCACGCTAAAATAAAATGGCGATAGTAATTTACATCTTAATTTTATATCTTAATGCTAGCTAGATAGCACACATAGACAATGTGGCGTAATTATGCTTTTACTAGAATTGGGTTATTAATATAATGTAGCTTTATTTAGATAGTATTTGCGTTATCATAACTATGGTTTAAAATAACAAGAAAACACATTTCGACAGCCTCTCTAGGCGAGTCTATTTTTATTAGAATTTATGCTCTGTATTATAATAGAACTTTTAGGATGTGGGGGCAGCTTAGTTTACACTATAACCTTAAAAATAAGGAGAGTGTCTTTATCACAGATAAAGTTTATTATTAAGGTAATAATCTATACCCTAAGTTATCATAGGGGTATAGCGAACTAGATAATTACCTTAATAATAAACTTTATTGACGCGCATTAATATGTAGACGTTGTTAGTTAATATGTAAAACACTTTTACTTTATAATTTCAAAAAAGATTAAACATTATCTCTAAAATAAGAAAGAGGGTTATCAGCACCAGTCTTATTCTGGTTTAGATACTAGTCTTTCTAGTTAAAAATAACAGTATTGAGCCACCTGGTAAGTAGAGGGCTTCGGAAAACATCACGTTTATGTGCTACACTGACGATAGTCGATAGAAACCTAGTAGGTTACTTTAAATCTTAAATATTTTTACTTTTACTTATAATTAAGATCTATATATCTATATAAGGATATTATTCCACTATTTTCTATGCGTTCATATAATTTTATTCATAGAATAGTATCTATTTAACTAATCTTAAATTGTGCGAACTTACTATATATTATAGAGTATAGACTACGTATATATATTAATTATAAATCATAAGATTTTTTAATATGATGAGTCGTAATTTACTCACTACGTTATAAACATTAAAAAATATAATTTCAGAGAGTTCAGTTTATATCTCAGCAGACAAACGAAGCGTTTATAGTTCTTATTACGAATACAGCCAATAATTTTATGGAGGTGGAGACGCTCTTGTAAAAGTTATTTTGTTAGCACCTAAATTAATTGGCTAAGATACTGAGCCTCTAGTAGAGGATTATTCTGCTGAATTTCTAACCGACTTTGTTTGTTATTTTATTAAATAACTGTTTATATAATCTGCATCGGATAATAAATGCATAGTTCCTCCATCTAACATATTTGCGAGCTGCATACAATATTTATCTTATAACCTAGTCGTATAAGTAGAGATAAGCGATTTGGATAAAGTATATTAACTATTTTATCCGGTATTATCAGGCGGGTTTTATACTAGCTTATCTCTGTAATACGGAGATTATACGAGTTTAGAAATAGAACGAAGCTTTGTTCAAGCTAGAAGCAATGTACCTGAGCACCCTACTTAAGGTGAGTGGTTATAATCGACTATAAGCCAGAGCTGCATACCTTCGCACTGGACATATATTCTCAAACTAGCAGAAGACCCCCCCTATCTTACCGACTTATCTTCGCTCTAATTATCATATCTACCTCAAGATAGCGACATTGCATTAGCTTTATACACAAGCGGCCGCTGGTTAGTAATGTTATATCTATATCTTGGGCACGGTCAGAGAGACACTTTATCTGACATAGTACTTCTTATAGTCGCTTCTACGCATTAAGCGCATCTCGACAGTGCCAATCTAGTTACCGCTAATAGCAATAGCAGTAATAAAATATAAGATTAAATTATTTTGAATAGATTGCATAAATTCCCTAAAAATCCGACTAGATATTTTATAATAATTACTCGTTTAGTATATCGGTTTTTTATCTCAAGATACGGAAATAATATTTTTATAATATAGAGCGATACCTATTAGACCTATAACTGCTTTAGAGAGGGCCTCGAACCTATATAGTCAAACTGACTGTAAGATTTGTTTAGTGTTAGAGATACATTTATTACCTAGATCGTATAATATAAGGATTATTTATATGGTAAAGCTAGGAAATCTTATCCTAAGATACAGCGGGATTTTAGAGTCATTGTAAGTTCTTGAGAGCAGAAATACTTACACCTCAAATTTGCTGGGTGAGCAGAGGCGGCATTACTGCTAATCTGACTACTGATTCGGTTTTTCTCTAGTTCTCGGCTTATTCGTAGGTTACTTATACGATATGTATTACACCTATAGTAGGTTAGGACGCATAAGAATCTACATAAATATGTATTATTTAGTCTGCTTAACTGGAAAAATTTTGAGAGGGCTTATATATAGCACATCCGCATATATTTAGATGGTCGTGGAAAGTAGTCTTTATATAACAAGTATCCAATAATACATTAACAAAGACTTATGATCTGTATATTGGGAGTGATAATTCTCAAACTTTCTAAATATATCGATATAGTATTTGCCGTAGTGTTTACGTGACATTGAAATTCAATTTACTATGTGCGATTATTAGTCTTTATACGGAATATCTCCGTCGACTGCTTCTACTTTTCGTTCACTAAAGATCGCGTGAATTTTATCGATATTTCGAGATATAGAATGCATGAAATGCTTTTTGCAACACATAGTCTAACTATTAATCTGTGTGCGCATAAAATCTTTAATACGGTTAGCGTCGGCTGGTAAGACGGTAAAACGCTGGGGCAATATCTCTAGTTTGTCGAAAGCAGGCGGTCTTGGAGGATCTTGATCTAAAGCTTCCCGAATCGTATCACTAAACTTTATAGGTTGTGCGGTTTCGAGAACAATCATCGGTACTCCTGGCTCTAGATATTCTCTAGCTACCTTTACGCCATCCGCTGTATGGGTATCGATTATTATTTGGTAGCGACGGTAGATATCGCGGATTGTTGCAATTCGATCTGTATGCGTGCTGCGACTAGATACGAAACCGAACTCGCGAACGCGTGTAAGGTCGTCCAACGTGGATAAATCGAATCCACCTTTTGTTTCTGCGGCGCAGAACAACTGTAATACCCGACTCGAATCACGGTCTAGTAAGTCAAAAACGAAGCGCTCAAAGTTTGACGCTTTCGAGATATCCATACTTGGACTAGTTGTATGATGGATTTCAGCGGCTGAGCGCAATCGATACTTGCCAGTCCGGAAAAATTCGTTAAGCACATCGTTTTCATTGGTGGCAACCACGAGTTTTTCAATCGGCAAGCCCATCATTCTAGCAATGTGACCAGCGCATACATTGCCGAAGTTTCCTGATGGAACTGTGAAAGACACGCGCTGGTCGTTATGGTGCGTAGCATCAAAATAGCCTCGAAAATAGTAAACAATCTGCGCATTAATCCGAGCCCAGTTGATTGAGTTAACTGTACCAATTTGGTATTGCTCTCTAAATGCATGGTCGTTCGAAACTGCTTTAACAATATCTTGACAATCGTCGAACACCCCTTCTACTGCAATATTAAAGATGTTTGGATCCTGTAGACAAAACATTTGAGCGGTTTGAAATGCGCTCATCTTGCGATAAGGCGACAGCATAAATACACGAACGCCCCGTTTGCTGCGCATTGCATATTCAGCGGAACTACCAGTATCACCCGATGTTGCGCCAAGAATATTTAATTGCTGCGCATGGCATGTCGCCAATGCGTACTCAAATAGATTGCCAAGCAACTGCATTGCTATATCTTTAAATGCAAGGGTTGGCCCGTTAGATAACTCTAGCAGTGATAGAGACGTACCGCTTTCAATGCCTAGGGTTTTAAGGGGCGTAATACGTTTCGCGAGACTAGTATCTCGTGTATTTGAGTAAATATCGGCTCGATAAGTTCGATGAGTTAATGCTAGAAGGTCGTGAGCCGGCACATCATCGCAGAATTTTTTGAGGATCTCAAACGCTAGATCTGCATATGACAAAGTACGCCAGTGCAACAGCTCAGCGTTAGACACGTGCGGATATCGTACCGGCATGTATAGCCCGCCATCTTTTGCAAGCCCGCCGAGTAGAATGTCAAGAAACGCATAACGCTTGCCGAGCTCGGCACTGCGCGTAGAAATATAGTTCATCTAGAATGTCCTCTAGCGCTTCGCTTATAGCTAAAGCAAGTAGCGTTAGTTTAATGCTTCCATACGAAGCCGGGTCACGCTCGATCGTACTGTGGATAACGCTTCGATGCGAGAAATCACCAAATTGATATTTTTCTCCAGAGTCTCGCGCGTGATTAAAATAATAATTGTTTCACTTACCCGGCCTTCATCAAAGAACTCCGATTTTTTTTGTAGTAGCGTATCAATTGATACACCTAAGGTGGCAAGAATGCGTGTAATATCCGAAAGCACGCCTATTTGGTTTGCAACACGAAGTCGCAAGTAGTAGCTGCTAGTTACTTCGTCAATTGGCAGGATTGGCGTACTTTCTAATCGGTCTGGTTGAAATGCTAGGTGTGGTACTCGATTACTAGGGTTTACCATGCATAGCCGAGTAATATCAACTAAATCAGCAATTACGGCCGACGCCGTTGGCTCTGCACCCGCCCCTTGTCCGTAGTACAGTGTTGCCCCAACTGCATCGCCATAGACAAGGACCGCGTTCATTGCACCTTCTACGTTCGCAATTAGACGCTTAACTGGAATCAGCGTTGGATGAACCCTCAACTCAATTCCCCGGGTAGTTCGTCGCACAATTCCAAGCAACTTAATTCGATAGCCCAGTTCCTCCGCATAACGAATATCTATTGCATGCAATTGAGTGATTCCCTCGACATAGGCACGTTCAAACTGAACTGGAACTCCAAATGCAATAGCTGCCATAATTGTAGCTTTATGTGCGGCATCAATCCCCTCGATATCGAATGCCGGATCCGCCTCCGCGTAGCCAAGCCGTTGAGCGTCAGCCAGTGCTGTTGCAAAATCTAATCCGCGCTCGCACATCTCAGACAAGATAAAGTTTGTAGTACCATTAATGATGCCAGCTATATACTGGATACGGTTCGCTGTCAAGCTCTCACGCAACACTTTAATGATCGGGATGCCCCCCGCCACCGCAGCTTCAAAGGCAACTATTACACCCTTAGATCGGGCTGCTTCGAATATTTCAGTTCCATGTATCGCGAGCAGTGCCTTGTTAGCTGTTACGATATGCTTGCCACTATAGATCGCCCGTAATACTAATTCCCGGGCGATATCAGTACCACCAATCATTTCCGCAATAATCTCTAGAGATGGATTATCAACTACTGCAGTAAAGTCTGATGTCAGCTCTACTGTATCAGGCAAATCAATTAATACCTGCCTCGCTTTAACAGGGTTACGCACTGCAATTTGAGTAATTTTGATTCCACGGCCAGCCCGCCGGCTAATTTCTTCCTGGTTTCGGTGCAACACATTAAACGTGCCGCTACCGACCGTGCCAAAGCCCAACAATCCTACTTTGATCGGTTCCATGATCCCGCGTGTGTATGTCATAAAAAGGGCAACGCGCTCGTACGCACTTCACGCGCTTGTACGCCTGCAGTAGCTGTCCAGAAACCCTGCACTACGGCTCAGCGAATTGCTCGGGTCATGGACGTTAGGTAAAAAATTCGAGTCGACAGTAGTCTGGGATCTATCTAGTTGAATTCAGTGCCTTAAACCAGTAAACACTTGCCCCCCTATAGTAGGAGTTTCAGAATAAATTCCCAGTTATTGCATACTAGATAGGTATCTAGATTTAGTTTTTAAAAACATGTGTAGGGCTAGATTTTAGTTAATAAGCGACATACCTAGAACCGCTCTAAGGTGAGCTTGCGCTAGTTATATAGTAGCCCCCCCCCGATCGGATCAAATCATTAATACCTCGGTAGCCGCCTAAGGCGGTCTGAGTTGCATATTGTTCCAGAACATTCTCGTGTAGTCTTGGCGACGCACGAATGATGGCATGCCCTCTATTACTAGACCACGCCATCCAGCCTGCCTGGTAGCCGCAAGACTTATAATTTTTAAACAAGCTATAAAGGATGTCTATGATTTGGTCTTTTAGCAACGCGTCGGCTGCTGTATGGATACCTCCGTCGTAGATAATCTTGTCGTAGATATTATCCGAGCATGCGGCTAGCTGGTGTTGTTGACGTGCGGGCTCGGGTATCGGTGGTAGGGGGTCATCCGAGTGCTGTAACCTAGTCAGGTGGTTAGAATTAGAGATTATCAAAAATCGTGTACTTAGCGAGATCTGCGTCTTCATACCATCCATATCTAGTAGCCAGCCACTATATTCATCATACGGGTAGCGATCCCTGCCACCCGATATACTGACCAGTACGATCCACAACGGGCATCTAAGTCCTAGCCATAGAACGCTATCACTATTATTTAGCTGGCCCTGCATCGCCATTACAATTTACTCCGACACGTCATGACTAATCTAATAAAAACATCTTTAACACCGGTCATGCTTTTTGCTGTCTACGTTCATGATAGGTTTTCGCACCGAGAATATAAACTTTTATCTGAATCATTTGATAATTCTAGTGGGTTTCTAACCATGTCAGTGACAATCTTGTCTGGTGTAAGCTGATTACCAATGTCTAGTTTAATAACCTGATATTCCTCTTTTTTAGGGTGCTTAACCTTGTTTAAAGGAGACTTACGTATGTCATAACAGATATTTGCTGGCTTCTTTGATTTTATGATGTGCCTCACAGCCAACGCCTCGGTCAAGCAGATCGAGATTACGTTGAAACGCAAGTATTTACCGGGTGTGTCCGGTGCCTGCTCAGGGACGGACACAAGCATAACCCTAGCGGGCTTAGCAGGCTGTAATATGTAATCCTAGCGGATTTTGGCGCAGCCCGAAATGCCGTAACCCGTACCACGTACCACGGAACTTGCCTAGTTCGAGCAAGTCTCTTTTATTATCTCATAATTCGCACTAATCGTCTTGTTTGCTATATGTAGCAAACAACTTTAAACATTACACACATATAAACATTACATTGAAATTACACTTAGATTCCACTAGCGGCATGAATACTGTGACTGGTTACGGCGATAACTATGTTGATGTGAATCGACAACGCTACGATCATAGCATTTTCATCTTCCCTCAAAAGCCGGTTATGCCGTGGCCAGTATCTTCATTCGATATGCTTACGCCGGAGAATTTTGATATGCTCGTTACATTTTCTGGCGAATGTAGAATTGAAGTTGTGATTTTCGGAACTAGCGCACGGCCTCGCTTTGTGCATCCGAGAATGACCGGTACTCTAGCATTCCATCATATCGGTATAGAGTCCATGAGTTTCCATGCTGCGTGTCGCACCTACAATATCCTTGTGATAGAGGAGCGTAAGGTCGCTCTTGCGCTGCTAATCGAAAAACCATTAGTCGGTCACTCGACCACGCCATAATACTTGATTAGCAAATGTACTTAAATGCACTCTTACTATTACGCAATACACCGAACATGGATGATTAATGCAAGACTTTCTTGCCCCGATTCGGCCGATGGTGCCATTGATAACTGTTCCACGCAGAAGCGAGGACAATATACCATCATGCTCATTCACGCCTCCACCGACAGTACTCATACAGTTTATATTGATATTCTCTCTTATATGGTTCCTGCAATTAAACTGGCGCCATCTAATCCCGAGCGACGAGGGACGATACGCAGAAATGGCGCGAGAGATGCTTGTCACTGGCGATTGGATCACGCCCCGTTACAATGGCTATAAATACTTTGAGAAGCCACCGTTGCAAACCTGGTTTAACGCCGTGACGTTCGCTTTATTCGGCGTAGGCGATTGGCAAGCGAGATTTTACACGGCGCTATGTGGTTTTGCTGGCATCTTATTAGTAGGATACACTGGCCTACGAGTTCTTAATCAGTCTGCCGGTCTGATGGCGGCACTGGTGCTGGCTTCATCGCCATATTGGAATCTAATTAGCCACCTGAACGTACTCGATACAGGCCTAGCATTTTGGATGGAATTGACACTGTGCTCATTACTTTTAGCACAACGGGTAGACTTACCGGAGCACCTAAGACGTAGATGGATGTGGCTGTGCTGGGCCTCTATGGCGCTAGCAGTTTTATCTAAGGGTTTAATTGGGCTGATCCTACCGGGTGCATCGCTGGTAATTTACACTGTAGTGGCTCGCGATTGGGCGGTCTGGAAACGACTTCACTCGGTTAGCGGTGCTCTGATATTTTTAGGAATTGTGCTGCCATGGTTTGTCCTAGTGCAACTTAAAAATCCAGAGTTCTTTTATTATTTTTTTATTATCCAGCAGTTCGAGCGCTACCTGACACCAGCACAAAACCGACCCGGGCCATTCTATTATTTTGTAGGTGTGATGCTGGTTGGTTTCTTACCTTGGGCTTCAGTTGCAGCACAGAGCATACGCCAAGGATGGCGCATACCACATCAACAAAACGGCTTCGCGCCAGTTATATTATTACTAGTATGGTCTATATTCATTTTTCTATTTTTTAGCGCATCTCATTCAAAGCTCACTTCCTATACGTTACCCGTGGCGCCGGCGCTAGCCTTGGTAATCGGCCTATACTTACCAAGAGTTACCCGTGAGCAATGGCAGCGGCACTTACTTGGCTATATGTTATTTTTAACGATAGCCTCTATAGTGGCGTACTTAGCGTTAGTGAATCGCGGGGACGTTCAGACACCTAATGCACTGTATCTCGAATTCGTTATCTGGGTCGAGATTGCTATTGGCGTTAGCTTTGCCCTAACGCTTATAGCCTTATGGCTTCTACGCCTACGTACGGATCCAGCTATGAGCATAGTTGTGTTCGGAATTGGCTGGTTCCTGCTCGGCGCTATTGGAGGTAATGGCCACGAGGTATTCGGACGACAAAGCAGTGGTGCCTTACTTGCACCAGCGATCCAGGCCGAGCTAGCGAAGCTTCCACCTGACACGCCATTCTACTCAGTGAATATGCTCGACCATACACTTCCATTTTATGTCCGTCACGTGACTATCATGGTCCAGAATGCTGATGAGCTACAGTTTGGCGCAATGCTTGAGAAAACTAAGTGGATTCCAACAATTAATCAGTGGCGCGCACAGTGGCGAGGGCCGGGGGCAGCACTAGCACTATTACCATCAATACTGTATGGTCAGCTGGCCTCGGCCGGCATGCCTATGAAAGTAATTGCATGCGATGCCCGCCGCGTTATCGTCACTAAACCTTGACTGTACAACGTACTTCCAGGTATGGATCTAGTTTCTACTGCGCACCTTTTCCCAGAATGATCTTCAACATTAGTGAACAGTTACTGATTATGAATAGATTTTCGTGCTATATCATTGGTGTCATGCCTTAGATCTTCTGGATTTCGTGCATGAATATGTTCATTACTCATCTAATATTGTCGCTTGTCTATGCAGTTAATGCGGGTAGAGTATCCTAGATGTTTATCTAATGACGCTATTTTAGCAGGGTATCTTGCTAGCATTAGCCGCACTCCGATCGGCCTGGTTGTTCTAGTATGCAGTTAGGTATCCAGCTTTTTCAGAGAACCGGAGCAGACGAACCATGAGCACAACTTCCTTGCCTTTTTTGCCGTTTGTTCGACCTTACGTCGACGAGGAAACAATTGCTGGCGTCATTAATGTACTGCGTAGTGGCTGGATTACTACTGGCCCGCAAAATGCCCGCTTCGAAGCTGCGCTGTCCGAGTACTGCGGCCACCGGCCAGTGCGAGCTTTTAATTCAGGCACCTGCACAATAGAGATTGCGCTGCGCATTGCTGGTATTGGACCTGGAGACGAAGTGATAACCACACCGCTATCATGGGTATCTTCCAGCAATATGATCTGCGAAGTTGGCGCAACTCCAGTATTCGTTGATATTAACCCGGTTACTAGAAATCTAGATCTAGATAAACTCGAGTCAGCTATCACGTCTCGCTCTCGCGCTATTATACCAGTGTATTTAGCTGGGATGCCGATGGATCTAGATCGGCTTTATGCACTTGCGCGTACCTATCAGTTACGCTTGATCGAGGACGCCGCCCAGGCGCTCGGCTCAAGCTGGAACGGCCAGCGCGTTGGCGAACGTGGCGACTTCGTATCATTTAGCTTCCATGCAAATAAGAATATTACATCGATCGAGGGTGGTGCGCTGATAATGAATCATGATCATGAAGCGCAGCTCGCTCAAAAGTACCGTCTTCAGGGTATAACTCGAACTGGTTTCGATGGAATGGAATGCGACCTACTCGGAGGTAAGTACAATTTAACAGATGTTGCTGCGCGCGTCGGGTTGGGCTCGCTCGCTCGGCTAGATGAAATTACAGCACAGAGGCGTAAGCTAGCGCGCGCATATTTTACGTATTTCTCAGGCGGCGCGGCTATAGCAGGTGGTATTGAGTTGCCTCCTAAAGATTTTATAAATTCCAACTGGCATATGTTTCAGATCGTTCTGCCATTAGAGCGGATTAGGATAAAACGCGCTAATTTCATGGCGCAGATGAAAGAGCGTGGTATCGGAACCGGCGTGCACTATCTACCTATTCATCTGTTTAAACTATACCAGGAACGCGGCTTCAAGCTGGGTATGTTTCCACATGCGGAACGTATTGGGCGAGCTATAGTAACGCTTCCGCTATTCCCTCAAATGACAATAGATGATGTATCGCGTGTTGTTCAGGCTGTTAATGAGATTATTCACCATCACCAACAATGAATAAGCCAGAGCTGTCCGTTGCGATCCCCGTCTATAACGAGGAAGCGGGTCTAATAGAGCTGTTCTCTCGGCTCTATCCAGCACTTGACGCGCTAGAATTGACCTATGAAGTAATATTTATCAACGATGGTAGCTATGATCGTTCAGCTGAGATGCTCGAAGAGCAGTATTATATCCGTCCGGATACTACTCGTATTGTACTGCTGAATGGTAATTACGGGCAACATATGGCTATTCTCGCCGGATTTGAACAGTCTCGCGGAAACATTGTAATTACACTCGATGCTGACCTGCAGAATCCACCAGAGGAAATTGGTAAATTAGTGACAAAGATGCGGGAGAACCACGATTACGTTGGGACAATTCGTTTACATCGGCACGATAGCCTATTTCGACGCAAAGCGTCCGCCGCTATGAACCGGATTCGTGAACGCATAACACATATCCGGATGGGTGATCAAGGTTGCATGCTACGAGCATATAGCCGCCGTATCATTGACACGATTAACCTGTGTGGCGAGGTTGATACATTTATCCCTGCCTTAGCCTATACCCTCGCATACAATCCAATCGAGATTGAGGTATTGCATGAGGAGCGTTTCGCTGGAGAATCAAAGTATTCACTGTATGGCTTAATCCGATTAAACTTTAATTTGATCACTGGCTTCTCATTGGTACCGCTACAATGGCTATCGTTTATTGGCGTAATCCTATCCAGTGGATCCGCTATACTATTTATGCTGCTGCTAGTTCGCCGATTTATCATCGGTGCAGAGGTCCATGTCGTATTCACGCTGTTCGCAATTACATTCTTCCTGCTTGGCATAATTATTTTCTCACTCGGCTTACTCGGTGAATATATCGGTCGAATCTACCAGCAAGTGCGTGCTCGCCCACGCTATTTAGTTCGGGCGGTGATACAGAAATACGAAAGCAACGTATCAGCATATACAGCTAGAACCGACTGTGTAGCACCGCAGTTAGACTAACATATCGTACGTGGTCGGCAAGCAAACGGCCCATAGAAATATTGTCGATGAACGCCCGAGCCGTTGTTTTTGCCTATCACAATATCGGTGTCCGCTGTCTACACGTCTTGCTTGCACGCGACGTAGACGTCGCGCTTGTCATTACTCACCAAGATAATCCGAAGGAGAGTATCTGGTTTGAAAGCGTAGCGGCAGTCGCGGCCGACTATGGATTGCCGACGATTACGCTCGCCCATCCGCCTGAACAGGAGTTAATCGAAATTATACGAGTAGCACAACCGGATTTTTTGTTTTCGTTTTACTATCGACATATGCTGCCAGCTGAATTGCTCTCGTTAGCACCTCGGGGTGCATTTAATTTACATGGCTCGCTCTTGCCGAAGTACCGCGGTCGCGCGCCGACAAACTGGGCTGTACTTAACGGCGAAACTGAGACCGGCTCCACTCTGCACGAGATGACCGCTAAGCCAGACGCTGGGGCGATTGTTGCGCAGACACTAGTTCCAATTCTGCCAGATGATACCGCGTACCAGGTATTTAATAAAGTAACACTGTCAGCTGAACAGACACTGTGGCAGGCGTTACCAGCCCTACTCGCTAATAACGCTCCGCGCATGTTAAATGATCTATCTCTAGGTAGCTATTTTGGGAAGCGCAAGCCTGAAGATGGACGCATCGATTGGAGCCTGCCCGCACAACAAGTTTACAATCTAGTGCGCGCAGTAGCACCTCCATATCCAGGTGCGTTTACCGATATCCGTAGTGAACGTTTCATCGTTGCTTTAGCCCGGCTTATGCGACATGATAGAGATAGTACTATTCCACTTCCAATCGGCTTACAAGTTTTTAATAATATGATATTAGGTGTATGCGGCGACGGTCGAGCCCTGGCTATCCGAGAACTGCGCCATATCTACCAAGATGCCGTAAATCTTACTCCTGTCGAGCGAGTAATCGATGCGTCAATGTTTTTACGCCTTATTTAATCCTAATTGAATTTATGAAAAAGGTATTAATTTTAGGCATCAACGGCTTTATCGGCCATCATTTATCCAAGCGTATCCTCGAAACTACTGACTGGGAAGTTTACGGGATAGACATAAAAATGGATCGTTTAAGCGGACTAATACATCATCGACGAATGCACTTCTTCGAAGGTGATATTACGATTAACAAGGAATGGATCGAGTATCACATTAGAAAATGTGGAGTAATCTTACCATTGGTCGCAATCGCTACTCCGGCTACTTATGTAAAGCATCCGCTGCGCGTTTTCGAGCTTGATTTTGAGGCAAACATACCGATTGTTCGCTTAGCAGTCAAATATTGTAAACACCTAGTTTTTCCATCTACTTCCGAAGTGTATGGTATGTGCGTCGACAGCGAGTTCGATCCAGAAACCTCACCGTTAATTTATGGACCAATCAATAAACCACGCTGGATTTACGCATGCTTAAAGCAGTTGATGGATCGCGTGATTTGGGGCTACGGCATGGAAGGTCTAAATTTCACGCTATTTCGCCCCTTTAACTGGATAGGATCGGGACTGGATACAATCTTCTCCTCAGAGAAAGGCGCATCGCGCGTAGTTATACAATTCCTTAGCCATATCATACGAGGCGAAAATATTTATTTAGTCGATGGAGGCTCGCAAAAACGTACATTCACCGACATTGATGATGGCATTTCGGCACTAGTGCGGATCATCGAGAATCCGGTTGGTATAGCTAGCAGAAAAATTTATAACATAGGAAATCCAGATAATAATTTCTCGATATTTGAGCTGGCTAACAAAATGCTAGCGCTAGCAGCCGAGTACCCTGAGTATGCGCATGCTGCAAAAAAAGTAAAACTAATAAAAACTACATCTAATGATTATTACGGTAATGGTTACCAGGACATGCGGAACCGTATGCCGAAGATCAATAATACAAAGCAAAATTTGGGCTGGTCTCCAACGCTATCAATAGATGACTCACTACGTAAAATTTTTAATGCATACCGCTCACAGGCTACCAAAATACGCGAACCAATCAACCCAGAGTAAGGTACGCATATATAATGGCTTTTCTTGTACTTAAGATCGACGTCGATACGCTGGAAGGCACTTATAAAGGCGTTCCAAACCTTGTGCAGATTCTACGAAAAGCTGGCGCTGGAGCTACGTTTTTGTTTAGTTTAGGCCCAGATCATACTGGCTGGGCATTACGCCGAGTATTTCAGCGTGGATTCTTGAAAAAAGTTTCATATACGTCAGTTCTAAAACACTACGGCATTAAAACACTCTCTTACGGCATATTACTTCCTGGACCAGATATCGGCGCGCATGCGGCATCGCAGATGTGCGCCGCTCGCGATTCCGGCTTTGAGGTAGGCATTCATGCGTGGGACCACGTGTACTGGCAGGATAATGTTCGTACACGTGAGCGTAGATGGACCATTGCTCAAATGGAGAAAAGCTACTCTCGCTTTGTCGATATATTTGGCGAGGAGCCTCGCACCCATGGGGCAGCAGGTTGGAAGATGAATGAGTGTGCATTTTATCAACTTGATGCGTGGAAAATTCGATATGCATCTGACGGCCGTGGGCATAGCCCATACCGACTTATACTAAACGGCTTACCACTTAATCACGTGCAACTTCCAACAACCTTACCAACATTAGATGAAGCGCTCCAGCTTAACGGATTACACACTCACAATATCGTTAATTATCTTTTATCACTAACACAAGACGACAGGGTCGACAATGTCTTTACACTACATGCGGAATTAGAGGGACGGAAGTTCGCCCCTATACTAGAACAGCTACTAGCGGGCTGGCGTGCACAGGGGCATATATTAGTATCAATGGCTGATTATTATACGACTCTAAACCTAGGGTTACTACCATCACACCCCATCGAATGGGGCAAGGTATCAGGACGAGTTGGCCGGTTAATTATTCAGCCCACTAAATGTTGAGGAGTATAGAAAATGCCTATTCTTTACTCTTAAAGGCAATACAATATACCCCCATAGCGATAGGTTTATTTTACTTATGTAAAAGCATCTAAGCTATAAAAAATTTTTAATAAGCAGCAACTGTATAACTACTATGTATGTGCTTTTTCTACTATATTTTTACTGCTAGTGATATAACCCGAGAACGCGCTTCATTTTTATGCTTAATATAGGCAAGTTTTAGTAGAAAGAAGAGGTGTACGATTCGATTAATTCGTGACTACTGCTAGTTTAAGCTTAAAAAGACCCATCTGCGCTGCTCTAGCACTAAGTTAGTGGATTCCTCTAAAATATTAGAACTATAAGAGAGAAATAATAGGGTTTGCTATAAAATATAAGAACATACTTAGCACTGCTAAGGTTTTTATTTATTATATAAGCAATAATAGTACTTCTATACTACTAAAAAGTAAACGTATAAATAGAGAACTAATAATCAGGTTCTTAAGAAACCAATTAAATCCTTAGTATCTTTAATGATTATGGGTGGCTCCAGTAGTGGGGGGTGCTTTAATAATACTTAGTATATTAATTATATTTCTACTAAAGTAGAAATATAATATGTTCTATAGAAAAATTGCGTTGCATAGGAATTAACTTACTCGAAAGTTAAAGTTATCAAAATTTACTAAAGCAAATAAATTATATACTTTTATAGTAGATGTTTACCTAGCCACCAGCCGGCTGAGGAGAGTGCCGCAGACGCTGGAATCGTCAGAATCCAAGCCCATATAATATTGCTGGCGATACCCCAGCGTACGGCCGAGAGTTTCTGCGTCGCCCCAACACCAAAAATCGCGCCAGTGATTGTATGCGTCGTTGAGACTGGAATACCAAGCCATGACGCTATAAATAATATAATTGCACCACCAGTTTCTGCGCAGAATCCACCCACCGGTTTAAGACGTGTAATGCGCTGTCCCATTGTGCGTACAATCCGCCAGCCGCCAAACAACGTTCCTAATCCTATTGACATATAACAACCAGCAATTACCCATGCTGGTGGAGCAGAATCAGTAGGGGATGATGCTCCTGTCGCTGTTAGCAGCATCCAAATAATGCCAATCGTCTTTTGTGCATCGTTACCCCCGTGTCCTAGGCTATATAGCGATGCAGACACAAGTTGAAACCGTCGAAAATAGCGATCAACGCGGCTGGGCCGTGTCCGGAAGAAAATCCAGGAGACAAGTAGCATAAAGAGCGACCCCAATACAAAACCAAGTAAAGGAGATAAGAAGATACATGAAATTATCTTTATCAATCCATCTACATTTAAAGCATCCCACCCTGATTTAGCAATTGCTGAACCCACCAAACCTCCGATTAGGGCATGCGAGGAACTAGATGGGATCCCGTAATACCAAGTTATGATGTTCCAGACCATCGCCCCAACCAGCGCTCCGAACACTACATAGTGATCTATAATGCTGGGGTCGATTGTGCCTTTGCCGACGGCGGCCGCTACTTTTAAATGAAATATAAAGTATGCAACGATATTAAAGCTAGCAGCAAACGCTACAGCCTGGTGAGGCTTGAGCACACCTGTCGATACGACGGTTGCGATTGAGTTTGCAGCGTCATGGAAGCCATTCATAAAATCAAATATTAACGCGATAGAAACTAGTAGCGTTACTACCCATACAGTAAGTTGAATCGAATGCATCAGCCGCTCCGTCTATGCATTTTCGAGCACAATGCCTGCAATAATATTCGCGACATCCTCGCACTTATCTGTTACCGCCTCAAGCAACTCAAAAATTGCCTTTAGCTTAATCAATGTTTTAACGTTATCCTCCTCACGAAATAGCTTAGACATCGCCGATCTTAATAATCGATCCGCATCAGACTCGCAACGATCAATCTCTTCGCAGGCTTTTAAGATCATACTGGCACGTTTCATATCGTGCAGCATAGCCACTGCTGTTTGTACGCGCTCGCAGGTGAGCCGGCAGACACGTGCAAGTTCATTTGCTTCGGAGGTAACCACTCGCACATCATATAGCGACACCGTAGTAGCAACATCCTCGATCAAATCAAGAATGTCATCCATTGTTGTGATTAGCTTATGAATCTCGTCGCGGTCTAGTGGAGTGATAAAGGTTTTATGTAGCAAATCAATACATTCGTGCGTGAGCTTATCGGCACGTTTTTCATTAGCTTGCACGTTTTTTTTATGAAACTCCGCATTAGGTAAGTCTTCAATTAACCGCTCAAGTTCGCGACTAGCATCGACCACGCATTTCGCGTGAGCATTAAATATTTCGAAGAATTTGCCTTCAGTAGGCATAAAGCGTCCGAACATGAATCCCTCGGAAGTAATAGGCTCTAATACAAGAGTGCAATATTATATCTAAATGTTGCCAGACAGCCTGATACACGTTCTAACAAATAGAATAGCAAGCTTAATTAACTAGCTATATTAATAATTAAAGCTATAAAGCTTAGTTATTTTCTGTCTAAAAACGATGATGCGCTAGCAAAATTATCAAATTTTGTATGCGGTCCTAAAAACGTTAAACGAATAGGTCCGATCGGCCCATTTCGCTGCTTGCCAATAATAATCTCAGCTATTCCTCTATCAAGACTATCCGGGTTATAGACCTCATCACGATAAATAAATAAGATTACATCTGCATCTTGTTCAATTGCACCAGACTCGCGCAGATCAGACATAACCGGCCGCTTATTCGGCCGCTGCTCTAGGCCTCGATTGAGCTGAGAGAGTGCAATGATCGGCACATCTAGTTCTTTAGCCAAGCCTTTAAGGGAGCGTGAAATCTCAGAGATCTCTGTTGCACGGTTTTCGCCTGATGATGAGCCAGTCATTAGCTGAAGATAATCAACAACAATTAAGCCTAGCTTTCCGCACTGACGCGCTAGTCTTCGTGCTCGTGAACGTAATTCTATAGGATTAAGCCCTCCGGTTTCATCAATAAAAATCTGCGCTTCGCTCATCTTATGCACTGCATGCGTAAGCTTGGGCCAATCCTCATCAGTCAGCCGTCCGGTACGCATCCGGTGTTGATCAAGCCGACCAATTGAACCAAGCATCCGCATTACAAGTTGTGTTCCAGGCATTTCCATCGAAAATACCGCAACTGGCAGACCATACTCTACCGCAACATATTCACCAACATTCATCGAAAATGCGGTTTTGCCCATTGATGGCCGTCCCGCAACAATAATTAATTCGCCACCATGCATCCCCGAAGTCATTCGGTCTAAGTCAATAAAGCCGGTTGGTGTACCTGTCACATCGCTTGGATTTTCCGCGTGGTATAGAGCATCAATTCTCTCAACCACTTGTGTTAATAGTGGTCCAATTTCGAGAAAGCCTTGTGTGCCACGCCGACCTTCTTCTGAGATCGAGAAGATTTTTGCCTCGGCTTGGTCGAGAAGCTGCCGGACCTCTTTGCCCTGTGGATTAAATGCATCACTAGCAATTTCATCAGCAACAGTTACTAGTTTGCGTAATATAGCTCGATTTCGAACAATCTCGGCATACCGTCTGATATTCGCTGCGCTTGGCGTATTTTGCGCAAGCGCATTTAAATAGGCAAGACCGCCAATACAATCCGCTTTGCCTGCGATAGAGAGTGACTCAAATACCGTAATTACATCTGCTGGTCGAGACGTGATAATTAGCTTTCCAATGTACTCGTAAATAAGTCGGTGATTAAAGCGATAAAAATCCTGATAGTCTAGAACATCCGTAATCCGATCCCATGCAGCATTATCAAGAAGTAAACCGCCAAGCACTGACTGCTCAGCCTCGATCGAATGGGGAGGAACTTTTAGTGATTCAAGTTGTGGATCGTTATTCAAAGCGTTTTTGAGCGTTTATAGAAACCAATTATCAGTAATTTCGCTATTCACGCAATGGTATGCAATAAAAAAGCAGGATCTAGGTAACCCTGATCCTGCTTATACACGATCACCGAAAGCGCGCGGCAATATTACTCCTGGGCGCTTAGCACCGATACTGTTATATCTGTGACTACATCAGTATGTAATACTATCTGTAATAGATGATCACCAATAGTTTTTATGGGACCTTTTGATAGCCGAACCTGCGCCTTCTCGATAGAAAAGCCTTGCCGCTTAAGTTCAGTAGAGATATCTTGATTCGTAACCGAGCCGAACAAACGGCCATCGACGCCTGACTTTTGCACAACCTGTAGTGTTAGGCTTTTTAACTTATCGCTTTGTTCTTGTGCTGCGATTAGTTTACCAGCCGCTATTTTTTCGAGTTGCGCACGCTTCACCTCGAACTCAGAAATTGCATCTTTTGTCGCATGACGGGCCTTACGACATGGAATTAAGAAGTTACGTGCATAGCCGTCCTTAACTTTAACAATATCACCTAGATTGCCAAGTTTGACGATTTTTTCTAACAGAATAATTTGCATTTACCCCCCCCTTTTTTAGGACACTGGATTAGGCCTTATGCAGATCTGTATACGGCATTAGCGCAAGAAAGCGTGCTCGCTTGATTGCCGTATTAAGCTGTCGCTGGTAGTGGGCTTTTGTACCAGTGAGCCGAGCTGGTGTGATTTTACCATTTTCGCTCACAAAATCTTTTAACGTCTCTATATCTTTATAATCGATATATTTAACGCTAGCGGCAGTAAAGCGGCAGAACTTTTTACGCTTGAAAAGCGGATTTTGTTGTTGGCGACGTTTATCGAATTTTTTACTAGTAGGACGAGCCATAATTAGTCTTTTTTATATCTAATAATGCTATAATATAGAATGATGCTATTTTTTTATTATAGTGTTTTAGTGCCAAAAAACCTTCAATACATATATGCTATGTAATTTTGCTGCTGATTTCACTGGGTTAGCTGGAAACTAACGCGCTAAAATTTGTAGCCTGATACAGCTACCTAAATCAGATGCAAGCTATAGTACCCAACTGACATCTAAATGCTATACGGTTTAATATATACGTAATAGCCTTGAATATTTATGTCTGACCTTCTGGGGCTTGTTGCTGAACGGCTGCTTTTTTTGCATCTTCTCGCTGTACTTCTTTCATCATTGGTGATGGATTAGTCTCGGCTTTTTTCATCTTAACAATAAGATAGCGCAAAACTGCGTCATTAAATTTAAAAGCCTGCTCTAACTCGTTTAGCGTAACCTTATCACATTCAATATTTATACAAGCGTAGTGTGCTTTTGCGAGTTTTTCGATCATGTATGCCAACTGGCGGCGACCCCAATCCTCGACACGGTGAATATAATTACCACGACTAATAATCATTGATTTATACTTTTCAATCATTGCAGACACTTGCTTGCTTTGATCGGGATGTACTATAAATGTAATTTCATAGTGACGCATGGACACTCCTTATGGATAATAAGCCACTCGCGCGTCAAATCGATATAGCAAGGGATAAGATATATATTATACCTTTATTGCTTAAGTATGGGCAACTAGCTTGTATATTTTTACCGGGCCTTTAATTCGTTGTGGTTATTTAACTGCATTTATGATAAATGTAAATCTCTATTTAGATACTGGGCTCAATAAACAATCTAGGGTATAGCTAAAATAGTTAAATAACCCATTGGTCCGTGACATTGGCTCTAAATATTTTAACTAGCCCCGAATTTCCAAGGCTTGCTAACAGCTTATATCCACTCAGCTAGACGGCGTAATCGTAACGTGTTTAGTTAATAATTTCCATGCTCATTTAATGAATATTAATTAATAACATTAAGTCTCTATTAAAATTCAGGCATTTAACGCTTGACCTTCAAATATTTATTCAATGAATTTAAGTTAAATTATTTATTTAGATAAAATTTAGGATATAATAACCATTATCCAGTAGTTTACTGTAAAAAAGTGACTCTATTACATTATATAATACCCTAATTTAAGGTATGTTCCGGTCGAATAGGATATACAAAATTAGTACCGGTCGAATAGGCTTTGTAGTACTATAGGCTCGCTCCAGCCATGAGCGAGCGAGAGCATTAATAATATACGTGCCTTATACGGATTTAGCGTTCCGGCGCTAACTAAGCCCAGAATATCATCGGGCGCAGCAGCGTTATGCATTACATGACCTGAGCCAACACGCGATGAGCGAACTACCGAAACGCTTTGCGTCCGCGCATGAACTAGTGCTTTCTGCAACGTTGCATGAATAGAGCCATTTCCAGTTCCAGCAACGACGATGCCATGAGTTCCTGCGTTAACTAGTGCGTCAACAATTATACCCTCGACGCCTGCGTGACTAACAACGATCTGAACTACGGGTAATAGATTTTGCGTATTGATAACATTTAGCCTAAATACCGATTTAATTGTATGCGTGCGTGTCACGCGTCGTTGAAATTCAACTCGTTTATCGTGAACCCACCCCAGTACACCACTTTCCGGCGACGCGAATGCATCGATTGCGTAGGTGCTTACTTTTGTGATATCACGGGCACCATGAATACGATTTGCAAAGGCTACTAGAACGCCACGCGCTGCAGCATCTGGGTATGCGGCCAGCGTTACTGCATTAAAAAGATTTAGAGCCCCGTCAGCAGACAATGCGGTAAATGGCCGCATAGCTGCAGTTAGTACAACCGGTTTTTCACTTGACACAGTCAAGTGCAGCCAATATGCAGTCTCCTCAAGAGTATCGGTGCCATGCATAATCACAAGTCCATCTATGTCATCCTGCGCGAGCAAGATATTAACGCGATGTGTTAATGCAATCCATAGTGCGTTGTCTAGATCCTTACTGTCGATGCTCGCAACTTGCTCAGCACGAATCGCCGCAACGCTGTCTAACTCGGGTACAGCGGACAGCAGCCGATCTACACCGATTACGCCAGCCGTATAGCCGATAGTCTGTGCCGCGACTAGAGCTTCTCCTGCAATTGTTCCACCAGTAGCCAGTATCGCTACTGTGGGCCGTCTCTGACGTAATACGCTCTCGCTCATTCAAGTCCCTGGCTAGCAAGAAATTCATCATAGCGACCCTGAAAATCTATAATCGCGCTATCAGTTCGAACCTCTATAATTCGATTCGCTAGACCATTGACGAATTCACGATCGTGCGATACGAAGATTACCGTGCCCTCGTATTTCTCGAGTGCAATCTGTAGCGACTCAATCGACTCCATATCCATGTGGTTTGTCGGCTCGTCCATCAGTAATATGTTATGCTGACAAAGCATCAGCTTGCCCCATAGCAGGCGACCTTTCTCGCCTCCAGAGAGCACCTTGACGGACTTTTTAACGTCGTCGCCAGAAAATAGTAAACGACCGAGTGTGCCTCGAACCATAGTTTCGTCGTTACTCCCTTGCCGGAACTTGTCGATCCACTCAATTAACGTTATGTCGTCCGGAAAATCCTCAGATGTATCCTGCGGTATATAACCGACATTCGCATTCTCTGCTAACTGTATATGCCCGTAATCCAACGGCAAGTTTCCGAATAACGCGCGTAGTAACGTAGTCTTTCCAGCACCGTTCTCACCAACGATGGCAATCTTCTCACCCGGCTGTATGGATAAGCTCAGGTTCCGAAAGATTATGCGATCATATTTCTTTGTAATTTGCTTTGCGAGCACTGCGATATTATATAATTTCTTATCGCACTTAAAACGAACAAATGGGTTTTGTCGCGATGATGGCTTAAATTCTTCAAGCTTAATTTTATCAATTTGCCTAAGCCGACTCGTCGCTTGTCGAGCTTTAGACTTATTTGCGGAGAAGCGTCGTACGAAGTCTTGAAGATCCGAAATTCGCTCTTTAGCTTTTACATTTGCGACAGCTTGCTGCTCTCGAGCCTGAGCCGAAGCGAGCATATAATCATCGTAATTACCTGGGTAAATTTTTAGAGTGCCATAGTCCATATCTGCTATATGCGTGCAGACTTGGTTTAAGAAGTGACGATCATGCGAGATAATAATCATGGTCGAATCTCGCTCATTCAAAATGTTTTCGAGCCAGCGGATCGAATTAATATCTAAATTATTTGTCGGCTCATCT
Organism: Candidatus Vallotiella hemipterorum; assembly: GCF_910593725.1. Taxonomy (GTDB): domain Bacteria; phylum Pseudomonadota; class Gammaproteobacteria; order Burkholderiales; family Burkholderiaceae; genus Mycetohabitans; species Mycetohabitans hemipterorum. The sequence continues at coordinate 925,437 of NZ_OU343031.1, forward strand.
AACAATAGCAAGTCTGGATCGGAGAATAGGGCCTGCGCTAGAAGTACACGCAGTTTCCATCCAGGCGCAATATTATGCATTGGTCCATTATGATCCTCGATCGCCACACCGATGCCGAGCAATAACTCACCTGCACGCGCCTCGGCAGTATAGCCGCCATACTCTGCAAACTTCGCTTCTAACTCTGCTGCTCGCATATAGTCATCATCACTTGCTTTCGGGTTCGAGTAGATTGAATCTCGCTCGTTTATCGCTTGCCACATCTCAGTGTGGCCAATCATTACGACGTCAAGCACGCGCATTTCCTCGTACGCGAACTGATCCTGGCGTAGCTTGCCTAGACGCATATGCGGCTTAAGTGAGACAGTACCAGAACTAGGCTCTAGATCGCCACCAAGGATCTTGATGAATGTCGATTTTCCGCAGCCGTTTGCACCAATTAACCCGTAACGTTTACATTCACCAAACTTAACAGAAATATTTTCGAATAAGGGCTTAGACCCAAATTGCATCGTAATGTTTGCAGTAGACAGCACAGGGACGTCCTCAGGGCAGAATGCGGGAAAATGCTATGATTTTATCATCTCATCGTATACGGCTAAGCCGGAAATATATTAAAGAATAGCTAGATCGACGAAAATGCTTCACACACATCAATGATTAACAGCATATGATTCAGTTTCCCTTTCAGATTACGGGTTATTGTTACGCATGTTACAGACTATAGGTCTTTATAGGATATAAGTGAATCACCGATATTTAGAATAATACACGGCAATATTTAGCCTGTATTTTTATTAGATGCTATTAACACTTTATACGAAATCGCACGCTAGTTGCATTACTCATAATGACAGCGGCTAATAGGGTGCCGGAGAACAGACAAAACATTTTCAATAGCATTACATCTTAAGATTTAAGTGCGCAACTAAATTCGAAGCATAGCCTTAGATCAAGTAGCTCAGCTATATCTAGATTTAGCAACGTTTCTAGGCTTGCAATGATCTCTAGAAGAGTTGAGTGCTATGCGCTATTGATTAGCATTAGGCAAAGAACTAAAATTAAAAACTGCTAGCATGCTTAATAGGGTATCACCAGAAGCTGGTGATAATACATGTCTACGCACTGCTACATATAGTGCAGAAGGATATGGCGCTAATATCTCCAGTCATGGTACGATCAAAGATAAACTACTATAACTATTTCTAAGGATTATCAGGGCGGTATCGAAAGTTGCCATCTACCCGACTCTCTAACCTAGAAGTACCACAGAATAATAGTCTGATGCAGACTATTGGACTAGGTATTATGTGTTCTCAAGCTCATTTAAATAATGCTTATACCTCTATCTCCCTGGCCTGCGAAAACTATAGGCGACATGCGCTCCACTGACTATCTCTGGCATGCCGTTTTATCTCAAATAAATAGGCCGCGCTTGATGTCGGTTCGTAGATCAGCCTTCCTCTCTAGGCTGATATAGAAACGAATATAGACACCATGATTCATCTATGTATCAACAGTACGTATAGCAAATATTATATAGCATCGCTATGCTGCTATGCTCCCGCCCCAGCTCCAGCTCCAACCGAGTAAGAATAGTTCAAGCCTACTCGACAAATTATAGCGAGAGCGAGGGTCGAATACCACTGAAAACAGCCCTCCTGCACTCGTAAAATCGCGCTTCTAGTATGCGTGGCCCGCGGACAGTCATTGAATTGCTGGATGCAAAAACTAAAGAAACTTCTAGACAGCATTTCAGCCAAGAGGCGAGCGACAACGCAGTATGTGCGTGTGCGCGGTAGCGCGCTTCTATTGAAGGTAACCCGAGCAGCATAGGCGAGCAATCATTAACTGATACATCAAGTCCGAGGCGGATTCTCGCTTTCTTTAGCGCCAGGTACAAGTCATGATCTAACATGATTGTCGCGCCTATCAGAATGTTGCTGCTACCAGACTGATACTTAGTAACGCTTATACTAAAACATCAACGCTATATTTAAAAGACTTAAACACGAGCCCGGCGGAATAGGTATGATCGATCCGCGGTCACGATGCCGTGCTTACGCGCGATAGCTGTAATGGGGGTATATCTAGCTCCTCTATCGTTATAGATCTAGGCGCCTCTAGCTAGATTAGATTAGTATTTTGCCTTATCAATGCTGTATACCGGACCCCAACCATTAGATGATAACAGCAGACCGAGATCTCGAAATTCTGTGCGATACAGTCGGTATGCTCGCGATTAGGCGAATATATATTGTCCGGGACCAGTACATCAGCGCCTATTTTCACAAATGCGAAATAGACATTCGAGATCAAAGATAGTCCGGAGGGTTTCAATAATGCGTAACGTCCCTCTTCAATTATTGCAGTACGCTGCTACAGGGCTCTACCGACGTCGAGAATGGTTACAACCAGGCCGCACATCCTCAGCGGGATGAAGCAACTAGGTCTATAGGTTGCGTGGTGCTCTTATAGGCATGCCCAATAAATCTCCTATTATTGTTTAAACATCTTTTCTTATTAGACTAACAATGTTAAGTTTAGATAACTCTATCTATGTATTTTAACAGTTCTAATAATAGCCCTATAAAACCTAAGAAAGTGAATCACATAATTCTATATTGTATAGATATAACTTAAACGATTGGTTACTTAAGATATAAAAATATAAGTAATAGATTTTGCTGTATATGCAATATTAATCCCTAGTCATATATCAATTAAAATCTGGTTTTATAGTGAGGTAGAGCATTTAGTTTTTATATATCTTTCTAGGAATTACACTTGAAGTTTTTAAATATTACTCGGGGTTGCCTGTATCGTTTAAATAGATTCGATATTTTTAATACCAATAATTTATACTGCTACCGACGTTACGGGTGTTATTTTATTTAGATAATGTAATTCTATTACATGAATTTTATGCAATCTAGCTATAATTGAACTTTAAATATTAAGCATCTGCCCGGTTTAAAACTAACACATAGCAGCCCTAATTAAGGACCTTACGGAGCTGAGGTACACGACTAAATTTTAGTAGCCATATCATTTCGGCGGCCAAGTCTGCTACAGACTCATTGTGAAGAGTCTGTTTCAAGAAAAATTAACAAATTAGATCTTTAACTTTTAAGATTAAAGATTCTGCCTAAGAACGGGTGGCACTTAAGCTCTCTATATAGAAAAAGTATTCTATTTACACTCTCGGATTCTAGATTTATAAAATCTATAGGCCTTGTAGCGTTTTTACGTCTTCCTGGACAAGGATATATCAACTATTGATTTATTGATAAGCACCCTTAATATCTTGCTGACTTTTAAGTATGCGCTAGAGAGTCACTTGGAAATCGCCATAATCCCCCCCATTCCCCGCTAACGGCTACTAGCTATTGAATTTAAGCACGCTGCCCATTAAGATAGTAGATAGTGAAATAAGCTAATTAGGAACTAGGTAATATCTTTAGCTGCGCTTTCACTCTCCCAAAGAGCTAACAATAAATATACAGCATATTATCAAGTATAGGTGTATGTATCGCCGTACATTATAAATGCTTCATTTTTTATATTCTTAATCCTTAATTTACTTAAGCAGTTCTCGAACGGAATATTACGATAGCACTTTAAAGTGCGAAATAAATGCCTAAATATAGGCTACTTCTATAAGTGATATAATTTGGTAGACACCCCGGGTACTCTATATATTCATACACGTATATTGAGCTGTCTTATAAGTTGCTTTAAAAAGATATGAGTAGCCCTATAGTATCACTACTTTACGTGCATTGCCCCTAAGCAACTAGATATAGAACATATAACACTGTAGTTATACCCGGCATATCTTTTTAAGTACACATAATATTTTATGTAAGTTTAATATGGCTACCTATACCCATACCAGTATCTAACCTAGTTATAGCGAACAGCTTAGAGCTTTCTCCTATTTCATCTTGTGCACTTTTCTTGCAGCCCACGACGAGAATCTTGTTATTTTTAGAGACTCTTAACTAATTGTTTAATGCTATTCTATATAAACTCATACGTACCAAGGATTTATCATCTTTCTTAAGGGACTAAGTAATACACTTTTAAATAGGCTCTTCAGGTAGGCGTATAAAGCGCGGTAGTATCTTGGTTTAGTCGAATTCTAAAATGCTTGCCTGACGGCACCCGTGTAGTATAGTTAAGGCAAGATTACTATAAATAAAAAAGAATAGCTAAACTTACTCTACACCGCTAAATTTTCTAGCGACAGATCCGAATCTGATATAAAATTAACTAAAATAGTTTGCAATTTCTTGCCTCTCAAAATAAAGTCATTAAGTATTAGTCGTTGAGCTATATCTATTACAGAAGTTACGCCGCATAGTAGACCGGCTTAACTTTAAGGCCCTCTGTGCTATCTATATTGATTAAATTAGACTAGTCTCTAAGTTAGATCCAATGTATTTATAAATACATAATAAATATTGCTGGTTAAGCTAAACACACAAGTAATTATTGTAATTAAATCATGCTACGCAGCACTATTTTTAATCGATATCGATGTGCATGCATATAGGGCTAAGACAGCCAGATTAATGCAGCCATACGGCCTGTCGTATAGTCCCGACGATATGAATAAAAACGCACAGGATCACTAAAAGTGCATATATGGGGGGCAGCACTTACGTGATATACGCCAACGCGAGCCAGCCTTATTCGGGCTAGTGCTCTAAGATTAGCAAGATATTTGCATTGGCTAGCGCCGTATACCTCTACAGTATTATTAATATGAGAAGCCAACCTAACGAACGCCGCATTAGTCGCATTACACTCATTTGGCCACGACGTCTTGAGGAATGCGGCGCGCACTTCTTCTCCAACTACAAACGCATTCGGACCGATTGATGGACCGAAATACGCATGCAGAGCTTTGCTTGCGCGCTTACGGCACGCAAGCAAAGCTCGCATCGACTCGACGGTACGCTGAATTATGCCACTAACAACGCCACGCCATCCTGCATGTACAGCGCCGATAGCATAGCCATCTTCGTCGCAAATTAATATTGACATACAGTCGGCTACCAGTACCGCACAAACTACCTTACTCCGGTCAGTTATGCTAGCATCAGCCCTTAGGAAATCGGTTTTAATCACTTTATCAAGATGGACGACAGACGTGCCATGTACCTGCTCAAGCCATGCTATATGTGCGCCTACTAGCGCAATAACTCGTCGACGGTTTTCGTATACCGCATCTATATCATCGCCGGTGTGTATCCCTAAATTTAAGCCACCGGGCACGTATTCCTGATTCTTTATCAGACCATATTTACCGCAGCTAACGCCGCCATCACGTGTAGTAATCAAGGCATGTACGCGGGAATTTACACGCCAGTCTGGCACAATACAATTAGATAGTGATAATTTGGAAAATCCTTGAAATTTTGAGTTACTAATTAAATTCATTTAAAATGATCTTTCTGATCGTTAATAATACTTTTATTGTCATAAAATATATATGGCTATACGAAATCGATTATTGAGGCCTTATAATCAGATATGTTTCATAGCCCTAGCATATCAGATAATTTTTCCAGGTCCGCTGGCATTGCTGAATGCCAAGCTACCGGCATGTTAGTATCTGGTTTCACAAGCTCGAGTCGCCATGCATGAAGCGCTTGGCGGGCGAAGCCGTTAGGAAGCGCGAGCTTTTTCCGAGAGTTACGAACGCAGCCATATACTGGGTCGCCAAGCAATGGATATCCGGCATCAGCAAGATGAACTCGAATCTGATGCGTGCGTCCGGTATGTAAATCACAGTGTAATCTCGATACTGGATGCCCAGACCATACGCTGGTAGCTACAGTTATAAAGTATGTATATGCTGGCTTTCCAGAAGTTCCCGTAAGAACTGCCATGCGTGTTCTCTTACGTGGATCACGTCCAATCGACTTATTAATAGATCCTCTGGGCGGCGTTATACCCCAGGTAAGCGCAATATAGCGACGCTTAACCGTATGTGCCTGTAACTGCTTGATTAGATTAATCTGTGCGGATAATGTACGCGCGACTACTATTAGGCCTGAGGTATTTTTATCTAGACGGTGTACAATACCTGCACGCGGCAGCTTAAATGCGTCCGGATAACGATACAACAAGCCATTAAGCAGAGTGCCGCTCCAATTTCCCGGGGCTGGGTGCACAACTAGTCCGGCCGGCTTGTCAATCACAACTAGAGTATTATCCTCGTATAGGATCGACAATGGCACCGGCTCTGGCACGAACGCCAATGCTTGCGGCATAAGATCTGGCACAAGTCGTACAGTCGATCCTGGATTTACTCGCTGACGTGTATATCCCTGTTCGCCGTCTAATGTTACTCGTCCCGCATCGATCCAGGTTTGGAGGCGGCTACGTGAGAAAGTGGGAAATAGTCGCGCAAGCACTTTATCTAACCGCTCGCCTGCTAGCACTAGCGGTACTCGAGCAACCTTCTCATCCAGGCAAACTAGACCATTACTTAGACTATAATCATATGAATAGACACCGGTACTGAACCGGTCTTTTGAACAAGTCATCTGGATTTCACTAGAAATGCAAGTGCTGAATATATTAAGGATTACTACCCTAACTATCACAGCGGTAATTCTCTCTGGGTGTCACGGCTTGCCTAAAAAAATAGATGAAATAGCGACTTGGACAAATCAAGAACTATACGCAGAGGCTCAGGACGCTTTTACAGCCGGTGATTGGGGTAGGTGCTCAAAGCACTTTAAATTGCTAGAAGCACGCGATCCATTTGGATATTTTGCACAACAGGCACAAATCAAAATTCCATACTGTCAGTGGAAGGATGGTGAAAAAGCAGCAGCTAAACAAGCCGCTGACCACTTTATTCAGTTACATCCGGACCATCCGGATATCGCGTATATATATTATCTTAAGGGATTACTTGGATTTAATGACGACCTAAGTATATTTAGTCATTTTATCGCTCCTAACATAATCGAACGCGACCCACAAGTATTACACGACTCATACGATGCGTTTCGCATCGTCGTCACAAAGTATCCTCATAGTAAATATGCCCTTGACGCCACACAACGTATGCGTTACATCTCAAATGCTTTGGCCGAACATGAGGTGAGTACGGCCGATTACTACTATCGGCGCGGCGCATATATTGCTGCTATTAACCGCGCACAGACAGCGCTGAAAGAATATAAAAATTCAACGGCAACTGAAGATGCACTGCATATAATGATACTATCATATCGCGCGTTGCAGCAGAAACAACTTTCTGACGATACTCAGCGCGTTCTTGAATCCACATTCCCAGACAGCGTATACGTGCTTAGACACACTAATGCACCCTAGAAAGGGCATAGCATGTCATAATGTTAATGTACCCTACCTCCTTCAAATTAATTGGCTTACTACTTTGCTATTTTATATAAACATGCCTATTATAATAATCAGATATACCGAGATAAGCTAAATATTGATTAATAGCTGTTCTACTAAAATTAAAAGTGAATATTAATTTACTTTTATTATATAACTTTCTTACGATGAGGCAGAATTTTAGATTCTTTACATACAAAAATTAGTTGGGGTAATAAGTAACTTTCCGTTACCCTATTTTAGGGAAATTTCTTCCCCGTAGTTATTAATAATTTCTTTACTCAGAGCAGATGCCGCTATGCTAGCAGCACATAGCATTGTTATACTTATAAAAATAATTGCGCAACATTGAACTTTGTATTAAAAATACTAAATTTTGATTCGAATATAATGAATCACGTTCTTGTGTAAGCTTGGCGAAAGCTAACACAAATATAACATAGCGCTGAAATATATATTTAATACGCTCCTAGTTATTTAGCTAATATAGCTTTATCCTGGTATAAAGCGCTGGCAGATGACCTTCGCTTTATACCATAAACCATACCAGTACAATAACTAATTGTTATATTTATGGAATGTGTAGCTGTGTTTAATTAAAAAGTGCCCTAATGTACACTTAAATAAGCCTAGAAAGTACTAGATAGTAGCTTTAAAAACATTAATTAATAGAGTAAATTTTCTAATGACTAAACATAACGTCCCTGACCTATAAACTAAGGATCTTATATTCCGCATAAATCGAATTAACTCACGCACCTATAAATGATATAAAAAGTAGAGTTTTGATCTTATACTTTATATTTAGCTATTAGTATAAATAATCTTATTTATTGGTTCCGATAAAAAATTATTAATATAAGAATTTTTCTACAAAACGTAGACGATATTATCCTAGTTTAGGGTATAAAATCTTTATAATTAGATAATAATGTGTAATCAAAATTACATTATCCTCTTAAATGGATGACGTAGAAGAATCGTCTCATCTCGATCTGGGCCGGTTGACACCATATCGATTGGTATGCCAGCTACTTTTTCTAGGCGCGTCAAATACGCGCGCGCATTGAAAGGAAGGGTATCCCAGGACCTGATACCGACAGTATTTTGCTTCCAACCCGGAAAGGTTTCATAGACTGGCTGACAGCGACTTACTTGTGATGCGCCACGGGGTAGAATATCTACATTATAGCCATCGATTTTATAGCCAGTGCACAATTTTATCTCATCTAGGTTATCAAGTACATCTAGCTTTGTAATGCATAATCCTGTTACGCCATTAATCTGAATTGAGCGTTTAAGTGCAGCTGCATCAAGCCAGCCAGTACGACGAGGGCGGCCCGTTACTGAACCGAATTCCTGTCCGATATTAGCTAGCATTAATCCAATAGGGCTTTGGCATTGTGGATTATTTGTATCATATAACTCGCTTGGAAACGGCCCACTACCCACGCGAGTACAATAAGCTTTCGTAATTCCGAGAACATAGTGGAGCTTATGCGGACCAATGCCGGCTCCAACCGCTGCTGCACCTGCAACACAATTACTTGATGTAACGAACGGATATGTACCGTGGTCTATATCTAGTAACGTACCTTGTGCACCTTCGAATAGTAAATTTCGCCCAGCGTTATTTTCGTCATATAACCGTCGTGACACATCAATAATCATTGGCGCTAGTTGATCGGCGTATCTAAGCATCATGTCTAGTGTTTTCTGGAAATCAATCGCTTGAGCGCTTAGGTATTTTGTAAGTATAAAATTATGGAACTCAAGGTTTTCTCGAAGCCGATCCGCAAATATCGGGGCATTGAATAAATCCTGAACGCGTAGTGCGCGGCGACCAAATTTATCTTCATATGCTGGTCCAATACCGCGCCCAGTAGTACCAATCTTGCCAGTGCCTTGCTTTTTTTCACGAGCCCGATCAATCTCAATATGCTGCGGTAAGATCAACGTAGCTGCTTCAGATATAAATAGTCGATTACGCACATCGACACCAGCATGCTCGAGCTCAGCTATTTCCTTAAATAGCGCTTGTAGAGATAGCACAACGCCATTACCAATGTAGCATGCAATCCCATGACGCATAATGCCTGACGGGATAAGTCGTAGAATAGTTTTCTTTCCGCCGATTATCAATGTATGGCCAGCATTATGACCACCCTGAAAACGTACGACACCTTGAGAGTGATCAGTAAGCCAATCGACGATTTTACCTTTTCCCTCATCACCCCACTGGGTACCAACGACAACGACATTACGTCCGGATTGGGTTGTCGATGGACTTGATTGATCTACGCTATCAGACATAATATTACTTAGGCTGGTTAAAAACGTATTTTACCCATGTTTGTATACATAACTATCAGTGATCTTCGCATGTGATATTTTGGATTTTTAGCGTAACTCAACAGTCCACGCATCGCCATTCCGAACAAGCACGCGGTCGCAAGCGAATTCGTCTAGGGTATGCTCATGCCCAGGCAACGCCTGTATCACAGTCTCACCACTATCTCTCAAAAATGATACAGTAGCACGCAATGCCGCATCATGATTCCATGGGGCCAAAATAGCACTGGAGCGAGCCTGCCGAGGTGAAATCCTTGCTACTTCACGTAAGTCTAGCGAAAAACCAGTAGCTGGTCTTGCTCGTCCATACGCGAGACCAACATAATCATAGCGACCGCCGCGCGCTACAGCATTTGGTACGCCATCGACATATGCACAGAACATTACGCCACTGTGATACGCATAACCGCGAAGGTCAGCTAGATCTATTGCTACGTGCGTAGCATCGATCTGCGCGACGAGAAACGCAAGCTCATTCAGTGCACACGTGAGTGCTGGCCATGCTGGAAGCCGAGCGTGTGCCTCATTAATTACTGAGGCATCGCCATACAGCATTGGTAATGCGAGTAGCGCATCACGTACCGGCCCCGCTAGACCACGCGTGAGCTCATTGAGTCGAGGTACATCTTTGCCGGCTAGCGCCTCATATAGCGTAGGGCCTAGCTCAACAGCGCGTTCGTCGGCCCCTAGGAGGGCAGCTAACACGCCCGCGTGGCACATGTCTAGTCGCACTGGCCCTAGCTCAGCTAGGCGTAGGCTATCAAGCATTAGCTGCTGTATCTCGACATCCGCCTCTAAGCCTGCATGTCCGTAAATTTCAGCCCCGATCTGAATTTGATCACGTGTCGCATGTAGGCCACGTGGACGCGTATGTAATACGTGGCCTGCATAACATAATCGCGTGACACCCTGCCGGTTTAGCAAGTGCGCATCAATACGCGCAACCTGCGGTGTAATATCTGCACGCAATCCTAGCGTATGTCCAGACAACTGATCAACGAGCTGGAATGTGCGCAGTGCTAGGTCGCTACCGCTACCCGTTAGCAATGACTTGAGATATTCAAGCAGAGGCGGCATAACCATTTCGTAGCCGTATGCACGGAAACGATCAAGCAGTACTCGACGTAACTCCTCGAGCTTTCGGGCGCCTGATGGCAGTACATCGGCAATATTTTCAGGCAATAACCAAGTGGGCATGAGCTCAAATCCAGTGGAGTGGAGCAGTGCGGTACGATAAGCTGCGATAGCAGCTTACAAGAGTGCAACCTAAAACTAATTACGATCGGTGCACTGCCACACCTGTGCTAGCAGCACTTACCGAAATATTATAAAACGTATTAGTTATATAATATTTTTGACACATTAGTGATTAACATAAATGCTATTACGAGTAAGAATTGAATAATTATGGTGCGTTTTTATAAACATTCTCCTCGCCGAATGCAAGCACGAAGTGTGTTTAATTCTAGTGCTTTCTCTCTTGTGGAGTTAGAACAGCTACTGTACCTGTAGGATTTTTCATAAATCGGAAAAACTCGCTATTCGGATCAGCTACTACTATATCACCCTTACCGATACTGCGCCGATAAACCTCTAAGCTTTGATAGAAGGCATAAAATTTTGGGTCGCGACTGAATGCGTGTGCGTAAATCGCCGCAGCTTTAGCATCACCGTCTCCTTTAATTTCTTGTGCTTTTTTATATGCATTAGCAATAACCACTTCACGCTGCTTATCTGCGTCAGCACGAATACGTTCGGCCTCAGCAGCACCTGTCGAACGCTGTTTATTAGCAACTTGCTGGCGCTCAGCCTTCATTCTCTGATATACAGATTCGCTAATATTCTCTAGTAAATCAACTCGGCGAAGCCGTACATCAACGATATCGATGCCTAAGTTCAATGCGTCGCGTTCAACTTTTTTACAAACAGCTTTCATCACGATCTCGCGTTCATTAGAAACCATTTCTGAGACAGTGCGTTTCGTGCACTCCTCATTAAGTGCTGCACAGATCACTTGGGTTAGCCTATCTTGTGCTAGTAAAGCATCGCCGCGAACACTAATGTAAAATTTACGAGGATCAATAATTCTCCATTTCACAAATAAATCAACAAGTAGATTCTTTTTTTCGGAAGTGATATAGCGATCCGCCTCTAGATTATCAATAGTCTGGATACGCTTATCTATATATATAACATTTTGGAAAGGTGGCGGCGCTTTTAAGTGTAGCCCAGGCTCTGAAATAATCTGCTTAACTTCACCGAACGAAAACACAATTGCATATTTTCGCTGGTCAACAATAAATATCATTGAAGAGGCTATAAACAGTATTACAAATGTGGTAACGATAAGAGCGATAACTCGATTCATAATACAGGTCCCTTACTAATCTTTGTCACGACTACGGAAAAGATCCCGGGAGCGAATCATGTCATGGCTAACTGATGCGCTAAGCATTGATTGCCCTTGAATCGCTTGCTTACTAGATAAGCTTTCATCTGCCAACACTCCGTTCTGCAAGCCGTTATTAAGCGTCTCTTTTGTACTAATTTTCGGACAAGCGCTTTGCGAGAGCATTATCTTATCTAGAGGGAGGTATAGTAGATTACTACTAGCCTTGCTATCTACAATTACCTTTGTAACATGCGAGTAGATTTGTTGCATTGTATCTAGATACATTCTTTCACTAGTGACGGCTGGCGCTTTCGCATACTCAGCTTGTACTTGATTAAAGTGGGCGGCATCACCCTCAGCTTGAGCCACTACTCGCGCGAGATAGCCGTTCGCATCTGCAACTATCCTAGCGGCAGTGCCCTGGGCGAGCGGAACTACGTTATTTGCATATGCTAGAGCTTCATTTTTTGCACGCTCGCGATCCTGCCCAGCCTTCACTGCGTCGTCGAATGCAGACTGCACTTGCTGTGGCGGCTGTACATTCTGCATTGTTACGCTACTGATAATAATGCCTGTTTTATACTGATCTAGTATCTTTTGAATTTGCTGGGATAATTCTAGCGCGACCTGCTCACGTCCCTCATATAGAACGTAGTCCATCGTGTTTTTACCAACGATTTCACGCACCGCAGTTTCGGCAGCCTGCGTTACCGCACTCTCCGAGTCGACATTATGAAAGAGGAACGCAGCCGGATCTTTTACACGATACTGAACTGCGAAACGTACATCGATGATGTTTTCATCCTGAGTTAACATCGACATATCTTTTAGATTTGTTGAGCGGATTATATTATCTCTTCCAATTTCAACCGACCGCACCTGTGAGAGGTTAACGATTTCATTGCTTTGAAAAGGATATGGTAATCGCCACTGAATGCCAGAACTAGTTGTGTATATATACTTACCAAACTGTAGCACGACACCTGCTTGTCCTTCCTGAACGATATAGACGCCACTTGCCATATAAATAGCCACTAGTATACTAGTGACAATTCCCAGACCTAGACGCCTACTATAACCGTCACTCGAGTGTTCTGGGCCAGGACTTTCGTTTGTATTGCCGGGGCCTCGTCGACCGAATAGCCGATTGATTTGGCGATTAAAGTTTCGCCATAACTCATCTAAGTCGGGAGGATTTTCCCGGCTCGCTTTTCTAGTATTGCCTTGATCCCGCGGACGTAACAATATATTGCTTATTCCTTGACCGTGCCAGCACAGAATATTCATTAAGCAGATCGCGTTCGTACGTCGCCCCACACCTTGAATGCTTTTGTTATTAACCATATAACAGCCGGTTATTACGAAATATAGTTATAAATAGAGTGTTAACCTGAATACGAACTATCATTGTTAAAATAAGTGACGCGATTATCAGTGACCATTACATCTGGATTTAACACCTGCGAGCTAAGCGCTATTTTAGTTATTATGTTACATAAGTTATCGAGTCCTTGACCGGTCCGCGCACTCAAAAAAACGCACGCGATATCCCCATACTTGTTCTTCTTAATAAGATTTGCTGGGCTTGCTAACTCAGGCCTTTGATCAATTTTATTAAAGATAATAATTTGAGGTATCGATGCTGCGCCAATCTCACGTAAAACAGAATTGACCTGCTTTATCTGATTTACATACACTGCGCTAGATATATCAACGATATGCAATAGCAAATCAGCATGTAGGATCTCTTCTAACGTTGCACGAAAGGATGAAACTAATTGGTGTGGCAAGTCGCGAATAAAGCCGACCGTATCAGAAATCACGACATTGTTTGCCTCACGGAGATAGAGATATCGCGATGTTGTATCTAATGTCGCAAACAATTTATCAGCCACATGAGTTTTCGATTTAGTTAGTGCATTAAATAGTGTTGACTTGCCGGTATTTGTGTAGCCAACTAACGACACTGATAGTCGACAGGTGCGATCACGCTGGCGTCGCTGTATACCGCGTTGGCGTTTTAGCCTACTTAATTTAGCTTGCAATATTTTAATACGTCTACCAATTAACTGTCGATCAGTCTCTAGTTGCGTCTCACCTGGGCCTCGTAATCCGATCCCGCCTTTCTGCCGCTCCAGGTGTGTCCACGCTCGAACTAAGCGTGTGGACAGGTATTGTAGCTGCGCTAGCTCTACCTGTATTTTACCCTCATAGCTACGTGCGCGTTGTGCAAATATATCAAGAATTAGGCTAGTACGATCGACGACACGTTTCTCCAGAACGTATTCTAGGTTGCGCTGTTGAGCAGGTGATAATGCATGGTCAAAAATAACGATTTCTACATTATTTTCTTGAGCGCTATGTTGAAGCTCTTTAAGCTTGCCGCTGCCTATAAAATATGCAGCACTTGGGCTTGATCGTCGGCCCGTTAGTGTCAGCACCGGTTGAGCTCCGGCACTCTTAGCAAGTAAACTCAGTTCTTCAAGATTAGCTTGAAGAGAGCTCCTTCCGAAATCTATGCTAATAAGCGCTGCGTTAATCAAATTTATGCAATACCAGAATGTGAAAAAAGCTTAATACTAATGAGCTGTATCTGCCCTTAGAGGTATATTAAGTCTCTACTGAGTCGGGATAGAAATTCACTAATCTCACAGGAACGACGGTCGAGATCGCGTGCTTGTATACCATTTGTGTAACAGTATTGCGGAGCAATACTACATATTGATCAAATGACTCAATATTGCCTTGTAACTTAATGCCGTTGACTAGGTAAATAGATACCGGAACATTTTCCTTACATAGCGCGTTTAGAAACGGGTCTTGTAATAGTTGCCCTTTATTACTCATAGTAAACTCCGAGTTATTCTTTTACAGAATAATAGTATAAGCGACAAAAAGAGAACGGGGAGAATCCTTTCACTATAGCTAGACTTCCAGGTTAAAATACTTACTAGTTAGAGCGTCTTGGCAGATTCAATTTGAATCTGCATAAGGATTATGGCTGGGACGGAACTCTATGCGTAATGGGGTGCCAGCGAGGCTAAAAGTTTCCCGAAAACAGCCCTCCAGATAACGTTTATACGTATTAGTTATTGCATCTAAGGCATTACCATGAATGATAATAATCGGAGGATTATGCCCTCCTTGATGGGCATAACGTAACTTTGGACGGATTAGGCCGCGCCGGCGAGGTTGCTGAAATCGTACGGCAGCGATTAATGCCCGTGTAAGCCTGGGAGTAGATAGCTTAGCCATTGAGGCTGCGTAGGCTTTATCCACCGAGCACATTAACGCACTAATTTTCGTCTTTTTTTCTGCCGATATATAATGTGCGCTCGCAAAGTCAAGGAATTTTAGCTTTCGAGCTAAGTCACTTTTAGTGCGCTGGCGTTCGTGTTCATCGAGTCCGTCCCATTTATTAACACCAATTACCACTGCCCGGCCCTGCTCAATAATAAAGCTAGCAATATGCGCATCTTGCTCTGAAATATCCTGCTGTGCGTCAAGCAGAAGGATTACAACATTAGCGTCTGCAATTGATTGCAGCGTTTTAACTACTGAAAATTTCTCGACTGCCTCAAATATTTTTCCGCGCTTGCGTAGACCGGCCGTGTCGATTAGCGTATACAAACGATCCTGACGTACAAAGTTAATATAGATAGAATCACGCGTTGTTCCAGGTAGATCAAATGCTATCATACGCTCTTCACCAAGCAAGGCATTGACTAATGTTGATTTACCAACGTTAGGCCGGCCGACAATAGCAATTTTTACTCCGTGTATCTGGTGCTCTTGAGCATATGGTACTTGATTTGTATAGGCAATATCTAGCGCTTTTCTAATCATCTCAGTAACCCCGTCGCCATGTGCGGCAGAGATTGCCTGTGGGTCTCCTAAGCCGAGTTCGTAAAAATCCGCTGATACCGAGCTATACTGCATGCCTTCGGCTTTGTTAATAACCAGTAAGGTTGGACGACCTGCCTTGCGCAGGTAATATACAATTGCTTTATCCTGTGGCGCAAGGCCATTACGGCCGTCAACTAAAAATACTATTACATTAGCCTCTTCGACTGCCCTACGCGTCTGCCGAGCCATTTCATATAAGATGCCATCTTTAGTAACTGGCTCAAACCCCCCTGTATCGACGACTAGGTAAGGTCTCTCACCGATGCGTCCTTCGCCATAATGACGATCTCGCGTCAGCCCAGGTAGATCTGCGACAAGCGCATCACGCGAGCGGGTTAACCGATTGAACAGCGTAGATTTTCCAACATTAGGGCGCCCAATAAGTACAATTACGGGCTTCATATTACCTTTCTAAAATATATATGTGCCGACTACCCTATTGCGGTCGAAAACCGTACAAGTCACCGTTGCAGGTCTGGACAACTAACGTATTACCGGCAACAATTGGTTGCGTTATGATTGCTTTGCTTGTCTTTTTACGTGCGATGAATTCACCGGTGTCACAAGATAGGAAGTGAATAAACCCATTGCAGTCGCCGACTACCACTACATTGCCGGCAATCGTCGGCGCAGTGACAGCGCGCCTTTCTAGCTGCACATTCTGCCACAGATATTCTCCGGTTTTAGAATCATATAGCGATATGCCAGACTTCTCATTCGTCGATGCCACTACATGATCATCCTGAGCTAGTCCACTATAGCTAGAAAACGGTTGTTTCCATAACGCACGTCCACTTAAAATATCAAAGCAACCAATCTGTCCCCGACGGGTAACCGCGCAAGTTTGCGAGCCCACAACTGTTGGCGAACCGGTCACGTCGTTAATACGTTCGACTTCAGTTACACCATGCGGATAGGAGACTGATGTTTGCCAGTATGCATTACCACTTTGCAAATTGATTGCAGCAAGCACTCCTCCTGGGAAACCTGCTAACAGCGTATTTTTACCAGAAAATGTAATACCAGCGATAGTCCGTAAATTTAGGGGCGCTGCGTGGTTTACGTAGACCCATTTCTGCTCGCCAGTCTGCGAATTAAATGCGGTAATGCTCCCAGAGATCGTACGTACAAGCACAAAATCTTGTCTTACTGCAGGTGGTGTAATAATCTCACCAAGCACATTTGACTTCCACAAGATTTTTCCATTATCATCGAGAGCAAGTACGTTACCTTTCAGCGTGCAAACTGCGGTTACCGTACCGTCACTGCCAACGCCGGCGGACAGATCTGTGCCTATCTTAGTGTTCCAGACTTTTCTACCATTAGTGGCATCAATCTTTAGTACCGATCCATCTGCGCTAGCCGCATATACATAATCTCCCACAGGGGCTGGGACAAATGAATAGTTACTAGATTTACCTATATGGACTTTCCAGGTTTCAGATACTTCGTGTGCGGTTTTAATCGGATCTAGTGTAGTAGAAGCGCAACGTACATCCTTCATAAACGAACATGCAGCAAGTAGGGCCGGTGTAAGAAAAAGGCACGCTATCAGCCGGACGTAGTGAATGACAAAATTCATGAATTAGTAACATATTGACAGATTAATCATAGAGAAAATGATCGTTAATCAGTGGCATAGCTAGTTTAATGTTACGACCATCATACACTTATTGCCGCATATCTAGTCAAGAAGGCTTATTTATAAGCATTCTCTGAAGATATTATCACGCTGATCAGAGCTTATAAACCAGAGAGACTTAAGCATATCTCTGCATCTACTGCAATACGCTCGTACAAGCGGTACGATAAACTTATCTGGGGCGGGGGGGGGAATTTATTGTCTTCTATCTTGAATATTAAGCCCTCAGCTTATTACTAGTTTTTTTACTTGTGATTATAACTTATCCCTTCTTTCTTCTGCGGAATTGCTATTACCTTAGCCAAAAAATCGACTAAGCTCTTGACTGGTACCCTTTGCTGTGCATTATCCATGATTTCTCGATTGCCACGCAGCGGCTTAATAGACACCTCATCTTGCCATACCTCGTTGTCACCAAGTATTATCGCATACGTAGCACCGCTTGCATTAGCGAGCTTCATCTGCGACTTAAAACTTACCGATGCATTATCTACACTGCAGTGTAAGATTACATCTAATCCTATATTTCGTAGCTGCTCAGCAATGCTAAACGCACGAATACGAGCCGTTTCGCCTTGATGTACGATATACACGTCGCAACCGTCATTAGATAAAACCAGATTATTTTCGCGTAATAGTTCTAAGATTCGCTCAATGCCTAAAGCCCAGCCGCACGCTAGTGCAGGTTTTCCGCCAAGCTGTTTAATTAACAGGTCATATCGACCGCCCCCACCGATAGTACCTTGCGCGCCGAGCTTGTTAGTTACCCATTCAAATACCGTCATATTGTAATAGTCTAGCCCTCGAACGAGCCGGGGATTAATAGTAAACGAGATATTGTTCGCGCTTAGTAGGGATTGTAGGCCTTCGAAATGGGCGAGTGATTCATCTCCGAGAAAATCAATTAATTTCGGCGCATTCGCTGCAATATCCTGTAGTGCAGGATTTTTTGTGTCTAGAACGCGTAATGGGTTTGTATATAGACGATTCTTTGAATCATGGTCGAGCAACTTGATATATCTCTCTAGATAGATAATTAATTGATCTCGATGAGCAGCGCGTTCATGTTTATGCCCAAGGGAATTAAGTTCAAGCCGAATATCTCTAAGACCTAAGTTATTCCACAGTCGTTGACATATTAGGATAATCTCTGCATCTATATCTGGGCCTACAAACCCCAGAGCCTCGACACCAACCTGGTGAAACTGTCGGTAGCGACCGCGCTGTGGACGTTCATGGCGAAACATTGGTCCGATATACCAAAGACGCTTTGGTCCATCGTATAGTAAATTATGTTCAATTGCTGAGCGAACTACTGCGGCAGTATTCTCGGGACGCATCGTCAATTGTTTCCCATTTAATGAATCGACGAAGCTATACATTTCCTTTTCAACAATATCCGTCACCTCACCGATACTTCGCCTGAATAATGGCGTATGCTCAAGAATCGGAGTGCGGATATTCTGATATCCGTAGGCATGTAATATCGCTTTGACAGTGTTCTCAAAAAATTCCCAAAGACCAGTGTCGCTCGGCAGAATGTCGTTCATTCCTTTAACGCCGGTTAACCTTTCTAGTTTATGCTTCTTTTCTGTCATGTCGATTTAAGTATAATCCAGACTAAGGATCGCACTATACCCGCCTCAACTTGTTACTGTTACACCATAAGTACGGTGGACATAGTCGTTAACAATTTCCTGAAATTGCTCTACGATAAGCGCGCCACGCAACGTGGTTGTTTTAACACCATCAATAAATACAGGGGCTGCTGGATTTTCGCCAGTTCCTGGTAAGCTGATGCCTATATTAGCGTGCTTAGATTCTCCGGGACCATTGACAATGCAGCCCATTACCGCAACATTCATCATCTCGACACCAGGATACTGTTTTCGCCATACCAGCATCTGCTTTCGCAGATAGTTTTGAATGCGTGAGGCTAACTTCTGAAATACAATACTTGTTGTACGACCACATCCTGGACACGCAATCACCATCGGCATAAAAGAGCGGAGTCCCATAGTCTGCAAAATTTCTTGGGCCACAATAACCTCACCAGTACGCAAATCTTCCGGCTCCGGCGTAATCGAAACACGAATCGTGTCACCGATACCCTGTTGTAATAATACCGACATCGAAGCAGCCGATGCAATGATACCCTTCGAACCTATGCCTGCCTCGGTTAGCCCTAGGTGTAAGGCAAAACTACATCGCATTGCTAGTGCCCTATAGATTGAGATTAGATCCTGAACGCCGCTGACCTTGCACGAAAGCACGATACGATCTCGCCCCAAACCAAGCTTAACAGCATGCTCAGCCGAGCTAATCGCAGACTGGATTAGTGCTTCGTACATCACGCTTGATGGATTCCATGGTGTCACACGTCTCGAATTTTCATCCATCATTCTCGCAAGCAGGTCCTGATCTAAACTTCCCCAATTTACGCCGATTCGAACCGGCTTATTATAGAAAATTGCTGTCTCAATCATCTGTGCGAATTGCGTGCTACGTTTGGCGCCTTGTCCAACGTTACCTGGGTTAATACGGTATTTCGAGAGTGCTTGAGCGCAATCCGGATAATCTCGTAACAGCAGATGGCCATTGTAGTGAAAGTCGCCAATAAGAGGCACGTTTATACTCATGCGGTCTAGTTGTTCGCGGATTTTTAGCACTGCGGCTGCGGCTTCAGGCTTATTAATTGTGATACGAACCAACTCAGAACCCGCTTGCGCAAGCTCTTTAATCTGGATTGCGGTACCAACTGCATCGGCAGTATCGGTACTTGTCATGGACTGTACACGAATTGGTGCACCACCGCCAATTGTTACTACATGGTCCCGCCAACGCACTGTCACTATATGCGTTCGACGCTTTGGGTCAAAGCCAGAAAACAGTTGTTGACTAGCTACTATAGAATTTTCCACCGGCGCAGTACCAGCTTTAAACGGAATAGTATGACACAATAATCCTATTGAGCAGCATATCGATATGCTGCAATAAAAAAACTTAGTAAGGTAAACTGCTAGTAAATAAACTGCGCTAGATTTTTTACAACTGCAGCCCAGAATAGCGATACGTTTCTGCCAATCTTTATATCTGAAATAGAGGACTAACTGATACTTTAGAGGTAATAAGTTACACTAACCTCTTGTCAGAGCCCTAATTATTGTCGTCATCTTTTTATTAGACAAGATTGGCATACTTTCCGGCGTTATTAACATGTTTTTTGGGCGAAGCCACCGACTGCAATCTCTGTAGACTCTTGGTCTAATTTATTAACTGTCCTGAACTTTGGTAAGTTAGTTAGTATACTTGTCTCTAATACAGACCGAACATCTAGAGGTATGCTTGAGACATTTTGCTTAATAGTATGAGTATTGTCAATTTTTAAGCGAACAAGCCAGCCTTCTCCTGTTTCGGTAAAGCACCATACTGCAATTATTGCAGCTAATACACCCACAAGAGAAATCGCCCACAACCATAGTCGTGGCTTGGGAGTACCTCTGAAATTCATGATAATACGTTGCCGCGGAAACCAAACACTATTATTAGTAGGTAGCGATATATTAGAGCTAATGGGCGTACTAGAATCTCGAAGCATATCGGTTAGTGGAATCGGATCAATTCCAATCATCTTCGCATAGCTGCGTACCACGCCAATTGCAAACATCGTATCTGGTAGATGGCTGTAATCACCCAACTCTAACTCTCGCAACTTGTACGGCGCGATTTTTAGGCGGGCAGATACATCCTCAATTGACCATTTTTTAGATTTACGTAGCCTTTCAAGCTGTTCACCAACTTGCCGAGTGGGTGATACCGAAATGCCCGGATCGAAATGTTCAGCCATGACACTCGAGTTATGGAGTATCGGATGCTGCTGCTCATCCATCCCTAATTTTCCTTATAGAATCTTTGACATAGCTCGAGGCGTCGCCTACACGCCATCGATCTTACCTAAATTAAAGGTATTAAATAGAGTAAATAGAAGCTAGTGTCATGTACCGGTGCGGCTATATTTTAAAAATGATAAACATAATTCTACTTAAGTAGAATGAGAGTAAATCTCATATAATGTACCTAGGATACAGCCTATTGTTATCGACTACCCCATATTTTCTTGAGGAAAGTCTCTATTTTACCAAGTTTTGTTTACCTCTACTGCTATATGTTATATAGCACGTGGAGATCCGCGTAATACTGGTATTATGTTTTGTTTTCTGCGCATCAATGCCCGGGTACGGTCATGCACCTCGCCTACTAATTGGCCGCAAGCTGCATTAATATCAGCGCCGCGCGTTCTACGCACAGTTGTTATAACACCCCCGTCTATTAGGATCTGTGCGAACCGCCTAATCCTCTCTGGAGAAGAGCATAATAGTCTAGATTCAGGAAACGGATTAAATGGTATTAGGTTAAATTTACATGATATACGGCGGGTTAATACAAGAAGTTGTTGTGCGCACTCATCACTATCATTAATGCTATCTAGCATACAATATTCGAACGTAATAAAATCGCGAGGCGCGACACGCAGATATCGACTACACGATAACATCAGTTCTTCAAGCGGATGCTTTTTGTTCAGTGGTACTAACTTATCTCGCAATGAATTATTAGGTGCATGTAATGATACAGCTAAGGCTACAGGTAATTCATCCGCAAGCCGGTCAATCATCGGCACAAGTCCTGATGTAGAAATTATTACGCGGCGACGTGACAATCCGTACGCGTTATCATCAAGCATTAACCGTATAGCAGATAGCACTGCATCGAAATTGAGTAGAGGCTCGCCCATACCCATCATTACAACATTTGTAATTACTCGCTTACCAGGAAAAGGACTACCGTGAGCTGCGCGCAAAGCAAATTCCGTCATCCATAACTGCCCAATAATCTCTCCGACGACGAGGTTACGCGAGAAGCCTTGTTTTCCTGTCGAACAAAAGTAGCAATTTACAGCACAGCCGGCTTGCGATGAAACGCATAGCGTACGCCGATCTTGGTCCGGAATATAAACAGTTTCTATAGCGTTACCTTCACCGACATCTAGTAACCATTTGCGCGTGCCGTCTGCGGATGTTCTGTCTTTGAGAACCGCGGGATGACGAATTGATGCGCAGATTTTCAACTTATCACGTAACGATTTCGCAAGAACAGTCATCGCATCAAAATCGCTAATGCCACTGCGGTGAATATAGCGCTGCAACTGACGCGCACGAAATGGTTTTTCTCCAAGGTTCTCACAATATGAGACCAGGCCTATAGGATCAAGATCTAGGAGATTTACCGCGTTAGTCATTATTACGCTGAGCGTTTTAAATATTGCCTGAGGCAACAACAGATTGAGAATAAACGTCTATTTGTGGAAAAAAGAAGGCGATCTCAACGGCTGCTGTTTTCAGCGAATCAGAGCCATGTATTGCGTTACAATCGATGCTAACCGCAAAATCCGCACGAATCGTACCTTTTTCTGCTTTTTTAGGATCAGTCGCACCCATAAGCTCACGATTTTTTGAAACTGCACGTTCGCCTTCGAGCACTTGAACCATAACTGGATCTGATGCCATAAATTTGACTAGATCCCTAAAGAAAGGCTGATCTTTATGTAGCAAATAAAACTTTTCCGCATCAGCGCATGACAAACAAACCATGCGGGCTGCTATAATTTTTAATCTAGCATTTTCAAAACGACTATATATTTGACCAATTACATTTTTTTTTACAGCATCGGGTTTAATAATAGACAAAGTCCGTTCTATTGCCATAAAAAACTCCGAAAATTAGTAAACCATAAACCCTACACAACTGCCATACTAGCATAAACCAGTGTATCATTGTTGAAAGAGCCGCACAGAACTGTAAAACTGTAACCTATATGGGCGTTATAGATTCGCAGTTAAAGCGTCGCGATGAGGTGCTAAGGGGCAATGCAAGAGCATCGTTAGCAAGTTAAAATAACGTAAGGAGAAACTATGGCTGACCCTAATATCTATGGGTTTGGGCATACCGACGCTATCGTGTCCACTGAAACGCAACATAAGGTACTGCGCAATACATACTGGCTACTAGCACTGTCGATGATTCCAAGCGTGTTCGGCGCGTGGATCGGGGTCGTAACAGGCTTTGCCTTATTCACTGCTACTCCACCAATACTGAGTGTACTAGCCTTCCTTTCGATCGCGTTTGGCTTCATATTCGCCATCGAAAAAACTAAGCACTGCGCAATAGGCGTCTATGTCTTGCTCGGCTTCACATTCTTCATGGGCCTGATGCTTTCTCGTCTTTTAAGCTTCGTTCTCGGTTTCTCGAATGGCGCATCACTAATTATGCTGGCCTTCGGTGGAACTAGTGTAATCTTTGCTATTATGGCGACGATTGCTACAGTAAGTAAAAAAGACTTTTCTGGATTAGGTAAATGGCTAGTTGTTGGCGTACTCGTTCTTTTTCTTTCCTCCGTTGCAAACGTTTTTCTCCAACTCCCCGCATTAATACTAACAGTATCAATTCTAGCAGTTATTATCTTCTCAGCTTACATACTCCTAGATGTACAACGTATTGTTAAGGGAGGTGAAAAAAACTATATTAGCGCAACGTTAATGATCTATTTAGATTTATACAATGTGTTTACGAATCTACTAACATTCCTCGGAATTTTTAGTGGAAACCGAAACAACTAATCCATTATAAACAGGGCGCTCATGCGGGCGCCCTGTTTATAAATCAATAATAACAAAATAAAGTCTCTAAAATTTTATAGAGATATAGAGCACCCCCCCCTATATACTACCCTAGTATTTAGGAATTTTTTGAGTCTTATTAGCCATGCTGTAATCAGAGAGTATTTTTAAGTTCGAGATACATAGAAATATATAAACGACATTTATTGCACCATTTATCTAATAGATAGCCCCTGCTTCGTAGAAACCCAAAACAGATTTTTTAGCGTGTCTGTGTGTATACGGTAATAATTTTATATCAAGCAGGCATGCCTTATTATAGGTCTTGATAGGTCTATCTAAAAGTCTCATTAGTTTTTTATCATAGGCAAAGATGCCCTTTTATTAGAGATTAATAAAGATCTATAAACCTAACAAGTGCTCGTAAATTAGCATTTACATACTTCATTTATTAGGTGTGTAAATGCTACATGCATCTTAAATTACTAGAATAAGTATTGATTCATGCATACTACGCGAGTACTTCTCTAACTTCAATACCTAACCACCTCTTGAGAGAGATGCTTGAGCTACAATATAGAATTGTGCTTAACCCGAAGAATAGTACTTCGGAGTTTATAAGAAATAATGAGAATTACATGTTATATACGATGATGCTAAGATGCTGTAGTTAGCAATCTCTTATAGTAGTTATGTGTTATATGTAGTTAATTATTTATATAAAACACTAACTCAGTAATTGTACTATTTATCTCTAACCGCTAGAGCGTCTAATCTAGTTTTAAAAAAGCGTTAGTATAACACTGTAAAATACAAATGCTTAGTATTATCCCCTTATACATATCACATTAGCCATGTAGCCACTTTCTTTGAAGAATCTAACTCTACCTACCGTACTTTATTTAATAAACTATATATAATTAGTCAAGAGTGATAGCAGTACTCCTATAACAGGCTACTGCTTAGTCAGGAAATATGCTTTATATAAAATGTAATAAATTCGGATTTTTCTAGATAGCATAGATCCTATTATATTAATATATAATAGGATCATTAAATTTTAGTATATAGTTTTATACAGGCAAAATATACATTTTTAAAAATGATAATTTTTTAAAAAATTATTTATGTCAAACGTAAATACCAGAATTATGGCTTAGTATTTATTAGGCATGTCGCTAGCAGTCTAGAATATGCTTTAGATACAATAATGCATCGAAAATTCTTCTTTAATCACGTAACTACTATTAGTAAATATATAAACTTTAATTTATATAGGCGTATCCTACGTTTAGGGTGTTGTAATTCAGGCCTTATTAAATTGAATTTTTTCTGACTAAGATATAGAGAGGCTATTTAATTTTGCTAAATGTAGTAGTAAGGATAAATAGGGTTGTATGCTTATTGACGTAATAATATACAAGACATTCCGGAATATTTTCTAAAATTCATACTTAATGTCTATAATAATATTATTGTTGGGGGGGTATCACTCATGCAATTCTAATCTTTATTAGATAAAACCTAGTTTAGCTTTCAGTTTATAACCACGAGTTTAGATACTCTTTTCCCTGTATCGGGACAGTCAAAAAATATGAGTTGATTTAAGTTTCATAACTACTTAGTTCCTCTAGGCTATCACTATACTTAATTAAACCGCAAATACCTGAAATACTATAATTTTAAAATATGGTTTCTTATGCTGGTAAGGTTTAGACAATATTAGATTTATATTAGCCAGCAGCTTATTAGGCAAAACCTTAATATAGTACTACTCTTAGTAGAGAATATCTTCTATATAAACTACTTATTAACTTTTTTAGATAAAGAGATTACTATCTCCAGGCTTATCCTGGGATATTTTTATAAAAAATCTGAAATTTTAGTTGGAAAAAAAGTCTTCGCTTTATCTACCTTAGTGTTATCTACTGTGGTGGAAGATAGTTTATAGGATCGACGGGCTTGCCTTGTTTACGGATCTCAAAGTAAAGTATAGCTTTATTTAAATTAAAATGTTCTAATTCAGCAATTATTTGACCTTTTTTTACAAAATCACCCTCTTTTACCAGCGTAGTTCCATTATTAGAATAAGCGCTTAGATATATTTTATTATGCTTAATAACAATAAGATTTTTATATCCGTATAGCCCATCTCCGGCATAAACAATACGCCCCTCTGCAGAGGCTTTTACTGCGGTACCAAGCGCGCCACTAAGAGTTAGCCCTTGATTATTTTTAGATTTATTAAGCACTAGCCCGCGTATCGGCCATACAAAATTAATATTTCCAACTGCCGAATCTAGCTGTATTGCAACCGATGCAATTGCCGGCACTAAGCTATAAGATGACCGTTCTAAATCAGTTTCGGCCACGATACTAGACAAAGAAGGGCTAATATTAGTTTTTAATGGCACGACTCGTAGTAACTGATTAATTTTGATTGAATCTATATTTATTAGGTTATTCCATGTAGCGATGTCGCGGTAATTTTGATCATTCGCGAGCGCGATCTGATACAGAGTATCACCTGACTTCACGCGGTAGTATCCTGGTGGTAGCGGAGAATTTAATGTCTCATCTGATATCAGGGTATTATTAGTAGAAAGCAGTGTTGCGTTATAATGCCTGATAAGGGCAGATTCTAGTCGAGTCGAACATGCCGTTAGTACTACTAACGTTACTACTACAGAGACTGTTCGCCCGATTTTTACTAGACTCGCATGCACACTTTCACTCTTAAATATGATTTAAGACTAAAATACTAACGATTTTAAGGAGACAAAAATGTAAAATTTAAGCGTTTTACTACCTTATATTAGTGCTAACAAGGGCACCTGCTATTTTTTTCGACTACCAAGATTTTTCTGCAATATAAAAGACTAAGCCCTAAGTAGACAAATTATTCGAGTGGCGTATCTGAACTATAGTGGGCTATAGAGCCGCTCCTCTTTTGTAAGGGGATATTAAACTCTAGCTATACCTCTTATTATGCAGAGAGTTTTACTTACTATTACGATAGTACATAAAAGTTTTATAACCGTAGCAGATGCGTATTTATTTTTGACTGGCGTACAATAGCTTCCTTATCCAATTAAATTGATGTCATACTAAACTCGGCTGTGCATAATTACTTTTCGCATAAATAGGGATAGTTAAAGAAATTATTCTTTAATACCTGATACTACAGATAGTATTTTAATAGACTTGCATGATTAGCGCATCCTCAGTTAATTTATAAGAGTGTAGTTCATGGATGTTTTGTAGGTTACTCATCTTAAATAATGTTTGGCAAGTATTGCCAATTATATCCGAAAAAGCTTATATGTAGAGGTCACTGGTGCCACCGCACAAAAAATAATTTTTTAGAGATTAAGACCTTCATATATGCGTATGTAGATACGCTTTAGCTTAGTAACAACGCTTATAGATATATGCATATATTAGTTAGTATGTTTATAAATTTTATTATTTTAAGTGATCCCGTATTTATTCTTGTAGAAAAGAAATTAATCCCATATCAGTCAAATCTAATTGCAGCGGTGTAAGTGAGATGTTGCTAGCTTCTACCATATGAAATCTGTACCTTCGATTACATTAAGTACAGGCTAAGCCTCTCTATTAGATTAGAGAGGCTTATATCTACCACCGTGATATAGATTACTTTTAGGAGGGGAATCACCGGCTGTGATATCTATCTCTTACTCAGTTATGTATACACCTAGGTGCCTATTGCGGAAGATGGCCGATTAGAGCCATTCTTATTTAGTAATAGTGCGGACAGAGAGTGGCGCTTATAACTAAACCGTATAATATCAGCAGCTGAGCAACAGTCGTATCTAGATGCCCCCACTGCAATCTTTGTTAACTAGTAAGCATGCGATCAATAAATACCGGAAAAAATCCATCAGAAGCCGCTGAAACAGTTCCAGTATAAAGCATATATCTGTCCATATTCAGGCTATTGTTCATGCACGATATTACTATATCCGGCCTATTGTTAAGCTGGTAGGTAAAAGCTACGTGTATGAAATCAGCAGGCGTATTACTTACATAGTAAAAACCGTTTTCATCGGTGAAGACTAAGATGTATTGCTATAATATTAGCAAGTTTGCTTTATATTACTACAGTTTATATTAGAGTTACTACTACCACTTTGTCTAATGGCGCGAGCGCGCGATAAAACATAGTAAGCCTAAAAAGCTAGATAAATATTATACTTATTAATAGTAGCTATATAAGATAATTGTAACTAAGGATATCTTAATAAGAGATATAAATTAAGCGTAGCTTGAAGTATCAAAAATGTAAAAAATTACCTTAGTACCTAAAATAGTAAATAAAAAGCGTAGAGCATGGAAAATATACCACAAATAGCACGCGCTATAGACTTTTAAATCTTTTTATTGCGTAACGCCATCAGTATAAGCGACTGTGCTGGAATAGATATCTGGCTAGAGATCGTGTGTCTATTACTATAGTAGTAGTACCATATAACATAGTTGAACTTTTACCTTAAGCCGAGATATCGCCTGTTCTAAACACTAGCTGGCCAGTAGTTACTTGTATATAAAGTTACATATTTTCCTAAAATGTTTAGCTTAATTTATAAAACGTATTTAGACTAAGCGCCGGTCTAGTATTGCTCGGGCAATTGTACCAGCATCTACATATTCGAGCTCACTGCCCACAGGGACACCACGAGCGAGCCGCGTAACGGTCAAGCCTTGGGCCTTAAGAATTTGGCCTAGATAATGCGCAGTTGCCTCACCCTCATTCGTAAAGTTTGTGGCTAGAACGACTTCACTAACAATACCATCAGTAGCTCGGTGTATTAACCGATTGAAATAAATCTCACACGGCCCAATACCGTTAAGAGGACTTAAGCGCCCCATCAGTATGAAATATAGCCCGCAATAAGCAAGTGTTTGCTCAAGCATAATTTGGTCAGTCGGCATTTCAACTACGCATAGCAGTTTTGAATCACGCTGCTTGTCGCTGCATAACTCGCATATGCTATGTTCAGTGAACGTATTACACTGCTCGCAATGTTTAAGTACCTGTATAGCGTGTAGTACAGACTGGCCGAGTCTCTGTGCCCCTTCTTTATCATTCTGCATTAAGTGATAAGCAATCCGCTGTGCGGACTTTGGCCCAATACCAGGCAATGTACGCAGCGCATCGATCATCGTTGCTAGCACGGACAGTGGTTTCCTCTTCATATGCATCGCGTCCTAATACAGGCTAGCAATCTGAATGAGACATATTTGCTCATAGAGATGGCCCCCAAAAATTAAAATGGAGGTTTAAAACCCGGTGGTAGAGGAAACTCTGCGCTTACACTAGACATTTTTTCTTGAGCTATTGCCTCTGCTTTTCGAACTCCATCATTAAATGCGGCAGCGACTAGATCTTCGAGCATTTCTTTATCATCAGCTAATAAGCTTGGGTCGATTGAGACACGTCTAACTTCGTTTTTGCAAGCCATCGTTATCTTTACTAAGCCCGCACCAGATTGGCCCTCGATTTCGATATGCGCGAGCTGTTCCTGCATTTTCTTCATGTTCTCTTGCATTTGCTGCGCTTGCTTCATCCAACTAACAAGTTGGCCTTTCATCATAATAGAAATCCCTCAAATAGCTAAAAATGCTTTATTAGTCGATGATCTATACAATTAATACTCAATAATGCCCCATAAGCGGGCGAATTGAGCCTAATACGATTGTTGCACTAAACTCGCGGATTAGCGTTTGAACAAACGGGTCCGAATTAATTTCTTGCTCAGCTTTCAGCTGTTGCTGCGCTCGAAGCTTGTCTTCTACTGCTGCGGCTGTTTGGCGTGTAGGACCCACTGACACAGCCACGTGGACTGGCCTACCTAACACGAGCTTAATCGCAGCCTTCAACTTCTTAACGTGCACTACGTCCGCATACTGCGGAATCGACACGTTTAATATGAGTTCGTTATGGTTACAGGCTACAAGCTCACTGTGTAACGCTAGCTGGCACGCAATTCCACGGAGCGGCAGCGATATCGCTAATGTCGGCCAATCACCGTCATAGCCAAGAGCACTAAGGGCATTAAGAGACATAGCTGGCACCGCAGGCTGTGAGATGGCCCATGCGTCGTGTGCGGAATTATCTGCCATCGTAGCAAAATTAGGTTCATCAATATCAAGGGTGCGGTTATAAGCGGTCAGGGTGGCGGACTTATGGTTGGGCAGCGCATTATCCTGGGGCAATACCTCTGCTGATCTAGGGGGCATATTCTGCGCGCTCATTCTTATTTGCACCTTAAATGGTGCATTCTCCAATGGAGCGGCCGGTGAACGAATGCAACTACTTGCAATGCCGATTACTGGGCCATGAAGTGTACTAAGTGCCGCACTGGCGGAACTATTAGCGTCTGGACATGAAGAAGCTGTTTCCGGGGATAATAGGGATAAAACACCCCTATTACATTCAAATTTGCTTGTAGAAGACTCGATAGCATCCGTTAGCGCATCAGCCGTGTTAGTCATGTGTATACTATCTAGCTGTGAACAGACTATACCTATGCGACTAGAATTAGTGCTAGTGACGCCTGTCCCTGTTGTCTTCATACATTCCGCCTTTATACTGAGTTTTTCTATCTGTACTACCGTATTTATATCAGATTTACTCCGTACAACCTCAGGTTTAGGTACGCCAGGCCAATATACAGCTGACGCTATTTGCTCGGTTTCTGCTGAGCATACACCACTAGTTATTAAGTCGTCAGTCCCTATAGGAGGAAAACTAGAGGTAGGCTGTATATCGTTTTCTGAGGTTGACTCGCATACTGCATTTATAGTATCGAATACAAGCATGCGCAGCAACGCCATTGTGAAACCGGCATACTCGTCTGGGGCTAACCCTAGCTCAGCACGGCCAATCGTTGAGATCTGGTAATATAACTGTACGGCTTCCGGTGCCAACTGCGTTGCAAAATGCCGAATGTCCTCTGCCTCAGGCCATTCGTCTAGAACTGAATTAGGCACTACCTGCGCCCATGCAATACGATGTAGCAGTCCGGATAGATCTTGTAACGCAGTCGAGAACGATAGGCTGCGTGCTGCGATCTCATCAGCTACTGAAAGTACCCTAGCACCATCACGCATAGTAATCGCATTTAATAATTGCGCTAGATAACTATGATCTAATGCGCCAAGCATACTGCGAACAGACTGCTCTGTGACTGTGCCGGCCGCATATCCAATCGCCTGATCAGTTAACGAAAGTGCATCGCGCATACTACCGTCAGCAGCGCGCGATAATAAGCGTAATGCTTGCTCCTCGAAACTAATACCTTCATAAGCTAGTATACGTTTTAGGTGCGATACGATATGGCCTGTTGGCATTCGTTTAAGATTAAACTGTAAGCAGCGCGATAGTACCGTAGCTGGAATTTTTTTTGGGTCTGTCGTTGCAAGAATAAACTTCACATGAGGCGGCGGCTCTTCAAGCATCTTAAGCATTGAGTTAAAGGCATGTTGAGTTAACATATGTGCCTCATCAATCATATAAACCTTGAAACGCGCATTAACGGGCGCATATACAGCGCGTTCGAGTAATGCTGCCATCTCGTCAATGCCTCGGTTGCTGGCTGCGTCCATTTCAATGTAATCAACAAAGCGCCCCCCTTCAATTTCGAGGCATGTTGTACACATACCGCACGGAAGAGCGGTGATTCCAGTTTTGCAATTCAACGCTTTTGCTAAGATGCGCGACAGCGTTGTTTTCCCGACACCACGGGTGCCAGTAAATAAATAGGCATGATGCAACCGCTGCGCTTGTAGAATATGAGTGAGAGCGCGCACTACATGCTCTTGGCCGACTAACGATTTAAAATCTTTGGGCCGCCACTTGCGCGCAAGAACTTGATAGGTCATTACGGAATTATATCAGCAACAACCTAAGGTAGCACTCACGTAATTAGCTATCCAAAGCTTGGGATTCGAGTATACCGGAGTGCAGTAAAGAATAAATATCTTGTAAGAGGCTTGGGACATAACGTATAAGCATGTTACACCAAGGTGCCCCCGGGGGAGGGGATTAAATACTAGATCACACTTCTTCGGAAGAAGATGACGAGCCCAACCCTCGGCACTAGCGGGAAAAGCTGTGGCTGCTTCGTTCCCGACCTGACCAGGTTAACCTTGCCGCTATGCGAGGAGGCCCGTCAAAAAGTATTTTAGCACTAGATTACGTCGCGACGCTAGTGCGTACGACAGAGAATAAATTACGTTAAGATTACATCTTCAGGATATGCGAACGATCAGGGGTGGCGTTTCTCGCCCTTGCGTTTTGCGACGACCTCCGCTCGACGATATGCTGCTGTCGGGCGGGTTTTCAGAGATCGGGTATATCAGGCATAACGAGGCTGTATCCCCTGGATACTTTAAAGGTAAGGCGATAATGAGCAAACAAATTAAGTACATTACTGATACTTCTTTTGAGCGGGATGTGCTGAAAGCGGATAAACCTGTCCTACTTGACTTTTGGGCGGAATGGTGTAGCCCGTGCAAAGTGATTGCGCCTTTATTAGACGAAATAGCGCATGAATATAGCGACCGCCTACAGGTTGGGAAAATAGACGTTGATCAGAATCCAGCTACACCGGCCAAATTTAGCGTGCGAGGAATTCCAACGCTGATTCTATTTAAGAACGGCGTGGTGGCCCAAACCAAGGTTGGCGCATTATCTAAGGCACAAATTACAGCGCTGATTGATAGCCATATTTGAGCCATCGGCGATGTTTAAACCTGACAGCGCTTGTTGTAAAAATTCAACAAGCGCCCTACTGCAATTATGCTAGTATCATAAAGCGAATACGTTTCAAATCTTATAACAATTAAGCCCGTCGTCCGACGGACTCCCCTTTTGTCGCTTTTTCTCTTTCCTTAGCGGGATTCCTGTATGTATTTGTCTGAGCTCAAGTCGCAACACGTATCCGCTTTGATCGAAATGGCTAATGGTCTAGAAATCGAAAACGCGAATCGCCTGCGCAAACAGGAGTTAATGTTCGCAATTCTAAAGAAACGCGCCAAGACCGGTGAAACAATTTTCGGCGACGGAACGCTGGAAGTACTGCCCGATGGTTTTGGGTTTTTACGCTCGCCCGAGACATCATATCTAGCAAGTACCGACGATATTTATATTAGCCCGTCGCAAATTCGCCGTTTCAACTTACATACTGGCGACACAATTGAGGGCGAAGTGCGCACGCCAAAAGACGGAGAGCGATATTTCGCACTTGTCAAAGTTGACAAAGTTAACGGACATCCGCCAGAGGCGTCAAAGCATAAAATTATGTTCGAAAACCTCACGCCATTACATCCAAATAAGCCCCTATCGCTCGAGCGAGACATGCGCGGCGAGGAAAACGTTACTGGCCGCATCATCGATATGATCGCGCCGATTGGAAAAGGCCAACGCGGACTCTTAGTTGCGTCGCCGAAATCAGGCAAGACCGTCATGCTGCAGCACATCGCACATGCAATTAAGTCAAACCATCCACAGGTTATATTATTTGTACTACTAATTGATGAGCGCCCGGAAGAGGTTACTGAGATGCAACGTTCGGTAGCTGGCGAGGTGATTGCATCTACATTTGATGAACCGGCAGCTCGTCACGTTCAGGTAGCTGAAATGGTAATCGAGAAAGCAAAGCGGCTCATCGAGATGAAGCACGATGTAGTAATCCTATTAGATTCTATCACTCGCCTTGCTCGTGCTTATAATACTGTTGTCCCAGCCTCAGGAAAAGTTCTGACTGGAGGTGTAGATGCCAACGCACTGCAACGCCCCAAGCGCTTTTTCGGTGCAGCTCGGAACGTCGAGGAAGGTGGTTCGCTCACGATTATCGGTACCGCGCTTATAGAAACAGGCAGTAGGATGGATGATGTAATTTATGAGGAGTTTAAAGGCACAGGTAACATGGAAGTGCATTTAGAGCGGCGCCTTGGGGAAAAGCGAGTTTATCCATCGATTAATTTAAACAAATCAGGTACACGTCGAGAAGAATTACTTATCAAGCCAGAAATTTTACAAAAAATTTGGGTGCTGCGTAAATTTATTCATGATATGGATGAAATCCAAGCCATGGAATTCTTACTCGATAAACTAAAACAGACTAAGAATAACTCGGAGTTTTTTGACATGATGCGTCGTGGCGGATAATATCAGAATATATAGCATTGATTTTTAACCCTTGGCTGATACCTTAGATATAATCCTTTGTACGAGTATGCTGCTAGGTATAAGTAAGCGGCACATAAATTGATGTGGGGGGTATATTCCGTTGCCCTTCACCAAGGATATAAGACTCATGACTAAGCTATAGTAACAAAGGTTACGAACTATAAGGAAACTTACCTCCGACCATGTCCCCCCTTATATTTTTAAATACTTTTACTAGAGTTTTGGTAAAAGTAGTGTACTCGCAACGCTATTAAAGAAAAATATGTTTAAGGCACTTGCTACACTTTAGACTGTGCACTCGAATGGCCCGGATAAATAGTGTTTCACAGATATAAAATGAATTACATAAAATTTAGATTAGATAATACTAGAGCCCCCGAAATTTTGAAGCATTTACCGGTCAGCTAAATTATCACACGCTAGTGGATAGTACTTAATTAAACGACTTATTTAGAATATATGTGATTTCTTACTGTCTACTTGTACTAGGTTCCACCGAATTTTTATATAGGCTGAAAGCACTAATTTCTAATAATCTCTATCAGAAATTAGAAACCAATCTACCCGTATACTATAAAGATATATTCCAAATATTTTGTTTTATTATTGATATAAAACCACGTGACTGGAAGATTTTTATAAATTCGCTAACGCACTAATTTGCGAGCATAATTCTCTTATTCTATCTTTAGAGAAGCTTCCGAAAACTGATACCGACTTATTGTCAGCATCCTAAGGCAGAGATTCTTATAACTTACATTAAAATGCATTATGAAAAAAAATATTCATCCTAGTACCCGCGAGGTAGTATTCCAGGATATGTCAAATGGAAAAACATTTGTTATAAGATCAACAGTTCAGACACGTGAGAAGATTGAGCTTGATGGTAAAATTTACCCTCTTGCAAAGGTTGAAGTATCTTCTGAATCTCATCCTTTCTATACGGGCGAGCAAAATAAGTTTTTAGATACAACTGGTCGAGTCGAAAGATTCCGCAAAAAGTTTGGAAGCCGTGCTACCGCAAGAATTTCTAAGTAAACATGTCTAACTTTAGTACTTATCAATGTTAGCTATATAATATGCACCCTACTTAATCGTAGTAATCCTCTCTAAAAAATAAAGGTGTTGCTAGCTTCGAGGTTATACGAACGATAGCACGCGGCACCTAGCGAGATTGACTACTTTAGAAGTCTACTAATAAGAAACCTTTTTCTATGAAGCTGCACTCATGTTATCTAAAGCTCTGTATACTAGGCGATCTGAGTAGTGCAATATCCACCTCTATGTAGAATATTTACGTTAAATATAATCTACCCAGTAAAAGACAAGTTTACTAGACAAAGGCCCTAAAATTCAGTTTTAAATATTCCAGTTAGTAGTATACTGCTATATCTAGATACTAGTCCGCGTTATCTACGAGTATACTATTAATTATTTAAGAGTACCTCAGACTAACTAATGCTGCCAAAAAACTCTAAAAATTAGTAAACTACAATGCCATGTAGGCTAGTCAAACAGCATGAACAAGTCTACTATGTGAGTCACTACATAGTAGTATAGTCTAAGATCGGTATTATCATATTCGTTCAAATTCACTATTAATAATTATAGTTTTCTGTTTAACATTAATAGTTATTTTAGAGCTTATCTAATTATTATTATGACCACCTTTAGATTACTGCCTCTAAAGGCTGGCTGGAATTAATATCATCGATTAGTTTACAGTATATAGTTTTATAGTCTTATAGCTTTTTAGTTATAACTTTTTAGCAGAGCTACTCTAGCTTAAGATTTTAACCGACGTTTTAAATCTTACTGAATAGTAATCTCATATAACTGACATCGATATATAAGACTATATCTTGCTTACTTTTAATTTCTAAAAATTATCTTTTGCTTACCAGCAGTAGCATGCCATAAATATAAATTTTATTTATAATAAAGGTAGATATAACTATAATTTATTACCGCGTATATTGATACATTTCTGATTGCCTATACATATCTAACACGGCGTGTTTAGGTAATGTTTAATTAGTTGTATTCGTATATTTCTATACTATACGCTTCGCGTTTAGCGAAAAGTATTTGACGCACTACTTAAGTATAGAATCCGCAATTTTAATACGCTCAGCAATGCCGCTACTAAACATACTAAATATTACTTAAAAAAATATTGTTCAGATTAGCATAAATCCATATAGTATATAATATGGTATATACCTTAATAAATTTATAAAACTTAATTTATTTGCTGATTACTTTAGTGAGTGCTTCACATATTCTTATGTAAGTTAGGTTAACTTCTTATTTAAAATTTGTTCAATAAAAAATTAGTTTTAAATATGAGAGATATTTTATAAAAATTAAAATAGTAGAATTTTATTATTATATTCTAGCTAAACTCTTCTACTTATATCGCAAGATTTATTAGCTTGATTAGAATTTTAGTTATGCTACAAGCTAATGCTACTATATATAGATTATGGAGAAAATTATCTTAGCTAGTAGCAATAAGATTAGTACTTCTAAAAAAGCTACTTACTACGTATTCGTCAAATTTTTTAGATTATCGTTGTTTGATAGTTACTTAATTAATGCTGTGCTAGCACTATAGTAAATTTTTACTACTGATAACAGTATAAAAACTAAACCCGACTCAGTAAAAATACTTATAGCATTTTAGCGCACGCAGATCATATATAATGTGAGAAAAAATAAAATAAAAGCCTATATTAGAAGGCTTTTATTTTGGCGGAGTGGACGGGACTCGAACCCGCGACCCCCGGCGTGACAGGCCGGTATTCTAACCAACTGAACTACCACTCCAATTGTTGTTATGGCGTACTACATTACTAACTTTTTTATAAGTTTGGCGTCCCCTAGGGGATTTGAACCCCTGTACTCACCGTGAAAGGGTGATGTCCTGGGCCTCTAGACGAAGGGGACACAATGTTTTATATACATAGCGAATTATGTATAACTTCCTTACGTTTGTGAAGTCTTTTTTTATTTTTCTTTATTTTAATAAAAATTTTATACATTTCTTTAATACAAAAATATATCTCACTTAAAAAGTATTTTAGGATAAGTAACAAGAACCAAGAGCCTAAAGCCAAGATTGATCTTCAGGATAGTAAATATTTGTATATTTACTATCCTGAAGATCGCGTTTAAACTACCCCCCCCTTACAAAAGGGGGCAGTGATATGTGGTGCATGCATTAAATGCAGACCAGGATTATTAATATCGAAATAAATAATTAATATTTATAATTTGACTATAATTTAATAGCGAATGTGTTATTTACAGTAACTAAATTACTGCATGTATGCGGTAGTCTTAATTCTATATTTAAAATAGAAGTGCCTACTTATACTATAAGTTTCCCGGTGTTTCCTATTTTTCTTATCCGCACTGCTTTATATAGGTGTATTATATTACATATAGCTATCTTTCTTAAGATACTTTTAATATCCCTATTAAATTAAAATACTATAAATATGATTTTAATTTCTATATATTAATTTAAATTAATATATAGTTTTTTAGAATATTCTTGTGAAGAAATATATATAAATTATATATATTTAATTGTCGATAATATATCTTATCTATAAATAGAATATAGTTCTTTTAAAAAAATTTTTTAAATTCAAATTTTTATTTTTAGAATACTGATTATTAGTAACTTTTATTTATTAGAGAGCGAGAACTATGTATAATTAAGAATTATAATCTTACTTATAGTAATTTCCTATAATGCTGTATTGCTGAAATTGTATTTCTTAAGAGAATTTTTTAGATTAATATCTTTTAAGAGTATATTATTACACTGAAAGTGTATAAATAACTATTTAAGTTTATAAATTTTAGCCTCAAAAATTCTAAGGTTTTATAAAATTACATTGCTTTTAAATGGAATTAGTAATGTTTTTCTTTCCCTTAACCTAATATAAAGTTATAAAAATATTTAATCCATATTAAGTATTTTTCTAACTTTATATTAATCTGTATGTGGAGGTAAGCGGGCTTGAACCGCTGACCTCTTGCATGCCATGCAAGCGCTCTTCCAGCTGAGCTATACCCCCATATAAGCATTCTAAAAAATAAGTAAATTTTTGTAAAGTATCTTCTAATATGTAATTTGCGGCTTGTCTAAGACAAGGCTACCCGAAGCCGTTTGAGTACCGTCTCTCGGCCGAGTAAATATAGAACTGCATCAATAGATGGGGTATGCTTTGCTCCAACCGCTAGTAGGCGTACTGGCATTGCTAGCTGAGGTAGCTTTAGCGTGTAAGCTCTTAATACTACCCCCAATACCTCACTGATTGCAGTTTTTGTCCATGGAATCTCCGAGAGGGCTTCGATAAACTTAGCAAGCGCTAGACGAACAGAATCTGTTAGATATTGTTGAATTTCCTGAGCTGATGGCGCTGGTGCCTGATAAAAAATTACAGCGTCTCTAGCAATTTCCCTCACAGTATTCGAACGGTCTTTCAACAATGAGACGACCCCATCTAAAGGCACCTCCTGCGTCGAATTTACATTAAGTGTAATAAGCATTGGCAACACAAGTGCTGCGAGCCGTGAATTATCAGTTTTTTTTAGATAATACTTGTTTAGCCACTTTAGCTTACTATCGTCGTGTCGTGCCGGCGACTTACCTAGGTGCTCTAAGTCGAACCATTCCACGAATTGTTCTCGTGAGAAAATTTCTGCATCGCCATGAGCCCAACCAAGACGAGCAAGATAATTTAATATCGCCTCAGGCAGATAGCCCTCATCGCGATACCAGCTTACGCTCATCGCACCATTGCGCTTACTAAGCTTCTCACCCTGCTCGTTGAGCACCGTAGGCAAATGCCCGTAGATAGGGGGTGTACCTCCTAGCGCGCGTAAGATATTAATCTGGCGCGGGGTATTATTTAGATGGTCATCACCACGTATTACGTGTGTAATTTCCATATCTAAGTCGTCGACGACGACACAAAAGTTATACGTAGGGGTGCCATCAGATCGTGCAATAATTAGATCGTCAAGCTCATGATTCGAAATCTCGATCCGTCCTTTAACTGCATCATCCCATACCACTGTTCCTGTCAACGGATTATTAAATCGTATAACAGGCTGCACACCAGCGGGTGGGGTTGATAGCAACTGGCCTGGTTTAGGCCGCCAAGTACCATCATAGCGGGGCTTCAGCCCCGCTGCACGTTGTTGCATGCGCAACGCGTCTAGTTGCTCGGTCGACATATAGCACCGATATGCTAAGCCTTGGTGAAGCATTTGTTTAACTACCTCGCGATAGCGGTCTATCCGGCGCATCTGGTAATACGGCCCTTCGTCGAAATCGATCCCCAACCACTTCATTCCATCAAAGATAGCTTGCGTAGCTGCTTCAGTGGAGCGCTTGAGATCAGTATCCTCAATTCGGAGAATAAAAGTCCCCTGATGTTTCCGAGCAAACGCCCAAGAATAAAGCGCAGAGCGAATATTACCAAGATGGATAAATCCAGTAGGACTCGGCGCGAAACGGGTACGTACGGAAGTAATCATTAAAAATGAGAGGATTTAAGGCTTGGCCTAAGGATTTGTTAAAGCATTATTATATTGGTATGCTCTAATTACGAGCAAATAATGTCGGGGAGGATTTATTCAGCCATTATATGCAACTAAATATTATTGCTAGAGTAGCTCAGCAATACAATCCTAGGTCTATCGTGGTTTAGTATCTCCTTACAATTACCCCCTTATTGTGCGTGCGGCTACTTCCCTCGTG
The DNA here is from genome assembly GCF_910593725.1 of Candidatus Vallotiella hemipterorum. Lineage (GTDB taxonomy): Bacteria > Pseudomonadota > Gammaproteobacteria > Burkholderiales > Burkholderiaceae > Mycetohabitans > Mycetohabitans hemipterorum. The sequence continues at coordinate 965,793 of NZ_OU343031.1, forward strand.
TGTATACACTATGATTTCGATTTAATATCCAACTGTTGTTAGCTCAGAATCTTTCGTTTATACTTGCCAGATACAAATATCTTAGTACACTAAAGCTTAAATTAATAATAAATAAACTTATATTTAGAGAGTAGGTGATGTTTTTGATAGAATTCCCGTATTATGGGACGATATCGGAGCTACTACATAAACAAAAAATTAAAGGACTTGTTCACCTGCTAAGCATTAGAGAAACTTATCTTAAAACTACTCGAGCGCCTGTTTTACCAGAAGTACTAAAAACAGCCCTGCGGTGCGCAGCTTTATACTATTCACTACCGAAAATTTTATTAGCTGTTTATTTTTTATTTCCACCCTTTATTTCGTTAGAATAAGCCCTATTTACTATAGCTATTAAAATTCCTAGTAGCACAATAAGATAATAATAGATAATATTAAAAATATTTATAGGCATATTTTATAAATTCTTAGCGTGCAAGGTATCGATAATCATAATCTACTACTATCAGCAGATAAAAATCGGGTAGATAGTTTACTGTTGCTCTTTAATTAATGCCAAACTCCTATAATCTGGTAATCAGCTTTACAAGCTATGTAGCCGAGTTCAGGTTGATATGTGTAGCGTTAGTTCTTAGCACACCATTTATTGGTCTATTGGTTACGACAAAAAATAGATCAGGAGCGAACTGTACCTAAGAGAGTAGTATATATGTTAGAGGTGGCATTATGCGTATAGAAAAAACCCGTTGTAACTCTAAATAATATTACGAACTGGTATGCTGTAATTTGTATCATGCACGCGCCAATATAAATTTCTTAGCACTAGAGTGCTTTAGCGCATAATAAGATGCAATATCTAACAACGTATAAAGTGAGCAGTACAGCACAATTCTTATTTATAAAAGCATGACGTCTGCATCAGTGCCCCATAACTCTTACTGGTGTAGAGGTACTATGTTAGTTAACATATATCTTACCTAGTCCTTACTTGGTCTTTTAAAAATAGATGTATAGATATTCACTAGTCGACATTCAGTATTTATATTTACATTATTCAGCGAAATAATTGATTAACGCCACAAGGCTATGCTAGTCAAACATTGCGGTAATCTGATGTTATATCCTACCTGCCGTATTTATCAGATTACACATGCTTACCTCCCATAAAAAATATTGGGATTCTGGTGCAAGATATGCATCTTGTGATTAATGTGAGCAATCTTCAATGGCGAAAAAATAGAACGTCATCCAGTTATCCGGCATAAAGCAAGCTTAGTTTATTCTAGAAGGTGACAGGGGCATTCTACTAAAATACATGCTTAGACAGCATGCGTATAAATTAAGCAGGAGTATATAATTTTCTTGAGCGAGAGTGGTATCAAGCCGTATTAATATACGGTTTTATACAAACCACTAATAAAGAAAAAGATTTTTTATTGACAATATCACTGCTTATAAATTCCCCTATCAGGGCAGTTACAAACATCTCGATATACTACAGTTAGTTGACAACTGTATCTAAAATACTAGGTGACAGGGCTAGTGATTTTAAGTGACGCCTCCCCGAAACAGTTTTAAAATTATGCGCATCAACGATGAATGCCGGTAATAGTACATCCAGCCAGAAATTAACTAGTCATAAAAATATGACGACAATCTATTTGGGCGTTAAAGCATAGGCCTGGGTATATTATTTATATAAAGCACGCTGGTACCCTCTAAATATGGTTAAAGAAAACATGATCGGATTTCTAAATGTTGAAAGTTCGTATCATAGATGGCCCGTTACATATAACCTATCAAGTAGGTAAAATTTTAGAAAATGCTTGTTAAATAGCGAAGTTTCTTTATTTTTACATTTATTACGTACCGGAATGAGTGTAAACCCTCATGCTAAACTCTAACTGACTAGTTCCCACTCCCTATTCCAGTTGTACACAATCTACTTCACTAGGTTTCCTCTGGGCATAGACTTAATACTCATAAATCAGCTTTAATATATTAAATACATTTAATTAAAAATCAAAGCGCTACAGCATATAATCCAACATGCTGGTTAGATGGTCTAGTGGACTAAAATTCCAATACCAGTCGGCATGAAATTTAATAAACGTTGTATAATACTGATACCTTTGGAAGTATAAGAATAATAGCACCCTAAAATTCACTGCACTAATGCGCACTAGAGCTAGTAGTAGCCTACTATGAATTCTGCGCTATTTTTATTCTAGTAATTCTATATATTAATATACTTACTTTATCTTTGAAGAACTTTTCTTGCCTGAGAAATATTACCTCCTGACGAGTAAGTAGAGCGGCGGTTAGCTCGAACTTCAGGTACAACTTTACAGAAATAGTAAGCCTAGCTCACATCGTGCATAGTACTTTAGCTTAAATGCTATTAAAAGTTTTTATTGCTATGCGCCGCCCCATAAAATGGGGCGAATTTTTATCTGTTGAGGTCGAGTATAGAATTAATAGCAAGAGCAAAATCGCACGTATTCTACTATAAATCTTGCACGTGTAGACCTGCCAATGTGGTCTTAGAACCGCTCCGGGGTTGCTGACTGACAGATAGGAATAACACCTATTAGGTGGTTAAGTGTACTGAACGTTTACGTTCAATTTCCTGTCAAGTTTAGTGACCTTATTTAATAAAGGTTGTATTAATTAATGAGAAATAGTTGGCGATAACACCATCAGGCACTCCCTGATAAAATGATAATTACTATATAAGCTATCTGCGCGGACTCAAATTATAATTACTCTAGACATGCCAGCTGGCTAGTGGCGCTTGCAATATTGCTGCTACGCTTTAACTAAACTCCGTATAGCTACAACTTTGATGTACACCGTGCACATAGTATTTCTTAAACCTATAGCAAATAGGCTCTTGGATGATTAAAGAAAATATGAAATATCCCTGCCACTAGCATAGAACGCTCTAAGTGAATAGTGCCTATCTAAATGTAGCGAAGCTAGTTTAGAAAAATTCTTCCTATTTTAGCTCTTTATAAGAGCACCCTAAAAAACCACTGATGTATCTGCACTGCACGTCATTAGCATCTTAAATCAATACTAAGTCAGCTCAAAAAATGTCTATGACATATAATCAGTATTATTAAAACTTTAAGAATCTATCCGCTAGGATGAGTACCTTAAGGGTAGAGTACCGTCTCTCTAGGTATTCAGATAGATAGTTAAAGTATGAAAACTATGAGTCATACTTCAGCTTACTCTAGTAGGAAAGCTATAGCTTCTATACAGAGCAAGTATCAATAATCTAAAAATACCTAGTAAATTAATAAAATATAATTACGACCGATTTCCAATTTATTTGGGATCATAAAGTTATAAAAACTCTTTAGGGGTTATATTTGTGTGATAATTTTATAAAATCGGGTATCAAACTCGCATACTATATCCACGTAATATGCCATTAATGGTCCGACCAGTATATAACTGACATAGGAAGTATTTATGGGTTTTTTAGCTGGAAAGCGTATTCTAATTACAGGTCTACTATCAAATCGGTCTATTGCATACGGTATAGCGCAGGCCGCATATCGAGAAGGTGCTAGACTTGCCTTCACCTACGTTGATGAGCGCTTTAAAAAACGTATAACTGAGTTAGCTACCCATTTTGGTAGCGAGTTAATTTTTCCCTGTAATGTTACCGATGACTTGCAGATTAATACATTATTTATATCGCTACAGCGGTATTGGGATAATTTAGACGGACTTGTACACTCCATTAGCTTCGCCCCACGCGAGGCTATTTCTGGAAATTTTCTTGACGGCTTATCGCGCGAAGGATTTCGCATTGCGCATGAGATTTCCGCCTACAGCTTTGCAGCTATGGTCAAGGCTGCCGTCCCCATTCTAGGGAGCACCGCGTCTTTACTAACTTTAACGTATCTAGGTGCTGAGCGCGTAGTACCAAACTATAATACAATGGGCCTTGCGAAAGCCTCATTAGAAGCTAGTATACGCTACCTCGCAGCCTCTATCGGACCTCGTGGTGTTCGTGTAAATGGTATCTCGGCAGGTCCGATTAAAACATTAGCAGCAAGCGGTATTAAAGACTTTAGCAAAATCTTACAATTTGTTGAACGTCACTCACTACTGAGACGGAATATAACTATTGAAGAGGTCGGAAACGTATCCGCTTTCTTACTCTCAGAGCTGTCCTCAGGGATCACTGCTGAGGTTATTTATGTTGATAGTGGCTTCAATGCAGTCGCTTGTGGATTGCCTGGCCTAGATGAATGAGTAAAATTATAAAAATAATTTCTAGTTTTACGGAATCTTATTATAAGCTTTCTTATATTACAGATGTTTATTTAACAAGATTAGTTTTAAATACCAAAGCATTGATGCCCGATCTTGCATAGAAAAAACTACGTAATATAGTCATCTATTTAGCGTATACATGTAAAGTAATACCCATATGACTCCGATCCCAATGGGATAATAACTATAGTGGCCATTGTCAGTGTAACACTATACCCGTATAGGTATAGCAATGTTGGTCAACATTATTTACCGTATACAAGCATCTCAACTTCTATTTTTATAGAACGAAAAAAGTATTTAATTAAGTGACATGTGGCAGACTATAAGAGCATCTAGTTATACCATTTAAATTCTTCGATTCGTAAAAATGTATATATAAATCGCTTATGATTAATCTTCATACATTAATTATCATTAATAATATTTTTAAAAATATTTAATATATTTGTATCTTGATATTAATTTATATAAACATTTTTAACAGTTTATTAAAATTAATAGTTTTTTTTCAAGAAAATAGAGATACTACTTATACTACCTCTTTAGTAGGAAGACTATATCAGTCTAATATTTTATAATCTTAAAGTCGTCTAGTAGAATAGAGAGCTTATGTAACATTTAGTGAGTAAGAAATCTATGTTTTATATTTATAGTCCAAAAATTTTTACTTTAATTTTTTTCCGAGCAATAGTAGTCTCACAAAAATACATAGGTACATTTATACATAGCGCCTATGTATACTCCTGGGGTAAAATTTTAACTAATTTAGTTAGATAATTTTTAATGTTGTTGAACAACTTTTTTCTAAAAAGAATACTATATCTACTAAATTAGTATTGTTTAAAGCGCTGTTATAAGGCGCACTCATAGCAGTCCTTTGAAGCATTGTCAATTTTAGCTTAAATCTGGTAACCCCTATAGCATAATAGGACGCAGCCATCGAGAACCATCTTTTTTATATTCTTATTTTATAAATACTAGATATATGTTTTAAGATTATCAAGCTAAAAAAGCTTGCAGTAAGTAATAAATTTATATGACTATCCTGTTTTATTAATATAGGGCGCCTACTTTAATAAATTCAGCATGGAATAAATGACTTCTACATATATTTTATACACTAAACTAATAATTTTAAATAGCGTGTATTGAAGATGGGTAAATAATTTAATCACTATTAGATCCTGTTTATCGGAGAGCCTACTATCTTGAATTCGAATATCTACTCTAGTCTTGAAACGTACTTAACCTATTAATTACTACGCTAAGTCTAAGACTTATTATGGGCAGACTTTATCTTGCATATTATCTAGTTCATTGACTGAATTAAAAGTTAGCATGCTCTACTAGAGCTTGCTATATGAACAGATAACGTCTTTGTCATATAAAAATAAAATTATTATGTTAGCTCTGAGTAAGACGCTAGAAAAACTAATGATAGTAAACAGTATACCGACTCCTAAATACAAGGGATAATATGCTGCTATTCAGGAGTGTTTTGGAGTGTTATTAGGATCGTCTTAAGACGAGCTATTTAGCGTATACTTAACCTTAATGCAATTACCCTAGAACCCGGACCCTTTATGCCCGATAATATCTCTAAAAAGTAGCTATCTTTAGATCGTGGCGTTAACTGCTGCTTAGTTATAGCACATAAGCCACCATGCACTGTCGGCGACAGCTAATGCCGCAATAAAACATAGAAGCGCACCTATACCTCGTAAAACAAAGGTACTAATATGATGCATATGTTTTACAATGATTTTCACTGCGAGATATAGGCTCGCTATATTAGCTACTGTAAGCAGTATAAACCACAAATTTTGTACCCAGCTAACTGATAATAACAAATGCTCAGCTCGAAGCAGCGATACAGTAGTACCCGATAAGCCAAGGAATACACTCATGCCAGCTACCGGGATTAATGCTTGCGTAAAATGGTGGAGACGCAATGTACTCCACCGGCCGAGTAGAAAGTTACCAACTGTAAGGAATCCTAGCAATATTGTGCCGTATAACAAACCAGCTGTGACTATGTAACCGATTACTAAGCCACCGTCTAGCCATGAGAACACATCATTCCGCTCAGGATAGTTCGTAAAAATAAACCACCACACATTAGTCTCTAGCGGCCATAAGATATTATGGTCAATTAACCATTCGGCTATAGATTGTTTAATGAAGATAAATAGTGGGCTAACGCTCCAATGAAACGCACCGTTTGCAATACCGAGCAGCCCATATAAAATTAATGCCGTATCCCAGCGGTTTGCTTCCTTTTCACCTAGCTCAACGATCTCCTGAGCCGGTGAGCGCCATTGTAGCGAGATCGCGTCTCGATAGCCACTGCAACGACCACACATATGACAGGATGATGCTCCTTTCATACTTCGAAGCGGTACTAGGGGTGCGCAGTTCACTGGAATCACTCGTTGGTTACGCTTATTCTCCATGTATGAAAAACGCCATGCATTCCCATCAACCCGATAGCATAGCGGAGCGCATCGAGCTAACAGTGCAAACACACCATTAACCGGACAGAGATACTTACACCATATCCGTTTTTCCCGACCGTATAGTAAACCGATGATAATAGCGGCAATAGTCGATCCACCGAGTACCAGTAGCACAGCCTTTGGATACTGGTATACGCTGATCATTTGCCCATAAATAGTCGTAAGCCCAAATGAGACAAACGGCCATCCTCCCCAGCGTATCCAGCGCGGAATTGAGCGGCCTAGACCGTGCTTGCTAGCAAGCTCAGATAACGCGCCTTCTGGACATAGAATGCCACACCATACACGACCAAATATCACTATTGATAGTAGCACGAACGGCCACCAAATGCCCCACAATACAAATTGTGAAAATACTGTAAGGCTTGACCAGATATGTGCGGTATCATCTGGCAGTGGCATAAGTGGTGGAATAAAAATTAAAATAGCGTAAGCAAATAGGACAATCCACTGTACCCTACGTATTATTACGTGATGGCGCTGCAGCCAGTGACCAGACTTTGTTAAGCGGCTGGTATGCTGAGCGGGCAGTAGATTCATATGTAGTCTCCATGCGCATATGAGAACTGTGGGTTCCGGGTCCGATGTAATAATACCCAGACTACTAACCAGAAGAATATATACGCAAGAAGGTTGGCTAGTGCTAGATGTGCTCGATAACCGGTCAGCGTCGCCACTACTGACCCGACTATACTTGAATCATCTAAGATGCAAGATGTATCCCAAAGCGTATCGATCCCAGTGGGGATAATCTCTTTATCGATTAACTTATCGATGCTGCCTTCAAACAAACCAACACCGAGGAATAAGAGTATGATCTCCGTTACTCGAAAAAATGTCTGCCACGTGAATATCCGACCACTAAGTTGCAGAAGATAAAACGTAATCCACGCAAGAGTCATACCGATGAATACAGCTAGCCATTGTATCCAATTAACATGGCCTGACCGGCCAAATCCTAGGCTATATAAAAAAATCACTGTTTCACTACCTTCTCGAGCACATGCAAGTGCTGCAAGCAGAAAGACACCCCACCAGTTTGAAGTGCGATGCTTTTCAGCTAAAGACATTTCTATATCGCGCTTAAAAGTATGACCATGTTGTCGCATCCATAACACCATCTGTACGATGAGTGTACACGCAAGCAGCATCATCGCCGTCTGAAAATAATCCTGCGCATCACTAGACAGTACTGCGGTAAATCCGACTAGCATAGCTCCTAAGCTAACCGCCGCCAGCAATCCCGAACCCACACCAAACCATAGCCAGAGTAATCCCTGACGTGCAGAAGTATTTCCATTATTCAACCAGGCATGCAAAATACCTATTATAAGCAGCGCCTCAATGCTTTCCCGCCATACAACGAATATAATCTGACTCATCACATCTTCCTTTGCAGGGGCTTAGTACCACATCACCCTGAAACTATTACGCCTTGCCCATTCTGATGGAAATCATCGAAGAACTTATATTTACCTGGCGACAGTGGCGCTATCACGATAAACGATTCAGCGCCTGGCGCTAAGACTTTTTCCTTGCGAAGTTGCATGCTCTCAAACTCCACAGCGCCATGTCCAGTATTGTGCAACTCGATTTTAATACGCTGGTTAGCTGGCACTTCAATACGAGCTGGATGAAACTTGCCGTCGGCTATTTCTAACCGGAACGTCGGTAGGTCTAAAGCGCCAGAGATGTTGCTGAATGCAACGCTCCAGGCGAGCAAACATGCTGCACCCTGAAATTTAAGGGTGTACTTCATCGATTAGTAACCACCTTTTTTACCAATGCCAGCGAATGGAAAGTCGTAGTTTAATTCGAATGGTTTAAACCAAGAACCAACACCAGTTTCTTTATCAATATGTCGACCGAATACTATATGTCCAGTTTGCTCAGGTGGTGCAACAAATAGATTTAAATGATACTTTCCTGGCCCGGCAAGCTTGACATTGTCACCATAGTGCGGACCATCGCTTGCGACCATTGCCATCAGCATACCCTTTTTCATATAGTTTGTTCCAGGCTTTGTTAACTTATAGCCTACTCGAAGATAGGGCATCCAATCACCTTCAGCAAACCCCGTTGGGTTATTCTTAATTACATGGATATCCGCTTCTAGGTGAATATCGGAGTCAGACGCTTTGAGCATCAAACCCTCTGGATCCATTGTAATGGGTTGTAGATATATAGCACCGACTTCCATCCCGCCCCGGATATTTGGCTTGCCAAGTGGATACTCAGCAGCCACTACCTCTGTAGTATTGATTACTAGAGTAAATAATGCCACGGCTGTAGTAGTACAAACTAGCCGAAAATACGCCATTGATATTTTCCCTATAAAATATAGAAATAGAAATAAGAACGATTCTTAATAAGAATCAGTCTATCACCAATATAGTTGTTATCCAATTCTAGATAGACGCTATTTTAGCGTCTATCTATCTATCTCAATGGATTACATATTTTCGCCGCTTTTGCAAACTCCTAGATTATTTATACGCCCTAGTATTTTCTTTTTAAGTTTTGATTTTTTGATTTTTTTAATAGCTTTTACTGCGTGCATCACTCACTGCATACTAGCTACCACATAACACATCACCGATTATATCTTTAATTCGACTAACGTCGCTACACGGCATGATGCCGTTATGCTTATAATAATGGTACCGTTTAGTCTTATCGATTACTCGATGCATTGAATTAGGAATGAAGTAGTATATTTATACAATATTTCGTAGCTATTTTAGTTTATAGATAGTTTTAAAATGTAGGTGGAAGATCGCTATGTATAGCACCTGAAAAATGCCAAGAATAGTGAATAAAGTGCTCCACCGAAAGTAACGAATTTGTCTTATTAAGCGTGTTATTGTGTTTAGTATTCTCTGTAGACACAGCTACTCTTTATGGCCGAAATAAACAAAAGTGTACTTTAATTTTTGGGTAAACATATAGTTTAGCAAGGAACTTGTAACTATTTTTAGTTTAGCTCTGAAGACTAGAGAGTCTATATATGAGTATAAATTTCGAGCAAATTAACCTAATCTATAGGTATAAGAAGAATATACTTCTCCGCTATTTACCTGGCAATGTAAATATAAATATATTGAAATAATTCAATGACTTTGATCAGGTGTCTTTTTAAATTGATATCTGATTGCGTATTTGATTAACTGCGCTTAATAGATGTACTACTAGCGTAGTAACTAGCTGGATAGTGCTATAGCAATCAGTATCTATACCGCTCTGGTATAGAGGGATTTATGCGAGCAGAAGCTTTTGATAGGAGTATGGGGCCGGAATGTGAGAGCAAGATTCTGATAGCCTGGCATCGTATTAAGTTAATTATCAATCTACCGCTTGTATAATAGCGCCTCCTAGATCTACCGGGCAATATATTTCTTTATATTAGCTATAATAATACCAGTTTCCAAGGCGCTTGATTAATCTTAACTATATTAATGCTTACTTCATTAGTGGCTGCATATTACATAGTGCACTAACTTTAGTAATTGGAGCACTTTTTTAGGAACTAGAGAATTTGACTTCTCTCCATCGCAATACGTTTTTTAAATTTATATTTAATACGGGGCTAGTAGGTTTAAGCGCAAGCTGATTATGATTGGTTCATCGTAATTGCACGTTTGTAATACTAAACCCTGACCTGCGCTTTTAATTTTTGACTAGCATGGAATGTTACTACACGCCGAGCTGTAATCGGGATAGACTTTCCAGTCTTCGGATTACGTCCCGGACGTTGTGGCTTGTCGCGTAACTGGAAGTTTCCAAATCCAGATAGTTTAATGTTTTTACCATTTTCTAGCGCATCCCGAATTGCTCCAAAAAACGCTTCGACCATATCTTTTGCCTCTCGCTTATTTAGCCCAACCTGATTGAGTAACAACTCAGCTAGCTCAGCTTTTGTCAACGTTGGCATCTCAGATAAAACTAGATTAACTATCAGTAAGGTTAGTGCTACTTGTTGCACTGCGTTGCGTAAAACAAGGTGCCTCGAATTTAATCGAGTTCATGAGATACTAATTGCATAAAAGTAGTTGTTAGTTTTTTGATCGAAGCGGATTTAATTCAGCTGCGCAATCTTGCGCCAAAAACTTTTGATAAATGTGTTGCCAAAGTTTTAATGGCGAGCGCAATCGTCTCGTCTCGCAGGGGCTTATCAGTATCTTGTAGAGTTATCCGGAATGCAAGACTCTTCTCATCAGCCGATAGCTCACCTAAAATCGTGCCGAAATTGGTTTGCTTAGCATCAAATTTATAATGGAATTCATCGAATAGCACCATTTTTTGCGCGAACCGGAGTGCGTTATTATTAAGCCTAGCTTGCGTAAATTCATCAAGTATAGATTGGACTTCTACATTTCGACGCACAATTACTGAGATATCACGATGCACCGGTGGAAATTTAGAGATACTAGTTACGTTTGGTAAAGCACACGTAACTACCGCATCAGCCTCAATCTCGAACAATACCGGCGTATGCGAAAAATTATACTTTCGTAGTAAACATGGATGTAGATCACCGATCCAACCGATTATATGACCATTAATCTCTATCCTAGCACTGCGACCGGGGTGTAATGCCGGATGTAGGGCTTTAATAAAACGGGGTAAGGTAGGCGCACATAGTGCCTGAACGTCGCCCTTCACGTCAAAGAAATCAACATGTCGTGCCGACACTCCCCATTGTGCGTCAACAACTGGGCCATAAGCAAGCGCGCCAATCATTTTTGGCTGGGCAAAGCTTTTTACTGTTAATTCGCTTTCTTTTACTGACAGATCTTTACGAAATACCCGCCCAACCTCAAATATACGTACACGCGACGCTCGGCGATTTAGATTATACTGTAGTATTTTAACTAAGCTGCCAAATAATGTGGAGCGTATTACCGATAGCTGACTTGAGATCGGATTGAGTAGCGAAATAGGGTGCTCATTACCAGCAAAATCTCTCTCTGACTCAGCGTCGACAAAACTAAAATTAACTGTTTCTGTATAATCACGCGCCGCTAGCGCATGACGCAATGCATGAATGGAGCGCTGCCCCCCTTTCATAACCCGTATTTTACTTGCTGCTACCGGTAGATTTAAAGGAATCTTTTCGTATCCCCAGATACGGGCAATCTCTTCAATTAAATCTTCTTCGATCTCGATATCAAAACGGTAAGTTGGAGGCGTTACAATAAACTCGTCACCGTCTGATAAGCGCTTAAACGATAGATTTAAGCGCTTGAAAATGCTATCAACCTCATTAGAATTAAATGGAACGCCAATAATCCTGTTTGCTTGTGATACTCGCATTGAGACAGGTTTACTCTGTGGTAGATTAATAATCTGATCTTCTACTGGACCCGCGTTGCCACCACAGATTATCGTAATTAAGTATGTCAAGTACTCAATGTGTTCAACAATAGTTGCATAATCGACCCCTCGCTCGAAGCGATATGCCGCATCAGTCAAGATATTATAGTGGCTAGCTCGTCCGCGAATGCTATCTGGCCACCAAAATGCCGCCTCCAAATAGATATGCTTTGTCTTAAACGTTACCGCTGTATTGTCACCGCCCATAATACCAGCCAAACTCTCCACGCGTCCCTGATTATTGGCGATTACGCCAACTGTTTCATCTAGGCACACTGTATTGCCATTAAGCAATTTCAGTGTTTCTCCACGCCTTCCCCAACGTACGTGTAAGCCGCCATTAATTTTATCTAGATCAAATATATGTGATGGACGCCCAAGCTCAAGCATCACATAGTTTGAAATATCGACTAGCGCTGAAATGCTATGCTGGCCTGCTTGTTCCAAGCGTTGAACCATCCATAAAGGCGTACTAGTCCGAGGATTAATATCTCGGATTACTCGGCCAGAAAATCGTCCGCAAAGCTGAGGAGCATCAATGCGAACTGGCAAGCTTATATTGCAAGTAACTGGAACGAGGTTGTAAAAGACGGAGTTAAGTCGTGCACCGGTAAGTGCAGCCGTCTCGCGTGCAATACCAAATACTGATAAGCAATCAGACCTGTTCGGTGTCGGCTTAATCTTAAAAATTATGTCACTAAGTTGCAACACGTCACGGATATCACATCCTATCGGGGTATCCTTTGATAGAATCAGTAATTCACTATAGTTGTCTGATAATTTTAGTTCACCAGCTGAACATAGCATTCCCTGGCTTTCGAGGCCGCGCAACTTTAATGGTTTAATCTCGATGGGCTCACCACCCTCTTCCTTAGGCGGTAATATTGCACCGACTAACGCTGTTGGTACTTTAATATCGGGTGCCACATTCGGTGCACCACACACGATTGTTAATTCCTGCCCCGTACCAACATCAACTTGGCAGAGTTTTAGATTATCTGCATTCGGATGTCTAATAACTTGAAGTACTTTTCCAATAACAATTTTTGATGTCGGCGGTACCACTGGCAACAGTGCCTCAACTTCGAGACCCGCCATCGTCAGCAGACGCGACAGCGCATCAGTCGATAATTGTGGGTTAACAAAGCTTCTTAACCAGGATTCGGCAAATTGCATAAAGTGGTCAATAAAAAAATTGAATTAGATAAATTGACGAAGAAAACGCAGATCACCATCGAAAAAAGTACGCAAGTCGTCTACACCGTAGAGCAGCATTGCTAGTCGGTCAAGACCACTGCCAAATGCAAAGCCAATATAGCGCTTGAGATCAAGCCCCATATTACGCAACACGTTTGGATGTACTTGTCCAGCCCCAGAAATTTCGAGCCAGCGCCTAGCGTTTCTGCCATACTCGAATCTTATATCGATCTCGGCGGATGGTTCAGTAAATGGAAAGTATGATGGACGAAAACGCACAAGGATATCGTTTCTTCCAAAAAAATTTTTTAGGAAGTCTGTGTAGACTCCTTTTAAGTCTGCGAAACTAATATTTTTATCGATCCATAGCCCTTCAACCTGGTTGAACATTGGGGAATGTGTTGAACTGCTATCAACACGATAAGCGCGCCCAGGGAAAATACTTTTGATTGGTGGATTTTTCATCCGCGCATACCGGACTTGCATTGGGCTTGTATGTGTACGCAGCAATAATGCTTTACCCTGCTCGTCTTTGACGTCTAAATAGAAAGTATCCTGCATCGAGCGTGCGGGATGGTTTTCTGGGCTATTTAGCGCAGTAAAGTTATACCAATCAGTTTCTATTTCAGGGCCATCGACTACATCGAAGCCCATTGAATTAAAAATCTGCTCGATTCGCTCCCAGGTTTGCATTACTGGATGCAAACTGCCTATACCTGAGCATCGCCCGGGCAGCGTTACATCAACCGCCTCTTCCTCTAGGCGCTGATTCATTAAGGCATCGGCAAACGCTTGTCGCCGGGCGTTTAGTGCTATCTTAACTTTCTGTTTAGCAGCGTTAATAAGAGCACCTTCGCTTTTCCGAATCTCCGGCTCTAGCTGCTTACTTAAGCTTTTGAGCAATTTCGTTAATGCACCGGCCTTGCCAAGAAAGCGCGCTTTTTCATTTTCGAGCGTCACGGTGTCTGCGGCATTGGCAAAAGCGCGCTGTGCATCAGTGACAATACGCTTAAGATCAAGAGATCCCATAATTCCAACGTTTGTCTATAAATAAAAGACGTTCAGCCAAGAAAAAACGGGGGCTCTAGCAAAAGCCCCCCGTTTTAGCCTTAGAATTTCAGGCAGCTCGATCTGCGAAATACGACCAAACTGGTTGGGTATTAAACATTATTATTGCGATTAGTGGGCAACAGCAGCTTTTACCTGACTTACAATAGTAGAAAAGGCCTCTGTATCGAATAGCGCTATATCAGCAAGCACCTTACGATCAAGCTCGCTTGATACTTTTTTTAGGCCATTCATGAACATGCTATAGGTAATACCGTGTTGACGCGCTGCTGCATTGATACGTGCAATCCATAGGCGCCGAAAAAGGCGCTTTCTGTTTCGGCGATCGCGGTATGCGTACTGACCGGCACGCATAACCGCCTGCTTTGCAATCCGAAACACACTATTTCGACGACCACGATAGCCCTTCGCAAGGTTAATAATCTTTTTGTGACGGGCCCGTGCGGTAACCCCACGTTTAACTCGCGGCATATTTATCTCCTATGAGTTCGATTTAGAGTTACGCAAACGGCATCATTGCACGAACAGAACTAATATCTGACGCATGAACATCTGTGCTGCCACGCAGGTGGCGCTTGTTCTTCGTCGTTTTTTTCGTTAGGATATGACGCTTAAAGGCTTGACCACGCTTCACGGTTCCACCCGGACGCACGACAAAGCGCTTAGACGCACTTTTTTTGGTTTTTATCTTAGGCATTACTACCACTCCAGTTTTTATGGATACAGGTGTGCGGCTAAAGATTTTACCCTTACAAGTTCTAAGAACCACCTATAGTTTTCGTATGTGATTACTTGAGGTAGGTGACTTTCTTATGAGACGAAGTTGTGTGTTTGAGACGTAGACTCGTATCGTAAGCAGTAATATGCTGCGTGCATAATTTACATTTATCACTTCTTCTTTTTGGGGGCGAGTACCATAACCATCTGACGACCTTCCATTTTTGGCATTTGCTCAACCTGACCATAATCATCTAGATCTTGTCGAAGACGGCCTAGCATGCGTGCGCCAATTTCTTGATGAGCCATTTCGCGGCCACGAAAACGTAACGTAACTTTCGTCTTGTCACCCTCTTCAAGAAATCTTATTAAATTTCGTAGCTTGACATTGTAATCACCATCATCGGTGCCTGGTCGGAACTTAACCTCCTTTACCTGGATCACTTTTTGCTTCAGCTTCGCTTCATGCTGCTTTTTGGATTCTTGATATTTAAACTTGCCATAGTCCATTAAGCGGCATACAGGTGGGTGAGCCTGCGGAGCAATCTCGACAAGATCGACGTTTTGCTGTTCCGATAAATGGAATGCTTCGGCCAGCTTTACGACACCAATGGGTTCTCCATCAACCCCAACTAAACGCACTTCCGGTGCGTTAATCTCACCATTGAGACGGTTTAACGATTTATCAGTAGCGATGTTGAGTTTCCTATAAAAATCAAAAACTAACCGAGATATACTGCAGACGGCTTACTTGGATACCTGCAACTCATTATGCAGGATATTAAGAAAGGCTTCTAATGGCATCACACCTAAATTTATGCCGCTACGGGCACGAACGGCTAACGTTTGCTTATCGCGCTCTTTGTCACCAACAATTACTAGGTAAGGAACTTTTTGAAGCGCGTGTTGCCGTATTTTATAGCTAATTTTTTCGTTACGCAAATCTACAGACGCTCTAAGCCCTTGTTTTTTCAACGATTGAGCAACAATATCTGCATAAATAGCTGAATTTTCTGCAATATTTAGCACAATAACCTGTATTGGAGCCAGCCATAGCGGCATCGCACCAGCATGGTGTTCGATAAGAATACCAAGGAAACGCTCCATTGAACCTAAAATTGCCCGGTGCAGTATTACTGGGCAGCGGCGATTATTATTTTCTGCTACATATTCTGCCCCAAGGCGCTCCGGTAGTACAAAATCTAACTGAAGCGTTCCGCACTGCCAGGACCGCCCTAGAGCATCCTTGATATGGTATTCAACTTTTGGACCATAAAAAGCCCCCTCACCATTGAGTTCCTGCCACTGTAGGCCGCACGCAGCTAGGGCCGAACGTAGACCTTGCTCAGCGCGATCCCACGCATTATCCGTACCCGCGCGTTGCGGCGGCCGTAATGCTAATTTAATATCGATCTGTTCGAAGCCGAAGTCTTTATATACGCTCATTGCTAGAGCATTAAATGATACAGACTCTGAGATTACCTGATCTTCTGTACAGAAGATATGTGCATCGTCTTGCGCAAACCCGCGTACTCGCATTAAACCATGCAGCGCACCGGAGGCCTCGTTTCGGTGGCATGAACTAAACTCAGCAAAACGCAGTGGCAGCTCTCGGTATGAATGAAGACCATAATTAAATATCTGTACATGTCCTGGGCAGTTCATCGGCTTAATCGCGTAGTCTCGTTTCTCTGACTCCATCGTGAACATATTATTGCGATAGTTTTGCCAATGGCCAGAGCGCTCCCATAGCGAGCGCTCCATAATCATGGGCGTCTTCACCTCAAGGTAGCCAACCGCACTAAGACGATGTCTGAGGTATTGTTCTACCTGCTGCCACAATGCCCACCCCTTAGGGTGCCAAAATACAAGCCCAGGAGCTTCTTCTTGTAGGTGAAATAAGTCTAGCTGCTTACCGAGTTTTCGATGATCACGCTTCTCAGCTTCTGAGAGCATACGGAGGTGCGAAACCTGATCCTCTTTACGTGCCCACGCTGTCCCGTAGATACGCTGTAGTTGCTCGCCACTTGAATTACCACGCCAATACGCGCCAGCTAGCTTCATCAATTTGAATACCTTAAGCTTACCTGTGGAAGGCACATGTGGTCCTCGACATAGATCTATGAAACTACCATGCGAATATAGCTTGATCTGCTCGCAGTGCGGAATCGACTCTATAATCTCAGCTTTATAGCGCTCGCCAATGGATTTAAAGTAGCTTGCTGCCTCTTCTCGAGATACTACGCGCCGCAATACTGGCTCGTTTTTTTTCGCAAGTTCATGCATGCGCCGCTCTATATTTTGTAGATCTTGAGGCGTGAAGGCGCGATGATAAGCAAAGTCGTAGTAAAACCCGTTTTCTATGACCGGTCCTATTGTTACCTGAGCTTGTGGAAATAGCTCTTTGACCCCATACGCAAGCAAGTGTGCTGTTGAATGGCGAATAATCTCAAGCCCCTCGGGGTCTTGATCTGTAATAATCTCAACACTAGCGTCATTCTGAATTAAGGATGACATGTCCACGAGTTCGCCATTGACCTTGCCACCAAGTGCGTCCTGAGCAATACCCGGACTAATTGATACCGCTACCTCGGCTACTGTTACCGGATGATCATATTGCCAGATAGAACCATCAGATAGTCGTACCGAAATCATTGCATTTTCCTGGCTTCCTGCCATGTATATTACGTCGTAGAAAGATAACCTCTTAAAAAGTATGGCCCTTAATAGGGCCATATCTAGTTTTAATATAGAACAAGGGTCGAAAAAGTACTTTACTGCTGTTATCCCAAAAATTTTTGCTTAAGGTTTTGGGCATCATGGTTATTTTGTTTGAAAACTGATTTTTCTCATATTTTTAGGGCATTATATTTTTAGGAATTTATATTTATTGGTGGGCTCGATTGGATTCGAACCAACGACCCCCACCATGTCAAGGTGGTGCTCTAACCAACTGAGCTACAAGCCCCAAATAATCCCTAATTCTATGTAAGGTTTCATTTTATGCCAAGTGTTTTATACGGGAGATTTATATAAAACTATAATTTTATTAATTTGATTGCCACTACAGTGCAAAAAAGTCTTTTAGACTACCTGACTAGGAAATCTTACCTAGAATGGCGTAGTTCTAACAAGAGAGTCTCGAGAGAAGGTAGTGTAATGATATTAATCGTTACATAATTTTGCGGGTACCTAGAGAAAAAGCAGCCAGGCCGCTGTAATGCAACTTCTTAAGTTAACGTAGTCGCGCTCCTTAGTTCGCTCTCCATTCTCCAGTAATCTCTTTATTAGCATCGCTATCCATAATAAAGCGCGCGTTGCAAGTTCAACACTTATCACTAAATAGGTAGAAATAGAACACTAGCGTCTCTAGAACGGCGTTTTAAATAGATACATTAAAAGGTTTGTAGACATCAGCACTTATTTATTAATTTGCATCTCACCTCTTCAGTGCGTCACTGCCAAAGAATAAATAGTACGTTAGATAGGTCCGGCGCTTCACAGGAATACTCTAGCGCATGCAAAATCTAATTAATTAGATTTGCTTTTAAGGGATGTTAATCCTGCTGGCTTTATTTTTTAGGGGCGTGCAGCATAAATATTTTATACTGCCATTATTAGATTATATCTAGCTTAATAATGTACGCTATAAATTTTAGCCTTAAGTAAAAGATGTTTTTTAGATAGGCAGTATATCAAATTATAGAATTACTTGTCTACTCGACAATTATTAGTGCTGTATTCTTATACGTAGTGCTAGACCTTTATATTTATATACTTTATTTAGGTAAATAAAAAAATATATCGTAAATCAGAAGAGTGAGCTAATTTACCAACCTAGGTTGGGCTACTGTGATTACCCTGTATTGGTGGGAGGGTATAGCACAAATTAAATATTCTTTACAAAAAGGCATGAATGACTCCGCAAAACTGGATCGAGCAGTATGGGCCACGTGAATCAATAGAGTATGACGTAGTGGTAGTAGGCGGCGGGCCGGCGGGGCTATCTGCTGCAATTCGGCTTAAGCAGCTAGCGATAGAGAGAGGGGTAAAGCTAGCAGTCTGCGTGCTAGAAAAAGGCTCGGAGATAGGAGCGCATGTTATATCAGGGGCAGTGATAGATCCACGAGCGCTAAACGAGCTAATTCCAGAGTGGCGTGAGCGTGATACACCACTGACAGTGCCAGTAGTAGAAGACCGTTTCTTATTTCTAAGCCGTACAGGAGCAATACAGATACCTAACTGGGCGCTACCAGATAACCTTAAGAACCACGGAAATTACGTAGTGAGTTTAGGTAGTGTAGCACGTTGGCTGAGCCGGAAGGCCGAAGCTTTAGGGGTAGAAATCTTTTCTGGATTTGCGGCAGCCGAAGTACTGTATGATAATTTTGGCGCGGTTCGTGGGGTAGCTACTAGCAACCTAGGGGTTAGTCAAAAGGGTCTACCTACAGGGCACTTCCAGCTAGGCATAGAGCTGCATGCAAAGTATACGCTTTTCTGCGAGGGGGCGCACGGGCATTTAGGCCTACAGTTGCAAAAGCATTTTGGGCTGCGACAAGGGAGAGATCCGCAAGTATACAGCATCGGTCTTAAGGAGCTTTGGGAAATAGAACCGTCCCGGCATAAGCCGGGACTAGTGATTCATACGGTGGGCTGGCCTTTAAACACAAAGACCTATGGCGGATCGTTTCTTTACCACCTAAATAACTATCAGGTGGCGGTAGGATTCGTAATGGGACTGAGCTATGATAATCCATACTTATCACCATTTGAAGAATTCCAGCGCTACAAAACACACTCAGCTATCCGCTGGTTTCTAGAAGGAGGAAAGCGAATAGCGTATGGTGCACGTGCAATTACTGTAGGTGGATTAATGTCGCTGCCTAAGCTCACGTTTGCGGGCGGAGCACTAGTAGGGGACGAAGCTGGATTTCTAAACGCCTTGCGCATTAAGGGAAGCCATGCGGCAATTAAAACTGGAATACTAGCTGCAGAGGCGGCGTTTGAGGCAGTGCAGGCAGGGCGTACGCACGACGAGCTGCTCGCGTACCCGCAGGCATTTAAGTGCTCGTGGCTATATAAGGAGCTATATAAAGCACGCAACTTTAAGCAGTGGATAAATAAGGGTTTATACATAGGCTCGCTGATGGTATTTATTGAGCAAAACCTGCTATGTGGGCACGTACCGTGGACGCTACATCACCGACACGCGGATTACGAGAAACTTAAGCCAGCAGCACAGTACCAATCCCCTATATATCCAAAGCCGGATAACAAGCTTACATTTGACCGACTCTCTTCAGTTCTTCTTTCGAACACACATCATAATAAAAATCAACCAGTGCACTTAATATTAAAAGATACAAGCGTGCCAGTTCAAATTAATCTACACAAGTATGCTGGTCTAGAAAGCCGTTATTGTCCTGCAGCTGTATATGAGTTTATATACGATGAAAATAGCAAAGCTCGGCTAGTAATAAATTCTGAGAACTGCATACATTGCAAAACCTGCGATATCAAGGATCCAACACAAAATATTGTGTGGGTTACACCAGAGAGTGGCGGACCCAGCTACTCAAATATGTAACATAGCCTAGCTACTGAGACATAAACTTAATCCCTCTAAGACTATCTAAAAATGTTATTTCATAGATTGGCTACTTATTTGGTATATTTATAGCCAGCTGTTCGATACTACTTCAGCACTTTGTTAATCTAGTTTGAGATACCCTTACAATAGTGTAAGGGTAAAATTACCCCCCTTGAAGTTAGAGAAGCGTAACTTCTATGTATATACCTAAGAATTATATAAAGCATACGTGACTACCTATATAGACTTAGCTTAAATAAGCTGTTGTTTATCGCGTTGCGCTGTTAACAGAGAAATATCAGTAGAAATGCTTTTCTAAATTTAAATAGCGATCCTCATACGTTATCCTTAGGTAGGCTTTTTATAGACATATAGTTTCGTATGCTCAGATTAATTAAACATAAATCTGGCAAGATATTTTTTCCTCGTAATCTAGTAGCTTTTAATATTAAAAGCTTATACATTGGCTCATGTTTTTATACTATAAAAATAGTATAAAAACTACTTAAGTAGTATTATCTACTCCTTTTTAATATTTACTTTCTTGTACAGTCTGTTCAAATAAATTATTATGCTGCTATAAGTCATAGAAGAAATTCACTAGCAGAGAATTTTTTAGGTATGGCGTAACTCATTTAATAAGTTACGTTTATATCTTTCTGGGGATGCTCGTTAAGTACGCTAGCCCATCCCAATAAGCATCTAGGACTACGTTACTTGACGTAACTCTAATAAGAGTTAGAGGGCTATGATAGTAGTAGCATTATAAATGCTACTACTAATTTTTCAGATTATTATAGCGTAGTCTAAATATTTTTTAGATTTTATCTATTTTTAAAATAAATAGATTGATTCTAATTTATGCTAGATTTAGCCTAGCATAAAAAAATTTAACTATACAATATTATATATTAATAATATATTTAAATTCTTTTGATAAATAGAATATTTTATTTTTGCTATAAAATTAACTTTTTATTAATCAATAATCTCTTGTTGAACACTTGGTGTGCTCACACTATATCTCAAAAAAACTAATTAGTAATATATCTTAACTAAATTATTAATTCAATACTATTTAGTATCCCCTGCTCTAGATGAACTCTGTGGTGAACGCAGTGAATATTTATATTAAAAGTTGCTATCTGATAGGGTGGCTTGACGGGTCGCTAATAACGCAGCCAGTGATATATTTAGGCCGGGATGATCAAGCGCAGCAAGCAGAGTGAGGCTATCGATATGCGCAGTATTAAGATTTAGCTGGTAAGTAAATTCATTACGATCAATGACAAATAATTGATAGAGCTGGCGCAAACTTGCATTCTGCGGATTTACTATAAGCACATAGTAATCCGGATCATGCTTATGCCGTATCCGCGCAATCCAATCGATTGACTCAAGCTTATCCAGTAAACGGGCAGCGGTTTTCAACCCGCAGCGCTGTAAGCTCGCAAGTTCATATAGCGTATAGCAAGCACGACCAGCATCGCGTGCATCATTAAGCCAGGCTATTAACTCCAGTGCATCAAGTAAGTCGCTTCCAGCGTAATCAACTCGATGGAAGTGCCCAAGCCGGATCTCTGGCAACGCAGATGTTAACATCGCACCAAATAGTGTAATTAGCCAGCTGAGGTAGACCCATAGCAAAAAAATCGGGATTGTTGCAAATGCGCCATACACAGCTGTATACGTCGGAATATGTAAAATATAAAATCCAAAACCTCTCTTAGCTAGCTCAAATGCAATTGCCGCACACAATCCACCAATAAACGCATCACACCACGCTACCCGACAATTTGGTAGATAAACATAAGATAGCGTAAACGCTAATACAGAAAGAGGTAGTACTGCGCCAATTAAAGCCCATTCAATAAATGTCGGTATTGCACGTGCTGCAACTCCAGATGCTACGCTAGCTACGTCAGCCACATTAGCAACTGTGCTAGCAAGCATCGAGTGTGTAAGCAAGTAGGACGACACCGATAAGCTCGCTCCTATCAGTAGTGGCCCTAGTGTGATAACCGCCCAATATACCAAAATGCGCTGTGCAAGCGGCCGGGATTTACGTACACGCCAAATCGTATTGAACGCTGATTCAACAATCATCATTGTCATAACTGATGTGACTACAAGAGTAATCATTCCGATTGTTGTCAGCCCTTTTGCTTTTTCTTCAAACTGATTTATATATTTAAAAATTTGGCTATTAATCTGTGCCGGCATTAAATGATCGGCAAGAAAACCTTGTAGAGACTGCTGGAAGGATGCAAAAAGTGGAAATACAGTAAATAACGCAAAAGCTACAGTTGCTAGTGGCACTAGAGATAACACAGTTGTGAAAGTTAGACTACCCGCCACTTGCGGAATACGATCTTCAGCACTCCGCCTAGCAACAAAGCTTGCAAAACGCTTAAGCTCATCTAAATTAATATCAAACTTTGTCAAAGTCTACTATCCTTACTCGCTATTTATCTAGGTAACTTTAACAAAACTATCGTACTAGCTTAAATACATCAGTGTGGCTTATCTTTATTTCAAGGGCGTAACTTTGGTTGTGTAGCTTTTATGTTACAACCCTAAAGGTTAAAAGCTTTAAGTGAGCTAATTATAAATTATCTATAGCTTTTGCTTGAGTAGAAATTTAGCAGACTTAACAATATATTAGTCGGCTTTTACCTGGTTCTAAAAATGTTTTTAAAGAAATTATTTTTCTGGATTTAATACTAACCTTAGTAGTATTTATATTTAGATTTCAGATATGTTTAAAAACGGCTAATTATATTTTTATTTTTTATATAAATTATTTAGGTAATACAAAATGTTAGGAACTATAGTTAGTGAACTAAGTAAATTAAATCCGCTAATGATCGGTACTGTATTTATTAATTAAACTCGTTAATTAATAAATACAGTACGCCCGTTTCTATATCTGAAACGGGCGTACTGGCACAAAATAAAAGCCTGACAATTACCTACTTTCACACGGGCAATCCGCACTATCATCGGCGTGAAGTCGTTTCACGGTCCTGTTCGGGATGGGTAGGAGTGGGTCCAACTTACTATGGTCATCAGGCAAAAAGAAAAGAGTTAGTTATTGTTTGATTCTATACAGCATATAGTACAACAAATCTGGAGAAAAGCAGTCGGTAGAGGTTAGCATAAATTAACGACAAAACATTAAAACGGACTAGTTATAGGATCAAGCCTTACGGGCAATTAGTATCGGTTAGCTTAACGCATTACTGCGCGTACACACCCGACCTATCAACGTCCTAGTCTTGAACGACCCTTTAAGGGGATCAAGTCCCCGGGGAAGTCTTATCTTGAGGCAAGTTTCCCGCTTAGATGCTTTCAGCGGTTATCTCTTCCGAACATAGCTACCCGGCAATGCCACTGGCGTGACAACCGGTACACCAGAGGTTCGTCCACTCCGGTCCTCTCGTACTAGGAGCAGCCCCTCTCAAACTTCCAACGCCCACGGCAGATAGGGACCAAACTGTCTCACGACGTTTTAAACCCAGCTCACGTACCTCTTTAAATGGCGAACAGCCATACCCTTGGGACCGGCTACAGCCCCAGGATGAGATGAGCCGACATCGAGGTGCCAAACACCGCCGTCGATATGAACTCTTGGGCGGTATTAGCCTGTTATCCCCAGAGTACCTTTTATCCGTTGAGCGATGGCCCTTCCATACAGAACCACCGGATCACTATGACCTGCTTTCGCACCTGCTTGACTTGTCGGTCTCGCAGTTAAGCACGCTTATGCCATTGCACTATCAGCACGATTTCCGACCGTACTTAGCGTACCTTCGTACTCCTCCGTTACGCTTTGGGAGGAGACCGCCCCAGTCAAACTGCCTACCATGCACGGTTCCCAAACCCGATTCAGGGTTCTAGGTTAGAACTTCAAACAAACCAGGGTGGTATTTCAAGGACAGCTCCATGCGAACTAGCGTTCACACTTCCAAGCCTCCCACCTATCCTACACAGATCGGTTCAAAGTCCAATGCAAAGCTACAGTAAAGGTTCATGGGGTCTTTCCGTCTAGCCGCGGGTAGATTGCATCATCACAAACACTTCAACTTCGCTGAGTCTCGGGAGGAGACAGTGTGGCCATCGTTACGCCATTCGTGCAGGTCGGAACTTACCCGACAAGGAATTTCGCTACCTTAGGACCGTTATAGTTACGGCCGCCGTTTACCGGGACTTCAATCAAGAGCTTTCACCCCATCATTTAATCTTCCGGCACCGGGCAGGCGTCACACCCTATACGTCCACTTTCGTGTTTGCAGAGTGCTGTGTTTTTATTAAACAGTCGCAGCCACCAGTTTATTGCAACCCTTTTACCCTTCTGGCGCAGGCCAGTTAGGCTAATAGGGCGTACCTTATCCCGAAGTTACGGTACCAATTTGCCGAGTTCCTTCTCCCGAGTTCTCTCAAGCGCCTTAGAATACTCATCCCGCCCACCTGTGTCGGTTTGCGGTACGGTCTTGTTAGACTGAAGCTTAGAGGCTTTTCTTGGGACCACTTCCAATTGCTTTGCAGCTTAAAAAGCCGCTTGCTCTACATCCTTGAATTATGACGCCCGGATTTGCCGAAGCACCTTCTTTAATGTAGAGACCGGGACTTCCGACACCCGGACAACTTTCTGCGATCCGTCCCCCCATCGCATCTAACAATGGTGCAGGAATATTAACCTGCTTCCCATCAGCTACGCATTTCTGCCTCGCCTTAGGGGCCGACTCACCCTACGCCGATGAACGTTGCGTAGGAAACCTTGGGCTTACGGCGAGGAGGCTTTTCACCTCCTTTATCGCTACTCATGTCAGCATTCGCACTTCCGATACCTCCAGCGCATTTCTCAATGCGCCTTCACAGGCTTACGGAACGCTCTCCTACCATACGTACTTGCGTACATATTCGCAGCTTCGGTAATTAGCTTAGCCCCGTTACATCTTCCGCGCAGGACGACTCGATCAGTGAGCTATTACGCTTTCTTTAAAGGATGGCTGCTTCTAAGCCAACTTCCTGACTGTTTTTGCCTTCCCACTTCGTTTCCCACTTAGCTAATTTTAGGGACCTTAGCTGGCGATCTGGGTTGTTTCCCTTTTGACGTCGGACGTTAGCACCCGGCGTCTGTCTCCCGTGATTACACTCTTCGGTATTCGGAGTTTGCTATGACGAGGTAATCCGCAATGGACCCCTCAACCATGACAGTGCTCTACCCCCGAAGGTGATACACGAGGCACTACCTAAATAGTTTTCGGAGAGAACCAGCTATTTCCAAGTTTGTTTGGCCTTTCACCCCTATCCACAGCTCATCCCCTAACTTTTCAACGTTAGTGGGTTCGGTCCTTCAGTGCGTGTTACCGCACCTTCAACCTGGCCATGGATAGATCACTTGGTTTCGGGTCTACGCCCAGCAACTAATTTGCCCTATTCGGACTCGCTTTCGCTACGCCTTCCCTATTTGGTTAAGCTTGCTACTGAACGTAAGTCGCTGACCCATTATACAAAAGGTACGCCGTCACCTTTTACAAGGCTCCGACTGTTTGTATGCATGTGGTTTCAGGATCTATTTCACTCCCCTCTCGGGGTTCTTTTCACCTTTCCCTCACGGTACTAGTTCACTATCGGTCGATCACGAGTATTTAGCCTTGGAGGATGGTCCCCCCATCTTCAGACAAGATTTCACGTGTCCCGCCCTACTTATCGTATCCTTAGTTCTACACCTTAGTTTTTACTTACAAGGCTATCACTTACTATGGCCGCTTTTTCCAAAGCGTTTAGTTAACTAGAGTGCTAAATGATACAGGCTGATCCCATTTCGCTCGCCACTACTTTGGGAATCTCGGTTGATTTCTTTTCCTACGGCTACTTAGATGTTTCAGTTCGCCGCGTTCGCCTCACATAACTTATAGATTCAGTTATGGATGGTCTATACAGACCGGGTTGCCCCATTCAGACATCTGCGGATCAAGGCTTGTTTACCAGCTCCCCGCAGCTTTTCGCAGGCTACTACGTCTTTCTTCGCTTGTGATCGCCAAGGCATCCACCACATGCACTTACTTGCTTGATCCTATAACAAG
The DNA here is from genome assembly GCF_910593725.1 of Candidatus Vallotiella hemipterorum. Taxonomy (GTDB): domain Bacteria; phylum Pseudomonadota; class Gammaproteobacteria; order Burkholderiales; family Burkholderiaceae; genus Mycetohabitans; species Mycetohabitans hemipterorum. The sequence continues at coordinate 992,642 of NZ_OU343031.1, forward strand.
TCCGTTTTTAATAGACTTGTTAAAGTCTAAGTTTTGTGTTGTGCAATACTTTTTAAGTATTTTAATTAACTTAAAAAGTAAATGATTCTACCCATCTATTTTTACATCTATTTTAAGATGTATTTAATAGATAGACTGCTTTTCCAGATTGTTAAAGAACGCTACAGTCGTATAAATATTTTTATACACTGCTTAATTACTAACATTTAGGTTTAAATATTAGTAATTAAGCAGTGTGGAGGCAGACGGAATCGAACCGACGACCCCCTGCGTGCAAAGCAGGTGCTCTCCCATCTGAGCTATGCCCCCTTATAACTTATTAGGTTTTGCACAGGATTTGTTACTCGCTAGACACGCCACGTATGGTGGGTCTGGTTGGATTTGAACCAACGACCCCCGCCTTATCAAGACGGTGCTCTAACCGACTGAGCTACAGACCCTTTGTCTGTCCCCGTAACTTTACAGCCGATAAGTGTGAGTACTTGTAGTACAGACATTTCGCTCTAGAAAGGAGGTGATCCAGCCGCACCTTCCGATACGGCTACCTTGTTACGACTTCACCCCAGTCATGAATCCTACCGTGGTAACCGTCTTCCTTTCGGTTAGACTAGCCACTTCTGGTAAAACCCACTCCCATGGTGTGACGGGCGGTGTGTACAAGACCCGGGAACGTATTCACCGCGACATGCTGATCCGCGATTACTAGCGATTCCAGCTTCATGTAGTCGAGTTGCAGACTACAATCCGGACTACGATCGGTTTTTTGGGATTAGCTCCCCCTCACGGGTTGGCAACCCTCTGTTCCGACCATTGTATGACGTGTGAAGCCCTACCCATAAGGGCCATGAGGACTTGACGTCATCCCCACCTTCCTCCGGTTTGTCACCGGCAGTTTCCCTAAAGTGCTCTTGCGTAGCAACTAGGGACAAGGGTTGCGCTCGTTGCGGGACTTAACCCAACATCTCACGACACGAGCTGACGACAGCCATGCAGCACCTGTGCGTCGATTCTCTTTCGAGCACCTCTACTTCTCAGTAGAGTTTCGACCATGTCAAGGGTAGGTAAGGTTTTTCGCGTTGCATCGAATTAATCCACATCATCCACCGCTTGTGCGGGTCCCCGTCAATTCCTTTGAGTTTTAATCTTGCGACCGTACTCCCCAGGCGGTCAACTTCACGCGTTAGCTACGTTACTAAGGAAATAAATCCCCAACAACTAGTTGACATCGTTTAGGGCGTGGACTACCAGGGTATCTAATCCTGTTTGCTCCCCACGCTTTCGTGCATGAGCGTCAGTATTGACCCAGGAGGCTGCCTTCGCCATTGGTATTCCTCCACATCTCTACGCATTTCACTGCTACACGTGGAATTCTACCTCCCTCTGCCATACTCTAGACTGCCAGTCACCAATGCAGTTCCCGGGTTGAGCCCGGGGATTTCACATCGGTCTTAGCAAACCACCTGCGCACGCTTTACGCCCAGTAATTCCGATTAACGCTTGCACCCTACGTATTACCGCGGCTGCTGGCACGTAGTTAGCCGGTGCTTATTCTTCCGGTACCGTCATCCAGTCTAGGTATTAACTAGACTGCTTTCTTTCCGAACAAAAGTGCTTTACAACCCGAAGGCCTTCTTCACACACGCGGCATTGCTGGATCAGGGTTTCCCCCATTGTCCAAAATTCCCCACTGCTGCCTCCCGTAGGAGTCTGGGCCGTGTCTCAGTCCCAGTGTGGCTGACCGTCCTCTCAGACCAGCTACAGATCGTTGCCTTGGTAAGCTTTTACCTTACCAACTAGCTAATCTGGCATCGGCCGCTCTTTGAGCGCGAGGCCCATAGGGTCCCCCGCTTTCCTCTTTGGAGTGTATGCGGTATTAATTCGGCTTTCGCCGGGCTATCCCCCACTCTAAGATACGTTCCGATGTGTTACTCACCCGTTCGCCACTCGCCGCCAGGCCGAAGCCTGCGTTGCCGTTCGACTTGCATGTGTAAGGCATGCCGCCAGCGTTTAATCTGAGCCAGGATCAAACTCTTCAGTTTAAACCTGTTACTTATTTTAGCTTTTTAGGCTTTGTCGCTCAACTCAAAATATTGATAATTTTTAAATTTCTAAAAATTACTTTAATTTTGCATGAGACTTGATTATTTTCTTTGCTTTTTACACTTTATATTTTATGTAAAGTGTAGTTTTGCCTGACCATCAAGTACCCACACTTATCGGCTGTTACTTTTTTAAAGAGCATCGCGCTAAATTAGCTTTAACTTATTTGAGCTAAAGATTTTTTTGCGTTTTATTGTGTTAACAACAAAGAACTAGCATTCTCGGTGTAATTCTACGAAACGTCAAGAGCTTTTTAGAAAATTTCTTAGTCTTAGTAACTACTTACTGTTTTACTTGTCGCACAGTATCAAGCAAGCATGAAACTAATAGTTTAGCAACTATATAATACTTTTAATTCAGCTTTTAGCTGATTTTGTTCTGGAATGAATGATGTATTACATATCTTCTAAATAAAGGCTCCTACGAGCTATTTATCAAGTTTTTTATTAAAAAAGAAAGAATACCGATTTAGTAATTACGGCCTGCTGTACTAAGCAGCTCTATCTATGATCTTACTTTTAATTTAGCACTCTTCTGCTCCGGCTGTACTTATAGATTCTAGTAAATAGGTTTATCGTTTTATCTTGGAAATCGCGCCTAGTAAACCTTGTGTATTCCTATTGCTATTAGGGCTGCCCGGACATTATATGTGTCTACTAAAGTAATGAGTAAAATAGCATATGACGTTAAGACTTTTAGGGGTGTGCTTTATGCACTTTATTACTACTTTAGTAGCTCTTTATTCCATAAATATTATTATGTCTTAATTGTTCTCCTTGCTTATAGCACTCGCTTACAGCCGCAATGCTACCACTGATTAGTGGTGCTTACATATATCTAATAGATTAGATGTATCCGCATAAAAACTTAATTGATATTCTGCAACGCTTTGCTATATGGTAATAATCTAGGTGCCGAAATGATTTTCAGTGAAGCGCAAACTTTCCTCAACTACGCGCAAACTATTTACTCTGTACGCTCTTATTATTATAAGAGCGTAACCCTGTATTTAAATTGCTTACTTAGCCTCAGGAAGAGGCTCTACTAGAAGATTTTTCAATCTTTAACCCTCCATATCCTCTCGGCAATAACGTAAAATTTATCCACAAAATAACCTGATTAGTATTGTGTATTATCTGTGTGAGTAATGTACGGATATTAGCCGACTTATTTATACCGAAATATTGACTTTATACTACTCAGTTTTGAGTCCAGAGCAGATATGTGTCCGTGCGGACTCTTATTTATTTATAATTAGTCATGTCTGCGTCTGCACATTTCACTTTTGTTTGATGTACCTAGGTATCGTTAATTTATGCTGCGCCGCAGTTCAAATTCTGCGCGCCAGCATTCGGTGATGATAATGTACTATAAAAAATAGGATACTGATTAGCTGATAAGCTAATGTTAGTACAAACGTGCGGCGGACCCACGCATATGCATAATATTTATTTGCTCCCAGCACCCGCTAGCGAGTTCCGATATGACCTTTCGCATTGCCCCAAGTATTCTTTCAGCAGACTTCGCCCGACTCGGCGAAGAAGTGCGTAATGTTATCTCTGCTGGCGGCGACTTGATCCACTTTGACGTCATGGATAACCATTATGTGCCTAATCTGACAATTGGCCCGATGGTCTGTAAGGCTATCCGCCCGCATACTAAAGTGCCGATTGATGTGCATTTGATGGTGCGTCCTGTAGACCGTCTAGTGCCAGATTTTGCAAAAGCAGGCGCAAACGTGATTAGCTTCCATCCTGAGGCATCTGAACATATCAATCGCACCTTATCGCTTATACAAGATCACAATTGCCAGGCTGGATTAGCATTCAATCCCAATACCCCATTAGACTACCTAGATGAGGTGATGAATCGCATTGATTTAGTTCTAATTATGCTCGTTAATCCTGGGTTTAGTGGGCAGTCGTTTATTCCTGAGGCACTACACAAACTGCGAGACGCGCGGAAGCGTATCAATGCATATTCGGCGCAGACAGGTCGCAAGATCTATCTGGAAGTCGATGGGGGTGTTAACACTGAAAACATTGCTCGGATTGCAGCAGCTGGTGCTGATACGTTTGTTGCTGGTTCGGCAATCTTCGATCAGCCAGATTATCAAAAAGTAATCCATAACATGCGGAACGCACTTGTATATCATACAAGCAAAGGATGATCTATAGATCTGATACCTATCGGACGAATCCAACTTCACGATATCCCAATGCCTCTGCATCTAAGGATCAATATTAAATACTTCTGCTGTCATTTATTCATGAGTTAGGCTATCAATACTTTAGGGCCCACATAGTAATACCTAGATAGGTATGTAAGGTATTTATGTAACAGCTATAAGTAGTACGTCATTTTATCCAAGAGCTATTGTGTCTTATCAATAAGAAGCTTATGCTAAAGCGATATCGGTTATCGGGAATCTAACTTGATAAGTTTTGCCTGATAAGATACCTATCTTAGTATACTAAAGTATAAATATGCTCTAAATAGAAGCCTCATAAACCGACCTAGTTTGCGATTATGTCGACGACAGTGTGCACCTATATTTACGAGAGCTTACCAAAAAAACTATCTGATTATGATACGTAAAATTAACTATATATCGCTGTACAGCGTATTCTAAATACTCTCTGCGACAAATAAATTTAACGCATCATAATTCGTGATAGCGAAATCTACTTTGGTAAGTCATACACTCAGGCTATTGCTAGTATTAAGTGCCCATCTTATACCTAATCAGAATTTTAGAAAAACATAGCATGTGCTATGTTGCAAACTGACTAGAATATACTAGACATATTTGGATATAGAATTCTGACACAGCACTTTTCATATTGAGCGACCTAGAGATGCGATGCGACAACACATAGCATTAAATGCATCTCCAGAAACCACTTCGTGTCATTTTATCGACAAGGCTTCGGACAAAACGCTCAAATGCTTCTCATAGAGTTGGCTAACACATCAGTCTCTATTTTGTCTAAACGTCATCAGCTCTCTAACTGAGTTAACACTTTATATGTAGTGAGGCTGACCCCACTAAGACGTAGAGTAATACTCTAATTATCCTACTGTACCTTACTTCCACTAATATTACAGTATTAGTCTGTTAATACTGCGATACTAAAACTCCAGGAAATTGCTGATGCTAGCGATAGATGTAGACATCGTCAAAACTTCTTATGAACCACTTTCCTTTTACCCTTACTGTCTTAAGCAGAGATAAATATTCTTATCTGCTGCGGCACGGTCTTTATGTTTTGTTTTGCGTTTATCGTAACCATACCCAGCAGATCCATAGACAAATAGACTACATGCGGCCATTGCTAGCTCAAGATTAGGTTAATAAGTTTCTGTATACTTGAATGATTAATAACTATAATGTGCCAACCTGTAACCTCGTCCGGTATTTTTTAGAATTAGGTAAGCAAGTTTAAGCCTACAAAAATAATAAAAGCGTTGCTCAGGACCTGAGGTATATTTACCTAGCGGTAAAAGTTGACCCGATAAAACGAACTAGCGCAGCGATCTTGCTGATTGAGCTAATCTTTTATAACAAGTCGGCACTAAAATTGAGACTAATTGCAATACATACCGCTAGACTGGCTGGAGATCTTTGCATAAACCAGCAATTTTAAGATTATGATCTTGCAATATAAGAGGCCGCCAATTAGGTATGGGGTTTCACCCGCAACCGATCCCGTATAAGCAGAGCAATACTTTGATGAATGATGTAATCGCTTGCAGTAGCCCTGCGCTACCGTTCTGATAAACACGAGAACCCTAGAGCAAGGCGCTGTCTTTATGGCCGCTGATTATTAGCCTAACTCGCACGAGAACTGGATGTCAATCACTCCCCAAGAAGCGCTACAGCGTATTATTAAGCACCGCGAGATCCTCCATGATGAGATGCTGCACTTAATGCGGATGATTATACGCGGAGAAATGTCGCCGGCTATGACAGCTGCTGTTATTACTGGCCTTCGCCTAAAAAAAGAAACAATCGGAGAGATTACCGCAGCGGCAATCGTCATGCGTGAGTTCTCCAAGCACGTTTTGATATCTGATCACCAAAACTTTGTCGATATTGTAGGCACCGGCGGCGATAGCTCGAATACGTTTAATATTTCTACGGCCACAATGTTTGTGGCTGCTGCGGCCGGCGCAAAAGTTGCTAAGCATGGCAATCGCGGCGTATCATCTAAGCTCGGAAGTGCTGATGTTCTTGAGGCGCTCGGCGTGAATATTAATCTAATGCCAGAAGAGGTAGCACAGTCTATCAAAACGACTGGCATGGGCTTTATGTTTGCACCAAACTACCATCCGGCGATGAAAAACGTCGCATCGATCCGGCGTGAAATGGGAGTGCGAACAATTTTTAATATACTGGGACCATTGATTAATCCGGCTAGCACACCACACCAACTTCAGGGCGTATTTCACCGAGATTTAGTTGGTATCCAGGTGCGGGTAATGCAACGGCTTGGTGCGGATCATGTATTGGTCGTTTATGGATGTGATGGGATAGACGAAGTATCGCTCGGCGCGCCTACACAGGTCGGTGAGTTGCGCGATGGACAGGTATATGAATACAAGATTCACCCCGAGGATTTTGGCTTGCAAATGGCATCGAATCGCTCTTTAAAAGTCGCGAATGCGGACGAATCAAAAACAATGCTACTTAGTGCGCTAAATAATATACCAGGTATTGCCCGAGAAATTGTCGCGCTCAATGCCGGTACTGCATTATATGCGTCTAATGTTACTTCCTCGATTGCAACGGGTATCCAGAAAGCGCGTGAGGCAATCGCTAGTGGAGCTGCTCGTGCAAAAGTCGATGCGCTTGTTCGTTTTACTCAGCAGTTTAATTATCAAGACAAATAAAGCGCCACTATGAGTGATATTCTTGATCGCATTATTGCAGTTAAGCGCGATGAGATCCGTGCTGCGCAAGTAAGTATGCCCCTGGAAGAGTTAAAACTAAATGCCCATGCGTGTAACGGCGGACTACGAGATTTTCTTGCGGCATTACGCGCTAAGCACGAGATCGGACAGCCAGCAATCATCGCCGAGCTAAAAAAATCCAGCCCTTCGAGAGGGAAGTTATGTGAAACTTTTGCGCCAGCTGATATTGCCTGCTCATATGAACAGCATGGAGCCGCATGTTTATCGGTGCTGACCGATCATCAGTTTTTTCAGGGTAGTGCACGCCATCTCCAGCTAGCTCGAGACTCGTGCACATTGCCAGTGTTACGTAAGGATTTTATTATCGACCCGTATCAAGTTCTAGAGACGCGTGCGATGGGTGCGGACTGCATTCTACTAATCGCCGCCGCTCTAGCTCCAGCGCAGATGCAGGAGCTAGAAGCATACGCACATTCACTAGGTCTTACAGTACTAGTAGAGGCGCATAACGCCGACGAACTAGATATAGCTTTAACACTTAAAACACCGCTAATCGGTATTAATAATCGAAATCTACGCACGTTCACTGTCACACTGGATACTACACTTAGCCTCCTTGAGAGGATTCCAGACGGTCGTATCGTGGTAACTGAGTCAGGCATCCTTACGAGGGTTGATGTGGAGCGAGTTCGTGCTGCTGGCGTCCATACTTTCCTTATTGGCGAGGCATTCATGCGCGCAGATAGTCCTGGCTTAGCGCTCTCAGAAATTTTTTCGGATTATAGAGCGCATGAAAAAGGTGTGCGTTGAACGAAATAAAGTTTATGCATTACTATATCGTAAATCGAAACCCATCTTTGGTCGCTCGCAGAGCTAAATAACGTTAGACTAGTTATGTGTTTACCTAATCCTTAATCTAAACGCGCAATAGATCACTACAGTTCTCTAAGCTTAACAGTGCCGACCGATATGAACTCGGATGAAACCGATTAGTTATGCATTTAAACGCAATGGGCTTCTTGCTGAGTGCGTTACGTCATTATTCTTGACTATTTATATTGCAATAATTAGAAAATTAGTAAACTGTACTCATTACAAAGCATAGCTAGTTTCTATCGTGACTTTATCGTGATCATGACTGCCCAAACGAGAGACTTTAGTTCCACTGTATTATAGAATGGTAAAATATCGAATAAACGCCGCTAATTATTATTTGTTAATCAACCGACACCGCTGTCTGCATGCACAGCGGCGCTGCCATCTAACTGATTTCCCCATTTTGTATGGCACTCACTCTCGAACAACAATTTAATTGTCTTTCGCCAGCGTGGCATAAATACTTAGTTCCGTTTATTAGTAGTGCAGTATACCCGCGCTTGTGCGCATTTATTAACTGCGAGCTAAGCAGCGGCAAGGTTATTTATCCGAGTGATGTGTTTCAGGCGTTACATTTAACATCTCCAGACGAAGTCAAAGTAGTCATTCTTGGTCAAGATCCTTACCACGGCGAAGATAACGGCATACCGCAGGCTCACGGATTGGCTTTCTCCGTACCTCTAGGTGTCCGTCCACCACCGTCATTACGCAATATTTTTAAAGAAAACGCCGCCACTTTCAACCATGCGATACCACGTCATGGCTGCCTAGATTACTGGGCTAGGCAAGGGGTGCTACTGCTTAATACGATATTAACTGTCGAGCGCAACCGCGCGGCCAGCCATGCTGGGCGTGGCTGGGAGCAATGCACAGACTCGCTAATTGAGCACTTTTCTACGCAGCATGAAAGTCTAGTATTCATGTTGTGGGGCTTGCAAGCAAAAGCAAAAAGACAGTTAGTACGCGGTCGAAGTCACCGTATTCTCGAAGCCTCACATCCGTCACCCCTGTCAGCGCACCGCGGCTTTCTCGGTTGCCGCCACTTTGCACTCACGAATGAATATTTACGCTACACCGGTCGTACACCAATCGATTGGTGTATACCCTAACCGCCTAGCACGCCTACAAAGGGATCTTATACAGGATACTGTTTTTATGCTTCTATAATTCTCCCAAAGTATTTATGGGTTCGGCAGAACATCGGGAGTGTTTATTATTACTATCAGTCATGCAGCCTACTACCTATTTATTAGATAATAATACTAAATTTTAGTGGTCTTACGTTTAGTTATCTTTAGTATGAGCTCTATATCTAGGTTAGGGCTATTTTAGTTTTACTAAAGTACTAATAAATGAAGTTCAATATATATTATTGCACCAAAAGAATGATACGCTCAGTTAATACACAACATACTAATTGCATGTTCTCTTATACCAAGCTATTTAGTAATTATTAAGAGTATGAAATAGTTCTTTTTAGCTTACCACATCCAATAACGATACAACATTACAAAGTCCAATATTTATTCCTTGTCCCGCAAGTGGATAAGTTAAGTGAGCCGAATCACCTTTCAAGGGCACGAAGTCAACTCAAACCTCCACCGCGCATAGCCGACTTAATCCTTTCGTCTACCGTCATCAAGTCTAGCTTCAGAAAGGCAGTCGCATACTTAGTGCCAGCAGACTAAATCAGCGATATATGTAAATCTGGCAATAGTAATAACGCAAGAATCTTACCACTAATAAACCCCTGGAATACAATTTTATAATGGGGCTTACTACATAGAAAGTTTACTACTACGCCAGTCTGTTGATAGACTCGACATTTTATCTTTATGCTAACCCACTCTCGAATCCAAGAGTGGGTTCCATCCGCACCAATAATCATAGCGGCAAGCAATATTTTCGAATTATCAAGAGTAACAGTCGCATATTCGGGGTAAAGTTGCAGCGCTTGTGCCCGCGATTCATACTAAGTCAGTAGTGGTTGGCATCGTAGGGCGAGCTCCAATGCTCGCTCGATAAAGCTTGATTCGACGATCCACGCTAGCTGTGGAAAACCGTATCCTGAAATGCAGAGAAATGGAACTGTGAGTGGACATTGCCGCATACCTGCGCATCTCATAGACTGGATATAATCTAGCCAAGTCTAAAGCTTGCCAAACCTGTAGCCGCCCTAGCAAAGTTATCGAACTAGAAGACGGGGCATAAATACGTGTATCGAACTAGTATTCGCTTTACATAGACGCCCGCGCTATGCTAACAGAGCATAATGCGTAGACCCGCCTGCGTCAGTGCAAGCGAGACAGTTTTACCGATTAGTCCGCTGCCAATCACAAAAACTTTTTTGTTTAATTTAGCAGAATACATGATGAGAGGCTGTTCTATAGAACAAAATATTACCAACACTAAATAACATTAATTATAAACGCTATAATACCTAGCATAGCGCGTAAAAGTTTTTTAGAGTTACTCGGGTCGCTCACATTTTCTATCTACAGATTACAGATCAATTACAGATAAAATAAACGGTGTTCGAAAGCGCTAAAATATTAATTACAGCAAAGCTAGGATACAGAATATCGTCTTTAGGCGATGTTGGTTTATCCTTTTATTCCGAATCCTCGATGTTTCTAAATCAACGATTTATTGTAATAAGAGGTATCTACTGATGCAGTAGATGTTACTTTGCAAAAGTTTTCTATGAGTCTAAAATGCGGTATTATCGGTCTACCTAACGTAGGTAAGTCCACCCTTTTTAATGCGCTGACTAAAGCGAAAATTTCTGCTGAGAACTATCCATTTTGTACGATTACACCAAATGTTGGTGTAATCGATGTACCAGATCCAAGGCTAGCCGCTTTAGCGCAGATTGTTAAGCCTGAGCGTATCCGGCCGGCAGTCGTCGAGTTTGTTGATATCGCTGGGCTTGTCGAGGGCGCAAGCAAGGGAGAAGGTCTTGGTAATCAATTCCTTTCTCATATCCGTGAGATGGATGCAATCGTGCATGTAGTGCGCTGCTTTGACAACGATCATGTAATTCATGTCACAGGCAAGGTAAATCCCCTATCCGATATCGAAGTAATTCATACTGAATTAGCGTTGGCTGACTTCATAACTGTCGAAAAAGCACTTATACGTCATTCGAAGATAACAAGATCATGTCGCAACAAAGATACACGTAAGCTAGCTGATGTGCTAGAAAAAGTGCGAGCGCAGCTGAACCTGGTGAGCTTAGTTCGTTCGATGGATCTATCCGATGATGAACTTGCACTAATCAAGCCGTTTTGCCTAATTACTGCAAAGCCAACAATGTACGTTACCAACGTACGTGAAGATGGTTTCGAGAATAATCAGCACCTCGATACGGTACGTAGCTATGCAGCAAAAGAAGGCTCATTAGTAATCGCTGTTTGTGCGTCTATTGAAGCAGAAATTGCTGTGTTGCCAAATGATGAAAAAAGTATTTTTTTAATTGAAATGGGTATACATGAGTCTGGATTGAATCGTGTAATCCAGGCGGGTTTCAAGCTGCTAGGGCTACAAACGTACTTTACCGCCGGTATCAAAGAGGTACGCGCCTGGACCATCTACGCCGGTAATACAGCCAAGCAAGCAGCAGGCATTATTCATACGGACTTTGAACGCAGATTTATTCGCGCTCAGACAATCTCGTACGATGACTATATCACCTATCAGGGTGATCAGGGTGCGAAAGAGGCAGGCAAAATGCGCTCTGAAGGAAAGGAGTATGTAGTTAAGGATGGAGATGTATTAAATTTCTTATTTGGCACTTAGAGTAATCTCACTAGAGATGCATCTAGTAATATTACTTCTATTGAAGTGATATTACTATAGGTACTATTGTAGCTATCTCTCCAAGTTTTTAGCAGGATACTTTATAGTCAGTAAAAGCTTCAACCCATGCAAATTAATTTATCGAGACTACCTACTTTAACGACATCCTTTCCTCTTATTTCTCTGAAGAGAGGGTCTTTATTACCTGGGCTATTGATAAACAGTGCGCTATTAATGATTAACTGTTTTATCGCGTTCTAGACTAATAGTCTTGCTCTTGCTATCTATTCTCTCGGGGAGATTAGTATTTATTAGTGTTAGACCACTATAATGCTTATGGGGTTTAGATTGCTTCAGTACGTGTTTCAATCCACGCTTTAGCGTCGCCACTTAAATACTGGCTCACTCGATTACGCACTTGCCTGTGATAAGCGTTAAGCCAGGCTATTTCATCTTCACTCAGTAAGGAGCGCTCGATGCAGCGAATATCGATTGGACATAACGTCAGAGTTTCGAAGCAGAGGAATTCGCCGAACTCATTTATGCATGCAGGCTGGTTCAGCAGTAAGTTCTCGATACGGATACCCCACCTACCAGGACGGTAAATGCCAGGCTCGTTCGAGGTAATCATGCCTTTTTCCATGGTCATAAAGCACTCTACCGATGCACAGTGTGAGATTACCTGCGGCCCTTCATGCACGCTTAAGAAATAGCCGACTCCATGGCCCGTGCCATGCTCAAAGTCTATATATGCCTCCCAAAGTGGCGCTCGCGCTATAGCGTCTAGCATAGGCGAGTGTATACTACGCGGAAATTTTATACGCGACAGAGCGATCATACCTTTGAGTACTAGCGTGAAATCGCGCCGCTGTTCAGCACTAGTATGGCCTACTGGTATGACACGTGTAATATCAGTTGTACCACCCAAATACTGGCCGCCAGAGTCAATCAATAAGAGACCATTGCCTTCGATTAGGGCATACGACCTCGGTGTAGCACGATAGTGCGGCATCGCACTATTAGCATTAAAAGCAGCAATCGTCGGAAAGCTGGGAAATACGAAACCTTTACGTCGCGCCCTTGCTTCGGTGAGTTTTGCGTCGATTGTTAATTCGGTGATATGCTCATGCCCCAGTGCGTGTTCAAGCCATGAGAAGCATTCTGCAAGCGCCGCGCCGTCTTGCTCCATAGTTGCGCGTACATGCATAATTTCCGCTTCTGTTTTACAGGCCTTAGCATAAATTGACGGATTTATTATTTCAACAAATTCTACACCAGGCCGTACAGCTTGCATGAGCTTATATGTGACTCGGTATGGATCAATTAGCAGTCTACTACCAGGCTCGATTACTGCCAAAGCTGCTAGTGCGTCTTCGTACGAGGCAACACGCACGCCATCCTGAGCCAGTTTTTTAAGCAACGATTCATTAATCTTACCATCAGGTATGTACAACGTCGCGTATTGTAGATTAATCAGAGCATGCGCGATAAATACAGGGTTATAGCTTACGTCATTGCCACGAAGATTAAAAATCCATGCAATATCATCTAAGGTGGAAACAAAATGCCATTGCGCATTTTTTTCACGCATTACACTACGTATCTGATCGAGCTTTTGCGTGCGCTTTACTGGTGCATAGAAGTAGTCATGCTCGTACACTGGTAATGTAGGTAAGACTGGTCGCTTTTCCCAAATAAGCTCGAGCAGATCTAGGGCAAGATACAGTTGTATACCGGAGGCCTGCAGGGTAACTTGCAGAGTACGTGCAGCGGACAGGTTTAGCGTATTTCCATCTACGCCAATCCGTGAACCAGGGGCCATGTGCTTGGCGAGCCAATTTACATAATCTAGATTATGTCTAGCCCGCATCTTCATTAGCTTAATACCGCTGTCGGATAGCTCTACAGTAGCTTGTACCCAGTAGCGGCTATCGGTCCATAGTCCTGCAAAATCTGACGTTATAACCAGTAATCCAGATGAGCCAGTAAAGCCAGACAACCACGCACAACCCTGCCAGCGTTTTGGTAAGTATTCAGATAAGTGGGGATCAGCGGATAGTACGATGTATGCGTCTAAATTAGCATGTTTCATCGCATCTCGCAGCAGCACTAGCTTTTTATAGGAGGAAAGCAATTGATAGCCAGTAAGTTGTCCAGTGTTTATTAAGTTTACTAGTTGCAATATATAAGCACAGTGTATAACTAATACCTATATTACGCTGAGCATATACGGTGCATATTCGAGAATGAAATCCGTAAACAGCACCATAAGCTGTGCACTTTATTTGAGCTGCAACAGCTTAATATGCTAGTCCTAGCTAGACGTATGCTAAACAGCGATTTCACTGACTAAAATTTTTAATCGAAATATTTCGTATACTACCATATCAAAATATCCTATTTACATAAATAGTCTATTTATTGAGCAATTAGTATTTCATGCATATCTAGACGAAGGTTATTAAGACTAGAGATATAATGTGCGTATAGGGTAAATACGACACTGATATCTAAAGTTACTAATAGTTTTTTATTTTTAGTTAAAACTAGAAACCGACGCATAGAAAATACTAGCCCGTATAGAGTAGCTATCTACGTCACCTTATAACTGTATTTTATAGCTAATTAGTACTAAACCGTTGACGATTAAAACCGTATTGGTTAGCCAGACTAGAAATGTAAGTGGCATTAAAAAACAATTATCTGACTTCTATTCGTATAAAACACTAATATTTATTACGTATAGTACAAAATAATGTTGTTAACTATGAATCATCTGCAATGGTTATACTATTTATAACTGAAGATTCTTTTGAGCCGTGATCTATATATACGTGGTAGGCAAGTTCCAGTTACCTTGCCTCGCTATTTAGCACAAGAACTACTCATTGTCATGAAACATGAGGAGAAGCTGAGATATATTCTAACTTTAATCCACTAGGGTGAGGCCTCAATAACTAATAAAAATTTATAATAACAGACTACTTTTAATGGTAATTATGCACCCCGTATTAGCGGAATCGCTTACTATACTACCCTAGTACTTGTACGGCATAAGCTGAGCTATGTTTCCGATTAAGCGGATAAAGATATCTTTGCATATATTAAAAACATCTGTGTAAAAGATGCGCTGGCATCTTAGTGCCAGGTGCGTTTGTGCGTGTTATTCGTAGGTAAAATACTAGCAGGAGCTGTAATGCAGGCAACTTGCAACAGAACTAAAATTTACTGTGTAAGCTATCTATAGTGCGATGTAAGAGCATACAATCATATTGTTCTTAAGCCCTTTTCACCAGATCCTACTTAAGTTATCTATATAGAATATCTACATTCTGACAAAATATTAAGAGTTTACTTATGCGATTCTAAGTGCACTCTAAATTCCTGATGTAGATAAAATATTCTATTCCCGTCATGCTGCCAAAAGCTGGCTCGAGTCGGCATATACCTAAATAAGATTTGTCGGTGTTTTTTTGGAGCAGTCAAGAAAGTGCTTGGGCAGATAGGGCTGAGTATGCATTCAGTATCGATGACTGCAGAAGTAGTACGACTTGGATAACGAATATTTAAAAATATCACTAGGCAACGTTTATTGCTCCTCAGTGTTAGAAGATGAGCAAGTTGCATACGATACATCCCTCTGTGCAGAGCCCGCGTAGGTCTATTATTACTAACTGCATAGCAGTACACGCTACTACAAGCCTTACTACTAAGGCGATCATGCTTGTTAAGCTACTATATTAACCTTAAGTGCGGCTATATTGTTTCGTGTACTGCTTCTATTATCTTAATCGTTGGCCCCGAGTGTGATTGAGTGCACAGGCAGGGCTCGAAAATACTGGATAACGTTAATTTTTACACTAGGAGTAGTATTCTATATCAAGGTATAGGTAGTTAAACTGCATAAAGCATTTTTTTATATATTAAACGACTTTAGATCAATGATTAGAGGGGTAATACCATCTAGAACACTGATATTGCGCAGACTAATAGAATTATTAATAGACGCATGCGAGTCTTTATGCGCCAGCTCGAGCAACATATTGTAACTATAATTTGTTATATGCGAGTACAAACCTACTAGCTAGATCGCATTGAATTAGCACATATCTAGGAAATACCGAGGTTAATAAGAATCTATTTATAGAGTTTACTATACTGTCAAATACACTAACTAACAAGCCTACCTATAGTCCGCCGACGCATGTACTGATGCGCGCGGACGGTAGTGGTAATCATTGCGATTACCGATTAATCACTACCTGGTTTCTACCAACATGTACGACCCTTAAGGCATTTATGATAGGCGAGCGTACTTTTTTATTTGCTATTAAATGTAATCGTATTTACACATTTTCTGGATGTGCCGATGAAACCAAATATGCAAAGTAAGTTAGAGCAGCTCAGTAAACGACTGCCAGAATGGAATGAAATGCTTTCACGTACAGAGATCCTTACCGATCTCGACCAGTACTGCAAGCTATCCCGTGAGCACGCTGAACTCGCACTAGTAGTTGAGAAATATGCACAGTGGAGGTCCGCTTGCGACGATGAAGCAACCGCTCGGGAATTACTAAATGATCCGTCTATGCGGGATTTTGCAGAGGATGAACTGAGCGCAGCACGAAACCGAATGGAGCAACTAGAGAACAACTTACAGCAAATGCTATTGCCCAAAAACCCGAACGACGATCGCAACATCTTTGTAGAAATTAGAGCGGGCACTGGCGGCGAGGAGAGCGCACTTTTCGCTGGCGATTTGCTGCGCATGTATTTGCGCTACTCAGAGAGGCACCGCTGGCATGTTGAGATGATATCGGAGAGTGCTTCAGACTTAGGCGGCTACAAAGAAGTAATTATACGAATTATTGGTCAGGGTGTCTATTCCCGGCTCAAGTTTGAGTCAGGTGGGCATCGCGTACAGCGGGTGCCGGCTACCGAAACGCAGGGACGCATTCATACTTCGGCTTGTACAATTGCCGTACTTCCAGAGGCCGACGAGATCACCGAAATCGAGCTCAATCCCGCCGATCTTCGGATCGACACATTTCGAGCATCTGGCGCTGGTGGTCAGCATATTAATAAGACCGATTCAGCAGTACGCATCACACATATTCCAAGCGGCATTGTGGTAGAATGTCAAGATGATCGTTCGCAACACAAGAATAAAGACCGCGCACTAAAAGTGCTAGCAGCCCGTATTAAAGATAAGCAATATCGAGAGCAGCATTCAAAAGAAGCCGCCACGCGTAAAAACCTCGTGGGCTCAGGAGACCGATCCGCTCGCATTCGGACTTATAATTTTCCACGAGGCCGATTAACCGACCATAGAATTAATTTAACGTTGTATAAGTTAGAACAAATTATGGATGGAGATTTAGACAGACTTATTGATGCACTTGTCTCCGAACATCAGGCCGCACTGCTTTCTACGATGGGTGAAACTAATTAAGCTTCATCATGAAGTGCGTGAAACAACTTCTAAAATCCTCGCCCCTAGCTGCTCTGGAGGCTCGTATTTTGCTTGCCTATGCGCTAAATTGGCCTCGTACCGCACTCATCACGCGTGCTAACGACTTTCTGCCGAATTTTTTAGTAGATCGTTTTCTAGAGTTACAAGCACAACGTGTTATAGGCAAGCCGATCGCACAACTAGTTGGTTCTCGAGAATTTTTTGGGCTCGACTTTAATGTGACCCCGCATGTACTAATTCCACGTCCAGAGACAGAGCTGCTAGTCGAGTGTGCGCTAGCCGCAGTGCATAAAATCCGCTTTCCCCGTATATTAGATCTTGGTACTGGAAGCGGAGCAATTGCGATCGCAATTGCTCATGCGCGCCCAGATGCTCGGATAATCGCTACAGATTATTGTACTTACGCGCTAGATGTTGCTCGGCAAAATGCGAGACGTTTACTCGGTGATGCGGCACTTATGCAACCCCTACCAACATTAGTCCCGAATCATAACTCTAGCTCGGATGGCTTAACGCATCCTCATTTTATACTACGCCATGGTGATTGGTTTAATGCGCTTGATAAAGCATATCAAGCCGTTCCAGCACAATTTGATGTTATCGTTAGTAATCCGCCTTATATTAGGGTGTCAGACCCTCACCTTTGTGAGGGTGATCTACGCTTCGAGCCGCTATACGCGCTGACTGACTATGCAAATGGGCTCAGCGCAATTCATACGATTATTTCTGGCTCTGTCATATGGCTGTCGCCCGGCGGCAAAATATGGATAGAACACGGACACAATCAGGCTAAAACAGTGCGTTCGATGTTTTATACATACGGCTTGGATTCCATACGCTCCATACGAGATCTAGCTGGTATTGAACGTGTCACTGGCGGCGCCGTCAGAAAGTCTTAATACCGACTTAAATAAAGAAAATCCGCTATTATCTTAGTCAAATAATATTTGAAATAGGGGGTTATCCATGGACGCTCAAGAGCGCATTAGGCAAATCGTTAGCAATTACCCGATCGGGTTGTTTATGAAAGGCACCGCACAGTTTCCGATGTGTGGCTTTTCTGGCCGAGCTATTCAGCTCTTAAAGGCCTGCGGCATCGATTCATTACATATTGTTAATGTCTTAGAGGATGAGGCAATACGACACGGTATTAAGATATTTTCGAACTGGCCCACAATCCCACAGTTATACGTGAACGGTGTATTTATTGGTGGCGCGGATATCATGATGGAAATGTACCAATCTGGAGAATTGCAACAGCTATTTAAGAATGCTTTATAAAGCACGCCTACCGACACGGTGGCTAATCATTGCGATCACTGGCGCCTACCACACAGTGCCTGCTTATGGCGCCGGTGTTTTGCACGCACTACATAAGCAAGATAAGCGGCATAAAAATTCGTCTAATAGTCTCTAGTGCCTAGCTGGCCACTATACGCTACGAGTTAGGTATAGAGCCGTCTAACACTCAAACAGTTGGCACATCACGTGTATAGTCCCGCTTGATATTGGCGAAATCAGCGCTAGCAGCTCGGTTCAGATGGATGGCATAATCGTGGCACTGTATGAAATAAAAATACTGGATAGACACCGCTCAAGGTTTATCGGACAACCTAAGTACTCTGGCTGTCGATGTCACTCTGAAAGAACAACGCCGGCTTGTTCTGATGGTTTAAGAAGCGCCGCTAAACCTAATATACTTACGTAATATGATAGCAGTTACTGAAATAGGTGGTATGGTGTTCCCACCAGTACCGATATTTTATAGCCCCCTCCAAAACTATTGAAGAATTAGTGGCTGATACTATTTCTCATGCGCTAGACATATCTAGGCTTGCGGTAGAGGGCTCTCGTATATGAACGGGGCTATTGTATATAGGAGATTAACAACTACTATCCAAATATTATTCCCTCTCTATTAGGGCGAGTATTAGCTACACTCACAATACGTACAGTGAAAAAACAGTTTATTTTACAGTTGAACGCACGCTAGCCTTGGTTTTTTCCTATTAGAACCGGTCCCAACCTACTAATACTAGACTCCAGATTTACAAAAGTTATATATTAGTTATGCCTGTACGCTATTCTATCCTTCTGTTACAGACTAAAGCAGTATCACTACTCCTCTTTCCCGGCTTTATTAGTAATAGAAAAGCTAATTCAGGCCTTCTATAGCTCCTCCTGGGCGTTATATTTGTATACTATAGTTAGCGGCTAGTCTTGTAATGCTATGGAATAATTCTAACTTATTCTCCTCCCGAATACCGAGAGCCCCTAATAGGGGCTCACTACCTAGCTATGCCGCTTTTTGATCGTACGGAAATAATGAATTAGCCTCAGAAACGAGGCTACTACCTTCAAAAATATGAAGCACAAGCATAGATAGCATTTTATTTTTTATTGGCAAGCAGCGCAATGTATTGGTTATCGGAGGGTATGCCACTTTTGATTACTACCTAAAATATTATAGGAGCATTTTATTATCGCTCTGACTATAAACAATGCAATACAGTTACCTTACTGCGAATGTACCTATATAGTGAAAAGACAATATATTTATTTTACTGCGCTATTTAGTTACAGCCGCTTATTTCTGGTAGAGATAGCTATTAGTCCTATTAATTACGCTTGCTTAGCGCTAGCAGGTATGCTTCAGTATCAGTTTATGCTGACACTGAAGCCCTCATAACTAAATATCGATCTCTTGGGATTTACTCACGCCGTTCTCGCTCATCTAGGTATGCAGTGCGCCAGCCACTAGATACCCCCCACTGATAAAATCCAAGCGAAATTACTATAACAACTATCATGTCCCAGCCATAAGAGATATAGTCGAGTCCACCAAATGGCTTACTGCCAATATACGATATCCCACCCATCACTGGCAAGTAAATAACCATCCACCATGCTGAGCGCCAGTCTTTAGAAAATCCTTTCCAGCTCGCTTTAGCCTGGTAATAAAAGAAAACCGGTAGCGCGACGACCATGAGCAAAATAATCTCGCCAGTTAATGGCCATCTTGCCCAATATAAGATCAGAGATGCACAGACAAATGCAAACGGTGCAATTAAGCTCATACCAGGGATGCGCAGCGGCCGAGCGATGTCGCCGCTAGTGCGGCGAAGCGCCATTAGGCTAATTGGCCCAGTGAGGTATGAGATTACTGTAGCAACCGAGATTACTGCGGCTAACGAACTCCAGCCACGGAAAAAAAATAAGAATATAAACGAGACGATTAGGTTAAACCACATCGCAGGTCGTGGTACCCCATAGAGTGGATGGACGCTACTAAAAATTTTTGGCAACGTGTTATTTCGTTCCATCGCGTAGATCATCCGGGTCGTCGTAGCCATATAGGTGGTGCCAGTGCCACTGGGGCTTACAAACGCATCAACGTACAGTAGCATAGCAAGCCAGTTTAGGTTCAGCGCAAGAGCGAGCTCAGCAAATGGTGAGCTAAAATTTAGCTTATCCCAACCTTTTATAGCATCTAATGGATCAATGGTTCCAATATAAGCAATCTGTAGCATCACATAGATAACTAACGCAATTAAGATCGATCCGACTACAGCGAACGGCACACTCCGATCTGGATTGCGAGCTTCACCTGCTAGATTCACTGGGCTCTGAAACCCATTAAAAGCAAAAACAATGCCACTAGTCGCTACAGCGGTCAGGACTGCTGACCAACCATAGGGCGCGAACTGATTAGTTTCACTGATTGAGAAGTTATCAGTATGAAAACTAGTTAGAATAAAGCCTAAAATAGTAACGCCTGGAATCAAGAATTTAAAAATTGTGATTGCTGAATTTGCGTGTGCGAATAGCTTTACACCCCAGTAGTTTAATAGAAAATACACGACTACAAGTACGGCCGATAATAAAAGCCCAGGCAAAGTAAGCTCACCATGCACAAACAGCGCATGAGTCCAATTATAAGGCCATGAGCTCATATATTGGATGGATGCTTCTGCCTCGATCGGTATCACGGAAACGATAGCTATCCAATTAGCCCACGCGCTGATAAAGCCAACTAATGAGCCATGGGAGTACCGAGCATAACGGACCATGCCGCCCGACTCGGGAAACATCGCACCGAGTTCTGCATAGGTTAGCGCGATTGCAAGGATCACAACTGCGCCAATTACCCATGCAATAATTGCCGCAGGCCCTGCAATTTTTGCCGCCTTCCAGGCCCCGAAAAGCCAGCCTGACCCGATAATCGAGCCTAAGCCGGTTAACATCAGCGCAAATGGACTGATGTTTCGCTTGATCGAACTATCCACAACATCTCCTAGGAACATGAGCGCGCCTTGCCGCTATACCGTTTCCGGCTGGCACGTCTCGTGAATACGCCTCATACGTCACTTGCAACTGGTGCGAAGTTTAACGGTGGCACCTTGCAACTGGCTAATCAGTTATGAATCAGCAACACACAGGATGACTTGACAAATATAGAATTAACCTATGTACGCCGAACTAACCAGCCGACAATCGGTTAACATAAACCGCCAGTAACGGCGGGGCGAGAGCTCTGTTTGCGCCAATTTTAAATGCGGATACGGACCGTTACATAAAAATAGTAAAAAAGAGTAATCCAATACCCCGCAATAGGGGCGCATCCAGAGAAACCACTAAATTTGCGAAAAAGCATTGGATGGGCCCGATCTTTCACAATATAATTATGCTTGCAAGATTTCAAGCGGCAAGTGTTGGTAGTTGTACATCTGTATGTAGTCCATTGCGACGGTACTCCGGTTGTTCCTCTCAACCTTCCTTGATTTTCATGCGTCACCGGGCTTTAGCCCTTATTCATTTTTAAGGATTTGTTTTATGGAAACCGGAACCGTCAAGTGGTTCAACGACGCCAAAGGTTTTGGCTTTATTACGCCGGACGGCGGTGGTGAAGACTTGTTTGCGCATTTCTCGGAAGTTCGCATGGATGGCTTTAAAACTCTTCAGGAAAATCAAAAAGTTACATATGAAGTAAAAACAGGACCAAAAGGTAAGCAAGCAGCTAATATTCGGGCGGCGTAAAAAACCCCATCCCGAGTCGCTAATGTACCAGTAACCTCTTTGCTACATGAAAAATGGTTACTGGTAAATCTTTTTATTGCGGAGTAAACAGCCTGTTTTTAAAGAACATGTTTTTTAATCTAGTAAATGCTAAGTTAATCAGATGCTTTTCATAAATTCCTTAATTAGTGCCAGAGTAACCCTGGTTTAATAATACTTAAGCATAGCTACAAACCTAAGACTTATTAAGGTCTATGCCTAGTAAAATTCAGTGTTATTTTGCTATATACTAATTTATGGTGGTGCACCACACATTCTTTGAATTTATACTAAGAATATATAGCTTTCAAGCATAGTATTATTCTATGCTTGCTTAAATCATATAATTATATATACTTCAATTAAAATAGTAGATTAATTTATTAAAATTAAAATTTTTAATCGCCGAGTAGAAAAGTCTCAAGACTACTGTATATACAATGCTTAGTAAGTAAGAGTAACTTACTGAGCGATTCTCTTCGGAATCTTAAAAAGAAAGCACTGGAGCTATTAATTTTTTAAAAATTTTATGGAAATAAAAGATATATTTTATATATATTGTTAATATTTAATCTTTAGTTAAAGTTACTTAACTAAGTTGTTAATTCAATTTAATAATTATTTATAGTTAGAACTGTAAATAATTATTAAATTACTCAAATTCCTTTAAGAGAGAATATATACCCTATTATTGTTAATCTTGACAAGATTATATTTTGTATAAGTCTTGCTTGTTTTCTTGCCTATATACTTTTGTATAGTAATATACTAATTTTAGTTATGGTCAGACTATGGTGTCTCAACCTAGAAAATCTCATGTAAAATTACCCTAGCTTTATAGCTGCTTAATTTTTAATATTAATCTTTTGGTAAATCTTATAGAAAAATCGAAGTTTGTATAATTATTATTACTATAAATTTTACTAAAAAATTATTTAGAAAAATTTATAGTAGTTTATTTATCTTTATTATGAGAAACACTACCTACCCAGGTTAGAGATAGGCACTAAATTTTAGTTATAATCTTATTGTGAACAATAAAACACTTTTTTCTTTAAATATTAATATGTAAAGACAAGAATTATCTTTATTCTGTTTTTCTTTATACCATATAAGAAATTAAGTAGAATAAAAACGAGCTTTATTTATAAAATATGGTTAATACTGGTGCCGGCTGCAGGACTCGAACCAGCTACCTGTTGATTACAAATCAACTGCTCTACCAGATGAGCTAAGCCGGCGTAAAGCTTGAGTGTACTACATATTAGTATGTAAAAAAATTACTTAATTACTTTAAGATGCCTGCGTCCCCTGTCTTTCTGACTACTACTCACAGTAGATGTCTCATTTGAATTAAGAAAATGTTTTGCCTGTATTTCTTCAGCATGCTGTAATGACGGGGTCTGTGTCTCTGCAGCTAGCTTATCAGTTTCGGCCCTCTGAAACCCATCCTTATATAAAATATTCTGTTTCTTCTGTGAGGTTATTGCGCGCAACCGATCTCCTATGAGTGATACAAATGCTGCCGCACCTTGGATCGGCTGATTTGTATCTCCCTCAAACACCATCCCCCGCCCATTCTCACGCGCATAAATTGACATAATATTAATTATCGGCACTCTAATTTTGTTAGATTTACCAGAGAAGCGTGCGAGGCATTCAAGCGCGTTATTATCTATTTGTAAATGGCTAGCTGCAGTGCAGCTGATATTCAGAACAATTTTATTGTTACGCACGAACTGCTGAGGTACGCGTGTATATTGATCGACTTTTACTGTAATGTGTGGTGTAAATCTATTATCTGTGCACCACTCATATAGTGCTCGTAATAAATAAGGCTTAATAGAAATCTCTTGCATTTTTGTTCCAAAGTGCGCTATGTGTGGCGCTCACCACGCGGGCGCCACATCTGAGGGCCGTTAAATAGAGAACTAAGGACAGAAGCCGGTTATCGCTTAACGACGCATAACCTTTTCGGATGGCGTTAATGCTTCAATATAAGCGGGCCGGCTAAAAATGCGTTCTGCATATTTCATTAGTGGCAACGCATTTTTAGACAGTTCGATATTATAATGATCTAGGCGCCATAACAATGGCGCAATCGCAACATCGAGCATTGAAAACCCCTCTCCTAACATGTATTTATTCTTGATGAATATTGGTGTAAGCTGTGTTAGTCGATCTCGGATTCCTACGCGAGCGCGCTCATACGATTTTTCAGCTATCTTACCTTTTTCATTCTCGAGCACGCCCACGTGGATAAATAACTCTTTCTCAAAATTGAGCAAGAAGAGGCGCGCACGGGCACGCTGAACTGGATCAGCGGGCATCAATTGAGGATGAGGAAAGCGCTCATCAATATACTCGTTGATGATATTCGATTCGTAGAGGATTAAGTCTCGCTCTACAAGAATTGGTACCTGTCCGTATGGATTCATCGCTGATATATCCTCCGGTTTTTTAAAAAGATCTACATCGCGGATCTCAAAATCCATGCCTTTTTCAAACAGCACTAACCGGCAACGCTGGGAGAATGGACAGGTAGTTCCAGAATACAAAACCATCATTTTTACTTTCCTTAAAAAACTAAAGAGTTAGACATAAAGAAACTCGCCCTATACCGCTCTCTTTTATTATCTGATCTAAAATCGCTAATCGCGTGTTTGCTTGACGAGCATATAAAACCAAGTTTCGTATTTTATGAAACTCTCAGAGAAATAACGGGACTGATTCAGCTATATCAGCGTTTATTTTATAAACTGATACTAATATCTAGGCAAGGTTAAAGGTCGGCTTGATAAGTACATCATAGTCTATTAGGGCAATTATTCCGATAATAACCTTGTCAAAAAATTATCAAACTCATAAGCTATATTACTATCATCCTCAGTATCTTTAATTAATTTAGAGCTTTATCATCATATGGTTTTTATAGCACATATAAGGGTTTTAGAGCTCGGAGTGATACTACGTTATAAGCTATCCAAATCGTAATAAAACATAGGTAAGTAGGTATATCAGTTTATTCCATACCTTTGCATGCTTTAGCAGATAAAGCTAGGAGTTCAATACACTTAACCACTCCTATGCTAACGCTCATTTGTGTCGAGACAGTAATTATTTACTAACGATGTTTCCGCTGCATTATGGCTGGAATACTCACAAACTTTTTTAGCTATTTTAAGCTGCTTTAAGAAAGTGTAGACTAATAGGGGCTAGTATCTTAGCTAGAATATAAAATGTATAAGCAGGTCAATCTACCCAATCATGGTTGTATCTAAGAATACAGGCTGGGTACTAAGAAAAAAGAGCACTCAAAAGAGAGTAAAATAGACTCTATGGGAGGAATTAATAAAAATATGAATAATACATAATAGACCAAACGGAGTCGGGATTAAAGCACCGTAGAGATAATAGATAGTACTAGAAATAATAGAATTACCCATAATAATAATGCGTTAGAACTTGAGTTCTATACAAACCGATTATTAGCAGAAACTGTAACTAAGCTAATCTTTTTATCTAACTACAAGATCTTAATTTAATCTGCTTAATTTAGAATAGTTATAACAACATAATCCCTATAGCCGTCTATCGTTAAATACTAAATCGAATAGAATGCAGCGAGTCTACTAGACTTATAGAGCTTCAGCTAGTGTCTCTCGCATATTCATATGCGTGCTCCAATAATAACAATCGCATAAAACATAAACTAAGAGTGGCAATACATTTTATACAAAGATTAAACAAGGTTCTATCTAGCGGAATTTTTTATCACCTAAAACTTAAATAAGCAGTCTTAAATAACGTCTGGCAAGATTTAATCTTATTAAATATATAAAGTAAATCCTAGTAGCTAATAAATAAAATAGCGAAGAATAGAGCCTTAGTAACTTTATATACTTAATATAATATTTAGCTATATAATATATGATATATTTAATTAATATCATTAATATGATCCATTATTATAAATAATCTGTAGGTAGTTTGCTATTATTAGCATAAGCAGAGCTATAACAATTGGATTTAACAAAACATTAAAGTTTTGAGGTGCAAGTGATGCTTGTTTTAAAAAATCTTTAAAAGAAACCCGATGTTTTTATTAAAAGTCTTTTATAGTAATTTATTTTATAACCTTAATAGTATTTCCTGAGCATCATCAATAATTTATAATAGGCTTGTTGGGTTATTAAACAGTGCCTAGCATATCTGATGCTAGTATTACTATCTTGATATGGCATAGCTATCTATGGGGCGACCTAAAAGACACCTCACTACACACCTCACCTCTCTCGTAGTAGTCTCGATCTCCCTGAGGCTACTCACTTATAGAAGCTAGGAGTGAAGGGTCTATTTACAACCTTTAATTGCAAGCTTACATTATAAAATATTTTTTATCAAAGCTTAGCAACACGGGTTCGTATAGTACAATACCCCCTTGCCTTAATTTTACTAAAAATAGTAATTAACATTTCGTAGGGCCTGTTCAGACGCTGCCTTTAATTTGTGTACCCCCTTTGTAGATTTATGGACTTAGAATAAATTTCTATTAATAGCCGTAGTCTGCGTGCCTAATATAGCTCCAGTGACTTATCGAGTATTAAATAATGCTGATAAAATTAAAGTTTCCCTGGCTGACGGACGTATAGCAAACGCGAAAATTAGCGGTCCTAAAAATCACTTTATCTAATTTGCCAATAATCACACTTAGACGGATGCAGAATGCCCGCGCCGGAGATGTCGTAATAGCGATTGGAAATACGTTTGGGGTTAGTCAAACAGTAATCATCGGTATCATCAGGTCGCTCAGACGTAATCACTTAAGAAGTAACGCGTTCGAAAACTTTATTCAGACTAATGAACAGATTAATCCAGAAATTCTGGTGTTGCACTAGTTGATGTGAATGGCAGCTTTCTCAGCATTAATACTACTGAAATATATTCACGCAGCGGCTACTCGCTAGGAATAGGTTTGATATTCTAGCATCGACACGGCTAGTAATATGCTCAGGATAGCATCGTGAAGACGGGAACAGTGATAGTGGTCGGATTAGTGTTAAGCTTCAAGAAATGAATCTGGGAATCAAAATTATTAGGTTTATGGCAAAATTAAGCACGTCTATTATATCTAGAATGCTATAAAGTAGTCCGGCAGATAAAGCTCATATCAATCTGGGCAATATTCTTATGAAAGTCAACAATGAAGATATTATAGATACTTCGAACTTGCTTAGACGTGATTGCGTTAATTAAACCGGGATAGTCGCTAAGGTATATAGCATAGGTGGTCCGCAAGAGGAATATCAGTGTAACAATCAGCGATCGCTTATTGCTGCTCAAGCAGACCTCTAATAGTCTCTTAGCAACAACTAGTATAAATATGTAACTAGATAGAGTTACTATTTCTTATTTTCTTAGCCTTAAAGCTTTTTATTTAGCCACCTAGTGACCAATAATTAGATCTCGGTAATGCTAAGTCTAGATACAGATAATTAGTGACTTTACAAAATCAAGAATAGTAAATATCTTACGAAGGAGTTATAGGCAAAGATTATAAGCACACTAAAATTAGCTTTTAAAGCCTAAGCTAGGCGTATTAATTGATAATTAAACATTAGATACAGTATCTCTGTAATCGGCATTGTCGTTTATATAGCTTGTCACCTTCTTTAAGAAAGTTCGCATAAGGGGCCGCGCGTATAATAAAATATACCCTGTATTCAGGTAGCTTTTAGGGCCGATAGCAGTCGGTGTAATTTTATTAAAAAACTAGTTAGACATATAAAACACTAAAATGACACGCAGTCCACGAGCTCAAGAAAGTGGTTTTGAAAGGATCTTTTCTAAAGTTAGAGTCAACTTGCTTAGATCTCGCTCGTTTTTTCTTTGAGCCGATTTTATCTTTTTTACATTGTGCATACCCCTTGCGCCTCTTAAGCATACCGTTAAGATTACTACTGATATTCTATATAGATTTCTTCATGAAAAATATTAATGTGCTAAACATACTAATAAAGTAAGACTCAATACTTAATATATTTAAGATCATTAAGCTCGCTAATTTGGAATACGCGCAGTATACTCGGCTACTAAGATATATATAAAACCTAATTAAATTAATATCGTTATACCACTTAGTGGTAGCACATTTTTCTATACAAAATAAAATTTAGATGTAAGTATTAAAATTAATTAACTATTATTTGTCTTGCAGGAGGAAGAGCCAGGACATTAGCTTTAGTATCAGTCTGAAATTATATTCTTTATCACGCAAGAATCTTCTTATTTTTTAGATTACCTAGGCACTGAGCTTAAATAAAATTGCCGGAACAATATTATCTCCACACATAGATTTTTTATCTAAAATAAAATCTGTTAATTAAATTCGATATACGGTATTAGAATAATAATTCTATATTATAGAATAGCTAAAGATATAAGCAACTAGGTCCGATATATCGTGCGTAAAACATAACGGAATATATAAAGCAATACTATAAACTTATACTTATTCTATATATTATTCAGTAGCACGTACTGATTTGCGCAAGGCTTTCTCTTCGATGCCTGATAGGCCTTCACGACGTTGCAGCTCAGCTAGCACGTTGTTGGGTTTAACCCCATAATACGATAACATAATAAGACTATGGAACCATAGATCAGCTACTTCTTTTATCAGATTCTCCCTCGAGTGAGGGAGGTGGGCATCCTTTGCTGCCATCACAACTTCAATAGCCTCTTCACCAACTTTTTTTAGAATCTCATCAGCGCCTTTATGAAAAAGCTGCGCAACATAAGAAGATTTAGGGTCGCCTCCCTTATGGCTATCGATTATCTTTGTAAGCCGCATAAAAATATTGTCTTGAGTATAACGTACATCCAACGGGCTACTAGCATTAGTAGCCTTATCTAGTATAGGTTTGGTGTCATAAGTCATAGATAAATACTCTCCGGATCTTTTAAGACAGGATCAATTGATATCCAGTCTCCTTTATTTATAAGTCCTTCAAATTTCCAAAAAAAACACGAATGACGCCCAGTATGACAAGCAATGTTGGATACCTGCTCTATCTTTAGTAGCACGACATCTTTATCGCAGTCTAGCCGAACTTCGCGCACGTGCTGTAGATGACCGGACACTTCGCCCTTGAACCAAAGCTTATTTCGGGAGCGAGAAAAGTAAACAGCTCGCCCTAGCTCAAGCGTTTTGACTAATGCCTCTCGATTCATCCACGCAAACATTAATACGTCGTTGCTCAGCGTTTGCTGTGCTATTACAGGCACTAATCCATTAGTGTCCCACTTTACTTTATCTAACCAGTTTTTTCTGCTCATTACCGTCTTATTGGAATACCGCATTTGGCCATAAACTGCTTTGCGTCGCTAATCGTGTATTTACCATAGTGAAAAATGCTGGCAGCTAATACTGCATCCGCATAGCCATCAGTAATTCCATCAGCTAGATGCTGTAGAGAGCCTACACCACCAGATGCGATAACCGGTACCGGTACTGCGTTCGATACCGTCCGAGTAAGCTCTAGATCAAATCCACTGTTAGTTCCATCTCGATCCATGCTAGTGAGCAAGATTTCTCCAGCTCCAAATTCCGCCATCTGATAAGCCCATTGTATGGCATCGAGCCCAGTCGCTTTGCGACCGCTATGTGTAAAGACTTCCCAGCGCAGAGTCTCATGCACAGCGCTGACCCGCTTCGCGTCGATTGCAACGACAATACACTGAGAACCGTATCGCTCGCTTACCTCACGAACGAACTGTGGATTAGTTACTGCAGTAGAATTTATGCTAACTTTATCGGCACCAGCGTTAAGTAATCGACGTACATCATTGATGGTACGCACGCCACCACCAACTGTTAGTGGAATAAATACTTGAGCGGCAACCGACTCAATGATTGGGAGGATTAAATCTCTCTCGTCGGAGGTTGCGGTAATGTCTAGAAATGTAAGTTCGTCAGCTCTTTGCTCGTCATAGCGCCTTGCGATTTCAACCGGATCACCAGCATCTTTCAGCTTAACAAAATTAACGCCTTTAACGACACGTCCCGAAGACACATCAAGACATGGAATAATTCTTTTTGGTAAAGACATTAAAGTAAATGCCCAAAAGTAAAATGCATGTGCATACTACGATAGTAATCTATTGTGATATGCATCGGCAAGATTCTGTGCGGTCATGAAATCGAGCTCTCCAGAATAGATTGATCGCCCACAAATTACCCCACAGACGCCGTCATTTTCCACAGCGCATAGCGCATCGATGTCTGTCAAGTTTGACAGACCACCGCTAGCGATTACAGGAATTTTAAGCGCCTGTGCGAGACGCACAGTTGCTTGAATATTAATTCCCTGCAGCATGCCATCTCGGCCTATATCGGTATAGATAATTGCTTCAACGCCATAATCTTCAACCTGGCTCGCTAGATCAACTACCTCGTACTCTGTTATCTTGCTCCAGCCATTTGTAGCTACCTTACCATTCTTTGCGTCTAAACTAACAATAATATGGCCACTGAACATACTACATGCATCCCGAAGGAATCTCGGATTTTTCACAGCGGCTGTACCGATAATCACATACGATAATCCATCGTCTAGATACCTCTGGATCGTATTAAGATCTCGAATCCCGCCACCGAGCTGTATCGGAATTTCACCGCCTATTTCAACAATAATTGATTTAATTGCTTCCTTATTCGTTGGTTCACCAGAAAACGCACCGTTCAGATCAACTAAATGGAGTCGACGAGCACCGCTATCGACCCAACGGCGAGCCGTAGCTACTGGATCAGCTGAAAAGACCGTTACCTGGTTTATATTGCCTTGTTTTAGGCGCACACATTGGCCGTTATTCAAATCAATGGCCGGGATGAGCAACATAATTATAAGGATTTAGTATGGAGTGGAAAATTATTGTACTTACACTAGGTAGTGGTGTAACACTGTATTTTAGTCAGTTCAGTGTGGATTATTAGGCTATTTATAGTGTTTTCTAGTAAAAATTAACATATCATTATGGGTTCCATGTAATAAAATTATGATATAACTTTAATCCATTTTCTGAGCTTTTTTCAGGATGAAACTGAGTAGCAAAAATATTATTTTGTGCTACCGCAGATGTAAACGGTACGCCATACACTGTTTCCCCTACGGAAACAGATATGTTATCAGGCACAGCGTAATAGCTGTGAACAAAATAAAAAAAGCTTTCGTCGGCGATTCCATTCCACATTGGGTGAGACTGAGTCTGCCGAACCCGGTTCCAGCCTATATGCGGCACCTTAAAGCGCGAGCCATCGTTTTGACGTTTACCATCCAGTTGAAAGCGAACACATTTTCCACCTAATACGCCTAGACTTTTTATGTTAGCCTCTTCGCTGTGATCGAAAAGCATTTGCTCACCTATACAGATGCCTAGGACTGGTTTGGTACGCGTTGCATCTAGCACTGCATTCTGGAGTCCAGAAGTAACTAAGGACGACATGCAATCTCGCATTGCCCCTTGGCCGGGCAGTACCACACGATGTGCCGAACGCACTTTGTGCGCAGCGCTAACCACTTCTACATTGGCCTCTGGGGCCACGCGTAATATAGCTTGCCTAACTGATCTTAGATTGCCCATTCCGTAGTCAACGATCGCTATCGAAGTTTTCATGCTAACCAGCTTTTAGTATATATCCCTTAAAAAATTTAGTCGCCACAGCGGCACCGCGTATACTACGTCTCTACTTTAAAGGCTACCCTTAGTCGATGGTATCTGGCCAACTAAGCGCTCATCGATCTCGATAGCCATTCGCAGCGCCCGACCGAATGCTTTAAATGCGCTTTCGACTTGGTGATGCGTATTTATGCCACGCAAGTTATCAATATGCAGCGTGGTACCAGCATGATTAACGAAGCCACGGAAAAATTCGATTGTTAGATCAACATCAAAGTTACCGATACGTTCTCTAGTAAAGGGGATATGAAAATCTAGTCCTGGTCGTCCGGAAACATCAATGACAACACGGGATAATGATTCATCAAGCACTACATACGCGTGACCGTAACGGCGTATGCCTTTGCGGTCAGCGATTGCCATAGCAACAGCTTGGCCTAGCGTAATACCTACATCCTCAACCGTATGGTGATCATCGATGTGATAATCACCGAGTGCGTTAATTTCAAGATCAAGAGAGCCATGGCAAGCAATTTGATCTAGCATGTGATCCAGAAATGATACTCCGGTGCTTAGCTTTTTCTGGCCCGTGCCATCAAGATTAATCTTGACCCGGATCTGCGTTTCGCGTGTGTTTCTCACGACTTCCGCAATACGCATAGATATTCCTGAAAATAGTGGTCTCGATAGTGAGACTAACACGCAATTAAAGTAGGGTATTTTTTAATGTAGCTATTAGTTGTGTGTTTTCATCCGACGTACCAACTGTAATCCGAAGGCACTCAACTAGCAATGGATGCATTTTACTTACATTTTTGATTAGAATCCATGCTCTTAGAAGTGCGTTAAATACTTCGGTAGCATCTACAACGCGTACTAGTAAGAAGTTTGCCGAACTTGGAAACACGTGAAAATTTGGTAATGCTTTTATCTCTAAGGCAAGTCGCGCACGCTGAGCGCGCGTCTCAGCAGCCTGCATCTCAAGCACATCCAGGTGATCGAGCATAAAATCTACCGTTGCCTGCGTCAACACATTAATGTTATAGGGGGGGCGTACTTTATCGAATTCGCTAATCCAGACTGGCAAACCAACTAGATAGCCCAGCCGGATACCGGCTAAACCTATCTTAGAGACAGTGCGCA
The DNA here is from genome assembly GCF_910593725.1 of Candidatus Vallotiella hemipterorum. Taxonomy (GTDB): domain Bacteria; phylum Pseudomonadota; class Gammaproteobacteria; order Burkholderiales; family Burkholderiaceae; genus Mycetohabitans; species Mycetohabitans hemipterorum. The sequence continues at coordinate 1,025,679 of NZ_OU343031.1, forward strand.
TAACTACTACATTATCGAACTCGCTCACTCGAGAAATCCAGGTTCGCTGAGCGAATAGTTGATATGCTTCGTCGATGACTATCAGAGAACGATTGGCCGCACGAACGATTCGTTCGATATCCGAATCGCAGAACAGCGTACCAGTCGGATTATTTGGATAAGACAGATAAATAACTGCAGGTTGATATACAGCAATAGCCCGCAACATTGCGCCTACGTCTAATGTCAAATCAACGTTTAGAGGTACACCAACGAATTCTATATGGGCGAGCTTCGCCGACATCGAATACATTACAAATCCAGGTACAGGAGCTAAAATTTTAGCTCCTGGTTTTGCACACGCCGTTGCAATGAGATTAATTAATTCATCTGAGCCGTTTCCTAATAGCACGTCGCAATCATCTGGTATATGCATCACGCACTTTAACTTATCCAGCAACTGGCGTGGGCGCGGCAACGGGTAGCGGTTTAACGCAACCTGAGCAATCCTCTCGCCTAGTTGATCTGAAAGCGGCAAAGGTAGAGCATAAGGGTTTTCCATTGCATCTAGCTTAATGAAGCCTTCAGCATGCGGTACTGGATAGCTTGTTATTGCAAGTATATCTGTACGAATAACATCCCAAGGCATTGTCATAGTTTAGTATCCAAGCTGCCCCCCGCCTTCGTCGAAATTAGTTTCGGGTCTTCATCCGATACTCGGCGCTGAATGCGTGGGCCTGCAGTCCTTCACCATGTGCGAGTTCTACGGCAATTTTACCTAGCGTCTGTGCTCCTTCATGGCTCACCTCAATGATGCTTGAGCGCTTTAGGAAGTCGTATACCCCTAACGGGGATGAAAAACGTGCAGTACCAGAAGTCGGCAGCACGTGGTTCGGGCCAGCACAATAATCGCCTAGGCTCTCGCTCGTGTGGCGGCCTAGAAAGATTGCACCAGCGTGGCGAATGTACTGCGCCCATTTATGCGGCTTATTCGCAGATACCTCAAGATGCTCCGGCGCAATATCGTTAGCAATCTCGCATGCTTCATCCATATCTCGGACTTTGATCAAGGCACCTCGATTCTGCAGCGAATGAATAATTACATCCCGGCGAGGCATCGCAAGAATTAACCGGTTCATGGCCGTCTCGACACGATTTATGAACATAGCGTCCGGACATAATAGAATGGGCTGAGCGAGTTCATCGTGCTCCGCCTGAGAAAACAGGTCCATTGCGATCCAATATGGATCTGTAGTGCCATCGCACAACACTAAGATTTCTGATGGACCCGCGATCATATCGATTCCAACCGTACCGAATACTCGTTTCTTGGCGGCAGAAACATAGGCATTTCCCGGGCCCGAAATCTTATCCACAGCCGGGATGATATTCGTGCCATATGCGAGTGCGCCGATAGCCTGGGCGCCCCCAATTCTGAATACTCGATCCACGCCGCTAAGCAGCGCGGCAGCTAGCACGAGGTTATTGACGACACCGTCCGGCATCGGCACTACCATTACGATTTCTCGCACGCCAGCCACGCGGGCTGGAATCGCATTCATCAATACAGACGAGGGATAGGAGGCCTTACCACCTGGTACATATACTCCTACACGGTCTAGTGGCGTGACCTTTTGTCCAAGAACAGTGCCATCTCTCTCGGTGTATTGCCAACTATGGCTACCACATTCTATTTTTTGCTTATCGTGATATATACGCACGCGCCCGACTGCTGCCTCTAATGCAGCTCGGCGACTTGTATCCAGCGCGTCTAATGCTGCCCTAAGCCGGGTAGTTGGCAATTCTAGAGATGCAGCACTAGCAACATCCAGCCGGTCAAAACGCCTTGTATATTCGAGTACAGCAGAATCGCCGCGTAATTTTACATCAGCCAAGATCTGCGCGACCGAACGCTCAATCGCTTCGTTTTCGCTTTCCTCAAATTTAAGCACAGCCGCTAACGCTGTTTTGAACCCAGCATCGGAGGAATCGAGTTTTCGGATCTTGATCGCCATACGAGTCCCTTATATCTTGTGGTTTGGGCATTATCTTCATGGCGTCTTAGGTATCTGTATATCTTCATGGCGCCACGCAGCGGCGGATTACGTCTCAGCCCTACTAGCCATCTCAAATGCTGCAAGAATGGGCTTGAGTTTTGCTCGCTTAAGTTTGAGTGCAGCTTGGTTCACTATTAACCGTGATGAAATCTCCATAATCTGCTCGACTTCAACTAAGTTGTTCGCTCGAAGCGTGCCACCGGAGCTCACCAGGTCAACAATAGCATCCGCTAGGCCAACTAGAGGTGCAAGCTCCATCGAGCCATATAACTTAATCAAATCTACGTACACGCCCTTAGCTGCAAAATGCTCGCGGGCGCTATTTACGTACTTCGTAGCTACTTGAAGCCGCGAACCCGGTCGCACTGCATGCGTATAATCAAAGCTACTTGGCACTGCGACAGATAATCTGCAGTGAGCAATATTTAGGTCGATTGGCTGGTATAGTCCGTCGCCGCCATGCTCAAGTAGCACATCTTTACCAGCCACACCAAAATCTGCTGCACCGTACTCGACATAGATTGGTACGTCGGTTGCCCGGACAATGATTACGCGCAGGCCAGGATCTGTCGTAAGTAAAATTAATTTACGCGACGACTCTGGATCTTCGGCGACTGTGATCCCAGCCGCTGCTAGCAGCGGTAACGTTTCCTCGAAGATACGGCCCTTAGAAAGAGCTAATGTTAATGGCATATCTGAGCGAACTTCTGGCACTAACATATTGTGTGTGTCAGCCTTAACCAACGAACTCATGTTGTTGCCCCATGGACAACTTCATTCCTGGCAGCAGATATCGTTGATCTGACGGTATTTGACCAAGGCACAATGACGTCGTCTTGTAAGGTAGTTTCTTCGGCGTCTTGCGTAGTGCTGCTGAGATTTTTATCGGTATTATTCGTTATATTGTCATTGACACGTTGGACACTTGCACCTAGCGTATTCAGCTTAATCTCCATGTGCTCATAGCCACGATCGAGATGGTAGATACGATCGATTAATGTTTGCCCATGAGCGACTAATCCAGCGATGACAAGACTAGCTGACGCACGCAAATCTGTGGCCATAACTGTGGCGCCGGATAGCTTATCTACGCCTCTCACTAGAGCTGTATTACCGTCGATCGTAACGTGCGCGCCAAGTCGGTTTAGTTCCTGCACATGCATGAAGCGGTTCTCAAAAATTGTCTCTACTACTTGTGATGTGCCTATTGCAATGGTATTTAGCGCCATAAATTGCGCCTGCATATCAGTCGGGAATGCGGGATACTCGGAGGTGCGAAATGATACTCCATGTGCATGGGTTTTCATCCGTAGCCGAATCCAATCATCGCCAGTCGAGACTTGAGCACCTGCCTCGCGCAACTTATTAAGAACGGCCGCTAGAATCATCGGGGTAACGCCGCGCAGCGTTACGTCTCCATCTGTCGCAGCAGCCGCACATAGGAATGTACCAGCTTCAATTCTGTCTGCGATTACTACATGGCGGGCACCGTGCAGGCGCGGTACACCATGTATCACAAGCTGGTCCGTACCAACCCCGTCAATACGTGCACCCATCGCGATAAGAAAATTTGCTAGATCGGAAACCTCCGGTTCGCACGCCGCGTTCTTTATAACGGTTTCCCCATCTGCAAGTACCGCCGCCATTAGCAAGTTCTCTGTACCGGTTACAGTAATTATATCGGTAATCACTCGTGTACCTTTCAAGCGTCGCGCCCGAGCATGAATAAAACCATGCTTGATCGAGATTTCTGAGCCCATCGCAGTTAATCCTTTAATATGCTGATCAACTGGACGCGCACCGATTGCACATCCGCCAGGCAGAGATACTTGTGCATGACCGAAGCGAGCCACTAGCGGCCCAAGCACGAGAATTGATGCTCGCATCTTTTTCACCAACTCGTACGGCGCTACTGGATTATTAACCTGCGACGCATCCATCGTTACGACGTTTCCATATATCTCTGAACGCATCCCCATCTGGCCAAGCAACTTCAACGTAGTACGCACATCCTGTAGGTTTGGTACATTCTCAAGTTGAACTGGCTCCGAGCTCAGTAAGCTTGCGCAGAGGATCGGCAACGCTGCATTCTTAGCGCCGGACACCGAAATCTCCCCATTGAGGCGGACTCCGCCATTGATTAATAATTTATCCATTGGTTTACTTCCGCGTTGTACTTCTGACGGACGCGCTGCACGAACCATCTAGTCCGCCGGGATATTATTTATTACCCCAGGTGATTTAGTTTATTCGCGCTCGAATCCCGCTTGCCGGTTTTACTGTTAGTCGACATTGTGTCTTTATGCTCAACGGGTAAATTTTCTAGTGCTCAATACTAAGTATAGTAAGTAATAAATAAATATAAAGTTATCATACAAATTTTGTTTGTAACGCGAAAATTGTTTCTTCGACATTATGTGCTTGTGTCACAGCACGTACGAGGGCAGCGCTGAGCACACCAGTAGCTAGCACTCTCCCTAAAGACTGCAGATCAATACCACCAATTGCAACGCAAGGAGTTACACCTTTAAGAAGGTGTACATAGCGCGTTAGACGCGAAAGCCCCTGAGGCAGGCTAGGCATTACCTTGGTGGTAGTTGGAAAGACTGCGCCTAGCGCGATATAACTCGGTTTAAAGTGCAGCGCGACCAAGATTTCATAGTATCCATGCGAGGATACCCCTAGCCGCAGCCCTGCTTCCATAAGGGCACTGATATCTGATCGCCATAAATCTTCCTGGCCAAGATGCACGCCGTATGCACGTTCTTCTAGCGCTAATTTCCAGTGGTCATTAATAAATACGCGCGCATCTTTATAGCGCCGGCCAGCTATAATGGCAGCGCGCACATCGTTCTGTAGAACGGCTAAATTATGCGGACCTCCATTTACCTTACGGCGCAGTTGCACTGTACACACACCCATCAGCAGCAGTCGACTGATCCAGTCGGCAGTAGGCACAATGGGATACAACCCAAGCGCTGCTGGGCACTTAGCAAATGGTTGGACTGGCGCGTCTGGCAACCCTAGTACGCGCGGGAAGCGAGATATGTCGGACGGCCATGGATCTTGCGTATACTCATCGCCATGACGCCAAGCTAGCGCAAGACATAATGCATCATGCAGATCGTAGCCACAGTCGATAAACGCAGCTAATGCTGCGATCCAGTCGGCGCACCGCGAAGCTTCTAATATACGAAGCGTATGCCCCTGATATAACCGCGTAACCGTACGAGCCGACGCATCTAGCACTGCGGCCCCAGAGTCTATCCAGAATGCAGCATCGACCGAACTCGGCTGCGTATCAGTCGCTATGATTACATCATGATACCCTAGCGGCCACGGAGGCGGTACGAAACAAATATGCACGGGCTGACGTGCACATGGCCAATCACCTAACCCAGCTCGTATTTTCTTTGCAGTCTTCAGTAGTTTATCCGAGGTCGGATAAAAAACTTCGCGCCCCCCCAGAAAAAAATCGCTCATAGTCCCTCACTGGGGGGAGGGACAGCAGAATTCTCTGGTAAGGGGTGATCGTTCCTATGATGCCAGAACGGCATGCCAACTACCGGCGTACTTGGATAGGCACTATCGCGCTCTGGCATCGGCCCAGCTAAGTATGCCTCACGACCCGCATGGATGGCACTTGCGAACGCCTGCGCCATCACCTCGGGCTGTGCCGCTTGCGATACTGCCGTGTTAAGCAATACAGCCTCAAATCCCCACTCCATAACTTGGCAGGCATGTGACGGGATACCCAGTCCAGCATCGACAATCAGTGGAATATCCTTTAAACGCTCTCGCAACAGCCTAAGACCATACGGGTTTATTATTCCCTTACCAGTGCCAATCGGCGCGCCCCAGGGCATTAACGCTTCGCAACCAACGTCGATCAATCGTCCAGCGACGACAAGGTCTTCTGTGCAATACGGTAGTACTTTAAATCCATCCCGCATAAGGATTTCCGAGGCCTCTATTAGGCCAACTGGATCAGGCTGCAAGGTATAGTCATCTCCTATAAGTTCGAGCTTGATCCAGTCCGTTTCAAATACTTCACGAGCCATCTTCGCTGTCGTTACAGCCTCATTCACAGAATGACAGCCAGCGGTATTAGGCAACAACACCGCATCCTGGCGATTTAGTGCTCTTAAAAAACCGATATCCGCATTGCCCTGCATAGCTAACTGGCGCCTTAGCGCGACAGTTACCATCGCTGGACGCGCTGCCTGAATGGAGGCCTCAAGTACATGCAAGGAAGGGTAACGGGCGGTACCAAGCAACAGCCGGCTTGTAAAAAGTTGTCCGTACAGGACCAGTGCGTCAGCGGTGGAATGCGTATTCATCATTGTTTCCGTTTGTATCGGTGACCGGATAAGGTGGATTATCGCCACTCATAGCCTGTCGTCAATTCCTTATCCACCTGCTACGGGCTTTATGATATCGATTCGGTCGCCTTGTTTAAGCGCGCGCGCAGAATACTGCGCGCGCGGTACAAATTCCCCATTGATAGCAATTGCGTACAACAGCGGCGTCGCACTAAACGAAACTAGCGCGTCGGTAAGGCGCGCCTCATCAGGCAAAGAGAGCGGCTGGTTATTAATTTGAATATTCATTTATTATTTATTGATACGCTAGTCTGGCTTAGCTGTATGATAAAGCTTTGGCCAACGAGAGTCGGTACGCCATGTGTTAAAATCATCTATATCCCTCACCCGTGTATTAAGCAACGCGTCGGCCAGAGCAATAGTTTCACGTGCTATCTCAGGAGCAATCATATAACCATGTCGGTACAAGCCATTAACGCGCAGCGTTAATGCGCCATCCCACGATAGCGCGGGGCAGTGATCTGGTAGTGTAGGCCGACAATGCGAATTTAACTCAAGGATCCGAGCTTCGCCGAAGGCCGGATGCAGTGAATATGCCGCCGACAACAACTCAAGCGTCGATCGCACGCTTACTGGCGACATATCCTCGCTCTCGATTTCAGTGGCCCCTATTACATAGTGATTATCCTGTTTGGGCGCGACATATAAAGGATAGCGCGGATGCAAAAGACGTGCCGGCCGGCTTAAACTAATGCCTGGCGCATAAACACGAGCCACCTCACCCCGAACGCCACGAAGATTGGACCATGCGCACTTCGCACCGAGTCCACGACAATCAATTATTAGGCCAGCAGTAGGCATAGCATCCTCTCGAACGCAAGTATGCCAATGCGTGTCAACACGCAATTCATCAAGCGCAGAAGCTAGCGCTAATAGCAACTGCCGATTATCTAACTGTCCCTCGTTAGCTAAGAGGCACGCATCGTGAAAACGCGTACCAAGCGTCGGTTCAGCGCGGGTAACCTGAGCACCGTGTAAAACGACGATACCATCGTGCAGCATCGTAATAGGCGCATTCTTACGCACACGCTGCTCGAACAATAGCCATTCTGAGCGATCAGCTGCGTGCCAGACAATCAGAGTGCCGTTGCGCTGAAAAAATACTGGCTGTGGTAGCTGCGGTAACCATTCGGCCCAACGTTCAAGAGAGGCGGCGCCCAGCTCCACCAGAAATCGCTCAGCACTAGCTGCTTCGGCCAGCGGAGCTAGCATGGCCGCAGCGACCCACGCTGCGCCATAGTATCCGCTCGGAGCGCCTTGCTCATACAGAGCAACATGATGACCTGTTCGAGCAAGGCGCCAAGCAATAAGGCGACCTGATAAACCCCCTCCCAATACTACAACATCGGGAGTTGGCGTAGCATGACATGATGTTTCTGAGTAGGGATTAGATCTGTGCACGGCAATCGAATCCTATGTTTTGGGATTGGAGTGCAAAGATGAAACCAGGAGATTCAGGTCTAGATGGGGATTCAGACCTGAATGACGCGTTATTAGATTCGCATGGATTTTCCTAGCTTATAAATGCAGGGCGCACCGTGTATTTATAAGCAAATACACGGTGCCGCCGTTCAAAGCACTCTTTTTTACTAATCCCAATTAGATCATAAAACTGCTTCAGGCTGCAATATATTGCTCTGGCACAATGACGACTGCTGGAGCGGCCTATCTTAGGCCTTAAGCCGGAATGAAGCGGCAGAGCGGCCTGAATAATTTTTATTGGAACGAGCCGGCTGCTGTCTCGATGCTCACGACACCATTAGTCATATCAGTGCATAGACCGATTTAAGGAGTCCCCCCCCATGAGTCAACCAGCATCAGTCACCAATGAACACATTACAACGTGGAGCCTGATTAAGCCGTATTGGGTATCGAACGAGAAGTGGGCTGCCCGTGGATTACTCTCACTTGTAGTCGCAATAAATATGATTATGATAGGAGTCAACGCGTGGTTTAACACATGGCAACGCGTGTTCTTCGATGCAATTCAGCAGTACAACTATCCAGTGTTCAGGCATTCCCTGCTTCAATTTACCGCTATCGCGATAGCGCTGATATTACTTGGTTCGTACCGAATGTATTTCCGACAGATGATCGAATTCCGCTGGCGCCAGTGGATTACTGCACAATATATGCACGAGTGGCTATCGGGTCGCTCATACTATCATATCGAACGCGATAAGCTCATCGATAATCCTGACCAGCGTATTTCAATAGACCTACAGGAAATGGCGAGCACAACGCTGACGCTTTCACTGGATTTTCTGTCTACGTTTGTCACATTACTCTGGTTTGGTAATGTCCTATGGAACTTAGCTGGCTCACTCAACTTTGCTGTGTTCGGTATTAATATAACAGTACCAGGCTATATGGTTTGGACTAGTTTTTTATACGCAGTAGTCGGTTCGTATATTACGCATCGAGTTAATAATCCGCTGGCGTCGATCAACTACCAACAACAACGTGTTGAAGCAGACTTTCGTTTTTCATTGATTCGTTTGCGAGAAAATGCAGATCAGATTGCTCTGTACGAGGGTGAGCGATCTGAGGAGAGGGCGCTACAAGGCAGCTTTAAACATATCCGAGACAATTGGCGGATGATTATGCGCTATACGCGACGTTTAAACTTTGTCATGGTTAGCTACTCACAACTAGCTATTGTATTCCCGTTTATCGCTGCTGCACCAAAATACTTTGCTCAGACAGTCAGCTATGGCGGTTATCAGCAAACAATTAGCGCGTTCGGCACCGTTAGTAGTTCTTTCTCATGGTTTATTAGTAGTTACTCAACTCTAGCCGCATGGAGGGCGGTGACTAACCGACTAAAGGAATTTCGCCGAATCATTATACAACCGAAGTTACTTGAGTCAGCTATGCAAGCCGCAAAGCACGATGGTATTTACACTCGGATAACTAATACAACCGCTCTTCGGGTAAGAGAGCTAAGATTATTGCATCCAGATGGTACGCCACTATCAACAATTGGTAAGATTGATATCTCGCCTGGATCGAGGGTGCTAGTGCGAGGTGCATCAGGCTCTGGCAAGAGCATACTACTCCGCTCGCTAGCCGGTTTATGGCCATTTGGTAGCGGTACCATCGAGATTCCAGCTAACGCACGGCTTATGTTTGTACCTCAGAAAAGTTATGTTCCAATCTGTAGGCTCAAGAGCGTACTATCATATTCGACGAACGCTAACAACTTTACCAATGTAGATTGTATCAATGTTCTGCAAGCTTGTCGGTTAGGAAAATTGGTCGATAAGCTATACGTTAGCGATCATTGGGAGCGTGTTCTATCACCAGGCGAACAGCAACGATTGGCGATCGCCCGCGTGCTGTTGCAGAAGCCAGATTTCCTGTTCCTCGATGAATCAACCAGCGCGCTTGATCTCGAGACCGAGGCAGCGCTATACCAGGTGCTGAGGCAATATCTAGCTCACGCAGCAATAGTCAGCGTCGCACACCGAGAGTCAGTGCAGGTGATGCACGAAGAGATGATCGAAGTAGTTAGCGATGATGACTATAGTTAGTATACCTCAGCCACAATTTTTTATATATAATATATGGGTAGATGGTATTATTACCGTACAAAATAATACTATTGAATTAAAAGCGGTTAATTAGTTTTACCAGAACATACGACTATAATCTAGTATCGATATGCAGTACATTTTCTGTCTCGACATGATCCCGAGCATAACTCATCTTAAGCATATCAGCCCCATCCCTCATTAATAATGCGCTTACTATGCGCGCATATTATTAGCCCAGTACTATTATAAGTCTCTATAGCAGCAGGCCACAGCTCTTTACAGCTATCTGTGATGTTGCGCAATCAAACTTGTCGGTAATCAGTGTCCGTCATTGTATATCAATCAAAACTAATTCCCATGGCATTCCAGCACGCCTATTTAAGAATAGTAGTATATGCTTATTTCTAGCCTTGACGTTATTAGCCTTGGCTTTGGCAACACTTACTGACACAGTGCCTATGTCGAGCTCAAGATAAGCTTCACCGATATGTCATCGCTGCCTCTTCCGATCGGATAGTAGAAATCGAGTGCGTGAAAATTACACATACAGGGCTCTAGTATCGCTTCTGGTAATGTACGCTAATGCTTTATGTATGGGAAGCTAGACACTGTCGCTAGGATTAAACATAAAGCTATCTTCATCCGGATATGGATTAGTCGGCTGAGTTCAGATATTTAGCAGTTAATCAGATAGATGCGACCCACTTTAATGCATCAGGTGAAATAGCCCTATACTATAGCCGGGTCGATCTGAATTTGACCGGGGCGCTAAATATTATGTGACGACAAGTCTAGTCGTTAACAAAATATATATACTCCTTATACGTCTGATATGAGTATGCTACACGTCGAATGCCGGAACTTTGCAGACACAGGTTAGGGGGGGGCGTCTATATAAGCAAACGCATATAGATTAGACCCCTCCCGCCCTCACCCATTTTGGGTTTAGGACCTCTCTGTAGTTACCCTAGAGGAATGCTTGACCAGCTGCTTTAGCGTTGATATATCTCTATAGTTCGAGGCTGAAAGCTTATGGAAAATAGAAATTACCAAGTATATTGAGTCTATCGGAGGATTAATGATAGTTATATTAACGATTATATCTCTACCTAATACTCTCGATGGTACTTTCTATTTAATTTTATTACAACACGCGCCATACCAGACCTACTTATAGGTATTGTTACCATAGAGTGGCAAGCATATCTTGCTATACATCGCTATTGAGCAGCGGTCGGATACCGATCAGTTTCAGTTTCATAAGCACTATATTAACTAAACTACTAACGGTATATTGCGTGGTTTCAATCACGACATGAGCACACTCACGATACAGAGGATCCCGCAACTCGAATAGCAATTCAAGCTCCGCTCTAGGATTGTCAGTCTGCAATAGCGGACGATTCTTATCACGATATGTGCGTAGCCATAGATCATATGGTGCTACGCGTAAATAAATGACAATACCACGTGCGTGTAACCACTTACGGTTTTGAGGGCGCATTACCGTGCCACCGCCTGTTGCTAGAACTATTTCTTTGCAGCGCGTTAACTCGTTGAGGATCGTCGACTCCCGATGACGAAAGCCATCTTCTTTCTCATGTGCGAATATCACGGGAATACACGCACCCGTACGCGCTTTAATTTCATAATCTAAGTCAACAAAGCGGCGTCTAAGTCGATATGCGATAGTGCGGCCAATAGTTGTTTTTCCAGCTCCCATCAATCCAATTAAAAAAACGCTTGCGTTTTCCGTTATTCTAATAATTTTATTCATTAATATGGATATACTGAGCGATCAGCAGTTTAATTGCATGGCCACTGTTTATCAAAGCTACACAGCATGGTATCGTAACTGATAAATCCGGAATACAAATTATCGGACACAACGCAGACTATTTGCGCACGACTCTTGTACTGCTTCTCGGTTTTGTTTTTTCATGCATCCTTAGCAAACCGCGACCAACCTCCTTTTCCTTAGGAAATTATATGAGTTTGCTTCGATAAGTAATTAGCAAAACAACAGGCTTAGTTCGGCGGCACTGTATCCTATAAGGCCCCATGGGCATCACTTCTCAAAGGCCGTCTTCTAAAAACCGCCTGGAGGGAAATTTTGGCATGATCTATATCATTAATTATGCACTTTGATGGCCACTTTATCTTTGGTGGTTGAAACCAAACTCTTATTTATGAGATGTGGCTCAGGATAGGTATACACATTATTTTTAATCCTTCTATAAATAAAAGGCGCTAATTAGAAACGAGCGACTATTCACTATTTTAAACCTTTACGTGGCCTAGACTATTGTTTGTCTGGGACTATTTATGCCCTCGAAATCCGAAATAGTATATTACGAAGCGCGTAATCTATAGCCTAACTTCGGCGGTTAGGCAGTTCAGAGCTCTGATAGCATTGCTAATCTAGCATGAATACTACACCCCTCAGAATTTAGCGCATTGAAGACGGGATAGCATCTATTAGATATTTCTAAAAGCTGAGCTTGAATGTGGAGCTTTATATTATATCAAATAATAATAAAGTTAGAATAGGTGACTAGCTAATATACAGAATGATAGAGCGTTATTTAGATATGGTGATAAATGTAATCACTGTTACTAGTAACAATTTTAATCCTGTTATTTACTACAGGGAACTAGATATTGCGCTCAGCACTCATTATAAATGTCTAATATATCAGTCTCATAGCGTCTGCTCAGATTTAGGCTGAGATTATATATAGTATGGATGCGACCGTGAATGCACGGTCTAATGAGGGCTCAAGATAAGGTACTAAAGCTTTTGCTGCTATCTCAAGGCCCGGTGGCCGTGGAATGCGTAAGCTGAGATGGAGCGGGTAGTGAATGTGCGATACATTTATACAACAATTAGCTACACGCCCGTGCCTTAGAAAATCGTAAAAGTATATTACCTACAGTTGTAACAAGCATTTTTTAAATAAAATAGTTTTTCTGAGTTAAGCACTAATTACCTACAGCTTGCTATGGTGAAGTGAATGGTGTACGCCTCCGACAAGGATCTCCGCGATACTAGCCAGATAAGAGTATCGCTACTAGCATTACAAGCATAGATATAGTTTTGTATCCGCTGCTAGCGGTGGCGCGGCAGCAATAGCACACCCGCTTAAGACTCGTATACCAACCGTTACACAGTTATCTATACAGAGCAGATGCATTGCGCATGACTTTATTATTAATACAGCGGGCGTAAAGAGCATTACCTAAAGAGCCCACTGTTAGTTGAGCCTCAGCTGGGCTGTCGAAATTACCGACTGAATGCCTCGGTTTTCTCGTAAAAGAACAAGAGAGATAGGCCTCTGTTTATTACACTGTAAACACACGATCTCCTCTTAATAGGGCGCTATGCGGGGCCTGTGAACAATATATACAGCATCTCAGCTAACCCCCCTTCGGCTAGTCATTGCTATTCGGACTACTAATAGCTGTATTATTAGCTCCTATCTTAAATCTTAATTCAATAAATAATTGGGCATTTCCTATATCCTATCTTGCTCTGCCGCGTTAGATCGGAATCACTACAAGTCTACATTCGAATACATACATAGATAATTGTGCCGCTCTCGCACACTAGATAATCTACCAGTGGTTAATTAATTAGTACTATGTTTCGCCTACAATCAGCATTCACTGTAGACAAGTAGAAAATTACTATGTCAGCACGCCCCAAGTATAATTACGCGTTCGTGTTTTAGTATTCTCATGCAATTAACGACACCTGACACTCCCTTTCCTCCATCTGGAACGAAGCACCAGAACACGTCATGGTGGCGGTTTTTGTTCGTACTTATCAAATTACTAATCGGGACAACCTTAGCATTAGGGTTGGTTCTGTGCTACGCGGTAATTCTTGCTGGGCGTAATCTCCCACCATTAACTGTGCTTATAGACTATCAGCCTAAGGTGCCGATGCGTATCTATACAGAAGACCATGTTCTTATCGGTGAATTCGGCCAGGAGCGCAGAAATGTTGTGAAACTTGACGAAATTACAGAGACGCTAAAAAAAGCGGTCCTAGCGATTGAGGACTATCGATTCTACAATCATAGCGGCGTTGACCTAACCGGCATACTGCGTGCTAGTATAGCCAATTTTACTCGGGGTAATAATGCTCAAGGTGCTAGTACGATCACGATGCAGGTAGCCCGAAACTTTTTCTTGTCTAGAGAGAAAACCTATATGCGCAAGCTATATGAAATCCTACTTGCGTATAAGATCGAATCTGCATTAACGAAAAATCAGATTCTTGAAGTCTATATGAATCATATCTATCTTGGCCAACGCGCATATGGTTTCGCTAGCGCATCTCGCGTGTACTTCGGTAAGGATTTAAAGAATATCACACTTGCTCAGGCTGCTATGCTTGCTGGTCTACCTAAGGCTCCATCCTCATACAATCCTATAGCAAACCCAAGGCGCGCAAAGATTCGCCAGGAGTATATACTACAACGTATGCTGAAGTTGCGCTACATTAATGAAGATCAATATAATTCAGCAATACAAGAGCCAATCGCGCTTAAAACAGTGAGCTCTCCATACAGTATACACGCTGAGTATGTAGCGGAGATAGTTCGACAATTGATGTACGCGCAGTATCGCGATGAAATTTACACGCGTGGCTTCAAGGTTATCACAACGATTCATTCATCGGATCAGGAAGCGGCATACCGTGCTGTGCATAAGGGTGTAGTAGACTACGATCGCCGCCATGGTTACCGTGGACCAGAAGGCTTTATTAAATTGCCGCGTAATAGCGCCGCGAGGGAACAGGCAATAGGTGACGCATTACTAGAGTACCCAGATAGCGGCGACTTAATTGCCACTGTTGTCACTCGAGCTAGCCCACAGGAAGTTAGAGCTTCCTTAATCGATGGCAACATCGTCATCATTCGAGGTGATGGGCTGCGTTTTGCAGCAGAGGCTTTATCTAGACGGGCTCAGCAGAACCGGCGCATCCATCCCGGATCTATTATCCGGATTACTAAAGATGCGCATAATACTTTTAGTATTGCGCAGGTGCCTCAAGTTGAGAGTGCCCTGATTGCACTCGTGCCACAGGATGGCGCAATCAGGGCACTAATTGGTGGCTTTGATTTTAATAAGAGTAAATTTAATCACGTTACGCAGGCATGGCGTCAGCCTGGCTCAAGCTTTAAGCCATTTATTTACTCCGCTGCACTAGATAAGGGACTAGGTCCGGCAACGATTATTAATGATGCACCGATATATTTTCCACCAAGCACGCCTGGTGGTCAGGCGTGGGAACCAAAAAATTATGGTGGTAACTATGATGGCCCGATAACGATGCGTACTGCTCTACAGCAATCAAGAAATCTTGTGTCGATTCGAATCTTAAGCTATATCGGTACGCACTATGCGAAGCAGCACGTTGTCTGCTTCGGTTTCGACGCAGATAAACACCCGGCTTACTTGCCTATGGCGCTTGGTGCGGGGCTCGTTACACCATTACAGATGGCCGCCGGGTATGCAGTATTCGCCAATGGCGGCTACCGAACTAATCCCTACCTGATTACTAAGGTTACTGATGCGCGCGACAAGCTTGTCGCGCGCGCGCAGCCAATAGTAGCTAAGAAAAATGCGCCTCGCGTGCTTGATCCCCGCAACGCGTACATTATGAATAACTTACTTATCGATGTCGCACAGCACGGAACAGGTGCTAAGTCAAATGTTCTGAAGCGTGTCGACATTGGTGGTAAGACCGGAACGACTAACGAATCGCGCGACGCGTGGTTTGCTGGCTACCAACACACCCTGGTAGCAGTTGCATGGATTGGATTTGACGGATCTCATAGCCTAGGCGATCGTGAAACCGGGGGTAGGCTCGCATTGCCTATTTGGATTGATTATATGAGCCAAGCGCTTAAAAACAGGCCTGTATACACTATTCCTAGACCACCGGGCATAGAAGAAATTAATGGTGAGCTGTACTACGCTAGTATGCTTCCGGGCGCAGGCTTTATTGAAACAGTAGGCATGCCTTCCTCAGAAATAATTGAAGAATCAATAAGCAATGTCTCTGACTCTGCTATTAATACGCGTGATAACGAATTTAATAAAAGTTTATCTTAAAACTGTTTAAGGACTAGTAAATAAATACGCTCCGCGTACAATATAACGGTGAATATTCTCAACCGACCCGTATAAAAAATCCTACATGAATAATACTAAAAGTAAATAATTAATGTACGAGTATTGTATTATATAATGCCAATATACATTTAAGTGATACCCGCCAGATCGCTCTGTAATCTATGCTTTGTATATTAACCTAGATTTTGAGCATTGGCAGAGATGGATTTACTGTAATTTTTACATTGAATTTAAATTCAAGTATTGGTAAATTATTTCTACCGAATTTACATATAGATTCTGAACCTATTTGGATGCATCCAAAATCACCATCTGTATGGTGCCTATTTAGCTCAGCTTAAAATAGTGGGCATTGACCATGCTAAACTCTTCTTGTTAGCTTAGACGGGGTCTGTTATGCGGGCGGTTTCAGGATTATTAGGCATAATAAAGGTTTTGAGAGTATACGTTATCTCGGTATCTTATAAGATCTCTCTCTGGGGAGTAATACTGCTTACTGGCTGTGTGCAGCGAGGCTCATTGTACTTACCAAGTTCGCCTCTGCAACCTTCTTGGTCAGAATTTACTACAGAACCAGCGTCTGCTGCGCTGTCATCGATTAATAACGTCATACACACATCCCCGATATTATCACCCAATATATTGCAGCCCAGTCTTCGGATTGCGTCCGATCTCTCTACTTCTCGCCCTACTCTCGATTGATTGATTATATGGTTAATGCCTTTACTTATATTGATAATCAACTTTATGCTGAACACGTGCCCGCTCGTGTTCTTGCGGAACAATATGGCACACCGCTCTATATCTATTCGAGAGCCGCGCTAATAGATGCATATCAGTCATATGCAGATGCATGTACTGGCCGTCGAGCAAAAATTCATTTTGCTGTCAAAGCTAATAGCAACCTTGCTGTTCTAAGCGTATTCGCACGCTTGGGCGCTGGATTTGATATCGTTTCTGGCGGTGAACTCACACGCGTACTTGCTGCTGGTGGAAAACCAAATGATATAGTATTTTCTGGTGTTGGCAAGAGCATCGCCGAGATGCGTATGATGTTAGATATGGGCGGACGTTGTTTTAACGTCGAATCTCGCGCTGAATTAGCGCAACTGAGCCGAGTTGCTGGTGAATCTGGCCGGATCGCGCCAATCTCACTAAGAGTAAACCCCGATGTTGACGCAAAGACTCATCAATATATTTCAACAGGCTTAAAATCGACTAAATTCGGTATCGCTTTTGATGATGCACGCACGACGTATCGCGCGGCACTAGATATGAAATATTTACGAATTACTGGAATTGATTGCCATATCGGCTCTCAGATTACTGAAATCTCGCCTTATCTTGATGCTATTGATAAGATACTTGAGTTAGTCGTACAACTTGAGTCAGACGGCGCACTAATCCACCATATTGATATCGGTGGTGGTCTAGGCATTCGCTATGATACCGAAACTCCCCCGGATATTGGTACATTCGTTAAAACAATACTAGACCATTTTGATCAACGCGGCCATAGCCATCGTGAAATTTGGTTTGAGCCCGGCCGCTCGCTGGTCGGCAATGCAGGAATCTTGCTGACCCGCGTTGAATACTTGAAGCCGGGAGCAGTTAAAAATTTCGCGATCGTCGATGCGGCAATGAATGACCTTATCCGTCCCGCTATGTACGGCGCGTACCATGCAATCGACGCAGTTACGCCACGTGATGATAGCCAACCGTTAGTAACCTATGATATCGTAGGCCCAGTATGCGAAAGTGGTGACTGGTTAGCTCGAGATCGTCCCCTTATCTTAGAGTCTGGCGATCTACTTGCAATACGATCAGTTGGCGCATATGGGTTCTCAAGCAGCTCAAATTATAATAGCCGCCCCAGAGCGGCCGAGTTACTCGTAGACGACACTCGGGTACACGTAGCTCGACAACGCGAAACACTCACGCAGTTAATGGATGGAGAATCAGCACTTCCTCACTACATAAAATAACTATATAGTATGCTCATAGAATATTTATTTCTATATTCAGTAAAAAACTATATGCTTTATAGAGCCACCATATGTTAGTGGTAACTTGCGTTTACTATGGCTAGTATATAGCGTATTTATATATACCTTAATAATAAAAAGTGCATAAAGCACGAAAAAATTCGAATAAAAGCTCTTATAAAAATAATACTGCATACCACGAATTCTGTTATTAGAGCATTTGTAAAACCAAGCTGCATAATACGATTAATAATTATTTAGTAATTGTTTACTTACTCTTAACCAAACGAGTACGCATTTAAATAGCCCATAACTTATTATATTTACAATAACGCTGTTCAGATAATATTAGCGCGGGATTGCCCGACTACTATCCCAGCCTAATATTAGGCCATCCCATTAGCTAGTAATTTTATGTCTTTTTTATATCAATCCCATTTTTTTACGACCGTTAACCATCTGCGTGATCTGCCCGAGACAGTACAGCCAGAAGTAGCGTTTGCCGGCCGCTCTAACGCTGGTAAATCTACTGTGATTAATATGTTATGCAACCAAAAGCGGCTGGCATTCACCAGCAGAATACCTGGGCGCACACAGCATATCAATTACTTTACAGTCGGACCAGTAAGCACGCCTATTGCGCATTTAGTAGATTTACCTGGATATGGGTACGCTAAAGTTCCTAGCACTATAAAAACATATTGGGAAAAATTACTAAGCGCCTACTTAATAGAACGGTCGCAGATCCGCGGCCTAATCCTTGTAATGGATTCTCGACGGCCATTCATGGAATTAGATAATCATATGATTAAGTGGTTTAGCATGACTATGCGTCCAATTCATATACTGCTGACTAAATGCGATAAATTATCAAGAAATGAAAGTTTGAACGCACTGCGTGCTGCTCAAAAATCTATTACTATTTACCAGATTACTGGTCTGCAAAGCAAAATCACGATACAGTTATTTTCAGCCCCTAAACGCACCGGAGTAGACCAGGCTCAGGCGTTATTAGAGCGTTGGCTAGGTATCTAATATTGATTTACAAGTAAACGAAAAATTATATTTTCTATAAAAATGTATATATATTGGGGCCAATTAATTTTTAATAGAGCTACCTTAAAAGATTAAAAGACACATCATAAAACTATAAAAAAGCGCTTAAAAATCTGAGAATTTCGAAAAAATACAGGCCATCGAAAAAGTAAATAAATCTTATACAAATTAATATCAGCTTCTTTATAGCAAGCAGATAGTGTGTGTTGTATACGTCTTAAAAATATTTTTATAAATATGGCTAACTAGCATTTTTATTATTTACTAAGCTCTAAATGTATGTTGATTATTATTAATAAATATAGCTAAATAAATAAAAAACTAACCTACCTAAATTAGGTTCTAATTAACTAGAATATAATTCTAGAATTATTTAATTTATTACTAGCTTTTAATTTTTTATATAATTTTATATATTAATAATATTAATTCGTAGTTACTAACCTAGTAACGCATACTTATTGCTAAATAAAAAATTCTTATTTATTAAAGATAGATATTAATCTATTTAAAATAAGCGTACAAAATAATACATCTACCTTAGTAGTAAGAATAATTAAAATAAAAAAATTCAAGATAAGATTTCATATAAAAATAATATATATCATCAATACCTTATGAATACTTAATTATATAAGTGAATCATGCATTATCGTCATAGATCGCTATCATATTTATAGCGCTACTTTTAACCACCAAGTTAAAGAATTTTATATAAAACTAAGTGAGTACATTTTACAAAAATGTAAATTTTTTTGCATTATATAATGCAGCTAACTAAAATTAGCCAGCAGTATATCTATATATTAACTATTAACTTAATTAAAATATACAGGTAAATACTAATATAGTTAAATACTATTAAGCCCTTATCATCCGGTAAAGATGATTTACTACAATGAATTTTTAACTTAAATAAACGATATACTGTCTTAAATAAAAAGATATCTTACCCCTTGCTAGTGAAAAGATAGCACAAGCTATACAGCATAAAGAGCGATACACTCAAAATTAGGAACGGCGTAGGTAAGTGTTGTATAAAATTTACATTAAGCAATATTGTAAGTATTGAGATTAGCGTTAATAATACACTCTCTTATTTATTATTAAATAATGATGAATAAACTTAATGATTCTTGTGTGACAAATAACGTTTAGATGTACTATACTGGAAAAGGCTAAGCTTGACGCTTAGCTTTTTTATTAACATAGCGCTTATTTACTTTCTACTGCTTTTACTACTCCATCAATAAGTGGGCGATCTACTAATTCAACTAGCGCCATAGGCGAATTATCACCAATACGGAAACCGAACTTTAGGATTCGAAGATAACCTCCGGGGCGCGTTATATAACGTGGACCAAGCACTTCAAACAACTTTGTTACTGACTTATTGTCACGTAATCTCGAGAAAACCAGTCGGCGATTTGCAATAGAAGATTTTTTACTTAGCGTAATCAGTGGTTCAATAACCTTACGAAGCTCCTTAGCTTTTGGTAAGGCTGTTTTGATAGACTCGTGCTCAATTAACGAGTTTGACATATTACGAAGCATTGCTAAGCGATGGCTGCTCGTGCGGTTTAATTTCCGCAAACCGTGACGGTGACGCATTTTAATTTCCTTGATTTAGAGTTTTAATCCAGTTTTTTATTTCGTGACCTAATACGAAATATGCACATAAACTAGTACGAAAATAAAGAAAATTTGCGTTGTTACCAAGCTTTTTGATAATAAACAGTAAATGCCCGTTAATTACTCATTTAGGCCAGTCGGCGGCCAATTTTCTAATCTCATACCGAGCATTAAACCACGTGAAGAAAGAACTTCTTTGATTTCATTTAATGACTTTCGTCCTAGATTCGGCGTTTTTAGTAGCTCATTTTCAGTACGCTGAATTAGATCGCCAATATAATAAATATTTTCTGCTTTCAGACAATTTGCTGATCGGACTGTTAGCTCGAGATCATCAACAGGACGCAGTAGAATTGGATTAATCTGAGGTATACGCAAAGGCGCTTTAGATGTTATTTCAGTACTTTCAAGCGCCGCAAAGACAGATAACTGCTCAACTAGAATTCGAGCTGATTGACGAATTGCTTCTTCTGGTGAAATTACGCCATTAGTCTCGATATTCATTACAAGTTTATCTAAGTCTGTACGCTGCTCAACACGCGCACTCTCAACTGCATAGCTAACTCGATGAACTGGAGAAAATGATGCATCTAGTACAATTCTGCCAATGACTTTAGCGCTTGCATCGCTGTAACAGCGTACATTACCCGGGACATAGCCGCGCCCCTTCTCGACTTTAATCTGCATATCTAGTTTACCGCCTTTTGATAGATGAGCAATAACGTGATCTGGATTTATAAGCTCACAATCATGCGGAATATCAATATCACCGGCAACCACTACACCCTCACATGCCTTACGTAAGTTAACCGTAACTTCAGCGCGGTTATGTAGCTTAAATACTACACCCTTGAGGTTTAACAACAGGTTAATCACATCTTCTTGAATACCATCAAGGGTTGAGTATTCATGAACGACTCCAGAAATTATTACCTCAGTTGGAGCATAACCAATCATTGATGATAATAAAACACGCCGGAGCGCATTTCCCAAAGTGTGACCATAGCCGCGTTCAAACGGTTCCATAATTACTTTTGCATGATTCTCACCAAGCAAATTTACCGCAATAATTTTAGGTTTTAACAAACTGGTTTGCATATATTTTTCAATACCCTCGGTTCGTTACACCGATAAGGCTGATTAAGTAATAACTTGAAAATAAACAGCTGAGACGCCTGTATATAAAGATTAAATAAGCGACTCCACTATTAATACAATTAGCGCGAATATAATTCAACAATTAGACTTTCGTTTATATCGCCGGCAATATCGCTACGCTCAGGAACTTGCTTAAAAATTCCTTCAAATTTTTTTATGTCGACTGATACCCAACTTGGAAAGCCAGTTTGCTCAGCTAGCGATAACGCCTCTTGAATTCGTATCTGTTTCTTTGCTAGCTCACGTACAGTAAGCAGATCGCCAGCTTTTACTTGAAATGACGGGATATTCGCTATTTGACCGTTTATAGAGATCGTTTTATGACTCACTAGTTGACGCGCTTCAGCACGTGTTGAACCGAAACCCATTCGATACACAACTGTATCTAAACGAGACTCTAGCAGTTGTAATAGCATTTCACCAGTGTTTCCCTTGCGACGATCAGCTTCGGCAAAGTAACGACGAAACTGACGCTCAAGCACACCATAAATCCGCTTTACTTTTTGTTTTTCTCGCAATTGCAGGCCGTAATCAGATGTACGTGCACCCGACGTACGACCATGCTGCCCTGGCTTACTATCACTTTTGCATTTATCAGCAAGCGATCGACGTGCGCTTTTTAAAAAAAGATCAGTGCCTTCGCGGCGAGACAGTTTTGATTTTGGGCCGGTATAGCGTGCCACTTTATAGTTCCTTAATATTAATTCACGCAGATCTAATTAATCTGCGCTAGTTTGTGCTTGTAAGCCAAACAGTGGACTTAGTCAGTACTTTTGCACAGACAGCTTACTGTTATGCTCAACAGTAAGCTTTAATAGACTATTTTTTTAGATACGACGGCGTTTCGGTGGACGGCATCCATTATGTGGTATAGGAGTTTCATCAGAAATAGTTGTTATTTTAATACCAAGGCCATGAAGTGCTCTAACAGCCGATTCACGACCTGGACCGGGACCTTTAATTCGAACTTCAAGATTTTTTACGCCATATTCAATTGCCGCACGCCCAGCTGACTCAGCTGCAACCTGTGCAGCAAATGGAGTAGACTTTCGGGAACCTTTAAATCCCTGCCCACCAGATGTCGCCCACGCTAATGCATTACCTTGACGGTCTGTAATCGTAATAATTGTATTATTAAATGACGCATGAACATGTACTACGCCTTCAGCAATACTTTTTTTAACTTTTTTACGAACGCGTTGCGCTGCGCTGTTACTCGAAGCTTTAGCCATTAAGTTTTCCTATAACTATCAGTTCAACTTACTTCTTCAACGCTTGAGCCGCACGACGTGGACCCTTACGAGTACGAGCATTTGTTCGAGTGCGCTGACCACGCATAGGCAAACCCTTGCGATGACGAACACCTTCATAGCATCCGATGTCTATCTTACGCTTAATATTCATCGTCACTTCACGGCGCAAATCACCCTCGACGATAAATTTTGCAACTTCATCCCTCAGCTTTTCAAAATCTGTATCGGTCAGTTCTTTAACTCGTTTTGAAGTACTAACACTAGCTAATGTACAGATTAACCGTGCACGCGAGACGCCAATGCCAAGAATAGCTTGTAAGGCAATCACGGTATGTTTGTGAACTGGGATATTTACTCCCGCGATACGAGCCATGGTTTTTCCTTAAACAAAAAAGCGAAGGCGCTGCCTTAGCCTTGACGCTGCTTATGACGTGGATTTAAGCTGCAAATCACACGCACAACACCTTTGCGTTTAATAACTTTACAATTACGACACACGCATTTAACCGATGCCATTACTTTCATAATATTATTTATTCTCTCAATTATTTTGCCCGAAACACAATTCGCGCACGAGACAAATCATAAGGTGTCAATTCTAGTGTTACTCTATCGCCGGGGAGAATTCTAATATAGTGCATGCGCATCTTCCCGGAGATATGTCCCAATACAATATGACCATTTTCGAGTTTAACTCGAAATGTTGCGTTAGGGAGATTTTCAAGAACCTCACCCTGCATCTGAATAACATCGTCTTTGGCCATATTCCTTGTATTTAACGCATCGGAAGGTTACTACTTTTGAAATGAGCTTTCTTAAGTAGAGATTCATACTGTTGCGACATAATATGCGACTGCACCTGCGCCATAAAGTCCATCGTTACAACAACTATAATTAATAATGAAGTTCCCCCGAAGTAAAACGGTACATTCCAGCGTAGTACTAGGAATTCGGGTAGAAGAGACACGAATACAATATATACTGCACCAGCTAGCGTTAGACGTGTAAGAATCTTGGCTATATAACGAGAAGTATGATCACCTGGGCGAACCCCTGGAACAAACGCACCACTTTTTTTTAGGTTGTCTGCTGTTTCTTTAGTATTAAACACTAACGATGTATAAAAAAAACAAAAAAAGACAATAGCTAGTGAATATAAAATTACATATAGAGGTTTCCCTGGCTCTAATACTGATACAAGCTTATGAAGCCAATACATATTGGCACTAGCACTGACCCAGTTAGCAATGGTCGCGGGTAGTAAAATAATTGATGACGCAAAAATTGGTGGAATTACACCCGACATATTTAGCTTTAATGGCAGGTGAGATGACTGGCCACCGTATATTTTTTTTCCAACTTGGCGTTTTGCGTAGTTTACAAGAATTTTACGTTGCCCCCGTTCGATAAAAACAACTAAATATGTGACCGAAGCAACTAACGCAATAATAATAATTGCTGAAATAATACCTATTGATCCAGCACTTACTAGCTCAAATAAATTAGCGGCCGCATTAGGCAAGCCCGCAGCAATACCACTAAAAATAATAATTGAAATCCCGTTTCCTAAGCCGCGCTCAGTAATCTGCTCGCCGAGCCACATTAGGAACATTGTTCCTGTTACTAACGTTACTGCAGTTATAAGCCGAAACATTATACCTGGATCATTTACTAAATTCGGCCGGCTCTCTAGCGCTAACGCGATACTAAAAGCCTGAAAAATTGCTAACGCAACTGTAAAGTAGCGCGTGTAGTAAGTAATCTTACGATGACCAGCTTGCCCCTCCTTTTTTAACGCCTCTAACTTTGGGGATACGATCGTAAACAGTTGCATGATAATTGATGCCGAAATATATGGCATAATTCCTAGTGCAAATACCGTAAACCGAGATAGCGAACCACCTGAAAACATATTAAACATATCCAAAATACCACCGGACTGACTTTGGAACAGCTTAGCTAGCTGAGTAGGGTCAATTCCTGGAACTGGAATATGCGCACCAATTCTGTAGACAACTAATGTTAGCAGTAAAAAGATTAGTCGCCGACGTAGATCACTATAGTGCGGTTTACTGCGTCCAGTCTTTGAAAAAATCGGACTGTTAACCATAAATCTTCTCCGCAGCAAGTCGCAATGATCTGATATATAAAGACTTACTTAGCAAATGAGCCGCCCTCCTTCGGCTTCAATTGCATTTCGAGCACCTTTTGTAGCACTTAGTCCCTTAATTATCATCTTACGATTGATCTTGCCAGTCGCAATAATTTTTACTTTTTTAATAAAAGGGCCTACAAGATTTTCTCGTTTTAATACTAATAGATCAATTTCTTCAGAAAGTAATTTTGACAGGTCGCTCAAACGCACTTCACGCATACATTTTTTTGTTAATGAGGTAAATCCACGTTTTGGCAAACGGCGTTGCAATGGCATCTGCCCACCTTCAAAACCTACCTTATGAAACCCACCTGACCGTGATTTTTGACCCTTGTGACCACGGCCTGCAGTCTTTCCTAGTCCAGATCCAATGCCCCGTCCTAGACGACGCTTTGCGTGCCTAGAGCCTACAGCTGACTTCAGATTATTTAATTGCATACTGACCTCTTAAGCTTGTATAGCACTTAACTGTCAACCTTGATGAGGTACGAGACTTTATTAATCATGCCTCGTACCGAAGGTGTATCTTGTAATTCACTGATTGAATTTAAGCGACGAAGACCAAGACCGCGCACTGTTGAACGGTGTGTATCTCTAGTACCAATTAGACTTTTTACAAGCCGTATTTTAATAGTTTTTTCAGACATAGTGACTGCCTTGTCTTAACCTAAAATTTCTTCGACGCTTTTACTGCGCTTAGCAGCAATACTACTTAGAGTAGTCTGGCGACGCAAACCGTCTAGTGTGGCTCGAACAAGATTATACGCATTTGTCGAGCCGTGACTTTTTGCTACGACATTCGTTACACCCATTACTTCAAAGACTGCACGCATCGGGCCACCAGCAATTACACCTGCACCTTGTTTAGCTGGTGCAAGTAAAACCTTCGATGCACCATGCTTACCGTCTACCTCATGTTGTAGAGTGCCGTTTTTTAGTGGTACTTTAAACATATTGCGACGAGCTTGCTCCATTGCTTTTTGGACGGCAACTGGTACCTCCTTAGCCTTACCTTTACCCATACCTATTCGGCCATCACCATCTCCAACCACTGTTAGTGCAGCAAAACCAAGAACGCGACCACCTTTGACTACTTTGGTTACACGATTAACTGATATCATTTTTTCGCGTAGGCCATCATCTCGTTCACTAGTTTGAATTTTTGCTTGCATTTTTGCCATACGAATCCCATTTAAAACTTAAGTCCAGCTTCACGTGCGGCATCAGCAAGAGCTTTAACACGGCCATGATAGCGAAAGCCAGAGCGATCAAAGGCAACAGATTCAATGCTGGCAGCTAGAGCTTTCTCAGCAACGCGCTTGCCGATTAACTGCGCTGCAGCAACATTACTACCTTTGCCCAACTTTCCGCCTAATTGCTGGCGTACTTCACTCTCAACGGTCGACGCACTAGCCACTACTCTTGTGCCGCACGGCGAAAACACCTGCGCATAAATATGCTGGTTAGTTCGGTGCACGGCTAAACGCGCAACTCGTAGCCTGGCAATCTTGATGTGTGTTTGACGAGCACGGCGCAGGCGAGATTGAGTTTTATTCATAATGCGCACCCTTTACTTCTTTTTCGTTTCCTTAAGGATCACGATTTCGTCGGCATAGCGAACACCTTTACCTTTATAGGGCTCAGGTGGGCGATAGTGGCGAACTTCCGCGGCTACTTGGCTGACTTTTTGCTTATCAATCCCTTTGATAATAATTTCTGTTTGCGACGGCGTTTCAACCTTTACACCTTCTGGCATCCGATATGTAATCGGATGTGAGAAGCCTAATAACAGAGTTAATACATCGCCTTGTGCTTGCGCACGATAACCGACACCGACTAACATAAGTCTGCGTTCGAAACCTTTTGTCACGCCACTGACCATATTTGCAACGAGAGCACGCATTGTGCCTGACAGCGCTTTTGCTTCGCTCGATTGATTAATCGGTTGAAATCTTAGTTCACTGCTGTTATTAATGACTTTAACCAGTGGATTTAGCTTTTGAGAAATCTTGCCTAATCGTCCCTGTAGGGTAATCTGTGTACTATCGAGCGTTATCTTCGTATCGTTAGGGAGAAAAACAGGGTTTTTACCTACTCGAGACATACTATAATCTCCTATCAGCCCTTAGGCGACGTAGCAAACGACTTCGCCGCCTACGCCTATAGCACGCGCCTTGCGATCAGTCATTAGTCCTTTTGGGGTAGATATTATGGCAACGCCAAAACCATTCATAACTCGTGGAATCTCATTGCGACGACGATATACGCGGAGTCCAGGCTTGGAGATGCGTTCTAAACGCCCAATAACCGGTTTTCCGGCATGATACTTTAATTCAATATTTAGTTTTGTCTCCGGGGCATGAACTTTCACGACGAAATCATTAATATATCCCTCTTCTTTCAGAAGATTTGCGATTGCAACCTTTACTTTTGATGAGGGCATTGTTACTGCTTCTTTTTCAACCATCTGTGCATTGCGAATGCGAGTTAGCATATCGGCGATAGGATCACTCATACTCATTTACGTTACTCCTTACCAGCTCGCTTTTGTTAGGCCAGGAATCTCGCCGCGAAATGCAATTTCTCGAATCTTGCTACGCGCTAAGCCAAATTTACGGAACGTACCGCGAGGACGCCCAGTAATCGCACAGCGATTACGCTTTCGGGTTGGGTTAGCGTTACGCGGTAGTTGCTGTAGTCTCAGTCGAGCTTCATAGCGCTCTTCTTCGGACTTGCTGGTATCGTTAATAATTGCTTTCAGAGATGCGCGTTTTGGAGCATACTTTGCCGCGAGATAAGCGCGTTTTTTTTCACGCTCGATCAGTGCCAGTTTGGCCACGGTAACCTCAGTTTTTAAAGGGGAACTTAAAGCTGGCGAGTAATGCTTTCGCTTCTTCGTCAGATTTTGCTGTAGTTGTAATACTTATATTTAGCCCGCGCAGCATATCAATCTTATCATAATCAATCTCGGGAAAAATAATCTGCTCTTTTACTCCTATATTATAGTTGCCGCGACCATCAAATGCTCGGCCCGAAATACCTCGAAAATCCCGAACGCGCGGCAAAGCAATTGTTACAAAACGATCAAGGAATTCATACATAATACGGCCACGAAGCGTAACCATTGAACCAATAGGATAGCCCTGGCGGATCTTAAATCCTGCGATTGCTTTGCGCGCTTTTGTCACAATTGGTTTTTGCCCAGAAATTTTTGCTAGGTCATTGACTGCGCTATCAATAATTTTTTTATCAGCAACCGCTTTACCAATACCCATATTTAAGGTGATCTTGGTAATTCGGGGCACTTCCATAACAGACTGGTACCCGAACTTTTGAGTAAGTTCAGAAATAATTTTTTCTTTGTAAACTTTCTGTAAACGTACCATTTTGTCCCCAAACTCAGGCGCTTAATATAGCACTGGTGGTTTTTAGGAAACGTACTTTTTTCCCGTTTTTTACTTTTGTTCCTACACGTGTAGCACGACCGTTTGAATCGGACAACGAAACGTTAGAAATATGTAGCGGCATTAGTTTACTGACTATACCGCCAGTAGCGTTTTTTATAGGGTTTGGCTTGCAGTGCTTTTTTACACAATTAATACCCTCAACCATCACATAGTTGCCAGAAATTGTCAGAACCGCACCATGCTTACCTTTATCTTTACCAGAGATAACGATAATTTCATCACCTTTACGAATTTTATTCATGCGATTCCTTACAATACTTCTGGCGCGAGTGAAACAATTTTCATAAAACGCTCACCTCGCAATTCACGAGTGACTGGCCCAAAAATACGCGTGCCAATTGGCTCAAGTTTGTTATTTAACAGTACAGCTGCATTACCATCAAACTTGATTAGTGAGCCATCTTTTCTACGAACACCTTTAACTGTTCGAACTACTACTGCGCTGTAAACTTCGCCTTTTTTGACACGCCCACGCGGCGTAGCTTCTTTAACGCTTACCTTAATAAGGTCACCAATACGTGCATAGCGACGCTTTGAACTGCCGAGCACCTTAATACATAACACTTCTCGTGCACCTGTATTATCAGCCACTTTTAGCCGAGATTCGGTCTGAATCATGATTTATTTTCCACAACTTAATCCGGATGCTATTATAAAACGCTCGGTTAGTCTTGGTTTTGTTGGCCGATTTACTGACCGTATTAGAAAAGAGGCGAATGCGAAAATAAGATATCGAAACTTGAAATTTTCACGGCGAAATAAAAGCATATTTATAGCGCAGAGCCAATTTATTTTTACTACTTAGTGGCTACTTGCTTTTAATATTAGGCAAGTTTAATATTATATCAAATAATTATGGACTTGCAATAATTTTTAAAAATTATATAAATTTATACTATTCTTATTCACATAATTTTCCTTTAGCTAAACTAGATACAGTCCAGGCTTTTGTTTTTGAAATTGGACGATTTTCTTGAATTTCAACGAGATCGCCTTCATTGTATGCATTTTCCTGATCATGCGCATGATACTTTTTCGAACGTATTACGTACTTACCATAGATTGGATGCTTCACGCGATGTTCAACGAGAACGGTCACAGTTTTATTCATTTTAGAGCTAACAACCCTTCCTACTAGGGCCCGCTTAAGCGATGTTTTAACATTCTTTTTCATTTTTGGTTCGCCTTTTCAGTCAACACTGTACGCACACGTGCGATATCGCGGCGGACTTTTTGAAGCTGACTGGTATTTTGCAGCTGCTGGGTTGCAAGCTGCATACGTAGCCCAAATTGGGATTTTAATAGATCCGATAATTCCTTATTAAGCAGATCTTTGTTCTTATCGCGAAGCTCAAAAGCTTTCATTACTCAGCTCCTTAAACACCAATTTGTCGAGTCACAAATATTGTTTTTAACGACAATTTTGCTGCTGCTAGACGAAAAGCTTCACGTGCTAATTTTTCGTTAATGCCATCCATCTCATATAATACTTTACCAGGTTGAATTTCGGCAACGTAGTACTCGGTATTACCTTTACCATTACCCATCCGAACTTCAGCAGGCTTTTTTGAAATCGGCTTATCCGGAAAAATGCGAATCCAAATGCGACCTCCACGCTTGATATGACGAGTCATTGCTCGACGTGCCGCTTCAATTTGACGCGCGGTTAAGCGACCACGCCCAATCGATTTTAGACCAAACTCGCCAAATGACACTGTATTGCCACGTGTTGCAATACCGGTATTACGGCCTTTTTGCTCTTTACGATACTTTCTGCGTTTTGGTTGCAGCATATTTATGCCCCACTCTTTACGTTGCCGCCAACAACAAAGCTGCCACGGCGCGCGCGTCGATCACTTGGCCGGATATTACGGCGTGTACGTTTATCTTCCCGAGGCTCTTCAGTAGTTAATAGATCGCTTCGATTAAGCGAATCACCTTTGTAGACCCATACTTTAACGCCGATAATTCCATAAGTCGTCTTCGCTTCTGAAGTTGCATAGTCAATGCTAGCACGTAGCGTATGAAGTGGTACACGACCTTCTCGATACCATTCTGTTCGGGCAATTTCGATGCCGTTTAGGCGGCCTGCACTCATAATTTTAATTCCCTGTGCACCTAGACGCATCGCGTTTTGTATCGCGCGCTTCATTGCTCGACGGAACATAATCCGGCGCTCAAGTTGCTGTGTAATTGAATCAGCAATTAGTTGGGCATCAGTTTCTGGCTTACGGACCTCTTCAATATTAACGTGAACTGGAACACCCATACGTCTTTGTAATTCGGTTTTTAACGATTCGATATCCTCGCCTTTTTTACCAATTACAACACCCGGGCGCGAACTAAAAATTGTAAGACGTGCATTTTTTGCTGGACGCTCGATGACAACACGGCTCACTAATGCATTTTTTAGCTTTTTCTTTAGATATTCACGAACACTAATATCTTCTTTAAGCATCCCAGCAAATTGAGCGTTATTTGCATACCAACGCGATGCCCAGTTATGGCTAACAGCTAAGCGAAAGCCAGTCGGATGAATTTTTTGTCCCATCGTGTGATCCTTTAATTCCCGATCGTCACAGTGATGTGACAGGATTGCTTCTCAATGCGGTTACCACGACCCTTCGCTCTCGCAAAAAAGCGCTTTAGCGAAGCTGCTTTGTCAATACAAATAGTCGTAATTTTTAGACTATCGATATCAGCACCTTGATTGTGCTCTGCATTGGCAATTGCTGATAACAGTACTTTTTTAAGAATACCAGCCGCTTTTTTTGGTAGAAACGTTAAAATATTGAGTGCCTTGTCAACCGGTAAACCGCGAATTTGGTCGGCCACAAGACGTGTTTTCTGCGCTGAAATACGAGCGCCCCGATGAATTGCTTTTACTTCCATTGTAATGGTCTCTTATTTTTTGGCTTTTTTATCAGCTGCGTGTCCCTTAAATGTACGGGTTAACGCGAATTCGCCGAGTTTATGGCCCACCATGTTTTCTGACACGTATACCGGAATATGCTGGCGTCCATTATGGACAGAGATGGTCAAGCCGATAAAATCAGGCAAAATAGTTGAACGACGAGACCAAGTTTTAATCGGTTTTTTATCACGTAAAGATACGGCTACCCCAACTTTCTTTAGCAAATGGGCATCGCAGAAAGGACCTTTTTTAACAGAACGTGCCATTGCCTACTCCTTAACGCTTATGGCGGCGCTGGACGATCATCGTCCTTGTGCGCTTATTGCGACGCGTGCGGAAGCCTTTTGTTGGCTTACCCCACGGGCTTACAGGATCACGACCCGCTGCAGTACGCCCCTCCCCGCCACCATGCGGATGATCAATCGGATTCATTGCAACGCCGCGAACTGTTGGACGAATACCACGCCAACGATTTGCACCAGCTTTACCAATCTGGCGCAGACTGTGCTCTTCATTACCGACCTCACCAATCGTTGCGCGGCATTCAATATGTACACGTCGGATTTCGCCTGATCGTAATCGAAGCTGTGCATATGTGCCTTTTCGGGCTAATAGCATGACTGACGATCCAGCTGAGCGAGCGATTTGTGCTCCTTTACCAGGTAATATTTCAACGCAGTGAATAGTTGTACCTACCGGAATATTTCGGATTGGTAGCGCATTACCTGGCCGAATTGGCGCTTCTGAACCCGATAATAGCTGAGCGTGTGGCATTATACCTTTCGGCGCAATAATGTAGCGTCTCTCTCCATCAACATAGCATAGAAGGGCAATATTCGCGCTGCGATTAGGATCGTATTCAAGACGTTCAACTTTTGCCGGAATACCATCTTTATTTCGGCAAAAGTCAATTATACGATAGTGATGCTTATGACCCCCGCCTTTATGTCGTGTTGTGATATGACCGTGATTATTTCGACCAGCGGTAGAAATTTGCTTTTTTAGAAGTGCCGCATAAGGCTTGCCTCTATGTAGCTCTCTGTTAAATATTTTTACCATCGCGCGACGGCCAGGCGAGGTTGGCTTAAGTTTAATAAGCCCCATAATTACTTAGCCTCCGCTTCAAAGTTAATCTCCTGACCTGGCTTCAAATTTACATATGCTTTACGTATTCCCTTTCGGCGGCCTATAAAACGACCGGAGCGCTTAACTTTGCCTTTTAAGTTAAGCACGTTGACCGAATCTACCTCAACCTTGAACAATAACTCTACCGCTGCCTTAATCTCTTTCCTTGTAGCATCTGGTGCAGCATTAAATATAACTTGCTCATTTTTATCGGCTATCAACGTTGCTTTCTCAGAAATTACTGGCGAAAGCAGAATCTGCATTAAACGATGATTATTCCGGCAAATATCACTCATGAGAGTAACTCCTCGATTTGCATAACCGCAGTTTTCGTAATTAGTACTTTTTTAAAGTAAATTAACGATAATGGGTCGGCATAACGTGGTTCAATCACTGCTACATATGGTATGTTGCGCGACGCAAGATATAAATTTTCATCAATAACATGGGTAATCATAAGCACCGACTGAAGTCCCATGGCCCTAAATTTAGTTAAAAGTAACTTTGTCTTCGGCGCCTCGATTTTGATATCCTCAATTACTAATAGACGACTTTCTCGGACAAGCTGTGACAGGATCGTGCAGATGCCAGCACGAAACATTTTTTTATTAACTTTTTGGCTAAAATTTTCTTCTGGAGAGCTTGGGAAGATACGGCCACCACCACGCCATAATGGGCTCGATGACATACCGGCCCGGGCACGGCCTGTACCTTTCTGTCGCCATGGTTTTCTAGTTGTATGCTTTACTTGCTGGCGATCTTTTTGCGCGCGGTTTCCACTACGTGCATTTGCTTGGTATGCAACAACGATTTGGTGAATTAGTGCTGCATTATAAGCACGACTAAATATAAGGTCTGATGCGTTTACACCGACACTTTCCTGACCTTGGTCGCTGAGAAGCCTTAGTTCCATTGTTATGCTCCTTTCTTTATGAGAGCCTTAACAGCTGGTGTCACAAAAACTTTTCCGCCTTTTGAGCCAGGCACTGCACCCTTAATAAAAATAAGCTCGCGTGCTGTATCGACTCGCGCAATCTCAAGATTTTGAGTAGTAACCATAACATTACCAAGGTGACCAGTCATGCGCTTACCAGGGAATACACGACCTGGGTCCTGCGCCATGCCGATAGAGCCTGGCACGTTATGTGAACGTGAGTTACCATGCGATGCTCGACCTGAACTAAAATTGTAGCGCTTAATTGTACCAGCATAACCTTTACCAATAGAGACGCCTCGCACATCGACTTTCTGACCTACCTCAAACAAATTAATATTAATTAGTTTTCCTAGCAACAGTTCAGCCGTTTTATTCGCCTCAACCTGAAATTCTTTAAGAGTCTCACCAGCCTGAACGCCAGCTTTAGAAAAATGTCCTGCCTGCGGTTTAGTGACTCGTGAGGGACGACGTTTTCCAAAGGAAACTTGAACTGCTGTATAGCCATCCGTTTTAATGGATTTAATTTGTGTTACCCGGTTGTTTGATACGTCTAACACAGTCACAGGAATCGAATCACCGTCATCCGCGAAAATTCGGGTCATTCCAACCTTGCGACCTATGAGTCCAAGGCTCATGTTTTTCTCCATTTCCGACTGCGATTGGTCGGGGCTAATTGCCAATTACTAGTAAGTGGGGAATATCGTAACGCTTTCCAGTTACATTAATTTTTTTAAAACGCAAATACTAAAGAATTTTAACGGAATTCTCATTTTTTTGAAAGAAATAAATGACTTTCGAGCCATGCTCGATTACTATGTAAAGTGCGTTACAAGGCAATATTACTGCAGCTTTATTTCGACGTCGACACCGGCAGGTAAGTCAAGCTTCATCAGCGCATCAACAGTTTTGTCTGTCGGATCAACGATATCTAGGAGGCGTAGGTGTGTTCGGATTTCTAGCTGATCTCGCGATGTCTTATTCACGTGTGGTGAACGTAGAATGTCAAAGCGCTGGATACGCCGAGGCAGTGGAATCGGTCCGACAAGAACTGCTCCAGTACGCTGTACCGTCTCGAAAATCTGGCGTGCAGATTGATCGACTAGCTTGTAATCGAAAGCTCTTAGCCGAATACGGATTTTCTGCTTTTGCATGACTTTTCCTGTAAAGAGCGAAGCGATATTACATCGCTATAATAAAAGAACATAAAGCAGCCCCCCTCATAGAAAAAAAGGGGGGGCTGATCAAGCTACTGAGATATATTTCTATATCAAAATTCACGATTTTATTTAAGAATCTTGGCCACAACACCGGCACCAACAGTACGACCACCCTCGCGGATCGCAAAGCGTAGTCCTTCTTCCATAGCAATGGGCGCAATCAACTTGACTGTGATTGATACATTATCACCTGGCATTACCATTTCCCTATCTTCAGGTAACTCAATTGATCCCGTCACGTCTGTTGTGCGGAAATAGAACTGCGGTCGATAGTTATTAAAAAACGGTGTGTGTCGTCCACCTTCATCCTTACTTAGTACATATACTTCTGCTGTGAAGTGCGTATGCGGTGTAATTGTTCCAAGCTTAGCAAGCACTTGGCCACGCTCCACATCTTCGCGCTTAGTTCCGCGTAGCAGAATACCTACGTTGTCACCAGCCTGGCCCTGGTCTAGTAGCTTTCGGAACATTTCTACGCCAGTACATGTTGTCTTTAATGTATTACGGATTCCTACAATCTCGATTTCTTCACCGACCTTGATTACCCCACGCTCTACCCGTCCAGTAACTACTGTACCTCGACCAGAAATCGAGAAAACATCTTCTACTGGCATAAGAAATGTGCCGTCTATCGCACGCTCAGGTGTTGGAATGTAAGCGTCTAGCGCGTCAGCTAGACGCATCATTGCCGCCTCACCTAACTCGCCTTTATCTCCCTCCAGCGCTAGCT
Source organism: Candidatus Vallotiella hemipterorum (assembly GCF_910593725.1). Taxonomy (GTDB): domain Bacteria; phylum Pseudomonadota; class Gammaproteobacteria; order Burkholderiales; family Burkholderiaceae; genus Mycetohabitans; species Mycetohabitans hemipterorum. Next base: position 1,061,409 of record NZ_OU343031.1, read on the forward strand.
TCGCTGAACCCTTTATAATCGGCGTGTTGTCACCAGGGAATTCATACTTAGATAACAGCTCTCGCACTTCCATTTCGACTAGTTCAAGCAGCTCCTCGTCGTCTACCATATCGCATTTATTTAAGAAAACAACGATATACGGTACACCTACCTGACGCGCTAGCAGAATATGCTCGCGTGTTTGAGGCATCGGGCCATCTGCGGCTGACACCACTAAGATCGCTCCGTCCATCTGCGCTGCACCCGTTATCATATTCTTTATGTAATCCGCATGACCCGGGCAGTCTACGTGTGCATAGTGACGCTGCTCTGTCTCGTACTCGATGTGAGCTGTATTGATTGTTATACCGCGCGCTTTTTCTTCTGGTGCCGCGTCAATCTCGTCATACTTCTTTGCTTCGCCACCAAACCTCGATGAGAGCACTGTTGCGAGTGCCGCCGTCAGCGTGGTTTTTCCATGGTCAACATGACCGATCGTACCTACGTTCACGTGCGGCTTGGTTCGTCTAAACTTGCCTTTGGCCATTGTCTTTTCTTTTTAAAGTGTTTCGTAAATATCTTATTAACTAATTATTTTGTCTTTGCATTAATAATCGTATCAGACACGTTTCGTGGAGCCTCGGTATAATGCTTGAACTCCATGGTATACGTTGCTCGGCCTTGCGTTAGAGATCGTAGAGACGTCGAGTATCCGAACATTTCAGACATCGGCACTTCAGCACGGACAATCTTACCGCCCCCGACCATATCTTCCAGGCCTTGTACGATACCGCGGCGGCCCGATAGGTCACCGATTACATTGCCCATGTATTCCTCTGGAGTTTCAACTTCGACGGCCATCATTGGCTCCAGAATTACTGGATTTGCCCGGCGCATCGCCTCCTTGAACGCTATTGATCCGGCTATCCGGAATGCATTTTCGTTTGAATCTACGTCATGATATGAACCGAACGTTAAATGCACCGTTACATCGACGACCGGAAAACCAGCTAGTACGCCGCTTTTTAGCGTTTCTTGAATACCTTTATCAACTGCAGGGATATACTCACGCGGAATTACACCACCCTTGATCTCATCAAGGAATTCATATCCCTTGCCCTGCTCATTCGGCTCTAATGTAATAACCGCATGACCGTATTGACCACGACCGCCGGATTGCTTTATAAACTTGCCTTCGATATCGGCTGCTGAAGTGCGGATTGTTTCTCGGTAAGCAACCTGTGGTTTACCCACCGTCGCCGCAACGTTAAATTCTCGCCGCATTCTGTCGACCAAGATTTCTAGGTGCAACTCGCCCATGCCGGAGATGATCGTCTGGCCAGATTCCTCGTCAGTATGCACGCGAAACGAAGGGTCTTCTTGCGCTAGGCGGTTTAATGCAATACCCATTTTTTCCTGGTCGGCTCTTGTTTTTGGTTCGACAGCCTGTGAGATAACCGGCTCCGGGAAAGACATACGTTCAAGCACAATTGGGTTAACTAGAGCACATAATGTGTCACCAGTTGTCACCTCTTTTAGACCGACTGCAGCAGCAATATCGCCAGCGCGTACCTCTTTAATTTCCTCACGCTGGTTTGCATGCATCTGTAGAATTCGTCCGATACGCTCTTTCTTACCCTTTGTTGAATTTAGCACTGTATCGCTAGAATTAACGACACCTGAATATACCCGGAAAAAAATTAATTGGCCGACAAATGGGTCTGTCATAATCTTGAAGGCTAGTGCTGAGAATTTTTCGTCATCAGCTGCGTGGCGCTTAATATCCTCGCCGCCCTCGGTTTCGCCCTTAACCGGGGGAATATCGACTGGTGATGGCAGAAAATCGATTACCGCATCCAGCATGCGTTGTACACCTTTATTCTTAAATGCTGTTCCACATAACATAGGCTGAATTTCGCAGGCAATTGTACGATCGCGTAACGCGCGGATGATCTCGGTCTCGCTTAATATTGCGCCACTCAGATACTTCTCCATAAGAGCCTCGCTCGCCTCAGCCGCTGACTCTACTATCTTCTCTCGCCACTTTTTACATACACCTAAGAGTTCGGGTGGAATATCAGTATATTCAAACTTCGTGCCCTGCGAAGCATCCTCCCAAATAATTGCTTTCATCTTTAACAGATCAACCACACCCCTGAACGATTCTTCTGCACCAATCGGCACGACAATCGGTACGGGATTAGCTTTTAGGCGTGTCTTCAACTGGTCATACACCTTGAAGAAGTTTGCGCCAGTACGGTCCATTTTGTTAACGAATGCAAGCCGTGGCACCTTGTATTTATTAGCTTGGCGCCATACTGTTTCCGATTGAGGCTGAACACCGCCGACTGCGCAGTACACCATGCATGCACCATCGAGCACACGCATTGATCGCTCAACCTCGATCGTGAAATCTACATGACCTGGCGTATCGATAATATTAATACGGTGTTCTGGGTAGTTATTACCCATGCCTCTCCAAAAAGCCGTCGTCGCAGCGGACGTGATTGTAATACCACGTTCCTGCTCTTGCTCCATCCAGTCCATCGTCGCAGCACCATCATGCACTTCGCCGATTTTATGATTTACACCAGTGTAAAATAAGATGCGCTCTGTTGTCGTCGTTTTGCCAGCGTCAATGTGAGCGCTAATACCGATATTACGGTAACGCTCAATAGGAGTCTTACGCGCCACTTTAATCTCTCAAGAGGATTGCGCAGCGGGAGGACCGCGATACGCTTTAACACAAACGGGCGAGGCGCTTCGGCAGCGCACCCGCCCGAAATTTTCGCTTACTATAGTTTCTAAGCTAGACAGCCATTAGAAACGGAAATGCGAGAAAGCTCGATTTGCTTCCGCCATTCTATGTACTTCATCGCGCTTTTTCATCGCGCCTCCCCGACCTTCTACAGCCTCGAGCAATTCACCTGCTAGACGTAACGCCATAGACTTCTCGCTACGTTTCTTCGCAGCTTCACGTAACCATCGCATTGATAATGCCATACGGCGTGATGGACGTACTTCGACTGGAACCTGATAGTTTGCACCGCCAACACGACGGCTCTTTACTTCAACTACCGGCTTTACGTTGCTTAGTGCGACCGTAAATACCTCTAGTGGGTCTTTCCCACTTTTTCCCTGTATTTGCTCAAAAGCCCCATATACGATGCGTTCAGCGATTGATTTTTTGCCTGAAAGCATTAGTACATTCATGAATTTTGCAACATCAACATTACCAAATTTTGGATCTGGCAATATGTCCCGCTTAGGAATTTCGCGACGACGAGGCATGTTTCTTCCTTTGACTATTCAATTAAAGCGATTTTATTCCTCCAGCGGCTATCCACTAAATCTCGATTTATCTTACGATTAACCGGCTCAACCACGTAAACTTTTACTTGATAAGGCTGATTAATTCAGTACTACCGCTTTTGAATCGTCAGCAGAGCTACTTATTTACTTACAATAGCACGCTTAGCGCCGTATTTTGAGCGGGCTTGTTTACGGTTCTTGACGCCCTGGGTATCTAGAGACCCTCGCACTGTATGGTAACGCACACCCGGCAAATCTTTAACTCGGCCACCGCGAATTAGAACAACTGAGTGCTCCTGAAGATTATGACCCTCACCACCAATATATGAGATAACTTCAAAGCCGTTTGTCAAGCGAATTTTAGCGACCTTACGAAGAGCCGAGTTTGGTTTTTTAGGGGTTGTTGTATATACACGAGTACATACACCGCGGCGCTGTGGACAGTCCTGCAAAGCTGGGCTTTTGCTTTTAGCATGCTCCGAAGCGCGGCCTTTGCGAACCAATTGATTGATGGTTGGCATTATTAATTCCTGGAAGTAGTCAAAACCGGACTACGCTGGCTCGGGCAGCGGTCATGCTGGCAATAGCCGGCTTAGATATCGAGAGATCGGCCAGCAATGCATATGCAGTCTCGCCGAGAGAACAACCTGTTATTTTATTTCAGAATTTTTAAGTACGTCAACAAATTTCGGAATTTTCTCGCGCTAACGGAATAGCTACCGCTAAAGTTCTACTTACCTCGAGAAACTGGTTATTCAAGCACTTATGTTTTAAAATTCTATTTATTCTAGTATGCTGGGTAATTATCCTCAATATAGTTTAGGATCGGCTCACCTAATATTATATTGAGTAATCACATAGCACTGCTGTATGCTTTAGCCTTAGCACTCTCGCTAAGATAGGTATTCATCGGCTCCTAGCATTCGTCCCAGATAGCTATATAGCTATATTGGTAATGCATGAGTACTTTATATCGTATATATACGACCCCCCCTTAGGGCACCTCGCTGAAAGTTAGTATATTAGCGGAGTGTAATATTACGCCCCCCCCTTAACACCGACTTACTTAATTCCGCAAGGAGTAGTATACCGCAGCTCTTATGATCTATAGCAAGCAGACCTAGCGCAAGCAATTGGCGAAAAATCGCTTGCCATTGCGCTGCCGATAAAGACGCATTAATACTAAAAGTACTTAACGTATCATGCCCCAGCGCTTAATGCGCTTGGTCTGGTTGCCACGCAATATGTCAATCAGATGTGCCCTACTAAATCTAAAACTACCAGCTTGATGTGCTCAATATACGCATGAGAGCGCCATCTGTGTCTCACGTGTGTTATCACAGGTTACTGGCGGCTTTAGGTATGTATCACAAGTTACCACATGGTTGGCTTGTTTCGCCAAAATAGCTTAGCAGCTGCATGCGCCGACATTTAGCTGTCTCACATAATTTAAAAGCATTGAATCAAGCTTCGCCATTTGCACTTGCTTATGTAATTTGTCAGCCGTTGATTCGCTAATTAACCTGCGCTGTTGTACCATATCGCCTAGTCCGTAGGCCATCCACGCGTTAAAGGCAAAGTTATTACGACCAGCTCGACCGGTTTCCTAATGGGGGCCTTCAATATTTCTGGGTAGATCTAGATGTGCAACAAAGCGAACGTCCGGTTTATTAATCCCCATTCCAAACGCAATCTTTGCACATATCACAACACTTTCCTCACATTAAAAGACTCTTTGATTTTGCTGACGTAGTTGCGTATTCATACCGGCATAATACAGTAATGCACGCAATCCCTGTTGTACTAGCTAGTTAACTGTTTCTTCAACTTTCCGGCGAGACAGGCAATAAATAATACCTGCACCAGCAGTACCATCTATGGATGGATGCTCAGATCGAATAAAGTTTCATAATTGTACGCGTGCGTTATTTTTCTCAAAAATGCGGTAGTGAATATTCGGTCTATCAAGACTAGAAATAAATACCCGAGCGTTGTTTAGTAAGAGCCGTTTGATAATGTCTTCTCGCGGAGTGTATCTGCCGTTGCGGTCAAGGCAATGCGAGGTACTCTTGGGAAACGCTTGTGTAGTATATATAACGATTATTTACACCGGAAATCATAGCCCCACTGAGACATACAGTAGGCCTCATCAATCGCAAACAACCCCACCCGGCTTCGCGCAAGCAGTTCTAAGAACCAACCTGTTAGCAGTCGCTCCGGCGCAACATATAACAATTGCAACTCAGCGCGTTCAAATGCACGTTCGGCTATTGTCGCTTTCTCTGTGGTAAATGCTAAGTTCAGGTATGCCGCTCGCACTCCTATAGCAGTTAGTGCTGAAACTTGGTCCTGCATCAACGAAATTAACGGCGATACTACGATACTAGTTCCTAAGCCAGGATAGTAGTATGCGTACTAGCGCTGAAATTTGATAGCATAACGACTTGCCACTCTCAGTGAGCATTAGAACAAAACTATTATGTCCCGCTGCAACATGTTCGACAATATCAGCCTGTATCCAGCGAAATGCAGAATAGCCAAAAATTTTTTGAGCAATAAAAGAGTGAGACATGAAACTCCAGGGAGTGGAATAGCAAGCGCCGTGCTCATTTCAACCAATACATTTTTTAGCCATAGAGATAATATTTTCTCTATGGCTAAAAAAGCTATCGATTAGTTATTAGTTATTTAGGCAACCCTGAGCACTTATCATTGTGTAGCTAGCTTTATTTTTAATCTACAGTACTTGTGAATCACATTAGCTCAAGAAGAGAAATTTTTTAAGCAAGCTATAAATAATTATATCTAGATCGATCCTTATATCTTTATGTATAGTGATATTACGCTTAACATTTATCTGTTAATAGGGCTATTGTAGCGATACTTATTTTTTACTAGAGATATACAATAGCTCTTATAAAAATATATTAATATAGAATATTATATAGAACAGAATTATGTGATGCATATAATATATTAATATTATTTGAATTTTACTAAAATTTAAATAGACTGATTTTAATATAGTTATACCAGTACAGTATGAGTACTGTTTATTTAAATAGAAATTTTTACTTTTTCCTGCAGTAATAAACAGTACAACTTTGTTGTATAGTATAGATACTATGTCTGTATATTATCTGGGAACTCCTCTTAATTTTACTTTTTGGGCAACGCGCACGATAAGCATCTGCGTAATCGACTAGATAAATGTAAGTTATTCTGATAATTAACTAAGAATACTAAGTATATTTCGAGAGCTATGTGATCTCTGCTTAACGAGCTCTATTTATTTTACTAGCGACAGAGGCGCAGAGTGCGGTATTTATAATAATAGTTTTGCTGATTTTCGTAGCGCTGTTAAGTACATCTTGAACCCAGCTATAAGTAGAGACTGATATTATGCTAGTCAATTTGTTATTACTAACCTTGCTCTTGGGGGGGGCGTTAAAACTTTCCCAAACAGCTACACAAAAACTTTAATTTCTTTATTAAGAAGAATACAAATTCTTGCTCATACACTAACTTTATAAGTTAATTAGCATCTATCTAAGTATAAAATGACCGACCCCTACTCTGTAGTAGTAATAACTTTAGTGAAAATATATACTAGCTCTGCGTGCAGATCATAAGGCTATAGTTTCTAAAATTAATATCGGCAAGAGTCTATGTATCCACTCAAAGTCTTTATTGTTATAGAATAGTCTTCTTCAAGTAGTAAATAGTTATAGCCTGCCAGCACCTCGACTATTTGCTAGCAGGCTATATACGTTACTTGTTTTCAGAAAAAGATTGTTTTACCAGTGTTTTCTGTATAGTAAAGTCAAATGGGCTTATGTTCTCCTCTTCTGCCTCAATCTGCTGAAAACGCTCTCGGTCGGCTATCTCTTTGCTTTTTCTAGCTTTGTGAAAGGCAAGTCCTGTACCAGCCGGGATTAGGCGGCCAACGATTACATTCTCTTTTAGACCACGGAGGTCATCACGCTTGCCCATAATAGCAGCCTCAGTTAGCACGCGCGTTGTTTCCTGGAACGAGGCGGCTGAAATAAATGAATCAGTTGATAGTGACGCCTTCGTAATACCAAGTAGCACATTTTCATATGTTGCTGGTTTCTTACCTTCCGCAATGATTTGATCATTTTCGTCAAGCATATCAGAACGCTCCACTTGCTCTCCTAGTATAAACCGTGTATCTGCATTATCTATGATCTGCACACGTCTCAACATTTGGCGGACAATCACTTCAATATGCTTGTCATTAATTTTTACACCCTGCAAGCGATATACGTCTTGTACTTCATCAACAATATAGCGCGATAGAGCTTCGATTCCTTGCAGGCGCAGTATATCGTGCGAATCAGCAGGCCCATCAACAATTATCTCTCCTTTGTTGACAACTTGACCGTCATGTACAAGAACTTGCTTTTCCTTCGCAATTAAAAATTCATGTTGATTTCCATCCAGGTCTGTGATGATTAAGCGTTGCTTGCCTTTTGTATCTTTTCCAAACGATACAGTTCCAGTCACTTCTGCTAGAAAGCCCGCATCCTTTGGTGAACGGGCCTCGAATAGCTCGGCAACTCGTGGTAACCCGCCAGTAATGTCGCGAGTTTTTTGAGACTCGGTCGGAATCCGTGCCAGAACCTCACCAATCTGGACCTGCTGACCATCTTTAACCGTGATTAGTGCGCCGACCTGGAAACCAATTTGCACCGCATGCTCTGTTCCTGGAATCTTTACTTCATCACCGCTCTCACAAAGCATCTTCACTTGTGGGCGCACACTTTTAGTGGATTGAGAGCCACAGTGCTTTGCGTCAATCACAACAAGAGTCGATAAGCCCGTTACTTCATCAATCTGCTTAGCGACAGTTACGCCCTCTTCAACGTTTTCAAATTTTACTGTGCCACCGTACTCTGTGATAATCGGACGTGTCATTGGATCCCATGTTGCAAGCTGCGTACCCGCCTTAATTTGTGTGCCATCTAACTGCAGGAGCGTTGCACCATACGGAATTTTATGGCATTCACGCTCACGGCCATGGTCGTCTGCGATAATAATTTCTCCGGAGCGAGAAATAACAATTTGCTCGTCCTTTGCGTTTGTAACATAGCGCATTGTTGAGGTGAAGCGTGCAGTTCCGTTAGACTTCGCTTCGACGCTGGAAGCTATAGCTGCCCGTGATACCGCACCACCAATATGGAATGTACGCATCGTTAGCTGAGTACCCGGCTCACCAATTGATTGCGCAGCGATTACACCGACCGCCTCACCTACATTTACTAGCGTACCGCGCCCAAGATCGCGGCCATAGCACTTCGCACATAAACCATAACGTGTTTCACAGGTCAGTGGCGTGCGAACGCGCACTTCATCGATACCGAGGTGCTCAATTTCTTCAACTGCAGTTTCATCTAACAGCGAACCTGATTCGTATAAAGCTTCCTGAGTTTCTGGATTAATAATCTCAGCTACTGCTACCCGGCCGAGAATTCGATCGCGTAGCGCTTCGATGACTTCACCGCCTTCGACAAGCGCCTTCATTGCTACGCTCTGGCTAGTACCGCAATCGTCCTCAACTACTACCAAGTCTTGTGTTACGTCAACTAAACGACGGGTTAGATAGCCTGAGTTTGCAGTTTTTAATGCAGTATCTGCTAATCCCTTACGGGCACCATGTGTTGAAATAAAGTACTGCAATACATTTAAGCCTTCTCGGAAGTTCGCGGTAATTGGCGTTTCAATAATTGAACCATCCGGCTTAGCCATAAGCCCGCGCATACCCGCTAATTGGCGAATTTGTACCGCCGAACCACGAGCACCAGAATCCGCCATCATATAAATCGAGTTAAATGACTCTTGGTGCGTCTTATTACCGTTTCGATCAATAACTGGTTCGGTTGATAGTCTCTGCATCATCGCCTTACCAACTAATTCAGAGGTTGCCGACCAAATATCAACTACATTGTTATAACGCTCCTGAGCAGTAACTAGACCTGACATGTATTGTCGATCATATTCCTTAACTTTTTTAGCAGCTTCACCTACGATCGTTTCTTTTTGTGCCGGAACCAGCATATCATCAACGCAAATCGAGATCCCGGCCCGGGTAGCTAGTCGGAAGCCTAACTGCATAAGCTGATCTGCAAAAATTACTGTTTCTCGTAAACCGCAACAACGGAAAGCAGTGTTAATTAACCGAGAGATTTCTTTTTTCTTCAGCGGTTTATTTAGCACGCTGAAGGGCAGGCCCGGTGGTAAAATCTCCGAGAGGATTGCACGACCTACCGTGGTTGCATGTAGTAAGATCTTAGGTACAAATTTTGGCGAATCATTAGAGCGATGATCCCCATTGGCTACCATTTCAGTAATGCGTACATTGACGCGCGAGGCTAGTTCTACTGTCTTATTCTCATACGCTCGAAGAACTTCTCCTACACCAGTAAAAGTCATTCCCTCGCCCTTCGCATTAATTGCTTCGCGCGTCGCGTAGTATAAGCCTAGTACGATATCCTGCGATGGAACGATTGATGGATCGCCATTAGCCGGGAACAAAATGTTATTAGACGCAAGCATTAGCGTGCGCGCCTCCATCTGTGCTTCGAGCGACAGAGGTACATGTACAGCCATCTGGTCGCCATCAAAATCAGCATTGAATGCAGCACACACTAGTGGGTGTAGTTGAATTGCTTTGCCTTCTATTAGTACCGGCTCGAAAGCCTGAATCCCAAGACGATGCAGAGTTGGGGCACGATTTAGCATCACTGGATGCTCGCGAATCACTTCTTCTAGAATATCCCATACGATGGGTGTCTGACTTTCAACTTCCTTCTTTGCTGCTTTGATTGTTGTCGCGACGCCTACTACCTCTAGCTTGTGAAAAATGAATGGTTTAAACAATTCAAGCGCCATCAACTTAGGCAATCCACACTGGTGTAGTTTAAGAGTTGGACCGACGACGATCACTGATCGGCCAGAGTAGTCAACGCGCTTACCCAGCAAATTCTGGCGGAAGCGACCACCCTTGCCTTTAATCATATCGGCAAGCGACTTTAGAGGTCGTTTATTAGCGCCGGTCATTGCTTTTCCACGACGTCCATTGTCGAGCAACGAGTCGACTACCTCTTGCAACATCCTTTTTTCATTGCGAATGATGATCTCGGGCGCTTTCAATTCAAGTAGACGCTTTAATCGGTTATTACGATTAATAACGCGACGATACAAGTCGTTTAGATCCGACGTCGCGAACCTACCGCCGTCTAGCGGTACCAGTGGACGCAACTCCGGTGGTAATACAGGTAACACCTCAAGGATCATCCACTCTGGCTTAATGCCGGAACGCTGGAATGCCTCCAGCACCTTTAGGCGCTTTGCATACTTTTTGATTTTTGCTTCGGATCCAGTATTCTTTAACTCAGCACGAAGTTGTTCAATTTGCGCATCAATATCAATTGAGCGCAGTAGCTCACGTATACCTTCTGCGCCCATTTCTGCCCGGAACTCTTCACCATCTTCTTCGGCTTTATAGTAATCCTCTTCGGTTATAATCTGTCGCGTTTTAAGCTGTGTTATGCCTGGATCGATCACGACATACGCTTCGAAATAAAGTACGCGCTCAATATCGCGTAATGTCATATCGAGTACCATACCTAACCGTGATGGCAGCGACTTTAGAAACCATATATGTGCGACTGGAGAGGCAAGCTCAATATGGCCCATACGCTCGCGGCGTACTTTCGTGAGCGTTACTTCAACGCCGCATTTCTCGCAGATTACGCCGCGATGTTTTAGACGTTTATACTTGCCGCAGAGACACTCGTAATCCTTGATTGGGCCAAAGATCTTTGCGCAGAATAAACCATCTCGCTCAGGTTTGAAGGTGCGGTAGTTAATAGTTTCCGGCTTTTTTACTTCACCAAACGACCAAGATCGGATCTTGTCCGGTGAGGCTAGACTTATCTTAATGGCATCAAAAACTTCTTCTTGTTGGACTTGCTTGAATAGATCGAGCAAAGCTTTCATCGCTTCTCTCCAGTAGTCCGATTAGTTCCGGTCTAGGTCGATATCGATACCGAGCGACCGTATTTCTTTCACTAGCACGTTGAATGACTCTGGCATGCCCGCATCGATCACGTGATCACCCTTGACAAGATTCTCATACACTTTCGTGCGACCTGTTACGTCATCCGACTTTACCGTTAACATTTCCTGTAACACGTAGGATGCGCCGTATGCCTCTAGCGCCCACACCTCCATTTCCCCAAAGCGTTGGCCACCAAATTGTGCCTTACCGCCTAACGGCTGCTGCGTTACCAGTGAATATGGGCCGGTCGAGCGCGCATGCATCTTATCATCCACTAAATGATGGAGCTTTAACATATGCATGTAGCCTACTGTTACTGGACGCTCGAAAGCCTCGCCAGTACGCCCATCGTATAGTGTCACCTGGTTTTTCGACTTTGTCATTCCTAGCTGCTGGGCCACCTCGTCTGGAAACGCTAAATCCAGCATATACGAAATCTCTCTCTCGTGCGCGCCATCAAATACTGGTGTTGCAAATGGCACACCTTCTTTTAAGTTTTGTGCAAGCTCGATAATTTCATCATTAGACATCTCATCAATTGACTCTAAACGACCCGACTCATTATAAATCTTCATCAAAAACAATCTCAGATCCTGGACTAGGGTCGATTTTTTAGCCTGTAACATTTCACCTATACGCCACCCTAAACCCTTTGCAGACCAGCCTAAGTGGGTTTCAAGGATCTGGCCGACATTCATTCTCGACGGCACCCCCAGTGGATTTAATACAACATCGCATGGGCGGCCATCAGCCATATATGGCATATCTTCAATCGGAACGATTTTTGAGACGACACCTTTATTACCGTGTCGGCCCGCCATTTTATCGCCAGGTTGCAATCGCCGCTTGACTGCCAGGTATACTTTAGCCATTTTTAACACACCTGGAGGCAATTCATCTCCCTGTGTTAGTTTCTTTCGCTTTTCTTCAAACGCGAGGCTAAATTGATCACGCTTCTGCTCGATTGATTCTTTAATTGCCTCTAGTTGCGCTGCTGCGTTCTCGTCGGAGAGGCGAATATCGAACCAGTGATAATGAGCTAAATTATTTAAGTATTCGCGCGTAATCTTCGAATTTTTTGCAAGTTTTTTTGGACCACCGTTCACAAGCTTACCGTTGAGCATTCGAGCTAATCGCTCGAATGCATCGCTTTCGACGATGCGTAACTGGTCATTTAAATCTAATCGATAGCGTTTAAGTTCATCATCGATAATCTGTTGTGCACGTTTATCACGCTGGATTCCTTCACGTGTAAATACTTGTACGTCGATTACCGTTCCGGTCATGCCTGATGGGACGCGCAGAGACGTATCTTTTACATCAGAAGCTTTCTCGCCGAAGATTGCGCGTAGCAGCTTTTCTTCCGGAGTTAGTTGAGTCTCGCCTTTCGGAGTTACCTTACCAATTAATACATCGCCAGTCTCGACCTCAGCACCGATATAAATAATTCCTGATTCATCTAGACGACCTAGCTGCACTTCAGCTAGATTAGAGATATCTCTCGTAATTTCTTCCGGGCCAAGCTTTGTATCGCGTGCTACAACATTGAGTTCCTCGATATGGATCGAGGTATAGCGGTCATCGGAGACAACGCGCTCAGAAATTAAGAGTGAATCCTCAAAGTTGTAGCCATTCCACGGTGTAAACGCGACTAGCATATTCTGGCCGAGCGCAAGCTCTCCTAGATCGGTTGATGCACCATCAGCAATTACATCGCCACATGCGACACGATCTCCAACCTTCGCGATGGGCCGCTGGTTAATATTCGTATTTTGATTTGAGCGCGTATATTTAATTAAATTATAGATATCGACGCCAACCTCACCGGCTACCGCCTCGTCATCGTTCACGCGAATTACCACACGGCTAGCGTCAACATAGTCAATCACCCCACCACGGCATGCCTGCACCGTCGTACCTGAGTCTACAGCAGTCCTACGCTCGATGCCCGTACCAACTACTGCTTTTTCCGGCCGCAGGCAAGGCACCGCCTGACGCTGCATGTTTGAGCCCATAAGTGCTCGGTTTGCATCATCGTGTTCGAGGAACGGAATTAGTGACGCAGCTACAGACACAATCTGTGATGGTGCTACATCCATATACTGGATTCGGTCTGGTATAACCATCAGCGTTTCACCAGCTTCGCGAGCCGAAACTAGCTCGTCCACTAGCCGACCTTCGTCGTCAATCGCTGCATTTGCTTGAGCAATTACATACTGACCTTCCTCGATCGCAGACAGATAGTCTATCTTATCAGTTACCTGACCATTAATCACCTTCCGGTAGGGCGTCTCGAGGAAACAATATTCGTTTAAGTGAGCATACAGCGCGAGTGAGTTAATTAGACCGATATTTGGACCTTCCGGCGTTTCGATCGGGCATACACGACCGTAGTGTGTCGGGTGAACGTCACGCACCTCAAATCCAGCACGCTCACGTGTCAATCCTCCTGGTCCTAGCGCTGATACGCGTCGCTTATGCGTAATCTCAGATAGAGGATTAGTTTGATCCATAAACTGCGATAGCTGTGAGGAGCCGAAGAACTCGCGAATCGCTGATGAAATTGGTTTTGAATTAATTAGGTCATGCGGCATTAAATTCTCACTCTCCGCCTGACCAAGGCGCTCTTTAACTGCGCGTTCTACACGCACTAAACCAGCGCGAAACTGATTTTCAGCTAACTCACCGACGCAACGCACACGACGATTACCAAGATGGTCGATATCATCGGCCTCTCCTTTACCGTTGCGCAGCCCAACTAAAATCTTAATTGCCGCAAGTAGATCATCATCGGTCAAGGTCATCGGACCATGAATCTCATCACGACCGACTCGACGGTTAAACTTCATTCGACCAACTTTCGATAGATCGTACGTATCCTCACTATAAAAAAGACGATTAAACAACGACTCAACCGCATCTTCTGTAGGTGGCTCGCCCGGCCGCATCATCCGGTAAATTGCGATTCTCGCAGCAGCCTTATCGGTAGTTTCATCAATATGAAGCGTAGATGATATGTACGGACCCTGGTCTAGATCGTTTGTATATAAGGTCTGGATTTTTTGTACACGTGTTTCTCTGAGCTTATCAAGCAGAGCCTCGGTCATCTCCTCGTTTGCATTGGCTATTACCTCACCAGTCTCGGTATCAATCACGTTCTTCGCAAGAACGCGGCCAATCAAATAGTCATCTGGCACCGAGATATACCTCGTTTTTGTGCTCTGAAGATCACAGATATGCTTAGCATTAATCCGTTTGTCTTTTTGGACAATAACCTTTCCATCTCGATCAATAATGTTAAAACGTGCAACCTCGCCTCGTAATCGATCCAAAACACATTCCATCTGTGCGCCTTCGTTGGTCAACATAAAGTTATCGAACACGAAGAAATTCGCCAAGATCTGCTCTGACGTCAAGCCAATAGCTTTTAGTAGGATTGTTACTGGCATTTTACGGCGACGATCAACTCGAAAGTATAAGATATCTTTCGGATCGAACTCAAAATCTAGCCAGGAGCCGCGATAGGGAATAATACGAGCCGAGAATAATAGCTTACCTGAGCTATGCGTTTTACCCTTGTCATGTTCAAAGAACACACCTGGTGATCGGTGTAGCTGTGAAACGATTACACGCTCAGTACCGTTGATTACGAACGAGCCGGTTGGTGTCATAAGCGGAATTTCGCCCATGTATACTTCTTGTTCTTTTACCTCTTTAACAAGCGGCTTAGTTGAGGATTCCCTATCGAAGATTACTAGGCGAACCTTAGCCCGCAATGCAGAGCAATAGGTTAAGCCGCGCTGTTGGCACTCCTTAACGTCAAACACCGGAGATGACAGCGCATAGCTGACAAACTTAAGCTGGGCAAAACCATTATGCGAGACGATTGGAAAAACTGATGTAAAAGCAACTTGCAGCCCTTCCGGTTTACGTTGTGCAGCAGGTACATCCGCCTGTAAGAAAGCACTAAATGATTCAAGCTGAGTAGCCAGCAGAAAAGGAACCGGGTGAACGATAGGGCGTTTCGCAAAACTCTTGCGAATGCGCTTCTTCTCGGTGAAGGAATATTGCATACGATCTCCGAATCACGGCGTGATAGTTCATTGCTCCAACGGCAGCGAACAAAATTACCCAAGTGTTCACCGACTGAAACCCTGTAGTCGTTCAAGCGTTTGAACAGACTAAAAAGCTTGGTGGTTGGCCGCGCTACCAACCGTTGGCTGACAGCAGCGGTTGCCAATGTTTCCCGCTACCCGGACCAAACTTGCCTTCTGCAGTCGCTTCAAAAGGCAAAGCTATGAAGATTACAGTACTACCTAATAAATAAAGCGCTTACTAAATCCATAAAGCGCGAAGGGCTGACAGTTTGGAACCGCCAGCCCTTCGCGCAAATCGCTGAAAATTATTTAATTTCAGCTTTTGCACCAGCGTCTTCAAGCTTTTTCTTCGCTTCTTCAGCGATATCTTTTGTCACCGCCTCTTTAACGGGCTTAGGTGCGCTGTCGACTAAATCTTTAGCTTCTTTTAGACCAAGACCAGTAAGTTCACGAACAGTTTTAATAACCGATACTTTATTCGGACCGACTTCTAGCAGGTTTACTGAAAATTCCGTCTGCTCTTCTACTACCGCGGTAGAATTACCTGAACCAGGCGGACCCGCAATAGCAAGCGCAGCAGCCGATACACTAAACTTCTCCTCGAAAGCTTTAACTAGCTCATTTAGCTCGAGGACTGACATCGCGCCAACGGCTTCTAGGATGTCTTCTTTTGCGATTGCCATTTAAATACTCCTAACTTGGAATTTGGATTTTAGCTAACGATCCAGGGCTAACCGGGCTTATACCCGGCTACCTGTCAGGTGGCTTCACTTTGCTGCTTTTCGGCCAGAATAGCCAAAGCGTATGCAAAGCCAGAAACAGGTGCCTGCATAACACCTAGCAGCTTCGCAAATAGTTCCTCGCGGCTTGGAATGGAAGCTAATGCCTGCACATCAGCCCTGTTCATCACCTTACCATCATAGAAGCCAGCCTTAATTACAAGCTTATCGGTAGTTTTACCAAAGTCATGAATAACTTTAGCCGCCGGAATTGCGTCGTCTGAAATGCTATAAATCAAGGGACCTGTCATATGCTCAGCGAGCAGAGCAAATGGTGTATTTATGACCGCGCGACGGGCAAGCGTATTTTTTAATACGCACAGATACACCCGCTGCTCGAAGGCCCTCGCACGAAGATTAGTTAGATCGCTAACCGAAATTCCACGATATTCAGCTAATACAATAGTCTGAGCTTTCGTAACTTTGGCGGAAATCTTAGCCACGATAGCTCGCTTATCTTCACGATTAAGCGGCACGTTTAACCTCCAGATTTAGTCCGTTAGAGGGTCGTTCCGACCACATCGCGCACCGCGTTTATAAACGGTGCCCGAGATTGTTGGGAATATTTCTTCTAGTACAGCTATTACTGTACCTAGCTTCTATTCAGAAAAACTATCTTAGGTTTATTATCTGCTTTAGCTTTCAATTAAAAACAGGTGCTACAGCCACTTTTTGGCAGAAATTTTTGATAATTACTTATGTTGTTTTACTGTTTACTATTAATATATAGGAATATAGCCTATATACAGCAAGGAAGCATAACTACTAGCACGCATCTTATTGCGTTGCTACTTTTTCTGCATTAATAGTGCTTAAGTCAACTCGTATACCGATACCCATCGTACTTGACATTGCAATTTTACGTAGATAAATTCCTTTACTGGCGGCTGGTTTAGCCTGTTGGAGGGCACCAACTAACGCAATAAGATTAGCTTTTAAAGCGGTCGATTCAAATGACGCGCGACCAATGGTCACATGAATAATTCCAGCTTTGTCAACACGGAACTGCACCTGACCAGCTTTCGCATTCTTTACTGCTGTTGCTACGTCTAGCGTCACTGTACCCATTTTTGGATTCGGCATTAAACCCCTTGGACCAAGGATTTGACCAAGGGCGCCAACTACACGCATTGTATCCGGCGATGCAATTACGCTATCGAAGTTTAGATTACCTGCTCTCACTTGTTCAGCTAAGTCTTCCATCCCGACAATGTCAGCGCCCGCATCTTTAGCTTGCTCTGCTTTGTTACCTTGCGCAAATACAGCAACACGCACGCTTTTTCCAGTACCGGCTGGTAATACAACTGAGCTACGAACTACTTGATCCGATTTTTTTGCATCAATACCAAGCTGTACAGAAATGTCAATTGACTCATCAAACTTAGCAGTTGCACACTGCCTCACAAGCACAAGCGCATCATCTATAGGATATAGCTTCAGGTGATCGACTTTATTTTTGAGCACTTTTAGGCGCTTTGAAACTCTACCCATCTACACACCCCTCCACAGTAATTCCCATCGAACGAGCAGTACCAGCAATCGTCCGAACTGCCGCATTAAGATTGGCCGCGGTAAGATCTGGCATTTTTGTCTTAGCAATTTCTTTAGCTTGCTCGTATGTGATATTACCTACTTTATCTATATGTGGCTTATTCGAGCCTCTATCAACTTTTGCTGCTTTTTTAATAAGTACAGCTGCAGGTGGAGTTTTTAGAACAAACGTAAAACTTTTATCTGCATAGGCAGTAATTAAAACTGGCGTTGGCAAACCTGGCTCGAGGTTTTGAGTTTGAGCGTTAAACGCTTTACAAAACGCCATGATATTTAAGCCTCGCTGACCCAGTGCTGGGCCTATAGGCGGCGAAGGGTTGGCTTTACCCGCAGGAATCTGCAACTTAATAAAGCTAATAATTTTTTTTGCCATTTAAAACCTTGGGTGAACGCCTAACGTTCGGCGAGTGATAACGCGCTTTTTAGCAAACTGTACCAGTGATTTTTAATAACTGACAAACATACAAAAAATACTCTAATGCTTACTATAACTTTGTTACGTAACATACATGCGTCAAGCATAAGACTCAGTCTTAAACTTTTTCAACCTGGCCAAACTCCAGCTCAACAGGAGTAGCTCTACCAAAAATTGTCACTGAAACACGAACACGCGACTTCTCATAATTAACTTCTTCAACGCTGCCATTGAAATCCGTAAATGGACCTTCTTTAACACGAATGAGCTCCCCGATTTCAAAAAGAGTTTTTGGCCGTGGTTTTTCAACACCCTCCTGGATTTGGGACATAATCTTATTAACTTCATGCTTTGAGATAGGACTTGGCCGATTTCGAGCGCCACCGACAAACCCTGTTACTTTGGCAGTATTTTTTACTAAATGCCATGTTTCGTCAGTCATGATCATTTCTACCAGTACATAGCCTGGAAAGAACCTGCGCTCGGTTAGAGATTTATGTCCACCCTTAATCTCGACGACTTCTTCAGTTGGAACTAAAATCCGACCAAATTTACTTTGCATGCCAGCACGCTCGATACGCTCCTGAAGCGTACGCTGAACGCTTTTCTCCGTACCAGAGTAAACATGCACGACATACCAACGATTATCACTTGATAATGATGCGCTATCATTCATATTATTTCCAACCTAGAATTAGCGAAAAGATAACCCATTCAATAGTCTTATCGCTAATCCAAAGATAGATTGCCATCAGTAGCACAAAACCAAATACAACCATAGTTGTTTGGACGGCTTCTTTTCGAGAGGGCCAAACAACTTTATTAATTTCACGATACGAATCTTTCGAAAATGCAATAAAGCTTTTACCTAAGGTTGAAGACAGCTCTACGGCAATACCTGTAGCAATACCAATGACTAAAACTAAGCTACGCACGTACCAATTATGCATCTCCAGCAAATAAAAGCCAGCAATCCCGGCGATAATAAGCAATATGCTTAGCGCCAGTAATAGTCTATTTTTTATAATACTTACAGTTTTAATAGATGAATTCGCCATAACACTCTAAACAAATACACCGTATAATTAGTGCTGTATTGGCAGGGGCAGAGGGCGTCGAACCCCCAACCTTCGGTTTTGGAGACCGATGCTCTACCGGTTGAGCTATACCCCTAAAGACTATTATTGCAGCGATAGCTTTTGCTACTACAGTTATCAAAATTCACGATTTTATTTAAGAATCTTGGCCACAACACCGGCACCAACAGTACGACCACCCTCGCGGATCGCAAAGCGTAGTCCTTCTTCCATAGCAATGGGCGCAATCAACTTGACTGTGATTGATACATTATCACCTGGCATTACCATTTCCCTATCTTCAGGTAACTCAATTGATCCCGTCACGTCTGTTGTGCGGAAATAGAACTGCGGTCGATAGTTATTAAAAAACGGTGTGTGTCGTCCACCTTCATCCTTACTTAGTACATATACTTCTGCTGTGAAGTGCGTATGCGGTGTAATTGTTCCAAGCTTAGCAAGCACTTGGCCACGCTCCACATCTTCGCGCTTAGTTCCGCGTAGCAGAATACCTACGTTGTCACCAGCCTGGCCCTGGTCTAGTAGCTTTCGGAACATTTCTACGCCAGTACATGTTGTCTTTAATGTATTACGGATTCCTACAATCTCGATTTCTTCACCGACCTTGATTACCCCACGCTCTACCCGTCCAGTAACTACTGTACCTCGACCAGAAATCGAGAAAACATCTTCTACTGGCATAAGAAATGTGCCGTCTATCGCACGCTCAGGTGTTGGAATGTAAGCGTCTAGCGCGTCAGCTAGACGCATCATTGCCGCCTCACCTAACTCGCCTTTATCTCCCTCCAGCGCTAGCTTCGCTGAACCCTTTATAATCGGCGTGTTGTCACCAGGGAATTCATACTTAGATAACAGCTCTCGCACTTCCATTTCGACTAGTTCAAGCAGCTCCTCGTCGTCTACCATATCGCATTTATTTAAGAAAACAACGATATACGGTACACCTACCTGACGCGCTAGCAGAATATGCTCGCGTGTTTGAGGCATCGGGCCATCTGCGGCTGACACCACTAAGATCGCTCCGTCCATCTGCGCTGCACCCGTTATCATATTCTTTATGTAATCCGCATGACCCGGGCAGTCTACGTGTGCATAGTGACGCTGCTCTGTCTCGTACTCGATGTGAGCTGTATTGATTGTTATACCGCGCGCTTTTTCTTCTGGTGCCGCGTCAATCTCGTCATACTTCTTTGCTTCGCCACCAAACCTCGATGAGAGCACTGTTGCGAGTGCCGCCGTCAGCGTGGTTTTTCCATGGTCAACATGACCGATCGTACCTACGTTCACGTGCGGCTTGGTTCGTCTAAACTTGCCTTTGGCCATTTTTGACTCCTAACAGGGGGCGTGATCTGTTTCTTCGCGCGCAAACGCATTACTGAGACATTGGTGCCCATGGGCAGGATTGAACTGCCGACCTCTCCCTTACCAAGGGAGTGCTCTACCACTGAGCCACATGGGCAAACACTTAAAACGTTGGAGCGGGTGAAGGGAATCGAACCCTCGTCATAAGCTTGGAAGGCTTCTGCTCTACCATTAAGCTACACCCGCAAAATAGTTTTGTCTCATACTGCTACCGCAAATCTTGGTGGAGGAGGTTGGATTCGAACCAACGTAGGCGTATAAGCCAACAGATTTACAGTCTGCCCCCTTTAGCCACTCGGGCACCCCTCCGGTATAGAATATATATTGTCAGCTAATTAGGTGCGAGTGTCAACCGCCCTATCATTAATCCCTAGCTTAGTAAACATTAGTTTTTATTTAATACGGCTTATCTTTATTTCAAGGGCGTAACTTTGGTTGTGTAGCTTTTATGTTACAACCCTAAAGGTTAAAAGCTTTAAGTGAGCTAATTATAAATTATCTATAGCTTTTGCTTGAGTAGAAATTTAGCAGACTTAACAATATATTAGTCGGCTTTTACCTGGTTCTAAAAATGTTTTTAAAGAAATTATTTTTCTGGATTTAATACTAACCTTAGTAGTATTTATATTTAGATTTCAGATATGTTTAAAAACGGCTAATTATATTTTTATTTTTTATATAAATTATTTAGGTAATACAAAATGTTAGGAACTATAGTTAGTGAACTAAGTAAATTAAATCCGCTAATGATCGGTACTGTATTTATTAATTAAACTCGTTAATTAATAAATACAGTACGCCCGTTTCTATATCTGAAACGGGCGTACTGGCACAAAATAAAAGCCTGACAATTACCTACTTTCACACGGGCAATCCGCACTATCATCGGCGTGAAGTCGTTTCACGGTCCTGTTCGGGATGGGTAGGAGTGGGTCCAACTTACTATGGTCATCAGGCAAAAAGAAAAGAGTTAGTTATTGTTTGATTCTATACAGCATATAGTACAACAAATCTGGAGAAAAGCAGTCGGTAGAGGTTAGCATAAATTAACGACAAAACATTAAAACGGACTAGTTATAGGATCAAGCCTTACGGGCAATTAGTATCGGTTAGCTTAACGCATTACTGCGCGTACACACCCGACCTATCAACGTCCTAGTCTTGAACGACCCTTTAAGGGGATCAAGTCCCCGGGGAAGTCTTATCTTGAGGCAAGTTTCCCGCTTAGATGCTTTCAGCGGTTATCTCTTCCGAACATAGCTACCCGGCAATGCCACTGGCGTGACAACCGGTACACCAGAGGTTCGTCCACTCCGGTCCTCTCGTACTAGGAGCAGCCCCTCTCAAACTTCCAACGCCCACGGCAGATAGGGACCAAACTGTCTCACGACGTTTTAAACCCAGCTCACGTACCTCTTTAAATGGCGAACAGCCATACCCTTGGGACCGGCTACAGCCCCAGGATGAGATGAGCCGACATCGAGGTGCCAAACACCGCCGTCGATATGAACTCTTGGGCGGTATTAGCCTGTTATCCCCAGAGTACCTTTTATCCGTTGAGCGATGGCCCTTCCATACAGAACCACCGGATCACTATGACCTGCTTTCGCACCTGCTTGACTTGTCGGTCTCGCAGTTAAGCACGCTTATGCCATTGCACTATCAGCACGATTTCCGACCGTACTTAGCGTACCTTCGTACTCCTCCGTTACGCTTTGGGAGGAGACCGCCCCAGTCAAACTGCCTACCATGCACGGTTCCCAAACCCGATTCAGGGTTCTAGGTTAGAACTTCAAACAAACCAGGGTGGTATTTCAAGGACAGCTCCATGCGAACTAGCGTTCACACTTCCAAGCCTCCCACCTATCCTACACAGATCGGTTCAAAGTCCAATGCAAAGCTACAGTAAAGGTTCATGGGGTCTTTCCGTCTAGCCGCGGGTAGATTGCATCATCACAAACACTTCAACTTCGCTGAGTCTCGGGAGGAGACAGTGTGGCCATCGTTACGCCATTCGTGCAGGTCGGAACTTACCCGACAAGGAATTTCGCTACCTTAGGACCGTTATAGTTACGGCCGCCGTTTACCGGGACTTCAATCAAGAGCTTTCACCCCATCATTTAATCTTCCGGCACCGGGCAGGCGTCACACCCTATACGTCCACTTTCGTGTTTGCAGAGTGCTGTGTTTTTATTAAACAGTCGCAGCCACCAGTTTATTGCAACCCTTTTACCCTTCTGGCGCAGGCCAGTTAGGCTAATAGGGCGTACCTTATCCCGAAGTTACGGTACCAATTTGCCGAGTTCCTTCTCCCGAGTTCTCTCAAGCGCCTTAGAATACTCATCCCGCCCACCTGTGTCGGTTTGCGGTACGGTCTTGTTAGACTGAAGCTTAGAGGCTTTTCTTGGGACCACTTCCAATTGCTTTGCAGCTTAAAAAGCCGCTTGCTCTACATCCTTGAATTATGACGCCCGGATTTGCCGAAGCACCTTCTTTAATGTAGAGACCGGGACTTCCGACACCCGGACAACTTTCTGCGATCCGTCCCCCCATCGCATCTAACAATGGTGCAGGAATATTAACCTGCTTCCCATCAGCTACGCATTTCTGCCTCGCCTTAGGGGCCGACTCACCCTACGCCGATGAACGTTGCGTAGGAAACCTTGGGCTTACGGCGAGGAGGCTTTTCACCTCCTTTATCGCTACTCATGTCAGCATTCGCACTTCCGATACCTCCAGCGCATTTCTCAATGCGCCTTCACAGGCTTACGGAACGCTCTCCTACCATACGTACTTGCGTACATATTCGCAGCTTCGGTAATTAGCTTAGCCCCGTTACATCTTCCGCGCAGGACGACTCGATCAGTGAGCTATTACGCTTTCTTTAAAGGATGGCTGCTTCTAAGCCAACTTCCTGACTGTTTTTGCCTTCCCACTTCGTTTCCCACTTAGCTAATTTTAGGGACCTTAGCTGGCGATCTGGGTTGTTTCCCTTTTGACGTCGGACGTTAGCACCCGGCGTCTGTCTCCCGTGATTACACTCTTCGGTATTCGGAGTTTGCTATGACGAGGTAATCCGCAATGGACCCCTCAACCATGACAGTGCTCTACCCCCGAAGGTGATACACGAGGCACTACCTAAATAGTTTTCGGAGAGAACCAGCTATTTCCAAGTTTGTTTGGCCTTTCACCCCTATCCACAGCTCATCCCCTAACTTTTCAACGTTAGTGGGTTCGGTCCTTCAGTGCGTGTTACCGCACCTTCAACCTGGCCATGGATAGATCACTTGGTTTCGGGTCTACGCCCAGCAACTAATTTGCCCTATTCGGACTCGCTTTCGCTACGCCTTCCCTATTTGGTTAAGCTTGCTACTGAACGTAAGTCGCTGACCCATTATACAAAAGGTACGCCGTCACCTTTTACAAGGCTCCGACTGTTTGTATGCATGTGGTTTCAGGATCTATTTCACTCCCCTCTCGGGGTTCTTTTCACCTTTCCCTCACGGTACTAGTTCACTATCGGTCGATCACGAGTATTTAGCCTTGGAGGATGGTCCCCCCATCTTCAGACAAGATTTCACGTGTCCCGCCCTACTTATCGTATCCTTAGTTCTACACCTTAGTTTTTACTTACAAGGCTATCACTTACTATGGCCGCTTTTTCCAAAGCGTTTAGTTAACTAGAGTGCTAAATGATACAGGCTGATCCCATTTCGCTCGCCACTACTTTGGGAATCTCGGTTGATTTCTTTTCCTACGGCTACTTAGATGTTTCAGTTCGCCGCGTTCGCCTCACATAACTTATAGATTCAGTTATGGATGGTCTATACAGACCGGGTTGCCCCATTCAGACATCTGCGGATCAAGGCTTGTTTACCAGCTCCCCGCAGCTTTTCGCAGGCTACTACGTCTTTCTTCGCTTGTGATCGCCAAGGCATCCACCACATGCACTTACTTGCTTGATCCTATAACAAGTCCGTTTTTAATAGACTTGTTAAAGTCTAAGTTTTGTGTTGTGCAATACTTTTTAAGTATTTTAATTAACTTAAAAAGTAAATGATTCTACCCATCTATTTTTACATCTATTTTAAGATGTATTTAATAGATAGACTGCTTTTCCAGATTGTTAAAGAACGCTACAGTCGTATAAATATTTTTATACACTGCTTAATTACTAACATTTAGGTTTAAATATTAGTAATTAAGCAGTGTGGAGGCAGACGGAATCGAACCGACTGAGCTACAGACCCTTTGTCTGTCCCCGTAACTTTACAGCCGATAAGTGTGAGTACTTGTAGTACAGACATTTCGCTCTAGAAAGGAGGTGATCCAGCCGCACCTTCCGATACGGCTACCTTGTTACGACTTCACCCCAGTCATGAATCCTACCGTGGTAACCGTCTTCCTTTCGGTTAGACTAGCCACTTCTGGTAAAACCCACTCCCATGGTGTGACGGGCGGTGTGTACAAGACCCGGGAACGTATTCACCGCGACATGCTGATCCGCGATTACTAGCGATTCCAGCTTCATGTAGTCGAGTTGCAGACTACAATCCGGACTACGATCGGTTTTTTGGGATTAGCTCCCCCTCACGGGTTGGCAACCCTCTGTTCCGACCATTGTATGACGTGTGAAGCCCTACCCATAAGGGCCATGAGGACTTGACGTCATCCCCACCTTCCTCCGGTTTGTCACCGGCAGTTTCCCTAAAGTGCTCTTGCGTAGCAACTAGGGACAAGGGTTGCGCTCGTTGCGGGACTTAACCCAACATCTCACGACACGAGCTGACGACAGCCATGCAGCACCTGTGCGTCGATTCTCTTTCGAGCACCTCTACTTCTCAGTAGAGTTTCGACCATGTCAAGGGTAGGTAAGGTTTTTCGCGTTGCATCGAATTAATCCACATCATCCACCGCTTGTGCGGGTCCCCGTCAATTCCTTTGAGTTTTAATCTTGCGACCGTACTCCCCAGGCGGTCAACTTCACGCGTTAGCTACGTTACTAAGGAAATAAATCCCCAACAACTAGTTGACATCGTTTAGGGCGTGGACTACCAGGGTATCTAATCCTGTTTGCTCCCCACGCTTTCGTGCATGAGCGTCAGTATTGACCCAGGAGGCTGCCTTCGCCATTGGTATTCCTCCACATCTCTACGCATTTCACTGCTACACGTGGAATTCTACCTCCCTCTGCCATACTCTAGACTGCCAGTCACCAATGCAGTTCCCGGGTTGAGCCCGGGGATTTCACATCGGTCTTAGCAAACCACCTGCGCACGCTTTACGCCCAGTAATTCCGATTAACGCTTGCACCCTACGTATTACCGCGGCTGCTGGCACGTAGTTAGCCGGTGCTTATTCTTCCGGTACCGTCATCCAGTCTAGGTATTAACTAGACTGCTTTCTTTCCGAACAAAAGTGCTTTACAACCCGAAGGCCTTCTTCACACACGCGGCATTGCTGGATCAGGGTTTCCCCCATTGTCCAAAATTCCCCACTGCTGCCTCCCGTAGGAGTCTGGGCCGTGTCTCAGTCCCAGTGTGGCTGACCGTCCTCTCAGACCAGCTACAGATCGTTGCCTTGGTAAGCTTTTACCTTACCAACTAGCTAATCTGGCATCGGCCGCTCTTTGAGCGCGAGGCCCATAGGGTCCCCCGCTTTCCTCTTTGGAGTGTATGCGGTATTAATTCGGCTTTCGCCGGGCTATCCCCCACTCTAAGATACGTTCCGATGTGTTACTCACCCGTTCGCCACTCGCCGCCAGGCCGAAGCCTGCGTTGCCGTTCGACTTGCATGTGTAAGGCATGCCGCCAGCGTTTAATCTGAGCCAGGATCAAACTCTTCAGTTTAAACCTGTTACTTATTTTAGCTTTTTAGGCTTTGTCGCTCAACTCAAAATATTGATAATTTTTAAATTTCTAAAAATTACTTTAATTTTGCATGAGACTTGATTATTTTCTTTGCTTTTTACACTTTATATTTTATGTAAAGTGTAGTTTTGCCTGACCATCAAGTACCCACACTTATCGGCTGTTACTTTTTTAAAGAGCATCGCGCTAAATTAGCTTTAACTTATTTGAGCTAAAGATTTTTTTGCGTTTTATTGTGTTAACAACAAAGAACTAGCATTCTCGGTGTAATTCTACGAAACGTCAAGAGCTTTTTAGAAAATTTCTTAGTCTTAGTAACTACTTACTGTTTTACTATATTCATTTATGATGATAACTTTATATATTATTTTTTGTCTAGTAATTTGTAGAATATTATTAATTCTAAGTTTACGTTATAGGCTATTTGTTGGTTATCATACCGTTGATAGCTACTATAACTATAGGCGATAGTAATCGACGTCTAGATATAATATTACTTTTACTACTCTGGTCGGTTATACTAACTTAAGCTGCACTGGATTGCTAGAACACGATACCGCCTAGTATGATCATGGCATCAGTACACTTGCTGCATGTTAATTATCTATAAACACTCTAACTTGTCGGGTAGGCTGCGACAGATTTATAGCCAACGCATATTATAATAAATGGGATCGAGTCAACGGTCGTATTTATTGTATGCCTATTTAATACCCTAGCCAGGGCGAGTTAAAGATGTGAGATTATCGTTTACTATATAGGACTGGGACCAGTAATACTGCGATCGCTAGTAAAAGACTTACTGGGCCTAGTATTGCTCGTGTTTAAGAAGTTTAGATACTTATATAAGGGGGCCACCTACTAGCGAATTTTAGATTCAAACTAATAAACCGGCTAGCACGCCTCTTCCAAGTGCAATATCTTTGATAAAGACTTCTCCTGTCTATACCATCTTTCTATTTATTAGGTGTTCTTGAAGAAAATTGAATATAAAACTCTGGAACGAAATGCTTTAATATCTATTAATAATATACCGCTAATTCAGAAAGTCTCTCGGAGCTCATATTCTACTCTCTCTAGAGTTTTACCTGAATGACACAAAATCAGTCGTGCTGAGATATGACAACAAAACATAATCTTACCGCCAAGGTGCAAAACAGAGGTTCGGGGACTATATCCGTATAGCGTTATGGGAACGATCAGCATAGAGCGTGCGGATTAACGCATCTCATGCTACACCGCAGCTGCAGTCAGTGATGCCACCATACTAAACAAGAGCTCCTATTGCGTGCACGTATGATGTTTATAGATTTATAGTGCCACTAACGCTAAGATTTTATATATCACTTATTAATGCCTATAAATATCTTGATATAATTTCTAACTATAATACTGGCCATAAAACAGATGGACTTAGTGCTATCTACTAAGTCCCGATATATATCAAGTAGATATCCGGCGAGCTAGTATTCTCGATACTATGCTGCTCGATTAAGACTTCAAATAGAACAAGGATTCTAACCTTCCGCGACTAAGTATTATAATAAATATATATAGTAGATAGTTCTTGGTCAGTAGCCAAGACGGACCCTTTTAAAACACACAACTTAAACCGAATAGGGACCCAGAACCGGGTAGGTGGTGTATATACTTAGCTATTTGAAGCTAAACTGGTTCTCAGCACAATTAATATAAAACAGAATTAGTAGTGACTTGCTAGCTATACGTTTCTGGAGGGCCAAGTAATAATTCTTGGCGTGTCAGCGCAGTAGTGACACTCGGATAATCCATACTGTTAGCGGACATATATCCGCTAACAGTATGGATTATCTCCCACCCTGCCCCTTTTTATTCCTCTCAGCACTTTACATATATATTAGATGAGAATATGAACCTTAAGGAAAAAAGATGTAACCTCTAGAATTTTAGAGGTCTCGTCGAGACTAGCATAGTTATCAACTATATCGCTTTCGCTTTATAAAAAAACATGTATAACTACGTTTATATAAGTAGTATTTAAGGCCTCATATAGGGATCGACCCATAGTTCGACAAAAACGCAACTTATCAGCTAACCCGAATACTACAAGATAGATTGTCCAAGTATCGCGATCTGGTATACCGGGCGAATGTAGTGAAAGCCAGCCGATATCTATATATGCACAAAATTATATTTAAACGCGAATCGAATGACAATCTAGCGGTTACCATCGTCTAGAAATCGTATAAAATTACCTGATCCTAGTGTCAGGCGACACTATGCCACGATGCGTGGTACATCAAAATTCCGCTGTATATTTCTTAAGCAAACGACTTTAGCAGAGAAGCTTGAATAGTTTGTCGCGTTATGGCGGAATATTAACACTCTCCTACGATAGTAACTAGGCTTCTAGCCTAATAGGCTTAACTCACTAATATTTAAAGTACATAGCTTTCTTAGATTAGATTCTGAAAATTTTTTTTTGAACATAATTATACTGGAATTATGCTTATATAAGCCACCCTTTCCCCGGTATTACTGGCTTGCTAGCCAATGGCTAATCGGCACTACTATGCGTTCCAGTTGTGAAGACACTAATTTAGCCGCCTTGAGATATCCTGCTTTATGCATCTTGTATAGCTTCCGGGCATTAATGACTACGTACGCTGCTTGAGGCGTAAGCAAGGGGACATTCAGTTCAACTAATTAAACACCCGCTATTTTAGAGAGTAGCCGAAAGCTTAAGGAACTTTTAATTACAGTAATTTGTAGTGATAGGCAAGAGTATTACTCTATCATGATTTATTTATAGTAAAGCGTATATTTATATAAAATGAAATACAGTAGAGATAAAATTTGCAATCCTAAATAACTACTTGACAAATAGCTAGTTCCTACTGAGTAACTCAGAGCACGGTTAAGCCATATAGTATCTTATTAATTTATAATGGCGGGTTGTACGCAAAGTTTAATCTTATACAGACTACCCTATATTTTAAGGAATTTCTTAATGAAAATTATAAATCAGCAAACAATTGCCGATGCGACCGCTAAAATTCTACTCGAGATCCAGGCTATTCATTTCAACGCTAAAAAACCATATATCCTCACGTCTGGATGGGCTAGCCCAGTCTATGTCGATTGCAGAAAGCCAATTTCCTATCCACGCGTGCGCAATGCGTTGATGGACATGGCCGAAGCAGAAATTTATACCCGTATTGGATTCGAAAAAATTACTTCTGTAGCGGGCGGAGAAACTGCTGGCATCCCGTTTGCTGCATGGATTGCCGACCGCATGGGCTTACCAATGCAATATATTCGCAAGAAGCCAAAAGGTTTTGGCCGTAATGCGCAGATCGAAGGGGTTTTACTAGAGGGTTCGCGGGTTTTACTGGTCGAGGATCTAACGACCGACGGTCGCAGCAAGCTCAATTTTATTAATGCATTACGCACTGCTAATGCGGGCGTCGAGCACTGCTTTGTATTATTCCACTACAATATCTTTAAAGAAAATGTGTCGGCTCTTAAGGATGCTGGGGTCGCTCTACACGCATTAGCGACTTGGTGGGACTTACTACGCGTAGCTAAAGATGAGGGGTACTTCGACACTAAAACACTAGATGAAATTGAGAAGTTTCTACATGCTCCCGCTCAATGGTCAGCAGAGCACGGAGGCGCGATGTCTGTACCACCACAGTAAAACCCATCGAAGTAAAAAAAGCCTTCAAGTATGATCATCAAAACATGCCCAGCTTGTAGGAATAGCTGGCCTTATTACGGGCTTTTCGGCTTTAGCTAGTCACATCCTGGTTAAGTTATACTACGCTGGCCGTGTCTAACCGTTTACTTTAAACACGAGTTTATATTTGCAATCTCCCTGCTTCAGCAGCTACTTTGCTTGTAACATCGAGTATCCAGCTATTTTTATATTTATGTGTTGAAGCCTCTTTATCTTATACTAGATATTTACTACTTACGCGTCTTCTAAGCGGGAGACGGAGAACAAAATATCTAATAGTCTATGAGAATTAGGTTAGCGCTATATAAATAGTTTGTCTTCTGCGCAGCGTAATAAGAAGCACCTTAACTAAGACAGGCAACACACACATCTAAAAACGTACATAGTGAATTGAACAATTCTTCCTAGATTTGTTATATTGTTATATACTGCTACCCAAGATTCTTACAATAGACACATCTTCCCTATATATTATAATACTCTATTATTTAAAACTTTTAACAATTTTGGAGAAATACTAGCTTATACAGACCAATAGAGTGGGTCGCTATGTCGTGCTATACATAATAATGTACCTAATTTCTATATACTACAGGACATCTGGGCGCTATGTATGTAACATTACATTCACTTAGAAGCTGATACTAGTCGGTGTAACATATACTGGATAATAGCTTTTTAAAGCGTCACATATACGACGTGTCTATATAAATTTTTTGTGCTTAAGCACAACGTAAATTTAGAATAACAACAAAAGTTTTTGTTAATAGATAGGATAGTCCGGCTAGGTTCAAAACCAATAAATACCTTTTAAAGCGATGTAATATTAAGGTATTTCGCGCTGATAAGGCGCAGCGTAAAATCCTAATAGGCGCTGGCAGCTAATTAATGCTTCTAACGTTGCATGCCCTGCCTACCAGATATTAAGTCGTGCTACTCCGTATCTCTAGTTGTAAAAATAAGTATGTGGTTATATTGGGATGCCAGCATAATGTTCCGAATGCAATGGGACGGGTCGAACGAGTGACCTAAGCTAAACCAAAACAACGGAAAAATTGCGCTTGAGTAGGCGCATCGCGGTACGTGTATTATATATTCATCGACGTTTGTACCGGATATTGTACCAGCTGGTTTTAGCAAAACCGCGTATTTTATTATCAGATACAGTGATAGCAGCAAAATTGATCGTAACTTACGGGGAGCACTTTAGTGCCGTATTATCAAGTCCGCACCCCTACATTCTCACGCCAAGGCTTGTATACCTACCAGACATCAAGGTTTTTTATTCGGCCTAACGATGATTATGGCACTCAGGCCAATCGTCGGCACCTTCTATTCAGTCGTAATACACCTACGTTCTTACTGAACTAAATACTGCGCCGGCAAATCATGTTTGCAGGTTATACTATTCCGTTCGCTCAAAACCCGGATGATGCATGGTAATGTATAAGCTAATAATATCGCTCATTGTATTAACCTACTTGGCATCAGGAATGATGGGGGTAAATCATCGCGATCGTGCCACTCTATAACCGTGAAAAAGTGCATCAGATACTGCCTTATAGAGTACATGAACTTGCTATCAGCGTAAATTAGTAGATCGGATAATCTCGCAACATCACGAGCGCGCTTATGGAAAACACCTTCTACTGAGCAGCGCTATTATGCTGGTATAGCCAAACTATATTGACTTTGTTACGGTGCATTACATTATTCAGTATCAATTTTCCTTAATTGCTACTAACCTATATAACGTTAGTGTAATCTCTAAATCTTAGACAGCTATAAGATTTAATATCTCTTTATTTTATATAATTGAACATATAAGTTTATAACTCTAGTTTCAAAAACTATATGAGCTACTAGCAGTTAAAATATTAGTTCTTATAGAAGAGTTCAGCGCGATATCTAGCTCAATAAGCGCCCTGCTTAAAGCAGCAATTAATACCTTGGAATTAGCACTAATAGAAAACAAGGGAAAACTTACTTTACTAATATGTAGATTTAAACTTTAAGTATTTGAGAAGACGAGATTTTGCCTATTTATTCATGTAGGTAATATAATGCGCATAAGGCAAATATCACGTCTATGGTAAAAAGTAGAAGATAGCAGTAACTCTCAATTATAGATTGAAAATCTAAAGCTAAACCTGAAGTCGCCTCGAGAACTCTGGGGTATGTATTAATTTTGCTTCTACCGTATTGCTCAATAAGCGATATGAGGGGTGGCTGTCGAGGATATTTAATCAATCACTCTACCGTCACCGACTTAGCGAGATTCCTCGGCTTATCTACATCAGTACCGCGCGCGCAAGCAGTATGATACGCGAGCAATTGTAATGGCACTACATGCAAGATCGGTGAGAGCAGCCCATAATGTTCTGGCATTCTAATCACATGCAGGCCTTCATCGTTAACAATTCGTGTATCCGCATCAGCAAATACATATAGTTGGCCACCCCGTGCACGGACTTCCTGAATATTGGACTTCAGTTTTTCAAGAAGCATATCATTAGGTGCAACAGTAACTACTGGCATTGCTTCAGTCACCAGCGCGAGTGGCCCATGCTTCAACTCGCCGGCTGGATATGCCTCAGCGTGAATATATGAGGTTTCCTTCAGCTTTAATGCGCCTTCTAGTGCAATCGGGTAATGCATGCCTCTTCCAAGAAACAGCACATTTTCTTTACTAGAAAATTCTTCTGCCCATGCGATGATCTGCGGCTCAAGCGAGAGCACGCTATTAAGCGCCGCCGGTAGGTGTCGTAACTGTTTTAAATGCTGTGCCAGAAGACTTGAATCCGCATGACCTCGCAACCATTCCAATGTTACTGAAAGCACAAACAGAGCGACGAGTTGCGTAGTGAATGCTTTTGTCGAAGCAACGCCGATTTCAGTACCGGCGTGCGTTAGAAAACGTAGTGCAGTGAGCCGAACTATAGCGCTGCCTTCCACATTGCAAATCGCCATCGTATGCAAGTGTCCGAGCTCATTCGCATGCTTAAGTCCAGCAAGCGTGTCCGCCGTTTCACCAGACTGGGAAATTACTACAACCAGTGACCGATGATTTGGTACAGAGTCACGATAGCGATACTCACTTGCGATCTCGACTTGTGTAGGAATTTTAGCGATCGATTCCAGCCAGTATTTGGCTGTCAAGCCAGAGTAATAGCTGGTGCCGCATGCAAGAATCAGGAGGCTGTCAATTTTATTGAATACATCTCTAGCACCAGCTCCAAACAGCTCAGGATCGAATGCGTCAATGTGCGCAATCGTATCCGAAATGGCACGCGGCTGCTCAAAGATCTCTTTGTGCATAAAGTGCTGGTATGGCCCAAGTTCTACCGCGCTACTATAAGTATTAACGGTATGTACTTGCCGCTGCACAAGGTCCCCGTTACAATCCGCGATCCGAACTCTATCAAGCGTTAATTCAACTACATCGCCTTCCTTGAGGAAGATAAGGCGATTAGTGCTACCCGCTAGGGCGAGAGCATCTGAGGCCAGGAAATTTTCGCTTTTACCCAGCCCAACTACCAGCGGCGATCCTCCGCGAGCACAGCATACCAGATGCGGCTGATCTGTTGAAAAAACCGCAATCGCGTAAGCCCCATGAAGCTGCTTTACCGCTGCGCGCACAGCAGCAAATAAATCATTTTTATATACACTGTAAATTAGGTGGGCAATAACCTCGCTATCAGTCTGCGTTACAAATTTATAACCGTTCTCGCACAGGCCTTCCCGGAGGATTTCATGATTTTCAATAATCCCGTTGTGAACTAGCGCAATCGTTTCATGTGAAAAAATCGGATGCGCGTTATGCGTGACTGGTGCTCCGTGCGTTGCCCAACGCGTATGTGCAATACCTGTTTCTCCCAGCAGTTGCGAGTCGAGAATCTTCTGTTCAAGGTCCGCCACGCGCGATACGCTGCGAGCGCACCGAGCGACTCCATCGACGATGACGGCTACACCACACGAATCGTAGCCACGGTATTCTAGGCGTCGTAACCCCTGAACAAGAACTGGGACAATATTACGTTGCGCTACCGCACCAACAATGCCACACATGATATTTATCCCTGAAAATAGGAGTTCCCAGTTCTACTGGCTTATCGAACAGCGTCTATTTAAGACTTTTTTTAGCTGGTCGCGTATACTCTGGTTTTGCGACCTGTGTTTTCTCATTTAATACTAGCGCCCTAGCGGGCACATTATGCCAAACGGTTGTACCCGCTGCGAGCGTCGCACCTGGGCCTACAATAACTGGTGCAACAAGCTGGGTATCAGAGCCTACAAATACGTCATCGCATATAACAGTTCGATGTTTATTTATCCCATCATAGTTACAGGTAATTGTTCCGGCACCAATGTTCACGCGCGCCCCGATGTCGGCATCGCCTATATAGCTCAAATGGTTAGCCTTCGCGCAATGCCCGAGCACGGAATTCTTAACCTCAACGAAGTTTCCCACATGAACATTTCTGGATAGAATAGTTCCAGAACGTAGCCGTGTATATGGGCCTAATACAACATTCTCGCCTAAGCAAGCTCCGTCTACATACGTGAACGCGTTCACCCGTACGCCCGAACCAATAGTCGTTTCTCGGATTATGCAGTTTGGCTCGATAATAACGCAGTTACCCAGTACAACGCGTCCCTCAAACACACAGTTGACATCGATTAACACCTCGGATCCACACTCTAAAGTACCGCGTACATCAATACGCGACGGATCAACTAATGTAACGCCAGCGTCTAGCAGACGCAGCGCCTCGTTACGCTGGTAAATGCGCTCTAAGTCAGCCAACTGGCGTCTGTTGTTCACGCCGAGCGCTTCCCAGATATCATCCGGCTGCACACCGATAACCTCAACGCCATCATGTATTGCCAGCTCGACGACGTCGGTTAAGTAGAACTCGCGCTGAATATTATCGTTTTTTAACGAGCCAAGCCAAGACTCAAGCCGCCAGCTAGGCAAGATAGCGATACCAGTATTAATCTCACAAATTTCTTGTTGCCATGAGTTAGCATCTTTTTGCTCAATGATCCTCACGATGCGTCCAGTGCAATCACGTACAATGCGACCATAACCGCATGGGTTATCTAGCGTGACAGTCAGGACCCCATAGTGATCATTAGCCGCTACTTCAAACAGCCGTCGAAGCGTCGAAGCTCGCGTGAGGGGCACATCGCCACATAATACTAGTGTGGGCAATGTTGGGTCAATAAATGGTAATGCCTGTTGAACTGCATGGCCAGTACCCTGTTGCTCAGTTTGCATTACAAATTTGATATCTGGCGCGCCGATAGCCGTACATACGGCATCGGCGCCATGCCCGACTACCACGATGATTCGACTCGTCGCTAGTGCACGGGCTGTAGCGATAACATGAGATAGCATTGGCCGGCCAGCTAGTGGGTGTAGTACTTTCGGGCGCGCCGAGTTCATGCGCTTACCTATGCCGGCTGCAAGAATGATAATATTCACTGCATCAATATCCGGGGATATTTAAAATATAGATAATTTGTGAATCGGGATTACTGCATTCCATAGCGAAACTAACACTCGGGCAGGCCAGTAATATAGCTCTTCTATAGCTTGTGAAATTCCAGAACTGCAAGGCGCTGCTACCAGGGTGGAATGCAGTATAGCGTGGAACGCACAATCACCCATGGATCTATCATATCTATAGCATGTTATTCGCCAATGGAAAAATAATAATAAATTATTTATTAAGTGTGGATAATACAACTTCGCTAAAGTGCTTGATATATGCCTAATTTTTAGGGGTAACTCTTATTTTTATCCTAGAGTAAGCTCTTTATCTAAGCAGATTTCAGGTTCGTACTAACTACCGTGCAGATTTTATAGAGCAATCTAAAATTTAGAAAATTACGCATACCTCCACGGACCATATCTGATTATAGATAGATAACTAAACTACGGTGTGCTAGCTACTATCACACCGTAGTTTAAGCAGTACACCTTTAGTATTGCAACTGTAGAATATATTTAGCAGGACAACTTGTAGGGCTCTATCCATATAATGGACCATAATCTTGGTCATCTAAACTTACTCGCAGTACCTTATACTACATAGAGTACTACGCTAAAAATTCTAGAGCATCGCTCTACCTTTCGGCATCAAAATATAGATGTACTGTACGTATCTTAATTTAATTTTAATGTAGACTCTTTACCAAAATTCAGTATACGGCTTAAGTAGCATCTTCCTACAGTAGGATATATAGAAACGTATATCTATCTTATCTATTAGATAAGTGCTAGTACTCTGCTTATGCACTTCGATTATTCTATTTAGAACAATAGTTTTACTTACAGCGGGCTCGGGATTTCTAGATACATTTACATCAAGACCTCCTTCATACGGAGAATTTCGACGCCTACCGAATCGCAGTCTGGGTAGACGTCTGGCTTTTCTGTCGATACCCGAACCGCTCTGACATTCTGATGCGATAGCATAACCTCAGCAATGTCATCACATAACGTTTCTTGCAAATTAAGATGCCCCCGAGAGACTCGTTGTGCAATTGTCGAACGCATAAAATCATAGTCAACAACTTCAACTAACTTATCTGTACGCGGCGTCGACTCGGCCAGCGGTATAAACAGATCAATATTAATAATGACACGCTGTTCAGCGTATTTCTCACAATCATGCACGCCGATATTGATATAGATCTCGTAGTTTCGTAAGAATAATCGTCGACAGTTTATTAGTCTTGGATGAGAAATCTCAGAGAGCATAAAGTAGTCCATGTAAAAATAGGGTAACGTTTAGGTAGCATACTATTTCCATCGTATGTTCAGGTATTATAGTCAAACTACTTATATAAACATTATAGGTCGCACTAGCAGTATGAAGTAACTGCCATCGATCAGTAATGTCGCACGTGTCGCATATCTTTTATAGTAGTACACACCACATCAATTGCATTAGCTAGATCGATTAAGTAACACACGCCACTGTGTTTCGACAAAACCTTTATTAGGTCAACTACCGGAGTACCTGGTGAGTCCGATTTCAACTAGCACGGTTCTTGGATGTAAAGCCGGTACCCTAAGCCTACTTAGAAATAAGGCTTACAGGAGCGAATATGATAATTGTGCAAATTATTTTATACAGCCCTTTCCTAACGATAAGGCTTATCACCGGCTCGAGTAATGTTCTATTTAGTGCGTATAGTCCCATTTCATGAGCCCGCATGCGGTAATAATACCTAAACTAAGCACCACACCGCACCCGCCCTTAACGGGGACACGCTCTATGCAGAGCGACAATGAATACTGTGCATTATGGAGTCGGATACTTATGCGCACGATAGATTGCTAATTTACGATACCGGGATGAAAACCAATATAATACAGAGAGATAGCTTACCTATTCCTAACGATGCTGCGATTGCGCACTTGTATGCGCTAGCGCAGCATATAACCCAAAAAATCGCTTCAGCCGGAGGTTGGTTACCATTCGATAGATATATGGAGCTTGCTCTCTATACGCCCGGTCTTGGGTACTATAGCAGTGGCACGGTTAAGTTTGGTCGTAGTCCAGACGACGGTAGTGACTTTATTACCGCCCCGGAACTCACATTGCTGTTTGCTCAGGCCTTTGCCAAACCAGTGGCCGAGATATTTTATGCCACTGGCACTCGCCATGTAGTCGAATTTGGGGCTGGAACAGGTAGATTTGCTTCCGGCTTACTGCGCACTCTAGATGAGCTTGGTGCTAGATGCTCGAGCTACACCATCGTAGAGTTGTCTGGAGAGTTGCGCAAGCAGCAGCGAGCATGTATTGAAGAAACCGCGCAGCAGTTTGCCCCCTGCGTTCAGTGGATCGATACTATTCCGGGACGCGTAGATGGTGTGATCATCGGAAATGAAGTGCTTGATGCAATGCCGGTGCGTCTTTTTGCACGTCAGAATAACTTATGGTACGAACGCGGCGTCGCTATGACAGACACGGATCGATTTGCATTCTCTGATCGACCGCTGACCGCTATCACCTCGCCAGCTATACTTGCGCATGTCCCTGGCGTGCACGACTACGTGACTGAGACACATGAAGCGGCAGCTGCATTCGTACACACGGTGTGCTCGGTGCTCGGTTGCGGCGTTGTGTTGTTTATCGACTATGGTTTTCCGGCGGCTGAGTATTACCATCCGCAGCGTACGGAGGGCACACTGATGTGCCACTATCGACATCATGCTCACGATGATCCATTTCTCTACCCGGGCTTACAAGATATTACCGCACACGTACAGTTCAGCGCCATTGAACAGGCAGCTCGTAGTGCAGGCGCACATTTGCTCGGATACACGTCGCAGGCGCACTTCTTGATAAATGCAGGTATCACAGACTTACTGATGAAACTAGATCCAACTAACTCGGCCTGCTTTTTGCCCGAGGCCAATATGGTACAAAAGCTGCTATCCGAGGCTGAGATGGGTGAGTTATTTAAGGTAATTGCACTTTGCCGAGGCTTTGACGGTAGACTTGGCGCTTTCAAGAGTGGCGACCGCTCGCATACATTGTAACTTGTGAGGCTAGCCCGTATATGTTCTGCTAGTTGATAACTAGCCGCTAAATTTTCGAGGACTATCTATGCACATTACGCCAGGGCCGATTTAGGGGGGTTACGTTATTTACGTGTAGCTAACGCACGACTGTAGCTATGCTAGATGTTTATATCGGAGATATTTTATGAGGTATAGTAAATAATACGTTACCTAATTTCTAGGAGCTAGGCTCTGTCATTGATCCGCTTTTAACGATCACTAATCCTGTTGAAACAGCATGAGCACTTTAACCCAACAAACTATTCTCAGCGTACATCATTGGACTGATAAGCTTTTCAGCTTTACTTGCACGCGCGATCCAGGCTTTCGTTTCGATAATGGTCAATTCACGATGATCGGCTTAGAGGTGGATGGTAAACTGCTGCTGCGCGCATATAGTCTTGTAAGCGCAAACTATGAGGAGCACCTTGAATTCCTAAGCGTTAAAGTGCAAGATGGTCCACTTACTTCTAGGCTACAGCATTTGAAAGTGGGTAATAAAGTCTACGTCGGTAAAAAATCAACTGGCACGTTAGTGGTCGATAACCTCCTACCAGGTAGAATGCTATGGCTATTGTCTACTGGAACCGGTCTGGCTCCGTTTTTATCGATTATCAAGGATTCAGATATCTATGATCGTTACGAGAAAATCGTGCTCACGCATACTTGCCGGTTTATTAATGAGCTCGCATACAAAGAGTACATTACTCTACACTTGCCGATGCACGAGCACATAGGAGAAATGATCCGAGAGAAACTAATATATTTCCCAACCGTGACGCGTGAGCCATTCCAGAACTGTGGCCGCATCACAGAATTAATCGAAACAGGTAGATTATTTTCATTGCTTGGTATGCCACCATTCTCCAATGAGAATAGCCGAGTTATGTTATGTGGAAGTCCACATATGCTACATAAAACACGGCAACTGCTTGATAGCCTTGGTTTTGCTGAAGGTAGTAATTCAGCCCCAGGCCACTATGTTATTGAAAAAGCTTTTGTTGATTGATGGTAGCTCTGGCGGATGAACTCGTTAAGAAGACTCGTATACCCCATGACTATAGGGTAATAGTAAAGTATCCAGTATCTTACAACTGGATAGAGCTTTCGCCGAGCAGCCTTGGCAAGGGGAAATCTAAAATACTTAAAACCCATTATATAATATATATTATTAGCTCGGGCAATGCCATGTCCGCGATAACTCCTGAATTAGTATACTGCCTTCCCTACCTAGCCACTACGCCTTTCTTAGAGAGCGATATGCATCGCTCAGCTTCAGACTAAAATAGCAGAAACTAAACTACAAAATAGTGCTACTGGTATTTGATTGCTGCTTTCTTTATAAGAAAGAGGACCAAGATTAGAGTTTTAATTATTAGGTATTGCCACTAAATGACTCTTTATCAAGGTCATATAGCGTAATTGATAGTCATCGTATTTAGATGTACCTGTTAATCAATGTATTGAGTATGAGATATAGATATGGCTTACAAAATAAACTACGTACTGTATCAGTAAATACAATAACGACGCCAATTTTTATTAGATTCGGGCCAAATAGGGCTGTATATTACGTCTCTAGTAGTAGATAGGGGAGTTGGATTTAATCCCTAATATAAAACTATATCTTATAAATATACTCTGCTTATCTGCTAGATCGCTAAACTGCTTAAACGCTTACACAACTACGTTGCCGATTTAGCGTCATCTTACTTCTAATATTGCCAAGTCTCAAAAGAGTAGTTAATTATCAGACCCCCCCTATACTAAGGCATGCTTACTACACACAAAGTACATGTATAGCGCCTTATAAATATATACCTATAACTACTAATTTTATATATAAAAAGCAACTTATTCTTTAAGACGACTTAAAATGCTGCTTAAGGAATATGCATAAATATCTCTTATCCAAGGATAGGTAATGTTTATGCATACTAAAACCATGTCCGTAAAATACTAGCGTTAGCTATTATTTGGTATGCAACATATTATTAATATCGTTTATCTTAAGCTTAAAATTATTTTTTTGGATGCTTTGTATTCACTTCATATAGGGTATCTTGCCTGAATAAGGCGCCATGAAATAATATTAGCAGTTATCCAGCTTTAATACTCTTATACGTTGAGCGCATATTGTTGATGTTGATTTAGTACTAGATTTATTTTATGTAGAGCAGGGTTGTACTAACTAACAGGTGCAACTAAGGTATATAACCAGGTTAGCTGGTATTTGCGATATATAGCTGCAAATCACGCGCTTAATAAATACACGTAACCTACACAAGAACAGCCGGCATTATATGAATGCTTAATAAGACTTATAAATAGGAGCTAATAAAGACTTATCTTTTATGAGACTGTTGGTAATTTATTAAAAAGTAGATATTAATAATATAAATATGCTTTCAGCTATAAATCTACTGTTCATAATTAAAACTTTATTATTAGCTGGAATAGAGGTTCTACTGTAATAAGGTATTTTAATAGGATAATTTAATTAATAAAATTAGTTTTTGGTGCGCCCGGCCGGGATTGAACCAGCAACCACTGCCTTCGGAGGGCAGTACTCTATCCATTGAGCTACGGGCGCTCGGCATTTAATAGCATTATGCATAAATACTAAAGAGTTTATAAACTATAATATACTTTAACCGCATTGTCTATCTAATGCATAAGAATGTTACTCCCTGACTATCGCTACCTTATATTGATACTGTTATACACCCTTTAACCTCTTAATTTTTTAAGTAGGTAGATGATATAAATGAGGGTATTTACCCATGTAAACTTATCGATTGGGGTATGTAAATATTATATTAATAGCAAGTATTCCTATTTCTAGGAGGCAATAAATATAAGGTTTTTTCTAGTTGTTTTCTGCACCCTATCGCATCTATTATTAAAGGAAGAACATAGTATGCGTAAGCATATAAAGCTTAGATCAAGAGTATAAAATCGCATTATGTCTATAATTATCAGATTTATGCTTATAAATAACATTTTAAGTTACTTTCAACTACAGCCATAAAACTACCTGTGTACTAGTTCTAAGAACTATATTTTTTTAGGTAAGTAGATTTCTTCCTGTCGTATAACTTTACCTGTACTAAGGTGCCTGAAATACTTATGAGTATATAATATTGATACATCTCCAACATGTTTACTACTGCTGAGGTCTATAAGACAAAGGACCCATATAGGTATGTAACTAGTATAGTTTAGTATTAATACTTAGTTATAAAACAGCCGAAATGCTTTTAGCAATCACATGCAGATAGGATAGCACTATGCGCACCTCTTGAGGTACAAAAAGCTACTTTTAGGTCATCTATGACGCACTGCTATCATGTTAGCATCTCGGGTTCCCGTCGGCGTTTGTCGGCACTTTCTGCTACGCCCTATGTATGGTCTAAACCCTCCGCAAAGTGCTGCGGTTATGTACTGTGACGGCCCATGCCTCATTCTTGCTGGTGCGGGCAGTGGTAAAACTCGCGTCATTACGCAGAAGATAGCTCATCTAATCGAAGCACAAGGCTTTGAGCCACATCACATTGTGGCGCTTACTTTTACAAATAAGGCGGCAGCCGAAATGCGTGAACGGGCTAGCCAACTGCTTAAGGGAAAAAAGCTGACGATATCTGGAAAGGAAGGCCGAAGAGTGCCTATTAATCAGCTGCAGATATGTACATTTCATGCTCTTGGTATGCAGATCTTGCGGCAGGAGGCAATACATGTTGGCTTAAAGACACAGTTTTCTATTATGGATGCGGACGATTGCTTCTCCCTGATTCAGGAGACGGTTAGAACGACAGACCAGGAACTAATTCGCAGAATACAGTCGATTATCTCGCTATGGAAAAGCAGTACAGTTACGCCAGAACAGGCTAGTGTATTCGCACAAAATAAAGAAGAGATGCAGGCAGCGGCCGTGTTTCATAATTATGTGGCAACTCTGCATGCGTATCAGGCGGTAGATTTTGATGACTTAATTTTATTGCCCACAAAATTATTTCGAA
Organism: Candidatus Vallotiella hemipterorum; assembly: GCF_910593725.1. Lineage (GTDB taxonomy): Bacteria > Pseudomonadota > Gammaproteobacteria > Burkholderiales > Burkholderiaceae > Mycetohabitans > Mycetohabitans hemipterorum. The sequence goes on from NZ_OU343031.1 coordinate 1,104,272, forward strand.
GTAATAAACTAGTACACGAAAAATGGCAGAATCGTTTTCACTACTTTTTAGTAGACGAGTACCAAGATACGAATATATGCCAGTATGAGCTACTAAAGTTGCTTACCGGCTCACGCGCAGCATTTACAGTGGTAGGAGACGATGATCAAGCTATTTATAGCTGGCGCGGCGCGACATTAGAAAACCTCGCTCAATTGCAGATAGACTTCCCTCATCTGAGGATTATTAAACTTGAGCAAAACTACCGCTCGACAGTACATATTTTAAACGCTGCGAATAGTGTAATTACACAAAACCCTAAATTGTTTGAGAAGAAATTATGGTCCGAGTATGGCATAGGCGATACCATTACTGTAACGCCATGTAATGATGAAGAGCATGAGGCAGAATCGGTAGCGTTCCGTTTGTCGGCGCACAAATTTGAACGGCGTGCGCAGTTTAGGGACTATGCGATTCTTTATCGAGGCAATTTTCAGGCTCGGATCTTAGAGCAGGTACTGCGACGCGAGAGAATCCCATACCTGCTCTCTGGCGGACAATCTTTCTTCGATCGAGCAGAAATTAAAGATATCTGCGCCTATCTTAGGCTTATCGCTAATCATGATAATGATCCAGCTTTTATCCGTGCGATAACAACACCTCGACGTGGCGTAGGCAATACGACACTACAGATTTTAGGTTCGTTTGCTAGCCAGGCAAAAGTATCATTATTCGAGGCGGTCTATATGGGCGGCGTTGAGACACGGATATCACAGCGTCAAATCGAACCGATGAGGGTATTTTGCGACTTCATTCAGCGTATTGCGGCACAAGCTATCACTGATTCAGCAACGTCGTTACTAGATTATTTAATGGAGTCTATTCAGTATGAACAGCACTTGTATAATACCCTTGACAATCGCCATGCCCAAATTAAGTGGGTAAATGTGCTTGAGTTTATAAAGTGGCTTAAAAAAAGGGGTACGAAACCAGAACTAAATGCTATAAAGCTTAATATTACTGTTAGTAAAGCCGACAGGTCAGGCGTTAATAACGCTAACGATAATGAGCAATATAAATATATCTCTGATAATTCAGATAAACTAGCCGATTCTGGTAAGAATCTACTTGAACTAATTCAAATCGTTGCATTAATGTCGGTGCTAGATGGAAAAGATGAAAATCCAGATGCGATACGTTTATCAACTATCCATGCATCGAAAGGACTGGAATATTCACATGTATTTTTAGTGGGCGTCGAGGAAGGCATTCTTCCTCACTACGGTAGCACCGATGATAAGTTAATTAAGCCCACACAAATCGAGGAAGAACGCCGCTTGATGTATGTTGCGATCACACGAGCACGGCGCAGCTTACACCTTAACTATTGTAAGAAGAGAAAGCGCGCAAAAGTAACGAGTGTATGCCAACCATCCCGCTTTATTAAGGAAATGCATCTAGATAATGCGCTACCATCTATGCCGGATGAAATCCCTATAACTCCCAAAGAGCGCCTAGCGTGCTTGAAAGCTCTGCTACAAAAGAAAAAGTAGCTAGAATAAATATTTGCTATACGGAGGACTATGTACGAAATCCCCTCCAAACGGAGCAAAATCAAGATATATGATAGTATGCGAGTTGCATACTGACTTGCTTGTCTCTAATAGACTCAGCGACAATAAAGCCAAATCGCTTCTCTTCTTAGGCTAGAACTTTCTAGCCTATCTCCCTACTGAGTAATCAGGATAAAGATGTGTTACTACACACGCATGTATAATGTCGATTAACGGCTCAATTAAGTATAGCTTGAGACGTATAAAAGACAAATCTCGGGTACAGGCTTCCTTGTAGGTTATTGCAAATTTGGCAACAGCTTACTTGGGTAATGACGCACTAAATAATAGTGTCGAGCTATCCTTCGACTATTAAGCATCAAGATGTTCTACATAAGAAAAGCTCTAGTCTAATAAAGAATACTGTCTATCAGTTACAGAATCTGTGATTAAGCTAGAGGATTTAGTACTTCCCAAGAAAGCGGGCAAAAGGTGCGCAGTAACCCTGAGACGCCCAGACTTTGTACTAAAAACTTATTAAGGTTTGTTTTTGTTAACTACCAAGACTGACGCATCCCAATCTGGATCTACATAGATACAGAATTCTTCATATACAAACTGCTTATCGTCCTAACAATTAGGGCCATATTTATAGCGTGATAGCGCGCACATTATCATGTAGCTGTTAAGGCTCGCCCGTTTAGCCTTTTTGCAACTACTATTAAGCGCATAAAAGGTATTTTACAACAGTCTCTCAGATAAGACTATATTCGCTATATCAGCAACTTACTCTAGTGTTTATGCGCTTTTCTTAACATAAAATACTAGAGAATAATAAATCTGATGCCGCTTATATAAGCTTATTAGTAATCGAGATTCTTAAAATTAGCTTTTTACTGATTTAGTAATAACTACATGATAGCCTAACCTCGGAATCAGAGGAACTTTCAACTAGGTATATTAGCGTAATGCCCTCTTAGCTAGATAACTAGACTTATTAACAACCTTTTATATATAACGCAATAAATACCTGTATATTTTTAGATAGATGTGCTGCCAGGACTATCTCTTAGATTAAGAATAGCACTTATTTAATACAGGGAATTTCTAGCCGTAGATTTTAATTTTAGCTGAACATTTTAACAAAGTTTTAGGAAAAGATACTATAGTAGATGTCAGCAATTTTATATATAACTAATCTTAGTAGGTAACGTACCTCGCTATATTTTTTCTAAATATACTAATTACTTAATTAGCTATTTGGTATGCACCATAAATATAGAACCTTAGATTTAAAAGCTTCTTAGAACATAGAATATTAATTCTAAATCTAGATACGTAACTATATTTTTATCGGCAGTATCGCTTTAAAAATGCACTACATTTACTTTTAATACCCTAAATCTTTTAAATTTTTTAGCGGCAAGACTTCTCTATTAGAAAGCAATAAGACGGAGCAAGAAGAATCGCATGTGTCGTGTAGAAAGATGCATTAACTGCTGGGTAAGTAGTATCAGATACTAGACACGCTAATACCAAAGCAATGAGAAAATATTGAGAGATATAATATACTTAAAATTTTCAGTAAAAATTCTTAATTTGTTAAGATTTAGAACATAAATAGACTTCCTTTATCGAAATTAAAGGATAAAAATCTTATTATATAATCTAAATATTTAGGGGATCAACTTCTATATTCCAGTAATTCACACTTTTAAGTGTGCGTAACCGTGGCACCCAAGCACGTAGCGCACTTTGTAGTGCTACACGCGAAATGCTTTCAAGTAGCAGCTGTGCACGGTGCACGTGCATTACTTTAACAACATGTAAAGGTACTGGATCATAGCGTGTTACACACTCAGCACCAGGTACTGCATCGAGCATTGTAGATGCTTCCTTTAAAAATCGTAGCGCATCATCTAAACTATATGAGTCGGCTCGCAGTAAAGCCTGAAAAACGAAGGGAGGCAGATACGCATCACGTCGCTCGGCTAGCGTTGCCTTGGCGAATCCGATATAATCATGTCTTACTAACGCCGCATATAACGGATGCTGCGTATGCTTAGTCTGAATTAATACCTCTCCATGATCGCCTGCCCGACCAGCTCGTCCTGAGACCTGTATTAACTGGGAAAATAATCGCTCTCCAGCCCGAAAATCATGCGAAAACAATGCGGAATCTGCATTTAACACACTAACGAGGGTGATCCGTTGAAAATTATGTCCCTTCGCGATCATTTGCGTACCAACCAGAATATCGATATCGCCAGCGTGCACCTCTGACAATAAGGTATGTACACTGCCTTTTCGCCGTGTATTATCGGCATCAATACGCAATACCCTTGCATTAGGCATGACAGCACTGAGCACCTCTTCGACACGCTGCGTACCGGGGCCAAATATTGTCAGATTGACACTGCTACACATTGGGCATGCCTGCGGAATATAACCCCCCCCCCCACAGTGATGGCATCGCATACGCTGCTCACTCTTGTGCAGCACTAAATATGTGCTGCAGCGCGAGCAGCCCATAACCCAGCTGCAAGTATCGCAGGTTAAAATCGGCGCGTAGCCCCGGCGATTTAGAAATACTAAGCTTTGTTCACCACGAGCTAAACAGTCTTTTAATGCTTTTACAAGTGACATCGATAATCCATCAGATCGATAGCGACCCACCTGTTTTTCTATTTCCATATCTATTAGACGAACTTTAGGCAACATTGCATTCCCTACCGCTCGTCTCGATAAAACTAATGTTATATAGCAGCGCTGACATGCATGCCACCATGTTTCAAGTGATGGCGTAGCTGATCCAAGCACAACAGGAATGTTTAGCTGCTTAGCTCTCCATACCGCCAGATCTCGTGCCGAATAGCACAGTCCTTCTTGTTGCTTATAAGCGGGTTCATGCTCCTCATCAACGATAATTAGTGCTAGCCGTGGCAATGAAGCAAGTACCGCCATGCGCGTACCCAATATAATCCGAGCTCTCCCGGTATGTGCTGCTAGCCAATTTCTAGCGCGCTTACCGTCTGCTAAAGCACTGTGCAAAGTTACAAAAGCAGTAGACGGCCAACTAGAAAAATGCTCCCGGAATACTGCTTCAAACTGTAGTGTTAGGCTAATCTCCGGTACCATTACCAGGGCCTGTGCATCAGGCCTGCGAATAAATAAATCAACTAATCCCTGCAGATATACTTCAGTTTTACCACTGCCGGTTACCCCATATAATACAAATGTCGTAAAGCCACGTGCAGAGTTAATGGACCTGATAGCCGCACGCTGTTCATCATTGAGATTAGCCCCCCCCTTATTTATCCCCTTATATTGGTTTAGTTGTGATGCGATATAAGCGCGCTGACACCCACCGACTAGATTAGTTGTACCGCCTGTTCGCAGCGCCTCGACGTCGCTACGCCATTTTACCTGTACCCAGCCGCGCTCTCTCCACTGATCAAGTGTTACAGCAGCTTTAGCATAAAGAGTTCGGGCATCAAACGCGCTAAGCGTATTTGTCTGCAAAAATGCTTGGGCAAGCCGGCGCGCCCCTATAGCTCGAGACGGCAATGCGCCCAGCAATGTATTACGTCCAGCCTCCGTTAACTGATATAATATCTCCTGGGTAAATAACCTAGGCCAACGAGCGGCATCACGCAGCGCCCGAGGCAACGCTGGTAATGCTACCTCCCCTAGACTACGATGGTAGTAGTTCGCAGCAAAGGTAATTAATTTAAGCCAGTCTTTGTTTAGCGGAGGACAATCAATACACGTATTTTGAATATTTCGCAATCGATTCTGTGGCACGTTAGTCGTATCCACGACCTCGACAATTAGTCCTACTGTTTTTCGATGCCCAAATTGTACTTGGACAAGCATACCAGGCAGTGGCTGTAATGGCAGAGCCCAGCGATAATCATACGGTGCTGAATAAGGACAGTCTAGCGCGACTCTAACATAACAAAAAAGAGGCGGTTGCATAGATTATAGATTAATAAAAGCCGTTATGGTGGGCTAAGATGACAAAGCGAAGTATCACCCAAAATAAGAAATAGAAAATCATAGAACAAAAAGTGGCAGAATTGTTACTTAGCTATAAATTCATCTAAAAATTTATGCTAGACAGCTACCCTGTTGATAATTTTGTGCAAAAGCATACTTTTATCCCTATCAAAAAAGCTAGGCTAAGCAATTTTTAATAAAATTAAACATTGTATAAGTAATGTTGCTTTTTTAAAAAAACTAAAAATTTGTTTAAATTATGAACACGTTATACTAGTGTTCTACACATAAAATATATGGTCCAATAAAATCCAAAAAGAATATATATAGGTAGCTTACCTATAGCTTTCAAACAGTCAAATTAACATACCATGTTAATAAGTTTTAGTGAGAGGTATATTTAGCCTCTATATTGATATAGACAATCTAATTAGCGGCGCATACTGCCCACGGCACTGTTGAGGTTTATTAGTTCTCGACGTATCTGAATAATTAAAGTAGTAATATCCATACATATTATTAATGATAAGTACTGCTAGCTAAGTAACATTAAAATTAACTATATATGGTGCATATAAATGCCTCCTTTTCTAAATCCGAATTCAAGTTTTAACTCTATTGCATTAGGAATTGTTGGAATGACTGCACATAGAATTACATAAAATATGGAGACTGTAGTGTCATCTCGGTCGCATAGTGCGACTGCCTAACGTAATAATGTTCCCAAACACGTGCTGATCACTTTATACTTAAGTAAGTAATATCACATTAGGCATATTAATTAGATTAATTTATACTTATTTTTTCATAACATGAGTAAAAAACTTTTAGTAAAAATATAGGGAGCGGTCCAATTTTTAGGAGAAAAATTATTTTTCATATACTAGCTATATCTAACACTAGGCCAGCGTTACCCCTACTAACAAAACTAAGATTTTGAAAAACCGTTAACCTACTAATCACATTAAAAATAACTATAAAATCCGAAAAAACTTTATTAAAATACTATTCTTAGTAAGAATAGTATAAAAACTTTTAATAGGTTCTCGGATAACTAAAATAACAAAAATTAGATAAGCACTATGTGTGTATGGCTAATACTGAATAATTATAGTAACTAAATAGAATGCTACCCATAAATATTATTTATATATATATTTATAAATCAGAATTATTCTGAGATATTTATCTAATCTTACTAAGATGAATTAGTAGTTTCTTCTTATTTAATTTTATTAACTTTCGAAATTAGGTGTGCACTTTTCGTGATTTTATAAAAATAAAATAAGAAGCATACGCAGTGAAATTTTTTAAGGAATATTAAAATATGTTCTAATCGATAGACTTAGGTTTTTTTAAAAAGCAATGATGCTTATAATTTTAGATACTATAATTAGTTATTTGATATTTTATATTAAAATAATAAACTTTAACTTAGCAGTTATTTAATTAACCCTACGCAATAATTTATACCATGCCTAGTTTATAATCAGCATATACTCTAATTTGCTGCACTCTATTGCTCAACGGCGTTGCCTACGACAACGTAGTTGAGCAATAGCTGCGAGTTTAGCGGTAGCATAGGCTAGTTCAGCCTGAGCCGTAGCATACTCAATATTTGAGTTTGTATTTCGCAAAGTCTCTTCGGCGCACTTACGCGCATGCTCGGCTTTTACCTCGTCTAATTCTGCACAACGGATCGCAGTGTCTGCAAGTACCGTTACCGTTCCAGGCTGCACCTCAAGGATACCGCCAGAAACAAACACAAACTGCTCATGGCCATTCTCGTCTTCAATATGCACGGAGCCCGGTCGAATACGCGTAATAAGTGGCGTATGGCCCGGTAGAATACCAAGTTCACCCAACTCTCCTGGAAGAGAGATAAATCTTGCATACCCAGAAAAAATACTTTCCTCTGTATTAACAACGTCTACTTTAATAGTTGCCATATTAATTTAAGGTTAAGTATCAAGCTCTAAACTCTATTAGTACAAATATATGCTGCACTAGCAGTAGAAAACTACTTATATATCTTTTATTTTCTCAAAAGCTTCGTCGATGGTGCCTACCATGTAGAATGCTTGCTCTGGCAGACTATCACACTCGCCATTAATGATCATCCTAAATCCTCGGATTGTTTCCTTTAGAGGTACATACTTGCCAGGTAATCCTGTAAATACTTCGGCTACATGAAACGGCTGTGATAGAAAGCGCTGAATCTTACGAGCACGCACTACTGTTAGCTTATCTTCTGGCGATAGCTCATCAATACCAAGAATTGCAATAATATCGCGCAGCTCCCTAAATCGTTGCAGCGTTTGCTGAACGCTTCTCGTTATTTTGTAATGCTCCTCTCCAATTACGTTAGGATCGATCTGACGTGACGTCGAATCAAGCGGATCAACCGCTGGATAGATACCTAGCGAAGCAATATCACGCGATAATACAACGGTAGCATCTAGATGACCGAACGTAGTCGCCGGTGATGGATCAGTAAGGTCATCTGCCGGAACATATACGGCTTGCACTGAGGTAATAGAACCAGTTGTCGTAGATGTAATGCGCTCTTGCAGCTTTCCCATTTCCTCGGCGAGAGTAGGCTGATAACCTACTGCGGATGGCATTCGCCCTAACAGAGCAGATACTTCTGTACCTGCTAAGGTAAACCGGTATATGTTATCGACGAAGAATAGGATATCGCGACCCTCATCACGAAAGTGCTCGGCCATCGTTAGGCCCGTCAACGCTACGCGTAGACGGTTACCTGGCGGTTCATTCATCTGACCATATACTAGTGCGACCTTATCTAAAACATTTGAGTCCTTCATTTCATGGTAGAAGTCATTCCCCTCACGAGTACGCTCACCTACGCCAGCGAATACAGAGTAACCTCCATGCTTCTTCGCGATATTATTAATTAATTCCATCATGTTTACTGTTTTACCTACGCCAGCGCCGCCAAATAACCCGACTTTTCCGCCCTTAGCAAAGGGGCACATGAGATCGATTACTTTAATACCAGTCTCAAGTAACTCCATGGATGGAGAGAGTTCGTCGAACGCTGGTGCTCTCTGATGAATTGATCGCATGTGTTCGCGAGAGATATCCCCTGCCTCATCAATCGGTCGGCCTAGAACGTCCATAATCCGGCCAAGAGTTGGTATACCGACCGGTACAGTAATCGGGTGGCCTGTATTTTTTACTATCAGCCCGCGGCGCAAACCTTCAGATGATCCCAGGCAAATTGTGCGTACAACACTATCGCCAAGTTGTTGTTGAACTTCAAGCGTTAAATCGCTATCTTCTAGAATTAGTGCGTCGTAAATATTCGGTATCTGCGTACTCGGGAACTCGACATCAATAACGGCACCGATGCACTGTACTATCCTACCCTCTACCAAAGCATTGGTACTCATTGCATTTCCTTTAGATACTTAATTTTTCCAAGCGCGTGGTTTAGGGCTTTATCCGCATAACGCTCAGATTGCCGCTGCACCGCTGATGATTTCTGATAGTTCTTTAGTAATCGCCGCCTGACGGCCCTTATTATAGACAAGCTGAAGGTCGTTAATAACCGTATTCGCATTATCAGATGCAGCCCTCATCGCTACCATACGAGCTGATTGCTCAGATGCTATGTTCTCTACGACAGCTTGGTATACAAGTGTTTCTACATAGCAGACCATCAAGTCATCAATTACTAACTTCGCGTCGGGCTCGTAGATGTAGTCCCACAACGATTTGGGTAGGACGTCTGCATCTAGATTCTTCTCGAAACGTTCATTTGTTAATGGCAATAGTTGCTCGATTACCGGCTCCTGCTTCATCGTATGAATAAAACGTGTATAGGCTATATATACCGCTAATAATTTGCCCTGAGAATACCGGTCAAGCTGTATCTTAATCGCACCGATCAACTGCCCTAAGTGTGGGGTATCTCCAAGCTGGGTAACCTGAGAGAGGATCTTACTGCCACAGCTGCTTAATAAAGCGATTCCCTTACTACCGATTACGGTCGACTCTGTTTTTATGCCTTGTGTAGAGAAATTTTTAAACTTCTGCACTAGTGCACGTAACATGTTTGTATTCATGCTACCGCACAACCCCTTATCAGTAGTTACTGCAATAATACCTACTGTCCTTTTGCCTGTATTCTTCACCATAAAGGGATGATAATATTCTGGATTGGCCTCGCTTATATGCGCAATAATATCCCGAACTTTATGGGCATACGGACGAGCTGCTTTCATACGTTCCTGCGCTCGTCTCATCTTCGATGCGGCTACCATTTCCATGGCTTTTGTGATCTTTCGCGTGTTCTGCACGCTGCTGATTTTGCCGCGGATTTCTTTTATTCCAGCCATTGCTTGCTCCCTATCTGAACAGCATAGCCAATTATTACAAGGTAAAATATAGACTGTATGCTATCCGTGTTCCTGAGATCAGTAAGCGCGAGACTTCTTAAAGTCCTTGATCACCGCATGCAGCGCAGACTCATCATCCTTAGTTAGATCTTTTTTTTCTTCTATACGCTTAATCACTGCGGTATGATTAAGCTTTATAAATTCGTTTAGGCTCTTTTCAAAAAGCAGTACATTTTTTACTTCTAGATCATCTAAGTAGCCATTATTGACAGAGAACAGTGCGACCGCTAGTTCATGAACCCGCATCGGCTGATACTGCGGCTGCTTAAGTAGTTCCGTAATTCGACGGCCACGCTCTAGCTGCTTTCGGGTCGCCTCATCTAGATCCGACGAAAATTGAGCAAATGCCGCAAGCTCACGATACTGCGCTAAATTAGTACGGATGCCACCGGACAGCTTTTTAATTACTTTTGTTTGTGCCGCCCCACCAACCCGAGACACCGAAATCCCAACGTTAATTGCTGGGCGAATACCGGCATTAAATAAATCAGTTTCCAGGAAGATCTGGCCATCAGTAATTGAAATAACATTAGTTGGTACGAACGCAGTCACGTCACCAGCCTGCGTCTCAATGATTGGCAGGGCAGTCAGTGATCCACTCTTATGCTTTATTTCGCCATTGGTAAACTTTTTAACATATTCTTCTGACACGCGCGCTGCCCGCTCAAGCAGACGAGAATGTAAATAGAATACATCGCCCGGATATGCTTCTCGGCCCGGCGGACGACGCAGAAGAAGTGAGATCTGACGATACGCCCATGCTTGCTTTGTCAAATCATCATAAATAATTAGAGCATCTTGACCACGATCACGAAAGTACTCTCCCATAGTACAACCGGTATATGGCGCAATAAATTGCATCGCTGCAGAAGCGGATGCTGAGGCAGCTACAACAATTGTATTGTCCATTGCCCCATGCTCTTCAAGCTTGCGAACAACGTTCATGATAGATGACGCTTTCTGGCCGATCGCAACATAGATACATGTCAGTTTTGTACCCTTTTGATTAATGATCGTATCAAGGGCCAGGGCGGTCTTTCCAGTTTGCCGATCGCCGATAATAAGCTGTCTCTGACCACGACCAATCGGCACCATAGAATCGATAGACTTTAGTCCTGTCTGAACTGGCTCAGATACTGACTTACGCCAGATTACTCCGGGAGCGATTTTTTCGATCGCATCAGTGCTTTTTGCGTTGATTGGACCCCTGCCGTCAATCGGATTTCCTAGCGCATCAACGACGCGTCCAATTAATTCCGGGCCGATCGGCACCTCGAGTATTCGGCCTGTTGTTTTAACGGTATCTCCCTCGGAAATATGCTCGCATTCACCGAGAATCACTGCGCCAACTAAATCTCTCTCTAGACTCAGTGCTAGGCCAAAGGTATTGCTAGAAAACTCTAGCATTTCACCTTGCATCACATTAGATAGACCGTGTATTCGGACAATACCATCTGCTACAGATATTACAGTTCCCTGATTTTGGATATCAGCATTAGCCGATAGTCCCTGGATCCGATTCTTAATTAGCTCACTTATTTCAGTGGCGTTAATTTGCATAATCACTCCTAATGTTTAATGCTGTTGCACGGCACCTTAGCTTGATGCAGCCAGATCATAATTTGGTTATGCAATCAACGCCGCCTGCATCTCCGAAAGCCGTGCACGGATGGAGGTATCATGCACTTTATCACCGACTATTACTCGAACGCCGCCAATTAGTTTAGGATCAATCTTCACTATCGGTTTTAACCTGCGCTGGAACTTACGCTCAAGCGCTACGACAAGTTCAGAAAGCCTATCTCCATCGATCGAAAACGCACTTTCAATAGTTACATCAGCCAAACCTTCTTGTGCATTATTTAATATAGAAAACTGGGTGGCGATTTCAGGTAATAACTGAACTCGGTGAGTTTCTACGAGCATCCGTACAAAGTTTTTCGTAGCAGATGCTGTCTTTAGCGGTGACGTTAATTCTGAAATTAGCAGGTCAACAATTTGTTGGCACCCAACCTTTGGACTTGATATAACTGAGAGAACTTCTGGAAGATGTGCAACCTGAGATAACTCTCGCACTAATGCAAGCCAGGAAGTACGATTAGTTGACGCGACATCTAATAGAGCTTTAGCATACGGACGGGCAATAGTTACTAGTTCAGTCATAGTTAAAGCTCGTTTTTTAGCTTGTTTAGTAGCTCTATATGAGCGTTTTCGTCGATCTCGCGCCTTAAAATCTGCTCAGCACCTTTAACGGCTAATGCAGCAACATCTCTGCGTAATGTGTCACGTATCTTAATTACTTGCTGCTCAGCCTCTATCTTCGCTCGTCTAACAATCCCTATCGCCTCAGATTGTGCGTTACGCTTAATCTCGTCAGCTATGACCTGGGCGCGTTCTTTAGCTTCCGAGATGCGTTGCTGCCCTTCATTACGCACGCTTATCCACTCCTCTTCAATCTGCCTATGTACCGCCTCAAACTCTGCCTTGCTCTTATCAGCAGCAGCAAGCCCGTCGGCAATCTTCTTTGAACGTTCATCAAGCGTGCTAATTAGTGGCGGCCAAACGAATTTCATCGTGAACCATGCAAGGATCAAGAATACGATCATTTGTGCAATCAAAGTTGCGTTTAGATTCACGGCGTTTCCTCAACAACTATAGCGTTCCCAGAATTAAAAATAGGCACATTTTCGCAATACCTAGCGAAGATTTTACCTATTTTTTATACGAAGCGCAGCGCGCGGTGCATGCTTAAAAACTTTATCCAGCGAGCTGGGATAGCAATGGGTTCGCAAATGCAAATAGCATGGCCACACCGACACCAATCAGAAACGCTGCGTCGATAAGACCTGCAAGTAGAAACATTTTAGTTTGCAACGGATTTATTAATTCTGGCTGGCGCGCGCATGCTTCAATATATTTTCCACCCATCAATGCGATACCAAGACAGGCACCGATTGCACCTAAACCGATAATAATGCCTATAGCAATAGCAGTCATACCCTGGATATTACCGATGCAAGCTTGCATAATCACTCCTTTTTAAAAGACTTAAGAACTTGAAATCCAAACTTTTTTAGGCCCGTGGGAGCCTAATGAGACTCATGTGCCTGGCCAAGGTAGACTAGTGTTAACATCATGAAAATAAAGGCCTGTAACAACACGATCAGGATATGGAAGATTGCCCATACGCTACCAGCAAGTACGTGACCGATAAAGCCAAGCACTGTTGTATCCGCACCAAAGCTCCATATGCTACCTAGCAACGCAATTAGTAGGAATAGAAGTTCGCCCGCATACATATTCCCGAATAGCCGCATGCCAAGCGAAATAGTTTTCGCAAGAAACTCAATTATATTAATTAATATATTTGGCACCCAAAGAAACGGGTTTGAACCAAATGGAGCCGATACTATCTCGCGCATAAAGCCCTTAAGCCCTTTTATCTTGACGTTGTAGTACAACATCAAAATAAGTACACCAAGCGCGATACCTAATGTGCCATTTAGGTCGGCGGTTGGCACAAGCCGATGATGCGGAATTATATTTGATAACCCAATCCATGCGATAACACTTCCAGGCAGATCAACCGGAATAAAGTCTAGAGAATTCATTAGTGTAACCCAGAGGAATAGGGTCAGAGCTAATGGCGCGATAAAGTGTCGATTACCATGAACAATAGCCTTAGACTGGTTTTCAACCATCTCGACCAACATTTCAATTGCGCACTGGAAACGACTCGGAATACCTGGTGTCACGGTGTAAGCAGCGAAAGCTAATATCACGATCGTAACTAGACCCATCGAAATGGACCAGAAAAGTGTATCGATATTAAGAATCGAGAAATCAATGATCGAAGTTTGATGCTTCGATGCAAAATTTTGCAAGTGATGCTGAATATACTCAGACGGATCTATATGCGTTCTTACGCTAGCGACCATGACGTGTTAACCCAATAAATCGAAAATCTTTTTCGTCGGGTACTGAACCAGTCAGTACCACGCTAGTGTAAGCCAATACGCTACTTTCAGTGTAAAAAGGTAGGTGACAAGCAGCGCAAACCAGCAGACGTTTTGATACAGCATCGCGGTCGAAAGAAACAAAACTATTGCTAATATAATTTAAACTAATTCGCCCAGCATACTGCCCCACCTAACGCCGAGGACAGCACAGAATTACCACAGGCGATTTTTAAACGGCCGCCACGCGAGCGCTGCTGTTAATGATACAACTATTTGTACTACTATAACGTGCGTGAGCCTAACGCTTAATATACTTTTTAGTCCCATCCCGCGGATATATTTAGATACAATTCCTATACAATAATTGCCGAGGATCTCTAGCCCTATATATTAGCATGTATGGCATTGTTACCTAACTCAGGTTTTTACTGCTCTCTGTTTTACACGCTGACATACTTTACATGTATACTTTATATATCGCATTCGATCTATGTTAATATTACCATTAGTAGTATTATGCTAATAATATAATCTTTAATTTTTCAGGCTCATAATCTACGTAGTAATACCTTACCTCCGCTTACAGCGCGCATATTATTGATCGTAGACAATTTCATGGGTTATCAATTAATAACTTGATATCGCCGTTAAAAAATTTCTTGTATACCAAGATAAATTAGTAATATGTTTTTGCCACTGAATTACTAGGATTTATAGGATTTTAAGCAATAATTTGATTATCTAGTACCCAATACATTCAGGCTTAATAGCTATTTCAAGAATATGTCGCTCAGCATCAAGTGATGGAACGGTAAGTCGAATAACTTGGCGCACTATCACGTCATCTGGTAACTTAGTAATCTCCTTATCTGGATAAACGCCTTTCATAGCCCATAACACACCGCCCGGCGCGAGCAAATGTCGAGTAAGCGCAACAAAATTCGCTAACTCTGAGAAGGCACGCGATACGATCGCATCAAATTGAGGTAGTATATTAGTCCCAATATGTAACTGCTCCACGCGGCCGGTCACTATAGATAAATTAGATAAGCGCAAGAATCCTTTAGCTTGCTGCTGAAATGCAGTTTTTTTCTGTACGATATCGTTATTTACTACAGTGCAGCATGGCATGGCAAACGCGATTACAATTCCTGGTAGACCATTACCTGAACCCACATCAAGCAATGACGCTGGCGATCGTGCCGCAATATATGGCACGATCGCCAGCGAATCTAACAGATGTCGTATCACCATTTGACGTGGATTACAGATCGCCGTCAAGTTGTAAACTACATTCCATTTTGATAGCAAAGCGATATAGTCTAATAACCCAGAGATCTGTTCTGCTGATAATAAAACTCCTAGCTTAGCAGCACCATCCCATAGTAATTTCTTAAGCTCTATCCGTTGCGTTGAGAAATCTTTGTGTGCACCCTGAACTCTACTATCTCTAGTGTAGATCATTGCGGAGTAGATCGAGTAGGGGAAAAATTCGCTATAGTATCAACGTTTTCTAATTTGGAGATATGAACATTTGACAATGCTGCACTTTTGTGTGGTGTTGAGCAATGAAGATCTTTCTTCAGGTAAATCACTAGTAGTGAGATAGCAGCAGGCGTCACGCCAGAAATCCGTGACGCTTGGCCTATAGTTTCAGGACGAAAATGATTTAACTTTTGTCGGGCCTCAAACGATAGTCCACTGACTTGCGCATAATCTATATCAGCCGGAAGCTGTGCATTTTCATATGCTTTATTCCGCTGTATTTCGCTTGCTTGTCGCTCAATATAGCCCCGATACTTTATCCCAATTTCGACCTGATGCTTGATCTGTGTCAGCATCCTAGGGTCGTCGACTAATACATTAGATGGCGCATAGTGGCTAGCCTGTAATTCCATTAACTTGTCATAGCTAACCCCAGGACGACGTAACAAGTCCGCTAAGCGATATTCATGTTTAATAGGCTCACCCAGCAATGCAATCGCATCTTTTTTTAGTAAAGTCTTAGGATTTACCCATATCGATTTTAAACGGGCTGTTTCTTGTAAAATAGCATCGCGCTTACGCAGAAAAAATATGAACCGAGCCTTATCGACGACGCCCAATTCCCGACCAATTTCTGTTAGACGAATATCTGCGTTATCTTCGCGTAAGCTTAATCGGTACTCGGCTCGGCTAGTGAACATCCGGTACGGTTCGGAAATACTCCTCGTTACAAGATCGTCAACGAGCACACCTAAATATGCCTGATCGCGACGTGGCACCCATGCAGCTCGTTGTTGTATAAAACATCCCGCATTAATACCCGCTAATAACCCCTGAGCAGCCGCTTCTTCATATCCTGTTGTTCCATTAATCTGTCCTGCAAAGAATAATCCTGCGATTTCTTTTGTCTCTAGTGATGCTTTTAATGCCCTCGGATCAAAATAATCATATTCAATTGCATAGCCAGGCCGAAGAAGATAGGCATGCTCAAGACCTTTTATCGAACGAATTAGGTTTAGTTGTGCATCGAATGGCAAGCTGGTCGAGACGCCATTTGGGTAGAACTCATTTGTTGTCAGTCCTTCCGGCTCTAAAAATACTTGATGAGAGTTTTTATCTGAAAATCGATGAATTTTATCTTCGATTGACGGGCAATAACGAGGCGCTTTACCTTCGATTACTCCGGTGTACATTGGTGAGCGATCTAGGCAACTACGTATAATATCATGCGTCTGAGCGTTTGTATGTGTCATCCAACAAGGTACTTGCCGAGGATGCTGCTCTACTCGACCTAGAAATGAGAATATTGGGATTGGGTCTAGATCACCGGGTTGCTTTTCTAATCTTGAGAAATTTATAGATCTACCATCAATTCGGGGTGGTGTGCCTGTTTTTAATCGCCCTTGCGGTAGCTTAAGTTCTTTTAAGCGTGCAGAAAGTGATACTGATGCTGGATCGCCATCTCGCCCACCAGTATAGTTATTTAGACCTACATAAATTTTTCCGTTTAGGAACGTGCCTGTTGTTAATATAACCGCACGGGACAAAAGGCGAATTCCAATCTGTGTTACGACACCTAAAACACGGTTGCCCTTAATAATTAGGTCATCAACAGATTGTTGGAATATCCATAGATTTGGTTGGTTTTCTAGACGACGACGAATTGCCGCTTTATATAAGAGGCGGTCTACCTGTGCGCGAGTCGCCTGAACAGAAGGCCCTTTAGACGAATTAAGAATACGGAATTGGATTCCAGCCTCATCAGTAGCGGCCGCAATTGCCCCGCCCAAGGCATCAACTTCTTTAACTAGGTGTCCTTTACCAATACCACCGATTGATGGGTTACAGCTCATCTGGCCTATTGTCTCGATGTTATGTGTCAATAATAACGTTCTCGAGCCCATTCGGGCAGAAGCAAGCGCAGCTTCGGTGCCAGCATGTCCGCCGCCAACCACGATAACATCAAATTCAGTGGAATAAGGCATGATAATAATTTGGAAAACCCTGGGCACACCCTTGAAAAATAAAAAAGAATAAGCTAGCCATATTAGTTTATCTAGCCCTAGATTAATTAAAATAGGTTTTCCGTTCTGCTATATTCTGACGTATATTATTTAGCTAGTTGATCTAGTCTTGATCATCATACGCCTTAAGCTAAAATTTGAAACAAATTCTCATACTTGCGAATATAAAAAATAGTAGTAGCGTAGCTGACTACCTTTAAAGCCTTGTTTGATATTATCAGCGTATTATAGAAAGCGTTGAAAATATTTATATACACTACCGATAATTTGTTAGAAAGAACACTGAAAGGTCTCTAAAGCGGCTGAAGATACATAATATGAGCTAGTTATTTTCGGATGACATCTAGTATTGATAAAGTAACAAGTAGAAAACAATCTCCTAGGAGATGTAACATAATTATCATATCTAAGTCTAGGCTAAATTGTTTTTTACTACGCAGACAGCTATCGAATATTTGTCTTAAACTTTTTGCTTATCAGCCCACTTTTTAATGAGAATGATAGCACTATAAAACTCGGAATATACCTTGAGTTCAGTGCAATAGCAATAATACCACCATACATGTTTGAGAATCTAGCAGGCATATATACCGTGTTAAACACGATTTTTGATCAGCTTAGTAGCCATCCGGTTCTAGTAGGTATTAGAAACCAAGGACATGTCCAGCAAACTGCTGCTAGTTCTATTGCTAGAGCGTATTGCGTTCTCAGCCTTATATTAAGTGGGTCAGCTGAGAAAACTTGCATATTAGCAATAGCTTGTGTATAGAAGCACTCCATGCCAGTTGATAACTTCATTATGCCTTCCAGATCTAGCGTATAACTGAACTATATTTCGCTCCTATTTAATTAAACGTGTTAGCGAAATATAGATTGAGAAGCGACACAATTATACGTATTAAAAATCTAATTTTAGCTTAATGCTAAATGAGAATGGTTGTAAATTAACAAGGCGTGCGATATCCATGAGCAAAAATTTTGGATTCTGCGCTCCTGTACATCTAGCGAAACTTAAATATCTTGGCTTCATAAATTTTAACGTTATAATATGTCGCATTACTACTTTATGTTAGTGATTATACATCTAAAGACTAAGTTACGTGCAAAGTACCTAGTGTAGCACTAGCTACAGGCTGACATTTGTCGGATTTTACAAAAGTCAGTATATAAACTAGATTTGCTACAAAGCGTTAAAATAATTATATAAGTCGGATGAACTCGCTATTATGATATGTAACTGTGCGACGCCTGCTAGGCAGCGTCAATACAACTGATTACGATTGATGTAACTAAACTACTAGCCCTTGCTAGAATTTTGAAGCTGCGTTTATAATAGCTTATCTATATTTTAAAGATAATCTAAATATAGGAATAACAGTATACTGAGAATCTCAACAAACTCTGAGATACCGATCTCTAAAGCCGGATATATATTATGTCTAACATACTAGCTACTGTAACTAGCATACTTTCTAAGTAAAATGTCTGGTAATAAATACGCATATAAAATGCGACGTTGCTTTAATTATATACATTCGCTGTCGCTAAAAGTAATTTGACTACGCTATGTAATCCGGTGTTCAGAAAGAAAATCCGTTATAGAAAACTTTCTCCAGAACTTAGTGGATACCCCGGAGAAAACTTTTAATTCAGCGTAATACCCTCTCTTGTAAGAATATTAAGTTTCTTTAAGAAATATTAATAAGAGATGATTGTTATGAATACACCGCCGCCTAAAGCGGGTTCGTTAACCACACCCCGCTGTTTACGTGTATCCTACTAACGGTACGCAGCAATCACAATATGAGTGAACACTACATTAATTACAGCTGTCTAGTACAGATTAGCGGACACGTTAGCTAACAAGCTAAATCGCTTTTTACTTTAGATTATTAAAGTTGAGTCGATAGACATACTAGATAAGGAACATGAGCTACTTGGTAAAACAGAGATTACTAAGAATGCAGTAGTATATTTAAACTAGAGAAATAATATTCGGGATATTTTAAACATAAATTCTTCCATAAAATTTTTCTTAATTTATTGCAGTCTTTAGGACTAGGCCTTTCTTGGCTAACTTATGATTACTGCCTGAAACAGTAAAGAGGTTAACTGGTTCTACACGAATTCAATGCATAGTTTACATAAAAACTTGTGGAAGTTTTGTGTT